>JAPHSY010000059.1 GCA_026196495.1 Magnetovibrio sp.
GCAACTTCGTCAGAGTTGCTGATTGCAACGTATTGACGCATGAAGCCGCCGAGGCCGAGTTGAATTTTGTCAGCTGCGAAAGCTTCGGTGGACAGAGTCCCCATGGCTACAACAGCCGTAGTACCAAGAAGAATTTTTTTCATTTTCTTTCCTATAGAGTGTTTGGTTTATCAACCATTTTTCACAATGATGGTTACGGAAGGAACACCACAAAATCCATTTTGGAGAAGTCTTTCCGTGGAACCTGTCTAATGTATTAACCTTATGTTGTCTAAGGGTATATCGAGTGTGTGGAATTATGAAAAACAATCATTAGATGTTTTTTGGGATATGATTTAAATTGTAATCTGTTGAAAAAAATTGATACTTATATGAAAACATTATGATATTTGCATATATGTTTGGGTTGATTTCCGTGAAACTGAGGTGTTGCAAAAATATCACTAAATTTCGCTAATTGACCTGTGTTAATTGACGTGTGTCAAAAATCATAAAATTGACGCCAGTCAAAAAGGATGAGGAGTCATATCTGCCCGTACATTTTGGTGTTTTGAAGTTTTGAAGAATGAGCAATTGATTATTGAAGGCAAACAGTGGGGAATAAGACGGCCTATTTTGAGAAGTAATTTTTAGTTTGAACGACGTCACCAATATGCATGGTTACCACATATCTAGGGATGTGTTGGTTCGTCCGTATAGTTGAACTGGTCTTTTCTTGATCTGTGTCGTTTAGGCAAAAAGAAAGGGCAGCCAAGGCCGCCCCTCCCAAGGTTTTTCGATCAAAGTTTACTTCAACTTAGAAGCTGACTTCGACACCTGCGATCAAGCCAGATACGTCCGTAGCAGCCGTGGTGCCTTCTTGATCTGCTTCAGATTTGAAGTAGTTGGCTGTTAAGGCAACACCGGCACCCATGTCATATGTCGCAGCGAGGTTCCATTTGGTATCTTCGTCATCACCTGCGGTGGCGGTTGCTTTTTCAGAAGCCGTCATGTAGGCCGCAGAAAAACTGTAGGGGCCTGTTACATAACCAACACCCAGTTCCCAGGATTCGCCATCCAGTGATGTTGTTGGTGATGTGCGATCATCGTTGATGTCCATGTAACCACCGCCAAGAGTGAATCCATTGGTGGACACAGATAGACCAATGTGAGTTTGTGTTGCGTTTGTAGCTACACTGCCATAGTTCACAGAAGCATCAACACCAATACCGTCGAAGTTACTAGAGTAAGCAATGCCACCGGTATAACTTTCAGTCGAACCGCTTGTGACTAAGCGCGCGTCTTCTGTGTCTCCTGTGTTGATTGCTCCCCAAGAAACGCCAATGCTAAGGCCGTTGAAGGTTGGAGAAATGTATTTAGCCTTGATTTCGTCGTCACCCCAACCGGTGATGTCACCAGCAACAATGGTGTGTGCAGCCGTTGCTGCTGTTGCTGCGGTTGCAGAACCAGCAAAGAAGTCGGTGTCGCCCCAGTCAAAGTTGCCTGCATTGGGTACGCGTACAGCAAGACCATCAGAGGCATGCGGCATTGCACCCATGGACAATGCGCCCATTTCGTCAGAGCTGATGGTCAAGAAGCTGCGATCGATGCTGTCAGAAGCGGTTGTGGATTGGTTGGCTTCCAATTCAACTTTAGCAGAAACTTTCAAACCGTTGTCCAAGGTGGTGGAACCACTGAAGTAAACTTCAGAGTTACCCCATTGGCCGATGCCGGTGTCGCGCGCAGCGTTGGTGGTGGTAGCAACTTCGTCAGAGTTGCTGATTGCAACGTATTGACGCATGAAGCCGCCGAGGCCGAGTTGAATTTTGTCAGCTGCGAAAGCTTCAGTGGAAAGGGTGCCAAGGGCGATAACAGCCGTGGTACCGAGCAGAATCTTTTTCATAGTCCCTCCTAAAATATCTATCTATCACATGTATCTGAGGGGTTAGAGGCAAGCATGGTTGCCTTCTCAGAGAATCTATCCAAGCGACGATCAATCATCACTACATATAGGCAAAACGTTAATGTTGTCCTATATACAGTAAAATTAGCAGTTAATGCAAATGATTATCAATATCAAAATAGGGTGTGAGGTTGGGGCCCCAATATGCCGGTTTTGTTATGGTTTTAATGTGGCCTCTGCACCAGAAGTTTTTTTATAGGCTATGTGGAGAATCGTATGTATTGGTTCTTGACGCAGTATGTTTGCGTGATAAAGTCAGCCCCACTAAAAAATAGACGGCGAGTTTAACAGGGCTCGAATTAACGTTTGAAAGGGCTGCCGCAAGGCGGTCCTTTTTTCGTTTTGGGAGAATGAGCGTGATCAATGACACGAAAATGAGCCGGGAAAACTATCCTCACAATCTTGATATTGCTGTGCGTTGGAGCGATTACAACATGGCTCGGCATGTTAGTAACGTTACGTACTATGACTATATAGAAGAAGCAGTCGTAGACTTGCTCAAAGTGCTGGGGCTGGATTGGGACAACTCATCAGTAATTCCGTTTGTGGCGGAAAGCACATGTCGATATTTTAGTGAAATCCCATTTCCATCGAATGTGTCTGCGGGCATTGGCATTGTACGCATTGGAAACTCAAGCCTAACGTATCAAATTGCTTTGTTTGTCGAGGGTTCAGATCGCGCCATTGCCTTGGCAAACTTTGTTCATGTGTTTGTTGATCGCAATACCAAGCAGCCCAATCCTATTCCCAAAGGTCTTCGTCAAAAAGCAGAAACCTTCTTGTTGTCGTAAAGGCAAAAAAACGGCGTATGGTCAGTACGCCGTGATAGGGGGGTAAGAATAGATGTCTGTATATAAGTTTGTGGGTTGAGACTGCCCGGACCGAAGAGGGGAGGGGTTCAGCCCGGGCATATCTCTCGGCTTAGACTAAGCCGCTTGTTTGCCAATTGCCTTGGTAGAATTAATGGCAATTTTACGTGGCTTTAAGGCTTCCGGAACTTCTCGTTCTAATTCAATGTGCAACAAGCCATTATCCAGTCCGGCACCAATGACCTTGATATGGTCGGCCAATTCAAAATGGCGTTCAAAGGCGCGGGTTGCGATGCCACGGTGGAGGTACTCGGTTTGGCTGTCATCGCGTTCCATATGTCCCGCAATGCGCAGGCGGCCATTTTCTTCGACAATATCAAGATCGTCTAAGCTAAAGCCTGCAACAGCCATGGTGATACGGTAGGCATCTTCGCTGAGTACTTCGATGTTGTATGGTGGGTAAGCCGTGGCAGATTCGTCGAGATGGGCCATGCCTTCGAGCTGGCGCTGCATCCGGTCAAAGCCAACAGAAAAACGGTTTAAGGGTGTTAAGTCGATTGTACGCATAACGGTTCTCCTAATGAGCAACTGTTCAATTCAATAAAGTTTCCCAACATTGGCGAAACTTTGGTTCATGCTTACAGCGTTATGTGGACCCGTTTGGCGGCATCCTGGGCTGCATTAATGAGTTAGGCAGCACTTTTTTATCCCGCAAGGGGCGGGCGTCAAAAAAAGATAATTAATGATAAGAAACTTAAGTTTTTGGCGGTTGAGTTGTATTTGTCGGGGCATCAGTTGCGGCTGGTGCCTGACCTGGTGCTTGTGCCGTGGGTGCTTGTGCTGCTGGGGGGGAGGCTGTCACAGGCGCCTCTTGTCCAGGCAGGGGGTTGCCGCTGGCAGCAACGTAAAGCTGTTCCAACTGAGGTCGTTCTGCTTCGGCTGCCGCTTTCACGGTGTTGATATCGGTTTTATCGTTCCACACCAGTTCTTGTAGATAAGCCGGGCCATCAATGCCTTTGAGGTAATACGGACCGCGTTTGACAAAGCGCCAGCTGCCACCCTTGGCCATACCATGAACAGTATCGGACACAAAAATTTGGTCGGCTTTGGCTTTGTCGACAATGCGCGCCGCCATTTGCACCGTGATACCGTAAAGGTCTTTTTCTTCCATCACCACGCGGCCTGCATTGATGCCAATTTTGACCTTCAAGGGGATTTCTGGGTTTTGTTGATTGTGCATCTCAATCATCATTTGCATTTGCTGAGTACCGAGAAGACTGTCTGTGACTTTTTCAAATGATGCCATGATGCCATCACCTGTGTGCTTGATTTCCATGCCGCCGGTTTTTGCCAATGCATCACGGACCACGCGGTTGTGGGCGCGGACCACTTCTTGCGCGGCCAAATTACCCTTTTCGTGAGTCATGGCTGTGGAACCAACGATATCGGTGAACATCACCACAACTTCTTTTTCAGGATCTTCAGGGGTCTTGGGCTTGTTCCATTCATGCAAAGCATTATTCAGTTCGTTGATCGTTTCTTTATCGCCTTCTAGGTAGTTGGTCATGGTTTGGCGACCAGCTTGGAACATGGCCATGTAACGCGCATCTTGCAGTAGGTAATCCTCATATCGTTTGGCAAAGGCTTTTGCATGTTCGTCCTTAAGCCCCATGACGCCTAACGAACTGGCAAGAATTTCGGAAATGCTATCGCCATCCAAGTTACGCGCACCGCCCAAACTTTCTGCGGCACCGGCAAGATAGAGGTTCACGCCAAAGCGATTGTAATTATCCAATTTCTTGCGTTCTGCCGGGAGTGCGCGAACGGCATCACCAAAAAAGCCCATAAGTACAGCTTTTTGTGCTTCTGCGGCAGGGGAGAGGTTGGAGTATTCTTCTTCTTCCTCCTCAGCTTGTTCTTCTTGTTCGGGCTCTTCAGCTTGTTCTTCTTTCTCAGCTTCTACGTCATCTTCAGATGCCTCTTTGTTTTCTTCTTCAACGGCCTTTTTCAGAGCCTCTTCGGCTTCTTTTCGGCTTTGTTCTTCTTCCCGTTTGCGTTGGATACGTTCTTCTTCTTTGCGCTTTTCATCTTCTTTGGCTTGCTGTCGAGCCGCAGCTTGTTGACGCGCTTGCTCTTCCCGGTTTCGTTTTTCAGCGGCTTGTTGCTGTTGTTTGCGCAATTGAATGGGGTCAATGGCATCTAATTTGTCACCACTTAAGAACATGTAGTAGCTAGCAATAACAGACAGTAAGAAGGTGCCAATTGCTGTAAAGATCATGATGTTGACACGCATGTCGCCATACATGCGAATGCCAGCAATTTTTTTGTAAGGCAGCAATCCGTTGAATAACAGCACAACGAATGCTGAAGCGGCTACGGACAGCAAAATGATCAGTAGTAACTTGGTAACAACGCCCAATCCGCTTTTTCCAGATTTACGACGGGGCTTTTCAAAAGCTTCGGGAGAATCGCCAAAATCTATATCATCCATTCGGTTTGCTTGGGCTCGGGCCATGTATTGGGCGTATTTACCTCCACCGTCACTGGATGATGGGGGGCTAAGAGCCTCATCACCGGCACGTTTTGCTGCGTCCTGGGGCTTGTATTTGTAGACGATATGTTCGCGGTGTAAGCCGGTGCGATCATCGTAATTGTCACGAACCACCTTAATACCCGTTAAACCTGGCATCGATTCTAGGGTCTTGGCTTCTTCGATGGCATCTTCACGTGCTGTTGGCGGGAACTGGGCATGGATTCGCCATTTCCCTCCTTGCATCACCTGAACTTCGTAACTCGTTGAATTCACTTTGCCACCATGTGGATTGCGGCTTTTTAGGCCTAAAATTACGCACACCAACAAAGAGCCTGACGGCCCAATTTTAGGTGCGGGATTTTAAACAATATATAACGATATTCAGCGTTCGGGAAATGGTCTGTTTGCGGTCTCAATAAAATGGAACCAGACACGACGAAGGGGGCGCCAGTGTCAAAACACCGATGCCCCCAGAAATCGTCCCGCACATCGACAGACTTAAGTTTTGAGGCCCAAGCCTTTGAAACGGTTGTTGAACTTAGCAAGCTGGCCGCCGCTGTCGAGCAGACGGTGCACGCCGGTCCAAGCCGGATGTGTCTTCGGATCAATGTCGAGCTTCATGGTGTCGCCTTCTTTGCCCCACGTAGAGCGGGTTTTAAAGGTTGAACCATCAGTCATTGTGACTGTGATCTCGTGATAGTCAGGGTGAATGTCGTTTTTCATCATTCGGCTCCAAAATAAGAGCGCCTATATAACCAGCCACACAGCAGGACGCAAGGATAAATGGGTGATTTCAGCAATTTATTTCCGAGCTTACGGGCCACATTTCTTCACTTGCGCCTACGGAGTTGGGTCTTTAAGACAAAACAATCGCAATTATTAGCCGTAGGACACCTGCTAAATGGACGCCACCACCTTTGAAAACTTGGCCGATCAAACCCTTGAAGACCTGTTTGATGCCATTGATGAGGCCATCGGGGATGATGCTGATGTGGACTTCGATAACGGCATTTTGAATATTGAGCTGGAGGATGGCCGACAGTACGTCATCAACAAACATGCGCCCAATATGCAAATCTGGTTATCTTCGCCCATCAGCGGGGCTGCCCACTATGCTTACGATGAAGGTGAAGGGGCTTGGGTATCGACCCGTGGCGGTGCGGCGTTGTTAGAAATCCTCAACGCAGAAATCAGCACGATTGCCGGTGAAGACGTGTCGCTGGGTTAATTGCGCTTAGTCAATGGGGGCTGATTTATCTTCGGGCTCTGATGTGTTGAGGGCCTCTGCTTTGGCAGCTTGATTATCCTTGAGCGACTTAATACCTAAATAGGCGACCAGAACCATCAAAGCCATCCCGCCGTAGTAGGGCCATTCGCGCCCCAATTGTGCAAACATGATGCCCGCCCAGGCAGGCCCCACGACCCGTGCCATGGTGGTGGCGGAACGTGCAACCCCCATCATCATGCCTTGTTCGGCACTAGATGTGCGCAACGAAATCAGGCTGTTTAAGGCCGGGTTGATGACGCTGAAGCCGTAAGCAACAATGACCATTGCTACCAACAACAACGGTAACGATGTGGAAAATGGGATCAAGAACATTCCTACAGCCAGGGCGATGGCACCTTGAACGATCAGATTGCCTTCACCAAATCGTTTTGTCAGTCGGCCGACAGCCCCACCTTGTAAGATGGCGGCGATGATGCCGATAAATGCGAATAGATAACCGTTTTGTTCCGGGCCCCAACCCAATTGGCGGCGCGACCACATGGCAAAGGTAGTTTCCATGCCCGCAAACACGAACGTTGCCAAGAATGAAATCACCAGCAACAGGCCGATACCGGGACGGCTTGATGCTTCTTTAATTTGCTTCCAACGGTTCGGGCGTGGGCCTTGTAAGGCACGGGCACGTACGTCTTCGGGAAGCGATTCTTTCAGTTTTAAAATTGTCAGTACAAAAGCTAGGAATGAGAGCCCCGCAGCAACAAATGCAGGTGTTTGGAAGTCGGCGTTAAGTGGGTCAGAGCCTGCCAATATGCCGCCGATGGCGGGACCTGCAATAAATCCTAGGCCAAATGCGGCGCCGACAAGTCCCATGCCTTTGGCACGGTTTTCAGGGGTGGTGATGTCGGCAATATAGGCAAAGGCAGTGGAGATGTTACCTGCCATCAACCCCCCAACCATACGGGCGGCAAACAACATCCACAACGTGGTCGCAAACCCCAGCCAAATATAAGACAGAACGGCGCCAAACAGACTGAATACCAAAACAGGACGGCGTCCGATGGTGTCGCTCAACCGTCCCCAAAAGGGTGCCGCGATGAACTGACCTAAAGAATAGGTCGCCATGATTAATGAAACCGTGAACGGATCGGCTTGGAAGTGTTCGCCATAAAACGGCAACAATGGGATAACGATGCCAAAGCCGACCAAGTCGATGAAGACGATGAGAAAAAGAATGAGCATTTAGCTGTTGTTCTTATTTTGGAAGGGGATATTCAGCATGACTTATAGACGTTCCAAATTCTCGAAGCTAGTCCTGACTATTAGCGCTGGGTGAGTTTCAATTCAATCCGGCGGTTGCGGGTCAGAGCCTCAGCCGTTTTGCCCAAGTCGATAGGTTGGTGTTCTCCAAAACCTGCAGCCACCAAACGTTTGGCGGGGACGCCTTGTGAAATCAGGTACTTCACCACAGAAATGGCGCGTGCTGAACTGAGTTCCCAGTTTGAAGCAAACTTCAGGTTTTTGATGGGGACACGGTCCGTATGACCGTCAACACGCATGACCCAGTCGATGTCATTTGGAATTTGTTTTTGCAAATCCAATAGGGTTGCAGCTAAACCACCCAATTGACTATATGCACCCACATTGATGTCGGCAGAGCCACTGGCAAACAGAACCTCGGATTGGAATACAAAGCGGTCCCCGACAATTTCGACACCTTCTTGTGCGCCTAAAATTTTGGCGAGACGCCCAAAGAACTCGGAACGATAGGATGCCAGTTCCATAACCTTCGAAGCCAGTGCTGTGTTTAAGCGTTTGCCCAACGATACGATCTGTGCATTTTGCTCTTTAGCTTTGATTTCAGCGGCATCGAGTGCGTTGTTCAATGTTGCAATCTGGTCCCGCAGTTCGCCCATTTGGCCGTTGAGCAGTGCAATTTCGGCCCGGGCACTTTCCGAAAGTTCCTGTTCAGCCAACAGCGCTTTGTCTTTGTTTTCAACTTTGGAGGCCAACTTGCCGATATCAGTCTCCAATTGTTTTTTCAGGGCTTCCAGTTTAACGACGTCACCAACAAGGCGTGAAATCTCGGCTTTGCCTTCTTCAATTTTCAGCTTCAGGCGGTCACCTTCTGAGATGCTGGCTTGCAGCTCACCGGACATGCGTGTGACATCGCCGCGCAGTTTGGTGTTGGCTTTGCGTTCCAGTGCTAACATGTCCACCAGTTCAGCAACTTCACGATCCAGTTTTTTAAGTGCATTGTCGCGACCGGAAAGGGCTTCGCCTAAGAAAAATTGGGCCAGAACAAATACCAGCAATAAGAAGATGATAACCATCAACAGCGATGCTAAGGCATCGACAAAACCGGGCCAGATGTCTGCTCTGTTACGATTTCGGCGGGAAAGTGCGGCCATGGGGACTACTCCTAAGCCGTGCCGTTAAACGTCGCCACGTCCGGCCATAGTACGGGCCAGAAGTTTAATCTCACTGCGCACTTGGCCGACCAGTTCTTCGCGGCCCGTGCGGCTTTCTTCCAGCATTCGCGAAACCGCCAAGTCAATATTGCGGATATGTCCGCGGGTGGCATCGTCCATTTCACCACTGCCACCACCAATGCCTTGCCCACCAGCTATTTTTTCCAAGCTGGGTTTCAGCTCCATATGAGTCTCAGCCAACTTTTTCATGATCACCTGTTCGGTTTGCATAAAGTCGGTGATGGTGCTCATTTTCTCGCTTAGTTGGCTGAGCGCTTCTGAGGTGTGGATGCGTGTTTCTTCACCACGCGCCATGGTGCGTTGAAGGTTTTCCAGGCTTTCGGCGGTTTGTTCTAGCAACGCTTCGACATACGCTGGAACTGTTTGATCGCCGTCGGCACTCAATGTGCCTCCAGACAGTTTGGCGAGGCTGGCCAACCAGTCTTCCAATTCGGTATAAAAACGGTTCTGAGCTTGGCCAGTGGTTAGATCCAAAAAGCCCAGAACCAGCGAGCCTGCGAGGCCAAATAGTGAACTTGAAAAAGCAGTCCCCATTCCCGATAGTGGAGCTTCCAGGCCGCGTTTTAACTCATCGAACATTGAGTTAATATCGCCGCCACCAATTTGGATATTGGCGATCACATCACGGATTGCACCGAGGGTGTCCAATAGCCCCCAAAACGTTCCCAATAATCCCAAAAATACAAGCAAACCAATGGTATAGCGTGAAATATCACGTTGTTCATCTAGACGAGATGCGATGCCGTCCAAGACAGAACGCAACGCCATTGCACTGAGTTTAATCTCTTGGCGACCTGCAACCATTGCTGCCAGGGGCGCCAACAAACGTGGTGTTGGTGTGGATTTTGGTTTTGGCGGTGTGGATGTGGTTGAAGCAATTTGAGAACGTTGGGCGTTTAAAGAATGGCTTTCGCGGAAGCTTTCAATCCAGGCCACTTCGGGGCCCAACTGTATAACTTGGCGAAAATTGTAGGCCATGCCTAAGAAAAACACACCTACGATCAAACCGTTTAGCGCGGCATTGGCCATAAACGCGCTGAGAAGAGGTTGATAAACGGCAGCGATGGCACCAAACACCGCCAACAAGAATAAGCCCATGCGAAGCAGGAAACGATGAGGGTTGGACATCTGTTCTGTTTCCATAGGTTGCCAATAGTCTTTCAATTCAATGTGGGCAGTTCAAAGTGAGACTGTCCAAGTGAGGATGTAGTTGATTAGCGCTCCACCACCGTAATGTCGACGCGTTCTGTGACAGGATCAGATGATTTGTTACCCAAAGCACGAACGTCAATACGGGTTGAGCGCACACCATTTTCAATGAGGAATGAACGAACAGCCAAAGCGCGGGAAAGTGATAAACGGCGCGCTGCACTTGCCGATGTGTCGGCATTTCCGGCATAAGCCAGCAACTGAAGACGCAAGGTGTCTTGCTCTTTCATTTTTGCCGCCATGGCAGCCAAGGTATCACGGGTTGCGGATGGCAGTTTAGAGCTGTCAGCAGCGAAGACAATGCGCATGTTGTCGCCATCTGCCAAGGGGCCGCTGGGACTGGGAAGCGATGCCACTTGGGCTGGCTGCTCGACTTTTGGCGGTATCGGAATGGTTACTTCATTCGATGGTGCCGAAGGCGGTGCTGTTATAGGGGCTGTTGCCATAGGTGGCTTCGGTAGCGTGTCGGTTTCATCGTGTTCCGGTTGGCTTTTCGCTGGGGCCGGAGGCGGCGGTGTTAGCGCGGCCGATTCTGGAGCTTGAGGCGCTACAGGCGGTGTTGGTGGCGTTAGCTCTTTCGGGGCTTCGGCAACTTCTTCGACAACAGGTTCTGGAGTGGGGCGTGGCGCAGCTGCTGGTTCTTCAACCGGTTCAGGCTTTGGTGCTGTAGCCACTTCTTCAACGGGTTCTGGTGTCGGCTCGGGTGTTGGTTCCGGTGTGGTAGCCACTTCTTCAACTGGTTCTGGCTCAGATGCGGGTGGCGTAGTGTCAGCAACGGGTTCCGGTGCAGGCTCAGGTGTGGCAACCACTTCGGCTGGGGGCGGTGGCGGTGGTGCCACGGGTTCCACAACAGCAGGCGGTGGTGCCGTAGGTGTCGGTTCTGGTGCTTCCGCAACGGGTGTTGGCACTGGTTCTGCAACAGGTCTTACTACGGGATGCGGTGCAGGCTCTGCCGCAACAGTTTCAATGGCTTTGGTTTGCGGCGGCAGTCTGAATTTAGACGTGGGCTTAATGTGCAAACGTGATATGGGCATGGCTTTGCCCGGGGCTTTGAAGGCACCAGCCGTATTTGCAGCATTTGGAATTGTCGATACCACCATGGTGGAGCCCATATCCGGGCTAAGGCCACCGTCATTTAGTACCGTCATATCAACACTGATGTTGGGATCTGAGATATCGACCGAGAAGTTTTGCTGAGCAGTTGCAGGCAGCGCAAAGCCAAGGACTAACGACAAGGCAACCGTCGATATCCCAAGACGCAAATTGGTGCGTTGATTTGCCGCGCTTAAATGATGCGCAAAATATGAGTTCTTCTGCATGCTCATGCCTTTTACTCCCCCGTTCATGACCGCGTGGTTATGAGGTCTTATTTCGCGCGAATCCGAACGCTCATGACTGGTCAACACCATATCAACGCGCCCACGCTCATACAACCGCTTTGGCAACGGTTGAAAAATGTAAGAAAATGTGTGGCTTAGGCTATTTTACCAGCTTGGTGAGAACCGGATGAACCTTGTCACTGGCTGCAATTACAGAACCTGTTTCTAAAATTTTGCGTTTGCCATCCATATCGCTGACAAATCCACCAGCTTCACGCACCAATACGATGCCTGCTGCCATATCCCAGGGCTGTAAGCCGGATTCCCAAAAACCATCGTAACGTGCAGCGGCGACGTATGCCAAATCCAGGGCTGCAGAACCAAAACGACGAATGCCAGATGAAACACTTGTGACCGTATCGATACGCTGTAGGTAGCGGTCTTCATCTTTTTTCTTGCCCATGAATGGAATACCCGTGGCAAACAGGCATTCCGCCAGCTTGTCACGACCCGATACACGCAGACGACGGCCATTCAAAAAAGCGCCTTGGCCTTTTTCAGCCCAAAACATTTCATCAACGATGGGACTATAAACAACACCGGCAAATGGTTCCCCATCGCGCAACAAGCCGATGGAGATCGCAAAGTGAGGAATGCCGTGTAAGAAATTGGTGGTGCCATCCAGTGGATCAATCACCCAGGTGTTGGATGTGTCCTTTCCGGGAATGTCATTGCCTTCTTCTAGGATAAAGCCGTAATCGGGACGGGCTTTTTTAAGATCTTTGACCAGGGTTTCTTCGGCCTTCTTGTCGGCGATAGAGACAAAGTCCGCTGGGCCCTTTTTCGAAACTTGCAGATTTTCGACTTCACCGAAGTCACGTACCATGCGCCGTGCCGCTTTTTGGGCGGCGGCGGTCATGACGTTCAAAAGGGCAGAGCGGGGATGAGCCATTTTTTTGGTCTTTCTTGATAGAAGGCGTTGGGTCGGGAACGGTCAAAATTAGTCTTTGGCGCGTTCCACGTAAGAGCCGTCTTCGGTATTTACAACAATGCGCGTGCCAGCAGCGATGTGTGGCGGCACCAGCGTGCGTACACCATTGTCCAATACGGCAGGTTTGTAGCTGGAGGAAGCCGTTTGGCCTTTGACAACAGCATCGGCTTCGACGACTTCGCAAATCACGGTTTGGGGAAGTGCGATACCAATGGTGGTTTCTTCATGGCTTTCGATTTCCACGTTCATGCTTTCTTGCAGATAAGGAACCTGATCTTCGCCAATCATGTCGGCGCTTAGTTCAATCTGTTCGTAAGTTTCGTTGTCCATGAAGGTGAAGGTTTCGCCGTCGGTATATAGGTACTGATACTCGCGTTGTTCCAGCGATACACGGTCCACCGTTTCGGACGAACGGAAGCGTTCGTTGAGCTTAGTGTTGCTTTGCAGGTCTTTCAATTCCACCTGCAGATACGCGCCACCTTTGCCGGGTTGCGTGTGTTGAATTTTAACTGCGCGCCAAAGGCGACCTTGATGTTCAATGACCATGCCAGGGCGGATGGCGTTACCGTTAATCTTCATAACTTCACCGTCGAAAAGAACTGATACAAAATTAGGTCACACGCAATTGTGACCTTAAGCGCGCGGAAGCTAACACCCAAGCGCCAGTGAAGCAACAAATTAGGCAGAAAATCGCGGCTTTATAACTATTTTTCAGGGATAGTGCGATTACGCCCCTGACGCTTGGCTTCGTAGAGTGCCTCGTCAGCGCGGAAAATCAGTTTGTGCGCGTTATCACCTTGGCGATAGGTCGACACCCCGATGGAAAGGCTGACTTGCCCCACAGTTTTACCTGATTCTTTGTTTCTCAGCTTTCGCCCACCGATGGATACACGCACCGTTTCCGCGACGGAATAAGCATTGTCCAAGGTCGTATTGGGCAAAATTGCCGCAAATTCATCACCACCCCAGCGGGCCACAATATCGCCGCCTTTGAGGTTCTTTTTGAAGTCATTGGCAACCAAACGTAGAACTTGATCTCCAACACTGTGCCCTAAGGTATCATTGACGTTTTTGAAGTTATCAACGTCGGCCAACAGTACAGAGACTTTGTTGTTGAAATCGTCCAGCGATCCCAAAATGCCCTTGAGGGCTTCTTCAAATTTACGACGATTGCCAATCCCGGTGATGGGGTCGAGCATTGCTGCTTTTTTGGTGTGTTCCAGTTGACGGGAAAGGTCTGTGATTTCTGAAGAATATTCGGTCAGCTTGGTTTCAAAGCTGCGCCCATGGTCAACCACATCGGCAATTTGCTGCTTGATGCCATTGAGCAATTCTTGAATGGCATCTCCCTCCTTGCCGGGCTGAGGGTTTTTCACAAATTGAGCATTGTCTGCAGCAATGGTGTCAATGGCAGACACGACACTTTCCAGGCCGCGTGTGATACGCTCGGCGCTGGTGTGTAGGTCATTAATCGAACTTTCGAAGTCGTCAGAGTGGGCCACGTCTCGTCTGAACCTTTTAGAGTAGAAGATAATTCACGCGCAAAATGTCAGGTTTTTGCATACTTGTCTATGGTCGAAAACGGGATCATATCAATGAACTCAATGTTTTGATAGCAGCAGATGGTCCCTCTTTGTAATTCCACACCCAAGACACCACTGCGATGAAGTCTGCGCCAGCTTCTATCAAGGGTAGAGCATTGTTGGCGCTAATGCCACCAATAGCAACGCAAGGAACATTGGTCATGGTTGACCAGATTTTTAAAATTTCTGGGTCGGCCTGAGTTTTGGCAACTTTTGTGGACGTAGGGTAAAAGGCCCCAAAAGCCACATAGTCGGCTCCACTTTCGGCTGCTTCCATGGCCAAATGGCGGGAATTGTGGCATGTCACCCCGACGATGGCGTCTTTGCCGACAATGGCACGGGCCTGTTTGGCTCCCATATCTTCTTGACCGACATGGACACCATCGGCGCCCAGCTCAGCAGCCAGTTCGGCGTCATCGTTGATGAGAAAGGCCACATCGCGATTTTGTGCTTCTGGCATCAGGACTTCAGCTGCTTTGCGGACCTTTTCTCGTGGGACAGGAGTGCCGTCTGCATTCTTTAGACGTAACTGTACACAGGCGATTTCCCCTGCCTCTAGGGCTTCGATGAATTGAGGGCGGAAGGCTTCCGGATCGAAGCTTGGTGGGGTGATGAGATAGATTTGAGCTGTCATGTGGGGATCATAGTCGTACTTGATGCATAAAAAAAGCGGAGCCTTGCGGCCCCGCTTTTTTGTTTGTTTGGCTTGCTAACTTAGTTAGCAGCAACGTGCTCAACAAAGCGCATCATGTTGCAGGTGTAGCCATATTCGTTGTCGTACCAGGAAACGACTTTAACGAAGGTGCCGTCCAATTGGATACCAGCGGTGGCATCGAAGATGGAGGAAGCAGAGCAATCAACAAAGTCCGTGGAAACCACAGCGTCTTCGGTGTATTGCAGGGTGCCTTTCATGGCACCTTCGGAAGCCGCTTTCATCGCAGCGTTGATGTCTTCCATCTTCGCGTCTTTGTCCAACTCAACAGTTAGATCAACAACGGAAACGTCGGATGTCGGGACGCGGAATGCCATGCCGGTCAGTTTGCCGTTCAGTTCTGGCAACACAACGCCAACAGCTTTAGCTGCACCGGTGGAAGACGGAATGATGTTTTCCAGGATGCCGCGGCCGCCGCGCCAATCTTTAGCAGACGGGCCGTCAACAGTTTTTTGTGTTGCGGTTGCAGCGTGAACGGTGGTCATCAAGCCGCGCTTCAGACCCCAGTTGTCGTGCAGAACCTTAGCGATTGGTGCCAAGCAGTTGGTGGTGCAGGAAGCCGCAGATACGATGGCTTGGCCCGCATATTCTTCGTGGTTCACGCCGTAGACGAACATCGGGGTGCCGTCTTTGGAAGGTGCGGATTGAACAACTTTCTTAGCGCCTGCATCGATGTGCTTTTGGCAGGTTTCTTCGGTGAGGAAGAAGCCGGTGCTTTCGATCACGATGTCAGCATTGACTTCGTTCCATTTCAGGTCAGCCGGATCACGTTCAGCGGTCAAGCGGATGGTTTTACCATCAACAACCAAGTTGCCGCCTTCGGCTTTGACGTCACCGTCGAAGCGACCGTGTACGGAATCATACTTCAACATGTAAGCCAGGTAGTCGGCTTCCAACAGATCGTTAATGCCGACGATTTCGATGTCTTTGAATTCTGCATACACAGCACGGAAAACCATGCGGCCGATGCGACCAAAACCGTTAATACCTACGCGTACAGCCATTTTTTAGCTCCCTAAAAACTCATAATTAGTAATTGGATGATTTAAGTTAAGCATTTTCTAACATAAGCTTATCAGTTCACGAACACCCCGCCGGGTTGCGCCTAACCAACCCGAAGGTGTGGGTGGTAAGGGCTGCGAAAGACTAATGCTTTGAAATGTCTGACAACCTTATGGATATGCCTCAAAATTATCCAGAAAAACTGTGAAGGCCCGCACAATGGCGCGGTCTGTGGGCGGGGTCAATCCCTTATTCAAGGGGGTGGGTAGGTTCTTGTGGTTCAATGGGTAGGTTTGCTCCGAAGTCCTGCATAAACTAAGGCCAATAAGTGTTTGGGATTGATCGATTGGGGGTGGTTGACGAGCCCTGTTCCTCATGCCTATGCTCAGCACTCAGACAGCAAGACCTAAGTAAGGATCATCAAAACGTGAGTGACGCCAGCCCCCTTCAAGCCGCAGAAAAACGCTTAGCCCAGGCCATTGGGCGTTTGGAAGCAGCTTTGCAGACACGGGCGACTGATGAAGGTTCATCAAATTCTGACCCGCAGTTGCAGGCGCAACTGGACAGCTTATCCGCTGAAAATCAAGAACTTCGAACGATTTTGGGCTCCACGGCTCAACGTCTTGATGGCACCATTGCCAAGTTTAAATCCAAGTTGGCGGCCGACAACATGGTAGATGGGGGTTAGGTCAAGCCATGGCGCGTGTATCAATTACCATCAACAATCAAAAATACGACATTGCTTGTGCAGATGGTGAAGAACAACACATCTTGGAATTGTCCAGTGTGCTCGATTCGAAAGTGGCAGAGCTTGTCAGTGCAATTGGTCAAGCCGGTGAAGCACGTTTGTTGGCGATGGCTGGCCTACTCATGGCCGACGAAATGGCTGATATTAAAGATGAAGTTGCGAAACTGGAAGCTGCCCCTGTTTCGACCCCAACCCCAGAACCAGGCCCCCAAACGTCTCCATCCATGGACGAAGACCGCTTGGCCAAAGTTCTGGACGCTATGGCGGCACGCATCGAAACCATTGCACAAGGGCTAGAGAGCGCCTAAGTTCCGCTTTGGACGGTGGCTACCCAACGCGTGTAGGTACCGACATTCCCTGGGGCTATAAGTCACTCTCGGGAGCTGTCCCTGTCGGACTCGTGGGTTCGGCACACGGCGCCCACCTGCACAAGCAGGCCACAGAGGATTGCAAACGCCCACGGTTGATGTGGCGCCGTCCATCCTTTTCCTTGGGCCTTAATCTTGGAACTGAGTATGTCGGTCATTCCCTTCAAACAAACCTTGCGCAGCAAAGCAAAATCTGTGCGCGATGAAGCTGCGGCTGCTCTGGGTGATGATGGGGTGCGCGGTTTTTTCGAACATCTCCTGCAAACTTGGACACTGGCGGCGGCTGACTTTCCAGAAGAACCAATCTTGGCCGGTTATTGGCCGATGGCATCAGAAATGGATGTGCGTCCGGCTTTGGTGGCGTTGGACCGCATTGGTGTGTTGCTGACTTTGCCTGAAGTTTCAGCCAAGGAACGTCCCTTGCGGTTTCGGGCTTGGCGACCGGATGAGGCTTTGGTCGAAGGTGATCACGGAACCTTCCACCCGATGAAGGAGGCACCGCTGATGCGTCCCGATATTGTAATGGTGCCTTTGTTGGCATTTGATCGTAAAGGCTATCGTGTGGGCTGGGGTGGGGGCTATTATGACCGCACCCTGGAGCTGTTGCGCAAAACCGGAAAATGCACCGCTATTGGTGTGGCCTACAGTGCCCAGGAAGTTGACGAAGTACCCGCAGATGCGTATGACCAGCGCCTGGACTGGATCATTACCGAACAAGAAGCGATTGAAATTCAATGAAGGTTTTATACATCGGCGACGTGGTGGGAAAATCGGGACGTAAAGCTGTCTTAGAGCATATGCCCCGCCTGCGCGATGAAATGGCGTTGGATTTTGTGGTGGTGAACGGTGAAAATGCGGCCCATGGCTTTGGCATCACCGCGGCCATTTGTCAGCAGTTCTTTGATGCTGGCGCCGATGTGATCACCACAGGTAATCATGCCTGGGATCAACGCGAAATCATTGACTACATTCAAGATGAACCCCGCTTGTTGCGGCCTTTGAACTATCCCGAAGGTACGCCCGGTTCCGGTGTGGGGCAGTACGAAACCAAAGACGGTCAAAAAGTGGTAGTGATGCAAGCCATGGGGCGGTTGTTTATGGACCCGCTGGATGATCCTTTTGCGGCTGTCAGCCGGGCGATGCTCAATAAGCGTATTGGTGAAAACGTAGATTTCATCATGATCGATATTCACGCCGAAGCCACCAGTGAGAAAATGGCCATGGGACATCATTTTGATGGCCGTGCTTCTTTGGTTGCGGGTACTCATAGCCATATACCCACGGCGGATGCTCAAATTTTGCCCGGTGGAACGGCCTATCAAACCGATGTGGGCATGTGTGGGGATTACAATTCTGTTATCGGGATGACCATTGGTCCGGCCATTGGGCGTTTTGTTTCCAAACTGCCATCTCAACGTCTAGAACCTGCTGTTGGTGAAGGGACGTTGTGCGCCGTTTACGTGGAAACTGACGACACCACCGGGTTGGCGACCACAGTTGCTCCAGTACGTCTGGGTGGACGTCTTATTCAAACATAATTGAATACAATTACTCGTATATGCAAACCACATACGACAAATATCGTATTGTGTTGCAATAAATATGCATGCCCCTTTTTTTGGGGGACGTTTAACGAGAAGATTGAAATCAATGACGTCTCCAGACGGTAAAGTGCAATTTAGGGCACAATTGGCCAGAGATATTGCCAATTCAGTATGTCGACCGTGTACGGACCCACGCAGTCAAGTGCATCACCTCAATTTTGATGACCCCATGGCCTGTAAATGCCGCTGCGAGACGGTAGTTTTGATGATGGAGCGGCTGATCGATTTAGATGAAAATCTCGAATAAGTCTTTGCCTAACCCTTTCGTTCTTGAAAAACCCCATAGAACTATTGCCCTGAAGGCGTTGTGCCCTTAGAAAACCCTTAACGTTTGTTTGGGGCTGCTATGGTATACATATCCGGCGGGATTCGGCAGCTGTGCCCCGTTTTAGAGATTCATGATTATTCAAAGACCAAGGCGATTGAGATATGGCAGGCCACTCCAAGTTTAAAAATATCATGCACCGCAAAGGCGCGCAGGACAAAAAACGCGCCAAGATATTTGCAAAGCATGCCCGTGAAATTTTTGTGGCCGCCAAGTCCGGCATGCCGGATCCGGATAAAAACCCGCGCCTGCGCAATGCGATTATCGCGGCACGTGCCGTAAATACGCCCAAAGACAACATTGCACGTGCCATCAAAAAGGCCGAAGGCGGTGAAGGTGAAAACTACGAAGAAGTGCGCTACGAAGGCTACGGTCCGGGTGGTGTTGCTGTGATCGTGGAAACGCTCACCGATAACCGCAACCGTACCGCTTCCGATGTGCGCTCCACGTTTACCAAACACGGTGGTAACTTGGGCGAAACAGGTTCCGTTGGTTTCATGTTTGAGCGCACGGGAATTATTGAATACGCAGCCGATGCAGCCGATGCCGACACGATGTTTGAAGAAGCTTTGGAAGCCGGTGCCGCGGATGTGTCTTCTGACGAGGATGGACACCAAGTATCTTGTGCGCCCGATGATTTCTCGACGGTACGCGATTCTTTGATCGAAAAGTTTGGTGATCCGAAGGAAGCACGCTTGGATTGGGTTCCCAACATCACCACGGAATTGGACGAACAACAAGCAGGCACCATGTTGCGTCTGATTGACGTCTTGGAAGACAACGATGATGTTCAACAAGTGTCTTCGAACTTTGAAATTTCTGATGAAATTATGGCGAAACTGAGCGAATAAACGGAAGCGGGGGAACGCATACGCATGCGCATCATCGGCATCGATCCGGGATTGCAGCGTACCGGTTGGGGCATTATCGAAGCCCGTGACAATCGGTTGAGTTTTGTCGCCGAAGGTACCGTGACCTCTAAACCCAAAACTGATTTAGCTGACCGGTTGATGGAGCTTCACGACGGTTTGGTTGAGGTTATTGAAACCTGGGCCCCGCGAGAAGCCGCGGTGGAAGAAACCTTCGTCAATAAGAACCCTACATCAACCCTTAAACTGGGCCAGGCACGTGGTATTGCGTTGTTGGTGCCTGCCCGAATGGGGCTGTCGGTGGGGGAATACACGCCCAACTTGGTAAAGAAAACGGTGGTCGGTGCAGGACATGCGGCCAAAGAACAAATTCAGATGATGGTAAAAACATTGCTGCCGGGATCTGGCAACGCCGGGCCCGATGCCGCAGATGCCTTGGCGGTGGCGATATGCCATGCGCACCACCGTGAAACGCAAAGCCGCATACTGGCGGGAGGACGCTGATGATCGCACTGTTGAAAGGTCTCATCGAAGAAGTGGGTGACGGCTGGGCTGTCATCGATGTGAGTGGTGTGGGCTATTTGGTGTTTTGTTCGTCGCGGACCCTGGGACGGTTGGGCATTGGTGAAGCCGCTTCAATCCACATCGAAACTCATGTACGTGAAGATCATATCCATCTTTATGGATTTTTGGAAACCAATGAACGCGAATGGTTCAAGCTGTTAACCACGGTCCAAGGTGTCGGTGCCAAGGTTGGCTTGGCGATCTTGTCAGTGTTGTCGGGGGATGAATTGACCCATGCCATTGCGGCGGGCGATAAAGCCCAGGTTGGTCGTGCCAATGGTGTTGGCCCCAAATTGGCAGGGCGCATTGTGACCGAGCTGAAAGACAAAGTGGCGAAGATGGCGTTGGGTCCTGCTGCTGCACCGAAAGGTGTGAAGGTTGCAGGCTCAACAGATGTTGCTGTGGGCGGCGACAACACCCGTGACGCCGTGTCGGCGCTGGTGAACTTAGGTTATTCTCCAACCGATGCGCTGACTGCTGTCAGTCATGCGGCGGGAAAGATGGATGAAGATGCGGACGTCAGTGCACTGATCAAAGGCGGCTTGGCAGAGCTTGGACCTAAGGAGTTCGGCCGATGAGCGCCGATATGGACGAAGGTGAGCGTATGATCGACACCGAAGCCGGTAGCTTGGATAACTCTGAGCATGCTTTGCGTCCGACTTCGTTGGAAGAATTCGTCGGTCAGCAAAAGGTTCGCGAGAACTTAGCTGTCTTTATCCAGGCCGCACGCGGTCGCGGTGATTCTATGGATCACACACTGTTCTATGGTCCGCCCGGTTTGGGTAAAACCACTTTGGCGCAAATTGTGTCGCGTGAACTGGGCGTTGGTTTCCGTGCGACGTCTGGTCCGGTGGTGGCAAAGGCTGGTGACTTGGCGGCGATCCTTACCAACTTACAGCCACGTGACGTGCTGTTCATTGATGAAATTCATCGTCTTAACCCGGTGGTGGAAGAAATTCTCTATCCCGCCATGGAAGATTTTCAGTTGGATCTGATCATTGGTGAAGGTCCGGCAGCACGATCTGTGCGCATTGATTTGCCGCCGTTCACTTTGATCGGGGCGACCACGCGTTCGGGTTTGATTTCGACACCCCTGCGTGATCGATTTGGCATTCCATTGCGGTTGCAATTTTACAGTCCCGAAGAACTGGTTGGCATCGTTCAACGCGGTGCGCGTTTGCTGGGTATAGAGATGACCGAAGATGGGGCACTGGAAATTGCGCGTCGGTCCCGTGGGACGCCGCGCGTCGCAGGGCGCTTGCTGCGTCGTGTGCGTGACTTTGCCAATGTGGCGGGCCGCGACGTGGTTGACGCGGTGGCGGCTGATGGTGCGCTGAACCGATTGGATGTGGACCAGGCTGGCCTGGACAACATGGACAGGCGCTATTTGAGCTGCATCGCTGAAAATTATGGTGGTGGCCCCGTGGGTGTGGAAACCATCGCTGCGGCATTATCGGAACAGCGCGATACTTTGGAAGATGTGATTGAACCGTATTTGATCCAACAAGGTTTCTTGATGCGCACACCGCGTGGTCGCGCACTGACACCTAAAGCATTCCACCACATCGGCCTGAAAGCGCCTAAAGGTTCTGCGCAGTTGGACTTGATCGAAGGGGGCGCGGATGATGCTGGCTGATATGACACCGTTCGTTACGAACAATACCTTTGTGTTGCCGATACGGGTCTATTACGAAGATACCGACGCGGGTGGCGTGGTTTATTACGCCAACTATCTGAAATTTGCCGAACGGGCACGAACAGAAATGATGCGCCACATTGGTGTTGAAAGTTCAACTTTGCAAGACGAAGAGGGCATAGCCTTGGTCGTGCGCAAACTTGAAGCCGAATATCATCAGCCCGCACGTTTGGATGATTTGCTCCATGTCGAGCTGCAATTAACCAAAATAGGCGGGGCCAGCCTAGAAGGCATTCAACGTATTTTGCGTGGACATGACGTGCTGGTAACGATTTGTATCAAAATAGGTTGTATGAAATTAACGGGCGGACCGGGGCGATTGCCCCAAAATATCCGCAATCTTTTGCAAACGTTCACCTCACCTGAATAGATTTATAGGGATTAGGACCTAAAATATGGAAGGCAGTGTAATCGATGCGGTGACCCTTGGCGGGTCTGTCGCTGCACCGGATTTTTCAATGATGTCATTGTTTTGGCGGGCAGATTGGATCGTCAAAAGTGTCATCATTTTGTTGCTTTTAGCCTCGGTCTGGTGCTGGGCGATCATTTTTGAAAAGCTCACCAGCTTGAAGAAATTGAACAAGCAAGCCGATGTGTTTGAGAAAAGTTTCTGGTCCGGCCAAAGTTTGGACGCGATTTTTGATTCCATGGGCAATCAGCCTAAGGACCCAATGGGGGCTGTCTTTATCTCAGCCATGCGCGAATGGCGCCGGGCTGCTGAAAAGGGCAGTGTGGGCACTGTTCTGGCGAATACGTCATTGTCGGAACGCATTGAACGCGTAATGCACATCACTGTGGCCCGTGAAATGGACCGGGTCGAACGCTACATGACGTTCTTGGCATCGACAGGTTCCACGGCCCCGTTTGTGGGGTTGTTTGGCACCGTTTGGGGCATCATGAATTCGTTCCAATCCATTGCGGTTTCCAAAAATACGTCTTTGGCCGTTGTGGCGCCGGGTATTGCAGAGGCTTTGTTTGCAACTGCATTGGGGCTGTTGGCCGCGATTCCCGCGGTGTTGGCCTACAACAAAATTTCGCGCGATCTTGAACGTTACACCAGTCGTTTGGATGGGTTTGCGGTTGAATTTTCCGCCATCTTATCCCGCCAAATGGAAGATAAGGTCTAGGCTATGGGTGGAATGATCCAAGGCGGCGGTTCCGGGCGACATTCCTTCGGTCATGCCAAACGTCGTCCACCGATGGCAGACATCAATGTCACGCCGTTTGTGGATGTGATGTTGGTGTTGTTGGTGATTTTTATGGTCACGGCACCGTTGTTGACTGTTGGTGTCGAAGTTGACTTGCCCAAAACCAAAGCCAAAGCCATTGCGGGCTCAGACGAGCCCCTGGCCGTTAGTATTGATCGCGAAGGTTTGGTTTACGTTCAAGACACGCAAATGGAATTGGACCAAGTGGTGCCGCGGTTGCAGGCGATCTCCAATAATAACCCTGAAGTGCGGATATTTGTACGTGGCGATGCCAATGTCGATTATGGCGCGGTGATGCAGGTCATGGGTACGCTCAACGCCGCAGGTTTTTCGCGTGTCGCGCTGATCACGACGCAGCAACACGCCACACCTAAAATCTCCAAAAAGAAATAGGGGGTATAGGGTTTGTATCGTAGTGCTGCCTTTTCGGTCATGTTTCACGTGGTGATGGCTGTTGCCGCCTACGTTGGACTGCCGTCATTTGATAACTTCGATGATGCCCAGGATGTGCCAATTTCGGTGGAAATCATCACTGTGAGTGATGAAACCAACTTGCCGACCAAGCCCAAAGAGGCAGAGCCCAAGAAAACCGAAGTGGCAAAGGCTGAACCGAAGCCACCACCGAAACCGCCTGCACCACCACCTGCGCCGAAGGGTGCGGTTGAACAGCCGCCCGAGCCCGAACCTGTACCTGAGCCCGAGGAAGAAAAGGTTGCGGTGATTGTGAACCCGGAGCCCAAGCCGAAAAAAGAGGCCAAGCCCAAACCGGAACCTAAAGAAAAACCAAAAAAGGTTGAAGCCAAGAAAAAACGAGCGCCCACACCGATACCGCCGCGCCGTCCCAAGGCACCGGATCAGTTTGCATCTGTGTTGAAAACGCTGGAAGAGCTTAAATCTGCACCAGCTCCGAAAGAGACCGAGGACGAAAAGGCGAAGCCCAAGCCTGATTTCGCATCCATGATGAAGGATGCGTTGGTAAGTGATAAGCCGCGCACCGATCTTGGACCCGAGTTGACCATTAGTGAAAAGGATTTGGTCAAACAGCAGATCAAACGCTGTTGGAATTTGCCCGCCGGTGCCAAGGATGCACATAAGATGATCATCGCTATCCGCATGGTGATGAACCCAGATGGCACGGTCCAACAAGCCCGTATTCAGGATCGTTCTCGCATGGGATCAGATCCGTTTTATCGTACCATGGCGGAAAGTGCTTTGCGCGCAACACTGGACCCACGCTGCCAACCGTTTAGACTGCCGCCTGAAAAGTACCAGCGCTGGAAGAC
>JAPHSY010000083.1 GCA_026196495.1 Magnetovibrio sp.
TTCTGCCATGACTTTAGTGATTGCTGCAGTCAACGTCGTCTTACCGTGATCAACGTGACCAACAGTGCCGATGTTACAGTGCGGTTTAGTACGTTCGTATTTTTCTTTAGCCATTTTTCTTCACTCCATTCGAACCGGGGATCAACCGGCAAGCTTGGTTTGGATTTCTTCAGCAACTTGCGAAGGTACTTCAGCGTAGTTCGCGAATTGCATGCTGTATTGGGCGCGGCCCTGAGACATGGAGCGCAGGGTGTTGATGTAACCAAACATATTGGCCAACGGCACCTTTGCGCTGATAACACGTGCGTTTGCACGCTGTTCCATTTCACCAACCTGACCGCGACGCGAGTTCAGATCGCCGATGATGTCACCCATGTATTCTTCGGGTGTCACGATTTCGACGTCCATCACCGGTTCGAGCAATTTCGGACCAGCTTCCTTACAGCCTTCGCGGAACGCTGCACGGGCAGCGATTTCGAATGCCAGGACGGAGGAGTCAACGTCGTGGTATGCACCATCGACCAAGGTTGCTTTGAAGTCGATAACCGGGAAGCCCGCCAACACACCAGTGTCGATCGCGCTTTTGAGGCCCTTTTCAACGCCGGGGATGTATTCCTTCGGCACGTTACCGCCAACGATTTTGCTGTCGAAGACGAAGCCTTCACCGGGTTCAGACGGTTCAAAAATCATCTTCACACGAGCGTACTGACCGGAACCACCAGATTGTTTCTTGTGGGTGTAGTCGACTTCGTGCGTTTTGGAGATGCTTTCGCGGTATGCAACTTGCGGCGCACCAACGTTAGCTTCAACTTTGAATTCGCGCTTCATGCGGTCAACGATGATGTCCAGGTGCAGTTCGCCCATACCCTTAATCACAGTTTGGCCACTGTCGTGGTCAGAAGTTACGCGGAAAGACGGATCTTCAGCAGCCAAGCGAGACAGGGCAACGCCCATTTTCTCTTGGTCGGCTTTGGATTTCGGTTCCACAGCAACTTCGATCACCGGTTCAGGGAATTCCATGCGTTCCAGGATGACCGGAGAGGTCGGAGCACACAGGGTAT
The DNA here is from genome assembly GCA_026196495.1 of Magnetovibrio sp. Classification (GTDB taxonomy): domain Bacteria; phylum Pseudomonadota; class Alphaproteobacteria; order Rhodospirillales; family Magnetovibrionaceae; genus Magnetovibrio. Next base: position 1,062 of record JAPHSY010000083.1, read on the forward strand.
CACCCGTCGTGGTGTCTTTCAGACCAGCGATAGCAACAATGTCACCAGCGCGGCATTCTTTGATATCTTCACGGGAGTTGGAGTGCATTTCCAACATACGACCAACGCGTTCGCGCGTGTCTTTCACCGAGTTCAAAACGGAAGAACCGGCTTCCAACACACCGGAATAAACACGGACGAAGGTCAGAGAACCAACGAACGGATCGTTCATGATTTTGAATGCGAGAGCAGCAAACGGCTCGTCATCGGAGCTTTTGCGTTCGATCTCGTCTTCGGTGCCCATTTTCACGCCTTTAATGGCGGGAACTTCGAGCGGGCTCGGCAAGTAATCAACAACAGCGTCCAACAGCGGCTGAACACCTTTGTTTTTAAATGCGGTACCGCACAGAACCGGAACAAAATCGCCAGCGATGGTACCTTTGCGGATACAGGCAATCAAAGTTGCTTCATCCGGTTCGTTACCTTCGAGGTATGCTTCCATAGCTGCGTCGTCTTGTTCGACAACCGTTTCGATCAAAGCTTCGCGGTATTCAGCGCATTTGTCGGCCAAATCGGCAGGAACTTCTTCTTCATGGAATGCAGCACCGAGGCTTTCTTCGTCCCAGATGATGGCTTTGTTGCGCATAACATCAACAACGCCTTTGAACTGATCCTCTGCACCGATTGGCATTTGGCAAACCAGCGGACGTGCGCCCAAACGGTCAACCATCATGTCTACACAACGGTAGAAATCAGCACCGGTACGGTCCATTTTGTTGACAAAACACATACGCGGAACGTTGTATTTGTCAGCTTGGCGCCAAACGGTTTCAGATTGCGGCTCAACACCAGCAACGGAGTCAAAAACAGTTACTGCACCGTCAAGCACGCGCAAGGAACGCTCAACTTCAATGGTGAAGTCAACGTGGCCCGGAGTGTCAATGATGTTGATGCGGTGGTCTCGCCATGCGCAAGTCGTTGCAGCAGAGGTAATGGTAATACCGCGTTCTTGTTCCTGTTCCATCCAGTCCATGGTTGCAGCGCCGTCATGGACTTCGCCGATTTTGTAGGACTTACCAGTGTAGTACAGAATACGTTCCGTCGTGGTCGTCTTACCAGCATCAATGTGAGCCATGATGCCGATGTTACGGTACATATTGAGGGGATTTTTGCGTGCCATCTTAGACAATCCTTACCAACGGTAATGGGAGAAGGCTTTGTTAGCCTCTGCCATCTTGTGGGTGTCTTCGCGCTTTTTAACGGCTGCACCACGGTTTTGGGCAGCGTCCATCAGCTCACCGGACAAACGGTCAACCATGGTGTTTTCGGAGCGCTTACGCGCCATTTCAACCAACCAACGAATGGCCAAGGCTTGACGACGGCTTGCACGAACTTCAACAGGAACCTGATAAGTTGCACCACCGACACGGCGGGAGCGAACTTCAACGGAAGGCTTCACGTTATCGATTGCTTCGTGGAACAGAGCGAGAGGATCGGTTTTCAGTTTTTCTTCAACGCGATCAAACGCACCGTAAACGATGCGCTCAGCAGCGGATTTCTTACCATCCAACATCAAGCTGTTCATGAATTTGGTGACAACCTGGTCGCCATATTTGGCGTCAGGTAAAATATCGCGTTTTTCAGCGGCGTGGCGACGTGACATATCTCAGTAACCTCTACCTTACTTAGGACGCTTAGCGCCGTATTTGGAACGACGCTGACGACGATCGGAAACGCCTTGCGTATCCAATGTGCCGCGAATGATGTGATAGCGAACACCGGGCAAATCCTTCACACGGCCGCCGCGGATCATCACGACAGAGTGTTCTTGAAGGTTGTGGCCTTCACCGGGGATGTAGCTGGTGACTTCGAAGCCATTCGTCAGGCGTACACGGGCGACCTTACGAAGCGCCGAGTTTGGCTTCTTCGGAGTGGTCGTATACACACGTGTGCACACACCGCGCTTCTGAGGACAAGCCTTCAGAGCCGGAACGTTGCTGGCTTCACGCGGAGCCTTACGAGGCTTGCGGATCAACTGGTTAATCGTTGGCATACCGTTCTTTCCATTACATATGCACCGTGAAAACCGCCCCATCTGGAAGGCTTTCCGGTGCAACAAAAGACCGTAGAGGCAAGCGCTGGTGGCTCTTCCTGCCTCACGAGGTCAAATCTCTGCCCCAAAAGGGCTCTATTTTGCAACGCGCTAACTTCTTAGAGTCTGCGTCTGAACCGCCCAGCCAATAAGGCTTTCGGGTTCACCACCAGACCCCAGAAGAGTGGCGCATACTATGCACGCCCCCCCACTCCGTCAAGCAAAGAATTTAGGGGCGTCGAGAGTTTGCAATATGTACCTAAATCTAGTGGTTTGGGTTATATTCAAACACCAATACGGATGAACACTTGGCATTTGTTTGTTTCAACGCATCAAACGCTGCGCTGTCGTCCCCGAAAGTATTGAGAATCCCTAAAATAAGGCACTTTCACGACCAATGCTCCGAGTTCTTGACGAAAGGAGCCCCAACCAAAGCCGAGGGACAGGCTTATGTGAAATGGAAGTTACCCTTTCCACTGCTTTTCGCCTGATACATGGACTGATCCGCGGCTTTGAGGAGTGCTTTCATGTTCTGTCCGTGATCAGGATAGAAAGCAATACCAATACTGGCGCCGACATTGACTTGAACATCTGTTTGGGTCACCGCACAGTACAGATTGAGAGGTTGGCTTACCACTTCAATGATTTTCCCAGCAACCTCAGCGGCATTGTCAGGCGTATCCACTTCCGTGGCCAGAACCACAAATTCATCACCACCGATGCGTGATACCTGATCCGCTTCACGCAAGGTGTTTTGCAAGCGGTTTGCTATTTCTTTTAAGACCTGATCCCCGGCATCATGCCCCCAGGTATCGTTCACCGCTTTGAAACCATCAAGGTCGATAAACAGCACCGCCAGTTTTTTCTGGTGGCGTTGGGCGTGATTCAACTGCACCTTTGCACTGTCATGCAGCAGATTCAAACTGGGCAGCCCAGTCAGAGCATCATAATGAGCCATCCGGCGCAATTCTTCCTGGGCTTCACGCGCTGTATCCAAGGCGTCATGCAACGGCGTCACATCATATTCGGCTACCAACAACAACCAGTCCCCGGTCAAGGGATGACGGGTCATGCAAATATCCAACGTATGGGTACGCAAGCCCATATCTGTTTTCATCAAATACGACCAACGCCCGCCCTCTTCGGCCAGAGCCCGGGTTAAGCAGGCTTTTCCTTCTTCGGGATTCGAAAAACGCGCAGTAAATGCATTTTGGCCGTCCAACAGCTTTTGCGGATCTATGGATTTATAGGCTTCTGTTGCTGCCGGGTTTTCAACCACGGGCACCCCATCCAGCGTGAAACTGGTGACAATCACCGTTGTGTAACGCATGGCCTCTACCAACAGCAGATTTTCCGGAGCTTCACCTAAACTCACTTCTTCATTGATATAGGCAATGATAGCCCGATGACGTTCCGGCCCAATCAACACAGCACGGTGCATCATGTGCAGAGTCTTCGGCTTTCCATTCGGGTAAGTCGTCCACGGATCAATGGTCAGGCCGTTTTTTGCCGCCAAGTCAAAGGTTTGCTTTGTCCGATCGCGCGCACCCTGACTATCTTCGGATAAATCTTTATTCACCAGATCATCAAGCGTTTCCAGCCCCCAAAATTTTATAGCGGCCTCATTACCCCACCACCAACCGTGTTTGTCTAAATCGAAAATCCAAACAATATTGGGAATCAGCTCATACAAAGCCAATTCATCCAAGCTTTTGATGTGGGTCAGGTGAGCGTACTCAGTATTCTGGGGCATGATCCATGATCAATCGTGTGTATTTTTCAGCCAGTCTATACAGGTATACAGGCTTCAATACCACGTAATAGGCGGGCACTAAATATTCCAATAAACAAAAGCCCCCACTCTCAGAGCAGGGGCTTTTATTCTATTCCGCTTTGTATAAGCGTTATTCGCCTTCCGATGCGTCTTCGACTGCTGGAACTTCGGGAACCGGCGCCGGCATCACATCAACCGGTGGCAAGCCCTGTTCTTCCAACTCATCTGGACCGGCATTGGCCATCAATTCCTCGTCACGTACGGCAGCGATAGAACGGAAGTTGTTCATCACAGAACCGGTACCTGCCGGGATCAAGCGACCCACAATCACGTTTTCCTTGAGACCGATGAGCGTGTCAATCTTGCCCGATACGGAGGCCTCGGTCAGAACGCGGGTGGTTTCTTGGAATGACGCAGCAGAAATAAACGATTGAGTCTGCAACGAAGCTTTGGTGATACCTTGAAGTACCGGAGAAGCCAAAGCTGGTGTTTCGCCTGCATCCGTGACCTTTGCGTTGACCTTTTCGAATTCAGACTTATCAACCAACTCACCCACCAAATAGGTGGTATCACCCGGTGTGGTGATTTCGACTTTTTGCAGCATCTGGCGAGAGATCACCTCGATGTGCTTGTCGTTAATTTTCACACCTTGCAGACGGTAGACTTCTTGGATTTCGTTAACCAGGTATTCAGCCAACGCTTCCACGCCCATAACAGCCAAGATGTCGTGCGGAACCGGGTTACCATCCATCAACGGATCACCCTTTTGCACATAGTCACCTTCCTGAACCGCCAAGTGCTTGCCTTTCGGGATCAGGTATTCGCTGGGTTCGAGATCGGCATCGGTCGGAACCACGATCACGCGACGTTTGTTTTTGTAGTCCTTACCGAATTCAACGCGACCATCCATTTCGGAGATAATAGCGTAATCTTTCGGCTTACGGGCTTCGAACAATTCCGCAACACGCGGCAGACCACCCGTAATATCGCGGGTCTTGGCACTTTCACGCGGGATACGCGCCAACACGTCACCAGCGTGAACCTCTTCACCGTTTTGCACGGACAGAACAGCGTCCACTGGCAAGAAGTAACGTGCTTCCATGTCGTCTTCCAAGGTAACGACTTCGCCCTTCTTATCACGCAACGTGATACGAGGTTTGAGGTCAGAGCCCTTCGGCTGTGATTTCCAATCAACAACAACCTTAGACGAGATACCCGTAGCTTCGTCCATTTGCTCCATCAAAGACACACCTTCGACCAGGTCCATGTAGTTAATGGTACCTTCTTTCTCGGTGATGATGGGCAGGGTGTACGGGTCCCACTCAGCCAGTTTGTCGGCACGTTTGACCTTGGCTTTGTCCTTGGTCAACAGTTTTGCACCATACGGGATACGCTGACGCAAACGTTCGCGACCTTGATCGTCAATCATCATCACTTCAGCATTACGGCTCATCACCACCAATACGCCACTGGAGTTTTTAACCGTGGAGCAATTTAGCAGTTTCACTTTGCCGTCGAAGCCAGCCTCGATGAAGGACTGTTCAGAACCTTTTTGTGCAGCACCGCCAATGTGGAAGGTACGCATGGTCAACTGGGTACCAGGTTCACCAATTGACTGCGCAGCCATAACACCGACAGCTTCGCCCAAGTTCACACGGGTACCACGGGCCAGATCACGACCGTAACAAGTTGCACAGATACCAACTTTGCTTTCGCACGTCAGCGGGCTGCGGACCTTCAGGTTTTCGAGCTCTGCTTCAGCCAAGATGGCGGCATCGGCTTCATCGACCAATGTGCCTTTCGTCAGCAGCAACTCACCCGTTAGCGGGTGAATGGCGTCTTCGCCCAAGGTACGACCCAGAACCTGTTCGCCAATATCAACCACAGTTTCACCACCTTGGACCACTGAGGAAACAGTGATGACAACGTCGGTGCCGCAATCTTCTTCGTAGACAATACAATCTTGCGCAACATCAACCAAACGACGGGTCAAGTAACCGGAGTTTGCGGTCTTCAACGCGGTATCAGCCAGACCTTTACGAGCACCGTGGGTGGAGTTGAAGTATTCCAACACACTCAGGCCCTCTTTAAAGTTGGAGATAATCGGCGTTTCGATGATCTCACCGGATGGCTTAGCCATCAGGCCGCGCATACCAGCCAACTGACGCATCTGCGCCACAGAACCACGCGCACCGGAGTGTGCCATCATGTAAACCGAGTTCACAGGCTTGCCCGGTTTGTCTTCGGAAATGACCTTCATCATTTCTTCGGTCACTTGGTCGTTACAATGAGCCCAGGCATCAATCACTTTGTTGTATTTTTCGCCTTGGGTGATTAGACCATCTTGGTACTGCTGCTCGAATTCCTTCGCTTTCGCTTCGGTATCGTGCACAAGGCCTTCTTTTGCATCGGGAATGATCAAGTCATCTTTACCGAACGAGATACCGGCTCTACAGGCATTGGCAAAGCCCAGGCCCATAATGCGGTCAGCAAAGATAACCGTCTCTTTCTGACCACCGTGACGATACACAACGTCAATAACGTTTGTGATTTCTTTCTTAGTCATCAGTTTGTTGATCAGATCGAACGGGATCTTCGGATGACGCGGCAGGAATTCAGACAACATCAAACGACCAGGAGTCGTATCGACGCGGGTAACACTCGGATCACCATTTTCATCCACACCATGGAAGCGCGCAACGATCTTGGCATGCATGGACAAAACACCTTCGTCCAGAGCATGTTGCAATTCACCCATGTTGGCAATGATCATGCCTTCGCCCTTCTCGCCTTCGCGCAGCATGGTCATATAGTACAACCCCAGAATAATATCCTGAGACGGCACGATGATCGGCTTACCATTAGCAGGCGACAAGATGTTGTTGGTGGACATCATCAAGACACGGGCTTCCAATTGGGCTTCCAAGCTCAGCGGAACGTGGACAGCCATTTGGTCGCCGTCAAAGTCAGCGTTAAATGCAGCACAGACCAATGGGTGCAGCTGGATAGCTTTACCTTCGATCAGCTTCGGTTCAAACGCTTGAATACCCAAACGGTGAAGCGTCGGTGCACGGTTCAACATGACTGGATGTTCACGAATGACTTCTTCCAGAATATCCCAAACTTCAGGACGTTCTTTTTCCAGCATCCGCTTCGCCGCCTTAATGGTGGTGGCATAACCGTACAGTTCCAGCTTGGAATAGATAAACGGTTTGAACAGCTCCAGCGCCATCTTCTTCGGCAGGCCACATTGATGCAGCATCAATTCCGGGCCCACCACAATAACAGAACGGCCGGAATAATCGACGCGTTTACCCAACAAGTTCTGACGGAAACGACCTTGCTTACCTTTGAGCATGTCGGACAAGGATTTCAGCGGACGTTTATTCGCACCGGTGATGGCACGACCACGACGACCATTGTCGAACAACGCATCCACAGATTCCTGCAACATACGTTTTTCGTTACGCACGATAATTTCCGGTGCACGCAGTTCAATCAAACGCTTCAGACGATTGTTACGGTTGATCACCCGACGATACAAATCGTTCAGGTCAGACGTTGCAAAACGGCCACCATCCAACGGCACCAACGGGCGCAGTTCAGGCGGGATAACCGGAACAACTTCCAAGATCATCCATTCCGGGCGCGCGCCAGATTCGATGAACGCTTCAACCAATTTGAGGCGTTTTACGAATTTCTTACGCTTGGCTTCGGAATTGGTTTCTTTGAGATCGTCTTTGAGAACTTCCAGTTCATCTTCGAGATCGATTTCCGACAACATATCGCGCAGAGCTTCCGCACCAATACCGACGGTAAACGCATCAACGCCATATTCATCAACAGCGATCTGATAAGCTTCTTCGCTCAACAGTTCATTTTGCTTCAACGGCGTTAGGCCAGGCTCAACAACCACGTAGTTCTCGAAATACAAAACGCGTTCGAGATCCTTCAACGTCATGTCCAGCAACAAGCCGATGCGCGACGGCAAAGACTTCATAAACCAGATGTGAGCAACCGGGCTGGCCAGTTCAATATGGCCCATGCGTTCGCGGCGAACTTTTTGAAGGGTGACTTCAACACCGCACTTTTCGCAAGTGATGCCTTTGTACTTCATGCGTTTATATTTACCGCACAAGCACTCGTAATCTTTTACCGGGCCGAAGATGCGGGCACAGAACAGGCCGTCACGTTCCGGTTTAAAGGTACGATAGTTGATGGTTTCCGGCTTTTTAATTTCGCCATAAGACCATGCACGAATTTGTTCGGGTGACGCGATCTTAATTTGGATCGTATCAAAGCGCTGGGTTCCGCTAACCTGCCCGAAAAACTTTGTGAGTTCGTTCATTTCAAATACTCCTCAATATCGGGTCAGATCAGGACAAATCAACATTCAAGCCGAGAGCTTGAAGTTCTTTGACCAACACGTTGAAGGATTCCGGAACACCGGCTTCGAAGTTGTCATCACCGCGGACGATAGCTTCGTAAACCTTAGTACGACCAGATACGTCATCCGATTTAACGGTGAGCATTTCCTGAAGGGTGTAAGCTGCACCGTAAGCTTCCAGTGCCCACACTTCCATTTCACCGAAGCGCTGACCACCAAACTGCGCTTTACCACCCAAGGGCTGCTGAGTAACCAGCGAGTACGGGCCAATAGAACGCGCGTGGATTTTGTCATCCACCAAGTGATGCAGTTTCAGCATGTAGATGTAGCCAACCGTAACCGGGCGATCGAAAACCTCACCCGTACGACCATCGATCAAAGTCATTTGACCAGACGTCGGCAACCCTGCTTCTGACAGCATGTCGGCAACGTCGCCTTCATGTGCACCGTCAAAGACTGGTGTACCAATCGGAACACCTTTGCGCAGGTTGTTCGCCATACCCATAAGTTGGGTATCGTCCAAAGGATCAATGATCTCTTCGTACTCATCCTGTGTATAAATCGTTTTGAGTTTGTTGCGCAGGTTCTTAGTGTCTTCGCCTTGTTGCTTAACGGCATCTGCCATTTCACCAATTTGAATACCCAACCCAGCACAAGCCCAACCCATGTGGGTTTCAAGAATCTGACCAACGTTCATACGTGATGGTACACCCAGCGGGTTCAGCACGATATCAACCGGACGACCATCTTCAAGGTACGGCATATCTTCGGCCGGCATGATGCGAGAGATCACACCTTTGTTACCGTGACGACCAGCCATTTTATCACCCGGCTGAAGCTTACGTTTCACAGCAACGAAGACTTTAACCATCTTCATCACACCTGGTGCCAAGTCGTCACCACGTTGCAGTTTATCGACCTTGTCTTCGAAGCGTGCCTGCAGGGCTGCAATGGACTCTTCGAATTGACCTTTGAGGGCTTCAACGTCGGTCATCACTTTGTCATTGGCAACCACGATTTGGGCCTGCTGACCCGGCGTGTATTCTGCCAACAGTTCTTCGGTGATGGTTGTGCCTTCTGTGATGCCTTTCGGACCGGAAACAACTTTCTTGCGCAGCAACAGTTCTTGCAAACGAGAAGAGAAGCTTTTTTCCAAGATGGCGCGTTCGTCATCACGGTCTTTTGCCAGACGTTCGATTTCGTCACGTTCAATCGCCAACGCACGTTCGTCTTTGTCAACGCCGCGACGGTTAAAGACACGAACTTCAACAACCGTACCGGCAACCCCTGGCGGCAAGCGCAAGGACGTGTCACGCACGTCAGTGGCTTTCTCACCAAAGATAGCGCGCAGCAGTTTTTCTTCCGGCGTCATCGGGCTTTCGCCTTTTGGCGTTACCTTACCGACGAGGATGTCACCTGGTTTAATCTCAGCACCGATGTAAACGATACCAGCTTCATCCAAGTTCTTAAGCGCTTCTTCACCAACGTTCGGAATATCACGGGTGATTTCTTCCTGACCCAATTTGGTGTCACGTGCCATGACTTCGAATTCTTCGATGTGGATCGAGGTGAATACGTCATCACGCACAATGCGTTCCGAGATCAAGATGGAATCTTCGAAGTTGTAGCCATTCCACGGCATAAACGCGACCAGCACGTTTTTACCCAAGGCCAATTCACCCAATTGCGTGGACGGGCCATCAGCAATGGTGTCACCGGCGAGAACCGTGTCACCAACTTTGACCAAAGGTTTTTGGTGCAAGCAGGTGTTTTGGTTGGAACGCTGGAACTTCAGCAAGTTGTAGATATCAACACCAGATGCGGCCGTGGAGGTTTCCTCCGTAGCACGCACAACGATGCGGGTTGCGTCGACTTGGTCAACAACACCAGTACGCTTGGCGACGATAACAGCGCCTGAATCGCGGGCAACCGTTTCTTCCATACCGGTACCCACCAACGGGGCTTCGGCTTGGAGCAGCGGCACCGCTTGGCGCATCATGTTCGAACCCATCAATGCGCGGTTCGCGTCATCGTTCTCCAAGAACGGGATCAAGGCCGTTGCAACGGATACCAGCTGTTTTGGAGAAACGTCGATGTATTCGATGTTTTCCGGCTGAACCATGACGAAGTCGCCAGCCTTACGGCAGCTAACCATGTCATCAACGAACTTACCATTTTTGTCTAACTTCGCGTTGGCCTGAGCAATGACGTAGCGGCTCTCTTCCATAGCAGACATGTAGAAGGTATCGTCAGAGACTTTACCATTTGTCACTTTACGGTACGGGCTTTCGATGAAGCCGTATTTGTTGACCACAGCAAAAGTAGCCAGGGAGTTGATCAGACCAATGTTCGGACCCTCAGGTGTTTCAATTGGACAGATACGACCGTAGTGAGTTGGGTGCACGTCGCGCACTTCGAAACCAGCACGTTCGCGGGTCAAACCGCCCGGCCCCAACGCAGACAGACGACGCTTGTGCGTGACTTCTGATAGTGGGTTGGTTTGATCCATAAATTGCGACAACTGCGAAGAGCCGAAGAATTCACGCACAGCAGCCGAAGCCGGCTTGGCGTTGATCAGATCGTGCGGCATGACCGTGTCGATTTCGACCGAGCTCATACGTTCGCGAATGGCACGTTCCATACGCAGCAGACCGACACGATATTGATTTTCCATCAATTCGCCAACGGAACGCACACGACGGTTGCCGAGGTTATCGATATCGTCAATGTCGCCACGGCCATCTTTCAATTCAACCAAGACTTTGACGATAGACAAGATGTCTTCGCGGCGTAGAACACGCAATGTGTCTTCAGTTTCGAAACCAAGACGCGAATTCATTTTCACACGACCAACACTGGATAGATCGTAGCGTTCAGAATCGAAGAACAATGAATGGAACAGCGCTTCAGCCGTTTCCAAGGTTGGCGGTTCGCCCGGACGCATAACACGATAAATATCGATCAATGCTTCTTCGCGCGACGTGTTCTTATCAATTGCAACGGTATTGCGCATGTAAGGACCAACGTTCACGTGATCGATGGCCAACACTGTAATTTCGGTAACGCCGGTTTCTTCCAAAGCTTCGATAGCGGCTTCAGTGATTTCATCACCGCATTCGGCGTAAATCTCACCGGATTTTTCGCTGAAGATATCATCTGCTGCGTAGGACCCGATCAGCTCTTCACCGGTAACGAGGATTTCGGTGACTTTGCCTTCTTCAAGCTTTTTCAATTTACGCGGCGTAATCTTCTCACCAGCTTCAGCAACAACCTTGCCGGTTTTGGCATTGATCAGATCTTTGGTCAGCTTCACACCACGCAAGCGGGACGGATCGAAGTCCGTTTTCCAACCCTTCTTCGTGCGGGTATAAGTTTGCTGATTGTAGAAGTAATGAAGGATGTCACGTTTGGACATGCCTTCTGCATCCAAAGCATCAATGGTCTCGCCCTTGGCTTTGGCTTGTTCGCGTTTCTTTGCGGTTTCTTCGTTGTCGAGTGCCATCAACAAGGTGGTGACGGGCAATTTACGACGGCGATCGATACGCACATATGCCAAATCTTTGGCGTCAAACTCGAAATCCAGCCAGGAACCACGGTAAGGGATCACGCGAGCCGCAAACAAGAATTTGCCGGAACTGTGAGTCTTACCTTTATCATGATCGAAGAACACACCAGGTGAACGGTGCATTTGAGAAACGATCACGCGCTCGGTGCCGTTGACAACGAAGGTACCGTTGGACGTCATGAACGGCATGTCACCCATGTAAACGTCTTGTTCTTTGATATCGCGAACGGATTTGGCACCCGTTTCTTCGTCGATATCCCAAACAACCAAACGTAAGGTTACTTTCAGTGGGGCGGCAAAGGTGATGCCACGTTGTTGGCATTCTTCAACGTCGTATTTCGGCGTTTCGAATTCATATGCAACGTATTCCAACGTGCCACGACCGGAGAAATCTTCGATTGGGAAAACCGATTTGAAGACTTCCTGAAGACCGGTGTCCGGGCGTTCTTTCGCCGGAACGTCTTTTTGCAGGAAGTGATCGTAAGAGGCCTTCTGGACCTGGATCAGGTTCGGCATTTCAACCGCTGCGGGGATCTTCCCGTAGTCCTTACGGACGCGCATACGATGCGTAAACGACGTTGCCATGTTTTTCCTCGTTCTTTTCAATTGGCCCAAAATGGGGCCGGAAAAAATCTAAATTCTTTAACCACCAACCCCAATAGAAGGGTTAGCTCCAAATACAAAAACGCCCCCGGCGGACCCTTTGGGATGCCGATCCCAAATCAATCTCGCAGAGAGGCGTTGAAAACATCCACTTTACCGGCTTCGGCAAGCCCATTCGGGTGAATGTATCAAGCGGTGGGAAGTGGCGGCATTGCCAAATGCAACGCCGCCAAAACCCGATTTTGTAATCCGAAGAAGATTACTTGAGTTCGACAGAAGCGCCTGCTTCTTCCAACTTCTTTTTGATTTCTTCGGCTTCGTCCTTAGAAGCGCCTTCTTTGACGGACTTCGGAGCACCTTCAACCAGTTCTTTGGCTTCTTTGAGGCCAAGACCGGTGATTGCGCGGACTTCTTTGATCACGTTGATTTTCTTGTCGCCAGCAGCGGTCAAGACAACGTCAAAGTCGGTTTTTTCTTCAGCGGCTTCACCAGCTGCTGCAGGGCCAGCTGCAATTGCAACAGGTGCAGCAGCAGAAACGCCCCATTTTTCTTCGAGAAGCGTTGCCAATTCAGCTGCTTCCATAACGGTCAGTGCAGAAAGGTCTTCTGCGATCTGTTCGATGTTTGCCATTTTATATTCTCCTTAGGCTTGAACTGCCTGTAAATTTGTAACCAGATTACGCTTCTGAGCCCTTAGTGGCATACGCGCTACATACGCGAGCCAACTGACCAGCAGGTGCTTGCAGAACACCAGCAACTTTCGTTGCGGGGGCTTGAACAAGACCAACCAATTTGCCACGAAGTTCGTCCAGGGAAGGCATGGAAGCAAGCATTTGAACGCCCGCAATATCCAGAACCTCTTTACCCATAGCACCACCGACAACTTCAAGATTGTCGTTGGCTTTGGCGAATTTGACTGCGATTTTTGCAGCAGCAACAACGTCATCGCTATAAGCGATACCCGTTGGGCCTTTGAAAAGATCAGCCAAACCCTCGAACTTCGTGTCCTTCAGGGCGAGACGCGTGAGCCGATTTTGGGTCACTTTGAAGCTAGCCCCAGCATCACGAAGCTGCGTACGCAGATCTTCCATTTCCTTAACGGAAAGACCCAAGTTATGGGTCACGACCACCGTTTCGGCGCCGTTGAAAGTTTCGTTCAGTTGAGAAACCAGTTCTTCTTTCTGTGTACGATCCACAGTCGTCTCCAGTTTCAATGGCTTTTCCCAAAATAGAAAAAGCCGTTGCACGAAAGCCCTTCAATTAATTCCTTAATCAAAGGACCAGACAACCTGCCAAGTGCAACAGTTCAAACCGTATATTGCGATAGCTCAATACGGGTACTGCACCGTCTGTGCAGGCGGGAATTCACCCTTTAAACACCACCAAATTGTGATGCACCTACGGTCTTGGACAGGCTCGAAAACTTGACAAACATTGCCAAATTTTCTCACCCGCCCGCCCCTTGAAAGAGGCGGGCAAGCAAACTTTTAAAGCTTAAGCGCTGACGAGGTCAGCAATGTCCAACTTAACGCCAGGACCCATGGTCGTGCTGATCGTTGCACGCTTCATGTAAGTACCTTTAGCGCCGGTCGGCTTAGCTTTGTTCAAAGCATTGATAAATGAGGATACATTTTCAGCAATTGCTTTTTCGTCGAAGCTGGCTTTGCCAACACCGGCGTGAATGATGCCTAATTTTTCAACGCGGAATTCGATTTGACCACCCTTGGCGTCTTTAACAGCCTGGGCGACATCTGCAGTAACGGTGCCGAGCTTCGGGTTCGGCATCAAGCCGCGCGGGCCCAAAACTTTGCCCAATTTACCGACAACCATCATCATATCCGGTGTAGCGATGCAGCGATCGAAATCCATTTCGCCTTTTTTGATCAGCTCAGCCAGATCATCAGCACCAACAAACTCAGCGCCAGCGGCTTTAGCTTCATCAGCTTTGTCGCCTTTGGCGAACACAGCAACTTTAACGGATTTACCAGTGCCATTGGGCAGAGTCACAACACCGCGGACCATTTGGTCTGCGTGTTTCGGATCAACACCCAAGTTCACAGCAATTTCAACGGTCTCGTCGAATTTTGCAGTGGCATTGCTTTTGATAATTTTCACAGCAGAAGCAAGGTCATAGAGCTTGTTGCTCTCAACGGCTTCAGTGGCTGCGGTGAAACGCTTACCTACTTTACCCATGATCTTAACCCTTCACCTCAAGACCCATAGAACGTGCGGTGCCTGCGATTTGCAGCGCGCCAGCGTCCAGGTCGTTAGCATTCAGATCCACCATTTTGGTTTCAGCGATTTCACGGCATTGCGCCATGGTCACAGAACCAACAATTTCGGAACCCGTTGCACCAGCGCCAGATTTGATCTTGGCGGCCTTTTTCAGCAAGAAGCTTGCCGGAGGCGTTTTGGTGATGAAGTCAAACGAAGCATCTTGATATGCGGTGATAACCACCGGAATCGGCATGCCTTGTTCCATCTGCTGGGTTTTAGCGTTAAACGCTTTGCAGAATTCCATGATGTTCAAACCCGCTTGACCCAATGCTGGGCCGATCGGCGGGGATGGGTTGGCTTGACCAGCTGGCACTTGCAGCTTGACGAGCGCTTTGACTTTTTTAGCCATTTCAATACCTCAGTCTCTAAGTGTTGCCTTGCGCCCTCATTGCTTCGGGTCTCGGGCAGTTTCTGAGTGCGTGGTGCGGTCATGGCTGACCTCCCACACGGTTACATCCTGGCCGCTCACCTTCAAATAAGGGATCGACCTGGAATTTCAATAAATTCGTCTTAGGTCTTTTCGACCTGTGTGTATTCCAATTCAACCGGGGTTGAACGACCAAAGATCGACACAGCCACTTTCAGGCGCGCACGTTCTTCATCAACGTCTTCAACCAAACCGTTGAACGATGTAAACGGACCATCGATAACGCGAACGTTTTCGCCGATTTCGAAGATCACATCCGGCTTCGGACGATCCACACCTTCTTGAACTTGGTTCAAGATGCGTTGCGCTTCGGCTTCGGTGATCGGCGTCGGACGATCCTTAGAACCTAAGAAGCCACTGACTTTGGGCGTGTTTTGCACCAAGTGCCATGCTTCGTCGGTCAATTCCATTTCAACCAGAATATAGCCTGGAAAGAATTTGCGTTCCGAAGACACTTTTGCGCCACGACGCATCTCAACCACGTTTTCACTGGGCACCAAAACCTGGAGGATTTTGTCATCCATACCAGCTTGTTTGGCCTGCTCCATGATCGAAGCCGAGACTTTTTTCTCAAAGCCAGAATAGACGTGCAGTACGTACCATCTCGCAGCCATGACTAAGCCCCCATCCCTAGAATAAAGCGCACCCCTGACGACAGAATTTGATCAACCAGGAAGAAGAACAGCGCAGCAATAATAGCCATCACAAACACCGTAGCGGTTGAAATGGTCGTTTCTTTGCGGGTTGGCCAAGTCACCTTTGAGGCTTCCGAGCGAACTTCCTGTACAAACTTGGCGGGCGTGGTTTTCGCCATAATTCCAGTCTTTCTTTTCAAATACCCATCTTCGAGAAGATGGCAGGGGCACCAGGATTCGAACCCGGGACCTACGGTTTTGGAGACCGTCGCTCTACCAGCTGAGCTATACCCCTATAAAATCTCACCTTTTCCGAAACGTAAAGGACAGGACGAACAAAGCCGTCCTGTCGCAATCCGTGCGGCGGGAAGTGGGGGTTTACCCTCTTCCCGCCCGGATGTCCAGTGCGATTTAGTCGGTCACCTTGGAGACGACACCAGCACCAACGGTGCGGCCGCCTTCACGGATAGCGAAACGCAGACCTTCGTCCATAGCGATCGGGGCGATCAA
>JAPHSY010000075.1 GCA_026196495.1 Magnetovibrio sp.
AAATTGTTTTGCCTTCGAATTTCTTCAACACACGGTGTTGCCCCGTGCGATAGAAGCTTGGCATCATGGTATCGAAGTCTACCACTTTTGGATCCACAATGCGCATACGCAGTTCGGATTCACTTAATCTTTCACCAACACCGTGAAGATCGGGACCGGTTAAACCGTGGAATTGCTCCTCGGGGATCGGCATCACATGGCAAGCCAAGCAATTGCCTTTTTTACGAGCAATCACAATCTTCTTGCCCATAACCGGGTCACCGGCCTTGCCCGTTAGGGAAACCGGAATGGTTTCGTCAATGATGTTGAATTTGACCAGTTCTGCGGCCTGGACGTGGGTGGCGAAAGCGCCAGCCACTGCCAAACTCAATACAGAGGTCACGAGTTTCGAGTTTTTCATTATCCCTCCCATAGATTAGCTAAAAGATCAGCTAATTCCCCTAAACCATTGTTGCAAAAAAGATTTAGGTTATCCGCTAAGCTTATGTGCCAAATCTCGGATAGAACAAGCCTTAAATCTCTAATTAGAAGGCCTATTCGTGTTTTCAACCTCTCAAATGTGTGATGTTTTCATTAAATTGAAAATCTACTTTTTCACGCATTTGTACCTAAAAAATTGGAAAAGCTTTTAATTTTCCCACAAGCGCTGTGTGCATTAGCGTTCTGTTACATTAGATAGATTTCATTCAGGTGACAAGGGTGGGTTGAAAGAAAGTTAGAATCATTCATAAAAAAAGGCGGGATAAATTCTCCCGCCTTTTCAGCATGTTGCAGTGCAGCAACATAGTTATCCGCGGCTAAACATAGCCTTGAGGCCATCCATAACGGAGCCTTCTTCAAGTGCTTTGAGCCCCCATACCGCACCTGCAATAATAGAAGCAAGCGCGATTAATGACCCAAGAGCAAGCGTAGACATGCCCGTCAAACCTTGGCCAATTGTACACCCCAAAGCAAGAACGCCACCGATTCCCATCATAACCGCACCAAACATGTGGCTTTTCATGTCATCTGCACCGCTGAAGGCTTCGATGTGGAACGATTTGGTCATGATTGCCATTAAGAACGAACCGACAATCACACCACCAACTGCGGAAATACCAAAGTTGATGGTTGAGCCTGTATACGTCATTAAGTATTGGATCGATTCGGCAGAAGGCGCGACAAATGTAAAGGAGAAGAGAGGGGTCGGTTCAAAATCATCTGCGCCTAAGACGCCTGTGATGTACCAACCTGTGGGAACCAAAAGGCCAATGATAATGGCACCGATGATATCAACTTTCGATCCACGGAATTCAGCATCCTTAAAACAGTAAGCTATAATTGCTACTGCAAATACCAAGGTCACGGCCAAGCGCAGGCTTTCCGTTTCAGAACCAACCATCGCGGCCACCATTTCCACCATTGACTGGCTTTCCAAACCCATTGCGGATAGGTCGGTGTTAAAGGCTTCCAGTTCAAGGCGTGCCAACCCAAACAAGCCGCGCAAGGTCATATACGCTGTTACACCCATCACAAGTACAACGACGATAGATTTCAAGTTACCAGCCCCTAAGCGTACCAACGTCTTGTTGCCACAACCGCCGGCCATGGTCATGCCATAGCCAAACAAGAGGCCGCCCAAAATGGCGCCCGGCCACCCCAAGCTGGAGGTCAGATAAATCGCACCACCATCCGCAGGAGAGAGGGTAAGGTCAATCATCTCCATCATGTGCAAGGATTGCGTGCCCAAGATGGCAACAGCAATTGCCAGCATCCAAGCACGGAAACGATTGGTATCGCCCATCAAAACCATGTCGGACACGCCGCCCATGGTACAAAAATTCGTTTTATTGGCAGTTGCGCCGAAAACAATACCCGCAATAAATCCAGCGGATGCGACCAATGTGGTCACGCTCATGTCTTCCATCGTCTATCTCCAGATGTGTCCCGATGTGTCCCTGTGGTATTCTTATTAATGACGGCTTTACAGACTTACGACACCCCATTGTGGCTAAAGCCCTGTCCATCTTGTGCACGGGTATACTGTATTTTAGGCCCTTTGTATATTAGGTTTGTCTAATTGCTTCAAATGTGTATATTAGTTAGGCCTTAAACAAGAATCTGGTCAAATCGCCATTTGTGTGCACGAATACCCGCACATGTCGACTGAAGACATAATGGCAATGAAACTATGGCAATAAAGATGATACGTGGGCACGGAATACTACCAAGGGTCCAACAGCGGTGATTAGAGTGCTTCTATATAAGCAAAATCTAAAACCCGCGCCCCAGACCACCTAATCCGGGCTATCGTGCAGGTAAGCAGATACATATAACGTGCCAAATCAAGCGCTTAATACGCTTATAACCACATAAGGTATGGCACAGATTGGGAGATGAACATGAGTGAAGGTAGCAACAACAAAAAGATGTCGATCATTGTCACCAAGGGGACTTTGGACTGGGCATACCCGCCGTTCATTTTGGCCTCTACCGCAGCCAGCCTGGATGTGGATGTAACCTTGTTCTTCACTTTTTACGGCCTACAACTGCTGAAAAAAGACGTCGACCACCTGCAAATTTCCACCTTGGGCAACCCTGGCATGGAAATGCCGATGATGGGTATGCATATGACCATGCCGAACATCATTTCGACGATTCCCGGTGTGGATGCTATGGCCTCGACCATGATGAAGAACATGATCAAGAAGAAAGGCGTTGCCAGCATTCCTGAACTGCGTGATATCTGCGTTGAAAGCGATGTTAAAATTGTTGGCTGTCAAATGACGCTGGACCTGTTCGAATGGTCGCCTGACATAATGATTCCAGAAATGGAGCTCGGCGGTGCGGCAACGTACATGGCTGAAGCTTTGGAATCAGACATCAACCTCTACATCTAGGTGGACAAAGGTGCGCTGGTCTTTGGACATAGCGCACTGCACGTTCGTGGCGCTGAAGTGATGAGCAGTGCCATAAAGCCGTGGATGTACTGTTTATTCAAATAAAGACGAGCAAGGGGGAACAGAAATGAACAAATCAATAACTCTAGCCACTCTCGCATTAACTTTGAGTGTCTCTACCGTTGCACACAGCGCCGATACCGCTGATACCAAAGCACTGATGGGTGAGGCAGCAGGCGTAGTCAAAGCCTTTGGCGGACCATTGAAACAAACTTTGGTTGGCGCCATGAAATCAGGTGGGCCAGCAGAAGCCATTGGCGCATGTAATGAAAAAGCCCCGAATATCGCTAAGAATGCTGCCCAAGCCACGGGCTGGAGCGTTGGTCGCACCAGCTTGAAGCTGCGCAATCCCGGAAACGAAGCGGATGCTTGGGAAATGAAAGTTCTCAAACAATTTGATGAACGCAAAGCTGCTGGCGAAAAACCGGGAGCCATTTCCTATGGTGAAGTTGTCGAAATGGACGGCAAGAAGCAATACCGCTTTATGAAAGCCATTGGCACAGCAGAATTATGCCTGAACTGTCATGGCAAAACCCTAAAGCCTGAAGTTGCAGCCAAATTGGATGGCCTTTATCCCGATGACAAAGCCCGTGGCTACAACGTCGGCGATATTCGCGGTGCTTTCACACTGGTCAAAGACCTATGAATACGCATCAAACATTAAATATGGTAGGAGAAATGTAAGTGAATGCCGATGCGACTGAGGGTGCAGGTGATGTTACCCCATTGAACCAGTTGTTCGGATTGTGCTCGACAGGAAATCAGGATACGGAATTTCTGCCTGAACGGCGCTCTCTGCGCATTCATGGTCATTCCACCACCATCCGCTTAGAACGTGCTTTCTGGAACGTATTAGAGGAACTAGCGGCTTCGGAAAGTGTAACGGTGGCAAGTATTGTCACCAAAATTTACGACCATTGCCAAGTTGCCAATCAGAAAAATTTGGCTTCGTGCTTGCGGGTTGTCTGTCTCAAGTTTATCAATATTGGCTTGTAGAATAAGGACCGCCCCGCATTTCAAGATCCTTTAGGATTTTTTTGTTTTAACCTTAGACCAACCACAAGAGAGATTTATTATGGCTACCCAAACTCTTGACACCAAAGGCATGAACTGCCCACTTCCGATCCTGAAAACCAAAAAAGCGATGAAAGATCTCGCCGCAGGTGAAACCCTTGAAGTGCTGTCCACCGATCCGGGTTCTGTGAAAGACATGGAAGCTTTCTGCAAATCCACAGGCAACACCCTGGTCAGCAGCGGTGAAGATGGCGGTGTCTACACATACGAAATCCAAAAAGGCTAAGCTTTGCCTTTTTGCCAAAAACTAGGTTTATTCCATTAATGGGCAGTTTTTGGTATATTTCAGTCCCGAAGCAGCAATGACTGCTTCGGGACATTAAGTTTTGGCCTCATGATTGAGGCACCTAAATGAAGGTCCATTAAGCAAGGCCCAAAGGATCACACATTGAGTACATTTCGTTGGATAATTGCAGCAATTTTGCTGATCACACCGGCCATCCTGACCCCGCAATCCGTCCAAAGTGCAGAGCTGGTTTATTTTGGCTCTTCATATTGTTCTGTGTGTGAAACCTGGGAACAAGAGATTGGCGATATATATCCCAAAACCTCTGAATCCAAGGTGTTGCCACTGCGGTACCACGACATTCACGATGTACGTCCAAAGGATATCAAATTCGTTCGTGGCATCATCTATACGCCAACATTTGTTGCAATAGAGGACGGCAAAGAAATTGGACGTATTGTTGGCTATATGGGCGATTTTTTCTTCTGGGAACAAATTGGTTCTCTGGCCAAAAAGGCCGCAGGTTTTGCCCCCAAAAAAATCAGTGCGTGTCCGCAAAATTCTGAGCAATTATCATCTTTTACATGTTAAGCCATTCTATAATCAAAGTTTTCTTAAATCAGTGCTATAGCCTTTGTACACACCGCCTGCCTTCTTTCCTTGCAATTGTGTAACCACAAGTGAACAATGGCGCTGAAATTATTAGAAAAAATGTCACTGTATGTATCAGGGGCGCGGGCTAACGGATGTCTCCTAAAACCACGGTAAAAGACGATAAAACAACAACCGAGGTCGAGTTGGATGCCCCCAAGAGTGCACAGAGCTCTTGGGCCCTAAAGCTATTTGATATTCTTCCCAATGACTTAGCTGTACTTATCCAAAACGGTCGAATTTCTGACATCAATGCCAGTGGGCTTAAATTGCTTGGTTTGGAAGGCCGTGAAGAAGCCATTGGCAATTTCTTTGCAGATTATATTGATCGCGATCAATTGACCTCCGCATTGCCGTATTTGACGGGCACCGCAAAGCCAGGCACGGATATGGCTGTACGTTTGGTTTCAGATCATTCACAAAAGCCTGTAGACGTCGTACTGACATCTTACAAGCTCGATAACGGCACTGATGACCTTGTTTTGCATGCACGCGCTATGTTCATGCAACAAGAAAAAACTGAACAAAACCTGATGGGAAGCAATCTCTATCGCTACCTATTCGAATCATCGCAATCAATGATCTGGGTGTTGGACGGGGAGGGCTATATCCTCATGTCCAATGAAGCCAGCTGGCGCATATTGCATCATGAAAGCTCCACCAGTTTTGCCGGCAAGCCGTTCTTACACATTGTCCACCCGGATTATCACGACATCATGAGCGATGGCTTGGATATCTTTGCTGCAGAAACCACGCCTTTACCACTTAAGTTTTTACGGGCTGACGCTCAAGTTATTGATGCTGAAGTAAAATTTTCGCCCATTGGCGAAGGCCAGTTTATGGTCGAAGCGCGCGACATTACCGAGCGCACCCGCACAGCAGCCACACTTCAAGAACGCGAACAACGTCTGCGCGGTATTTTAGACACTGTGGCTGATGCCATCATCACCATCAACACCCATGGCGAAGTGATGGCCTTTAATATGGCTGCTGAACGCATTTTTGGTTATGAAGCACGCGAAGTGATGGGGCGTAATATTTCCATGCTCGTAAGCAGAGAACACGCTGACAAGCATGACCAGTATTTGGCCAATTATATCAAAACAGGTAAACGCAATATTATTGGTGTTACGTCCCGTAAAGAGATGGGTACGCGCAAGGACGGTACCGAATTCCCGTTGGAATTATCTGTGACTGAACTGCGTCATGGCACCAAGCGTTTCTTTACAGGTGTTGTGCGTGATATTACCGACAAAATACATGCAGAAGAACAAATTCAACGCCATCAAGACGAGCTGGAAATGCGTGTTGAAGAGCGTACACGCGAACTCACTCAAGAAATTGTCGAACGCCACCGGGCTGAAGATAGGTTACGCCTAGCGGGTGAGGTCATTGAAGCCCTGAACGAAGGTGTCGTCATCATCAACCCCGATTTCCGTATCAGCTCCATCAACCCTGCCTATACGCACATTTCCGGTTATGAACCGAGCGAGGTCATCGGCAACTATCCCATCAACCACACCGCATTAAGTCAAGGTGCTGCAATGTTTGATGAAATGTGGGCAGGCCTTGAAGAACATGGTCGCTGGGAAGGGGAGTTTTGGAATCTGCGTAAAGATGGCGACGAGTATGCAGAACGCCTATCTGTTACCGCCATCACCAATGCCAGCGGTGACGTCATGCAATTTGCGGCCATCATTTCCGACATCACCAAACGTAAACAAGATGAAGAACGCATCTTGTACCAAGCCAATTACGACAGTCTCACGGGTCTCCCCAACAGATCGTTGTTCTTAGACCGCCTAACCCAAGCCATCAACGCGATGAGCCGCACCAATAAAAATTTGGGGCTACTGTTCATCGATCTTGATGGTTTCAAACTGGTCAATGACACCTTGGGCCACGATATTGGTGATATGTTGCTCAAAGAAGCCTCAAAGCGCTTGGGCACGTGTGTGCGTACAGGAGACACCGTGGCGCGTCTTGGCGGTGACGAATTCACCATCATCATGCCCAATTTGGACGACCCGAGAAACGCCCCCCTGGTGGCCCAGCGCGTGCTCGACAGTTTGGGGCGTGCATTTTTGTTGGGCGGCCATGAAGCCTTTATTTCAGGCTCTATCGGTATCACAATTTATCCTGAAGACGCAAAGGATGCCCAAGACTTATTGAAAAATGCGGATGCCGCCATGTATCGCGCCAAAGAAGAGGGCAAAGCCAACTATCAATACTTCACAGCCGACATGAACGAACAGGTCAAAGAGCGCCTGATCTTCAAAAACGGCCTGTCCAAAGCCTTGGAAAACCATGAATTCCAACTATTGTACCAGCCCAAACTGGACCTCATCACCAATCGCGTAACCGGAGCAGAGGCCTTGATGCGCTGGCACAGCCCCGATTTAGGTTTGGTCAGTCCTGTTAAGTTCATTCCCATTTTGGAAGAAACCGGGATGGTCGTCGAAGTTGGTGAATGGGCTATCCGCACAGCCTGCAAACAACACAAAGCCTGGGTCAAAATAGGGTTGCCACCAATTAAAGTGGCGGTGAACCTGTCCGCACGCCAATTGCGCGAACCTGATTTCGTCTATATTGTCAAAAACGCCCTAAAAGAAGAAAATCTTCCCCCCAGTGCGATTGAGATTGAAATTACCGAAAGCATGTTGATGAGCGACGCCACCGCAATTGTTGCGGCTTTGGAAGAGCTTCACGATTTTGGTATCCACATTTCCATGGATGATTTCGGCACTGGTTATTCATCGCTGAGCTATCTAAAGCGTTTTCCTATCGACACCATCAAGATTGATCGTTCTTTCGTGAACGATATTCACACATCACAAGATGATGCTGAAATCATTCACACAATTATCAATATGGGGCACACCCTCAACCGAAAAATCATCGCCGAAGGTGTCGAAATTCAAGAGCAACTCGACATTTTGAAAGATTATGATTGCGATGAGATTCAGGGCTATTTCTTCTCTAAACCACTGGCATCTGACGATTTCACAAACTTTGTTGGCGGCCTCGTCAAATAATCGAGGCTAATAAATCAACTCGTCTTCTTCACCTTGACCGGCGATGACGATTTCACCGCTATCGGCCAGTTGTTTGGCAACCGTGACGATTGCCGATTGGGCCTCATCCACATCCTTCAAACGCACAGCGCCCATGGCGTCCATGTCTTCGCGCATGATCTTG
>JAPHSY010000085.1 GCA_026196495.1 Magnetovibrio sp.
AGGAAGTTTTACCCCCCCTTACCCCTCTTCGACTTGACCCAATGATGATTTGGATCGAGCGGAACGCCCGATTCAGTACAGCCAGTAACAGTGCCCGACTTTTCCAGCCGCTGCTTGTGCCTGTCATGGCAGGACTTACATAGCGCCTGCCAGTTGCTGCGATCCCAAAATAATTCGAGATCACCACGATGCGGTATAACGTGATCCACCACTGATGCAGCGGCCACACGACCATCCTCCTTGCAAACACCTTCGCAAACCGGATGTTCCTTCAGGAACTTGGCGCGGGCCTTTTTCCACTTGTAGCCGTAGAGAGTAGACGCCATCAGCGACTACGCCCTCGGCCCGGTGGTGATGGATGATGCTTGTGTGCTTCATCCCATTTCTCGAACAGACCACGCAGCATGCTCTTGATCTCATCAAGCTGACGATGAAGATCATCTTTCTCCACGTAGCTTTCTGCGACATGGGTTTCATGCTTCGCCTGGCGGTCCCGAAGATCTCGCAGATCGGCAGCCATCGATTTAACGATCCAGGCCAGCGGTCCCAGTACGATCAACGTCAGGAGTGTCAGGACAACAGACCAGGTCAGTTCCATGCAGATTCCGAGCAATAAAAAACCCGCGACCGTTTCCGGTGCGGGCTTTCAAGTGACAATTCGTCTAGGTTGCCGAAAATCTACAGTTTCTCGGGTACCCGGTCAAGCACTTTTTTTCAATGACTCGCCGGTATCATTTTCTCCATAGCCAGCATCCCAGTACGCAGCCACCGCTATTTCACCCTCCCGGCGCAGTGTCTTCACCGTTTTCTCACTGGAGCGAGAGGCATCCGCAATCTCATGCCAGGGCGCATTGGCGTAGTACCACCACCACAGCACCCGATACAGTTTCGGGTGCTGTAATTTGATCCTGCACAGGATACGCTCAATCCTTTCGGCGACCTCATCTTCGCCCATCAGAACCAGCCCTTCAGCAACTGACATCCGCTCTTCGTATTGCGATATTGAACCACCAACAAACACGCCTTGCGTGTTCTGTAGCCAAGATCCCCACTGCCTAAGCCGATCTCTTGTCATCTCCAACTCATGCTGCCGCGTCATTCAGTTCCTCCCAATGTTTTTCACAGGCCGCCTTGGCCTGTTCCGATGTTTCATGCCGACCCAACCATTCACGTTGCTCAACACCTGAACGCTTTCCAGGCTCAGCTGGCCCATGCGCACATAACCACCACCGACCACCCACTTCCAGCCGAACCGCACAAATCCTGTAGCC
Source organism: Magnetovibrio sp. (assembly GCA_026196495.1). GTDB lineage: Bacteria > Pseudomonadota > Alphaproteobacteria > Rhodospirillales > Magnetovibrionaceae > Magnetovibrio. The sequence continues at coordinate 1,272 of JAPHSY010000085.1, forward strand.
CTGATCCGAGTCCGAGTAGTACTTATCCTTCCTGGTCCAGTTCATTTTTCAGCCTGCCCAACCTGCCCAACCGTTGCTATACAGGTTGGGCATATCTAAGCCGATGATCTGTTTGTTTTTTATTGCTATGCCTAACCTGCCTAACCTAGTTATCACATGTGTATGGCCGTGCATGCATGTCCCGCGACGCGCATACACGGCCGCGCACATGTGAAACAACGGTTGGGCAGGTTGGGCAACGGCCTGGAGGCCGCGTGGTTGGTGGGTTTTTTCGGTGCCCAACCAATTTTTTAAGGTTGGGCAGGTTGGGCCTTCGTTAATCTGTAACCCAGGGTTCAAGGTGCGGAAGTCGCTCGACCTCGACCGGATCGCCATGAGCATACTGCTGTACAGCGACCCTGAGCATTTCATCCCGGTACTGCTCGTACAGTCGGCGTGACTCCTCAATTGATAAACGATGTGCGCGCTTGTTAATCCGTTGACGGATATCCTTCGGTAGCGCCCCATGAACAATTGACATTGATTATACCCTCCATCTCCAAAAAAATATCGATCAAAACTCATCATCATCTCCCGGAAGACCCAGCGCATCGGTCGACAGTGGCCGCTCATAGCCCCAGCAGCGCTCCTTGTTCACCAGGCGGCGTTTCTTATGCCATCCAATGGCCTTCATGATGGGAGAGATACGGTTCATGTCGGCGCGCGTCTGGGTGCCTACTGGCTTCTCGATGGCGCCCGATAGCAGCTGCTCGGCGGTGAAGAAGCTCTGTGTAGTGCCCTCCAGCCATTCACGTAGCTTGTCTTCCCAGGGATCGCGCTGCAGGCGCGTTGCCTGCTCCTCTTCGAACAGAGCGATATGATCCGGTTTTGACACCCACCAGTCGGCCCCATCGCTGTACATGGCCAACGCCTCCGCCCATAGCTGATCCCGATTCTCCTTCAGCCACTCGATGTTGACGCTATTACACTTCACCGGCCAGTAGCGCCGATTACCGGAGTAGTCCTTGAGATACTCCTCCTGGTTGGTTGTGCCAACGAATATGGTCTGTCTCGGGAAGTCCTGTGGAGAGGTACCATACGGCGGTCTGAACCGGTCTCGGCGCTGCGAGAAAAACGCCTTCGCGGCCGTGGATTCAGCCTTGTTAAACGAGTCCAGTTCCGCCAGCTCATAGCCCCAAACGCCCTGACAATTCATGTAGGCATCCTTGTCCCCGATCGGAATCGGTGAATCACTGAACCAGTCACCAAACAGCACCCCGATCGCCGTTGACTTACCCCAGCCCTGCCCACCTTCCAGGATCATGACGTTGTCGGCCTTGCAGCCAGGCGACATCACCCGCGCCACACACATGATCATGAACTTACCGCCAACCAGGCGCAGATAGCGACGGTCACCAGAGGCATTGAACGCCTCCTTCAGCCATCTTCCGATCCGCTTCTCCCCGTCCCAGCGGAGCTTTCTCAAATAGGTTCTGACCGGGTGGTACCGGTTGGCCTGCGAGCAGGCAACCAGCGCATCCTGTAACTCGGTCTTTGGTGGAGGCGGCATCAGGTAGTTTCTATGAAACCAGATCCGCAGCCGCGAGGTATCGGCATCCTCCCACTCACCCTGACCCGATGCTGGCATGGGTGGCGACTTCAACTTCACCAGGCGGTAGGAGAAATCGTCATAAGCAAGCACATCCTTCCAGCGGGGATCATGAGCGAAGATCTTATCCAGGTTGGCCACGTGCGGTCGTATCTGCCCGTTGTCGGTCACATCCAGCGACTTATACCAACGCTCATTGCGCGGATCATGCCAATCATTTGACGCTGAATCCGCCTCATAGGCCTCGGCGGGCGGTTCCGGAGGCAAATCACCCGGCTCCCTGTCTGGTTCAGATTGTTCTATACCCCTCTGTAAGCTGCGCTGCGCACCGTTCAGGGCGGAATTTAACTGTTGAGCAACAACATCAAGCCCGGCGACTAAGTGCAAATCATTGAAATCAGATGGCCGTTTCTTCTTGGTCTTCTCAGCCGTCACGCAGCATCCTCCTGGGGGATCTCATACGGGGTAAAGTCGGGCACAACCGGAATGCCGTTGACCGCCTCAGCGGCCTCCGTGGCCTTCGTCAGACCCGGATTGCCGTCTGTGTCCCGGTCATTGTCACCGCACATCAGCAACGGCGCGCTTTTAAACGCTGCGCGCAGGGCGCGGGCTACGTGGGGCATATTGCCCGAGTCAAAGGCTACCGCTACGGGGTACTGTGTGGCTTGGTGAATGCTGGCGCCGGTGGAATACCCCTCCACCTGCGCAATAGCCGCTGGAGAAGAGGAGAAAAGGTGTCCGGCTAACGCCGGACGTTCTTGATAAGAGCCCTCGTGCTCCGCGATAAAGTGAAACAGCCCGGTCTTCCTGCCAAACTTGAGAAACTGCTTATCGCCCTTCTCGGTGACAAATTGCCAGTTCCACAACTGACCCGCCGCATCCCGCATAGGGACCGCAATGGTTCCATATCGCACGTAGCGGAACGACACCGTCTCACGGTCAATCTCACCGCGTTTCTGTTTACCAAAGAAGGCGGTCACCGCGTCCTTGCCCGTGATCAGCTCGATCCTCAGCGCCTTGATGTGGGTAATCACCAGAAACCCGTTGGGTACGAACCGGATGCCAAACGGTCGCACCTTTTTGCGCTCCAGATAGGCCGACTTGCCACCCCACTCCAGCAACTGATCAATCTCCAGTGATGCAGCTGCGACCCGCGCATGCCACTCCGCGCGGGCCTGCTCATCCGCCTCAACTTCCGCCGCCACCTCACGCCTGCGGCGGTCGGCCACCTCACGGCGGCGCTTGCGCTCTTCCGCGTCCAGCTCACCGGGGTTGTACTCCCACCCCGCCGCCTTGGCCGCCTGGATCAAGGTGCCGATACCGATACCGCCCTTGCGAAACGATTTCCACGACGCCTTGGCCGCAGACTTATCGTAGACGCTAGACTGCCGCGACCAGTCATCCCACACGCCCCGGCCCTCTTCGCCAAACTCGGTCTTGATGGCCATGCCCATCTGAACCCACACCTCACGGGACTCATAGTCCAGGTGATCCAGGGCATCGGCGATATCATTTAAGGTGATCTCACGGCTCATGGCTAACAAACCCCAAGACAGGTATGATCTTTAACAATTTTGTTTCTCCAATGAGGAAGATCCAAATGGGAAGGAATTCCATTGTTGCAGGCACCGGGTTTGAAGGCCGGGCGCAAATCATAAGAAAGCACTGCAAAGAAGGATTGTTTGTTCAACTGATCAGAGAACCGAACAATCCACACGACCCTAATGCCATCGCCGTCCACTTGTCTGTTCCAAAATTCTTTGGGTTGATGGGGCAAACCAGCAAAAAGATAGGCTACATAAAAGCCAGTACAGCAAAATCCCTGGCAAAAAAAATGGACGCCGGAATGGCGGTAAGAGCCCGGATAAAGTCCTTTTATGCGCCATCCGGCAAGGACATCCCAAGGGTTAGCCTGAGGCTTGACTACTAGTCTCAACACTTTTCCTCAAACCCCCTGCACCAGCGTCGGCCAGGTTGAATGCGCTTCTTGCAGGGGTCATCCCGGGTCATATCAAACCAGGCACAACCAGCGCACCGCTCACGGCGGTACACCTGGCCGGCTTCCATGCGGGAAAGCGCCTCTTCCGGATCCCGATAAAGATATTGAGGCAGCGCCATCAGCAGCCCCCCGCCCCGGCGCACTCCTGCCAGGGCGCAATGAAGTGAGTGATCCCCAGTTCGAACTGCTCCGGCTCATGTGGCTTGTCCAGATAGCGGCCGATCACCTGGAATACACCCCGTGCCGGATACGATGCAAACACCTCTCCAGGTCGGCCGGCGTGAGTGCAACGGGTGCCTATCTCGGGTCGATTACGCTGCATGAGACACCCGCCTCTCCTGAACCGGCATCAACCCGGCATCATCGATCAGGCGCAGTAGAAAATCATGCTCCACGCCCAGATGGTCACACCACCACACCAGGCACCCTTGGCGAATGCCGGCGCCGGTCCTTTCCCTTATGTCACGATCGTTATCAGTCAAATCAGACAACGCCTGACCGATCACCGCCAGTGCCAGGCGTTGATAGGCGGTATCGATTACCACCGAACGCGCTAATACCCGAACAATCGTCTTCCACCCACCCCGGCTGTTCTTATACTTCATCCAACGCCCCCTGCTTTCTCAGCGCATCCTTCACCGCCTCACGAAACACCGTGGCAGCAGCAATAACATCATCCGTCTCCGAGAGTGCCTGCCGAAGCTTGGACGGGTCATCCCGTTCATCAATCACGCCATCACCTTCAAGAAGGTCACCATAGGCACGGATGGCCTCGCCGAACTCCTGAGCAAACCGCGCCATATCGGCCGCGACACCTGGCATGCTGTTTTGCGGCACCGGCACAGCCAACAGGCCGTAACGAGCGCTCAGCAACTGGAGCAGCGCGGCACGAGGCTGCGCCGGCAAAGCATCAACAGCCGCCTCCTCAAAATCACATTCAAACTTGATTTTTCCTCGCAGACGCCGCATCACAATCTGCCGGTTCTCGCGCATATCGGTCAGCGCGTCCCCGGTGTCATGAAAGCGGATAGAGCGGTCACAGGGATCGGGGTGCATCGCGTAGTAGCAAAGGCGCACGTCATCTGCATACGCCTGCTGCTTATCCACCACCCCATTCAGCCAGTTCTCGATGTACCGGCCAATTAAACGTGAGCGCGGCTCACGGACATGACTATCCATTATTGTTGTTCCTGTTTCCCGGGAAACGTCACCGGGGTTTTTTGATCCCCGGCGATCATTTGTTGTTATTTCCCCGAGTCGTATTCTTGATTCAAATAAAAAGGGAGACCCCGAGCGTGATAGACTCTGAATTCCAACATCCAACAGTCAAAACAAACGGAGCCTCCCGTGAAAGCCGACAATCCTTTTGATCAACACCTTGAAATCAACAAGCAAATTCCGAGCGAAATCCGTGATGCAGCCGTGTTCGTTACTGACACGCTCGATATCGCCTGGAAGTCTGCCCAGGCCGTATTTGGAAGCGGCGCAACAACGCACGCCGCCCTGGAAATTTACGACCGGATCGTATCCCGGGCAGGAGGTTCAAATGATTCGTCAGACAGTCCAGGTTGACGAACTGGGTTGTGAATGGAATCCGGGTGCGCCTCGCCCTCTCCTTTCCACTAGAGCAGGCGCACCCTTTATGACATGCCTCAAGGCACCACACCTCATCAACCTGGAACTGATACGGCGGCGGCTGATTCATCAACACCAGAGTTCCAGGCCGCAAGGGTGTTACCCCATCCCATTCATCATCATGCAAAATGGTGCAGCCATGCTTTTTCATCAGCTCATAGGCATGGGTGGTTTTTTCGCCGCCTGGCGGGCCGTATACAACAACGGTTTTCATAGGGCTCCCCTGTTGGGATCTGTTAATGGATACACCAGACAGATGCTAGGCCGCCTGATCCTCAATCTCTCCGCCGCTCACACCACCGCCCCGGGTCACCTCGCCGCCTGCCTCCCGACAGGCGGCGGTCGCCGGGTTTCGCTTGTTCTTCTGGTCGAGGGTATTCAGTAATGGCATCCAATCGGGATCTGGATACAGATCGGGGCGTAAATCATGCGGCGTAACCCGTCCATTAGTGGCTCGACATACTGGGATAACCTGCTCTCCGGGAATCTTTCCAAGCTTCCGCCACTTCTGAACGGCCTGATAAGTGACCCCACAGGCAGCACTCAACTTGACCGGCCCACCAACTAACTCTATTGCTTGATCAATTGCACTCATGCAGCAAAGAATACAACCGTTAGTTGTCGATAGTCAACAACTGATAATTGCGTCTTTGAAATGTATCATGCAACCTATGGTTGCAAACTCTTTTTCTTCCCGACTCAACGCCGCGCTTATCGAGGCAGGCATCCCACAAGACAGAAAAAGGCTGGCCACTGTCTCCAAGATGTTTGGCGTTTCCAGGGAGGCGGTAAGAAAATGGCTTTCCGGGGACTCGATTCCGGACACTAAGCGCCTCCCTGACATTGCCAATAAACTAAACGTCACTGTAGAGTGGCTTTTAGGTGGTAAATCAGCTGGACCTGAAATCCTTTCAGTGCGGGCCGGACCCGGTGAAGACGACATCCAGATACCTCACTACAGAGATATCCACCTATCCGCAGGCCATGGACATCATGCTTCGGATGAATCAGGCGCCTATACGGACGATTCACTTTCCTTCAAACGCAGCTGGCTGGATCGAAAAGGTTACAGTGAAAAAAACCTGGTAGTCGTCTACGCATCCGGGGAGAGCATGTCTCCGAGGATCTGCGACGGCGACATTCTAGTCGTCAAGATCGATGAAAATCACGATATCCGTGATGGACGGGTCTACGCCATCAACTACGACGGCATGGTCAAGGTAAAGCGGCTGTCTAAACGCTATGACGGATCAATTGTTGTCAGCAGCGACAACCCAGACCCCCGATATAAAGAAGAAATAATACCTGCCCACGATCTCGAACTTTTGAATATCATTGGTCGAGTGGTCTGGGTAGGCGGGGATATGTAAATTACACAAAGGAAACTGCTGTGCCGAATAAGGAATATGAATGGTCGACCATAGACAATCCACCGCCAATTGACCCTCACAGCCTCGCCAAGCACCGAGTATTGGAAGAGTACTTAAGGCGCTACATCCGAAAGCTCACATTAAACCCAGCCACCCGTAAGCTACGCCTGCATATCGTTGATGGGTTCGCGGGCGGCGCAATTTACAGGCGTGCAGATAATAATGAAATCCACTTTGGTTCCCCTGTTATTATTCATCGCGCAGTCAAGGATGAGGTTGCTAGAATCAATGAGAGCCGCATCATACCTTTTGAATTAGAACTGCATCTTTACCTTGTCGAAAACAAACCTATTAATGTCTCTGTACTTAAAGCCGTACTTGATAATCACGGCATTGCCCATGATTGCGAGGGAAATGAAACCACCACCGTCATCACCGGCAAGTTTGAAACTTATAAAGATAAACTGATTGAGCGCGTATCAGCCAAGGGAAGAAAACACCGCGTCCTTTTCCTGCTGGATCAATATGGCTATAAAGCCATACTCATGCCAACCCTGGCGAAAATACTAAAAACGCTCCCGGATGCTGAGATTTTACTTACCTTTGCCACCGACTGGGTCATTGACTATATGTCTAGAGATTCAGAGGTTGCCGCGAGAATGGAGAAAACACTAAAAGAGCTGGGCATTAACAGCGCCCATTACAACATAAACGTAAAAGAGGTAAAGGAGTCTCCATTCTGGCGACACGTTGCACAAAATGAACTAGCCAACAGCATCCGGGTAAATTCTGGAGCGGCTTTCTATACCCCGTTTTTTATTAAAACTGCCGAAACCCATCGAACTTACTGGCTCATTCATCTATCACAGCATGAAATTGCGCGTGATGAGATGATGAAAACCCATTGGGAAAAACACAACCATTTTACGCATCCAGGCGGACCGGGATTCAACATGCTCGGATACAACCCCGCGCTTGACGAAAGCATTACCGGGCAATGCTCCCTTGACTTACAGTACGAATTCGACAATCACGCCAAGAAGCTATCCAAAGATACACTAAGGGAGCAGTTGCCAGAATACCTTTACAACGCGATACCAACTACTTTGCGAGAGATACTTAAACAGAAATCCAACGGCACACCAGCCGACAGCAGCTTATTAGCGGAAATACTCGCCGAGCTAATAGATCACCGGCAGATCGTCATATCTGATCCCAAAACTGGCGCCTCCCGAACAAAGTCCAGCACCATCAATTTGGATGACGTAATCGAATATCCCAAACAAAGGCTACTCGGTATATTCACTTGATAATTGGCAGTCGGGATACTCATCATAAATTTTGCCATTCAATTGGCGGCCATTTAGCTGCTTGGCACGCTTAACTCCATCAGCGCCCCAGGTACCCCACTGCTTAAAGAAATAAGCCGCACCGGCCGCCTTTGCGTAGCGGCGAACACGCTCCGCCCACGCCGCCTTCATCGGGCGGGCTCTTGACCCAGACTCACCGCCCACAATCACCCAATGGATATCCGTAAAATCCACTGGGCCAAGATCTTCCAACAGCGGCTCGACCGAAACAAAGCGGATATAGGCATCCACCTGCCGCAAACAGTCTATTCGCGGCAAACCATATTTCTTATCTTCAACCGTCACCCCTAACCAAACGTTTTTCGGGCATGCCCTGCTAGAAAAGTACTCCGGCAGCCGTTCCGCCCTTTTGGTCAGTATCTGGTAGGTGTGATGCGGCGTTCGAGAAATAACATCAAACACCTGATCTAGGTAGGCGTCTGAAATGCCTTCATGGAACAGATCGGACATTGAGTTCACGAAGTAAACAGTAGGCTTCTTCCGTTTCAATGGTTGATCCAGCCGGTGTTGCTGCAGAGTTAGCTGGAACCCATTCTGGTACCCACCGGCCCGCATCGCCTTCAATCGCACCGCCATTCCCTCCGCGTAGCAGTGCTTACAACCAGGCGAAACCTTGTCACACCCAGTGGTCGGGTTCCAAGTCTGCTCGGTCCACTCTATCTTTGATTTTGTACTCATATCCGTCTTAAGTTCTCTATTGGTTCTTATCTCCCATTGCGCTCAATTTTAGGCCATCGAAAGAACTTTATCAGCTATCCGACGTATTTCACAACTATTGGTTGTTGACTTAACCGCAACTTTCGGTTGTAGTATATCCAACTCACACTACAACCAACGGTGACAACCCGATGCATTCCTCCACTCAAAAACAAATCCGCACTTACAACGACCCAGATCCAAACCTTTCCTGGCAGCGCGCCTTTGAGGCCTGCCGGAAGCAGGGGTCCGCACTAACCGCCAGCATCAACGGCGAGCGCTGGACGCTTCACCCCACCGGTAACGCATTTAAGTGCGGCATCTAACACCGCCCTGGTTGGCACCGTCACGACCCTGTCAGTGACTAGCGCGCCCGGCGTCTAAACCGGGCACCGTTTCTCGGGAAACACGGAGAGCGACATGAAAACCACCATCACATTCGACATTGATACCGAAAATCTCGCCAGTTACTCGGACGAATACCTGGCGAAACTCTGGTACATCGCTCAGGCGAATCACGCACCAATGGAAGACCGCGAAGCGGGCCAGCTAGCCGAACACATTGGCCGGGAGATCATCCGCCGCTGGATTCTGGAAAGCCCGGTACCGCTCTGGGACCGCCAAGGCCACCACGCCACCTTCTGTGAACTGATCACACTCAAAGAACAAACAACCCGGGAGGCATCATGAAAACCACCAGCTCAGAACTTCAACGCTGCGCCGAAGAAGCCGTTCGCAACGAACTGCGCCTGGCACAGTGGCGCGCACGTTACACCCTGGCCACCGGCCGCGAGCCGGTGCGGGTACTGAATCCGCCCATAACAACTGATCAGCGCGTTGAGCTGATGAAGGCCCAGCGGGCGGCCATCAGCAATGCCAACGTGGTGAAGATGCCGCGCCGCAAACGGCAGTACATGCACACCACGCTTCCCAGCACCTTCGAGCCTGACCCGGCCGCATAGGAGGCGATCATGACCAATACCGCACACGATCTGTTCCAGGACAAGCAGGTGGCATTTATGGACGCCTGGTGTCGCGCTATCAACCTGACCGGGCACCCCAGCCTGTTTGGTCGCAACAGCATGAACGGTCTGGATGGCTTCGCGCCCAAGGTGAAAGAGATCAGTCGCGCACTGCCAACCCTGCCCAAGAGCCAAGGGGCGCTGATCGCCGCCATGGTCAGCTTCTACAACCCCGAAGAAGGGGCAAAGATGATGACCAAGACCGGTACGGCCGGCCTGGGCGCCCTTGCCCTCTGTCTGTCCGAGAGCGCCCGACAGGCGCTGTCTGACCTCATCAACAACTATCAGGGATGGTAACCATGGCCAACACCACTGCACTTCAACGCGCCGTTGATCTATCCAGCATCACCCGCCAGGCGGCGGCTTGTGATATCTCCACGGCCGCATTCCGCAAATGGCTGAACAAGAATGGCCTACCGATGAGCGACCTCACCGGAGAGACCGACTACGCTACTCGCATTGAATGGGAGATCGTGAAAAACGGCGGCGATTTTGACGCCCTGGATCTGATCCGCGAACGCCTACCGGACATGAAGCCAGGCACCGTCTACCGGCTGCCGCTGGAACTGTTTACCCGGGACCCACACCAGCCACGCCAGCAGTTCGACCAGGAGAAGCTGGCCGCCCTGGCGCTGACCTTGGGCCACGACGGACAAGAGACCCCGATCAAGGTTACCGTGGACATTGATGGTGACAAGCCGTTGATCATCACCCACGGCGAACGACGCTGGCGGGCAGCGCACATTGCCAAGATGACCCGCTTGGATTGCATGCTGGACACCAAGGCGGCGGAGGAAACTCCGACAGACAAGATCTTCCGGCAGGCCGCTGACAACACCGGGGAGCAGCTTAGTAAGTGGGATTGGGCCTGCACTATTCGCAACCTGAGCGAAAACCACGGCATGAGTGATCAGGATATATCCGACGCCCTGGGTCGGCGCGGATTCGCCGGTTTCAGCCGGCCGGTAGTCGCCAATCTGCGACGCCTGTTCAAACTTCCTGAAGAGGCACAGAAACTCATCGCTGCCGAATGGCTCACCCCCAGCCATGGAAAATACCTGCTGGCCATCAAGCACCAGCCCGTAATGGATGCCTTTATCCGTACCCTCACCGCCGCATACAACATGGATGAAGCGGCCCCAACCATTCAATATATGGACGTTGACGTAAGGGATCACTATGCCGCCCTCTACCCTTGCCCGGACGAAGGATGGGAAGACCCGAACAGTGACGAGTATTACTCGGCGCTCCCGCAGGCACAGCAGGAGGAATGCACGCAGTGCCCGCATCTGTATACCCACGCACTGAGCAACGGGTATCAAGACCAATTTTGCACCAACCCTCCGTGCTTCTTCGAGAAAGACGCAGAACGAAAAGCGGAGACATCGAAGAACAAGGCTGATGAGAGCGGCCGCGAGGAGCAGGAACAACAGCAGCCAGCGCCCCCAGCCACATCAACGCCGACCGGTAGAACGGAAAGCAGAGAGGTGGATCCAGCGCCCCCCAAGACGGCAGCCAGCCACGCTCCTCCTGAGGTAGAAGCACAACGTATCGCACTGATTGAACGCAGTAAGCGTCTGCGCCAGGCAGTACGTGATGCCAACCCCGAAACACAGCTATCCATCCTCTGCTTAAGCGCATTCTGTGAAGACCCTGAGCCCATGACCATCCAGCAATCTCTGGACAAACTGAAGGCGGGATCTGATGAATTCATAGCAGCCGCGGCTGTCGGCGTATTGGACTATCTGGAACACGAGCGGCTAGCCGACCTGCGCCAACACTTGGGCGTTGATGACGTTTCCCGGGAAACCAACCAGGCGGATCTTTTGGAAACAGCCTGATGATCACCCCGAACACCATCCAACTACTGGAAATGGCAGCGGCCAACATCAAGGCCACGGCGCAGGAGCTGAAAATGGCTCATACCACCAACGGGGTATGGGAGGTCACTGACCGAATTGATGTTAACGCCATGATCAGTTATCTGCACGATATTCGCTTGGCGCGACAACTGAAGACAGAAGCCGATCGCCTGAAGGAGGCAATCCATGTTGTTTAAAAACGCGAGAGTTTACCGGATCACCCGCCCGCTAGACCGCTACAGTATCGAGTCAGCCCTGCAGGAGCACCCCGCGCGGGAGTGCCAGGCCATCGAGTCGTCTACCGCTGGCTGGAATTCACCGGCCGCACACAACGGTCCTTTGGTGCATCGACAGATGGAGATCGACATGCTGAGACTCACCACCTACACCAAGGTGCTGCCGGCCGCCATCGTCAACCGCATGACTGATGAGTATGTGCGAAAGATAGAACAAGAGCAGGCGCGTGTGGTCCGTAAACGGGAGCGCCTCGGGATCAAAGACAACGTGATTGCTGAACTGCTGCCAACCGCACTGCAGCAGTGCCGTGACACCTACGCCTACATTGACTACGCCCGGCAGCTGCTGATCATCAACTGTGCCAGCAAGGGCGAGGCGGAGAAGTTTTGCACTGCCCTGCGCCAGGCACTCGGGTCACTGCCTGTCACACCCCTGACAACCTCGGCATCCCCCGGTGCAACCATGACCCACTGGCTACTACACCAGAGCGAACCCTACGGCATCGAGATCGAGGGTGACGCGGTGCTGTCCCTGCCTGCAGAAGGCGGCACCGAAAAGGCAACGCTCAAAAACCACGACCTGCATAGCCAGGAGGTGGCGGGCCACCTGGAGGCGCACAAACAGGTAGAGCGCCTGCGCATCAACTGGCAAAACAAAATCAGTGCAACCATTGATGCAGACATGACCATAAAAAGCATACGGTTCAGCGACATCATCGCGGAGAAAATCGCCGATATTAACGCTGATGACCATGCAGAGCGATTCGCCGCAGATGCGGCGATCATGACCGATGAACTCGGTGAGCTTCTCGCCGATCTGGTCAGTGCATTCGGCGGGTACCAGGTAGAGCAGGAGGCTGCGTAATGACACACCCGCCAATCTACCTGACCGCCAGTGAGATCCGGGAGGTTACCGGCTATCGGCAGCCCGGGCGGCAGATACGACACCTGCGCGACCAGTATGGCCTGCTGGTGAAGATCCGCGCTGACGGTACCCCGCTGGTGGCACGGAGCCACTTTAATCGGGCTATGGGCGGCACGGTCGAAGAGATCACCAACCAGACAAAAGCAACCGATGAACCAGACTTCTCCAGCCTGGAGGCCGCGCAGTGAACAGATTGATAGCGCTCGACACCGAAACCACAGGGCTAAAGCCCGAACAGGGACACCGAATCATCGAGATCGGCCTGGTAGAGATTATCGGCAACACCACCGGAAACGCATTCTCCATGCAGATCAATCCGCAAAGAGACATCGATCCAGGCGCTCAAGCTGTCCACGGTATCAGCATCGAGCAATTGCGAGACAAGCCAACGTTCGGAGATATCGCAGAGGCCTTTCTTGGGCTGATCGAGGACACCACACTGATCATCCACAACGCCCCGTTTGACGTTGGATTTCTGGATGCAGAACTGACGCGCCTAGGCCCCCAGTGGGGACGCATCAGCGACTACTGCAGCATCATCTGCACCCGGGAGATCGCCCGCAAGAAGTTGCCATGCCGGGAAATATGGCATCTGAACGATTTGTGCGACCGCTACGGCATCGACCGAAGCCAGCGCCAGACACACAGTGCGCTACTAGACGCAAACCTGCTGGCTGAAGTTTGGCGGCGGCTCAGCGCTGACGCTAAGGTATGGGGCGCGAGCCTGCGAGCGTCCCAGCCGAAGGCGACATGACCAACTTGTTAACTGGCCTTATTGGATACGACATGAAACACCAAATGATTGAATACCAGAAACTGATCAACCAATTACGTGCGGTGCGGGCGGACCTGGATGAAAAGACCATTACTGCAAAAGTGCAGGAAATGGCGCACACCAACACCACTTCAACGCTGGACCACCTACGGCACTGCGTACACCTTGGGATGCGAGGCGACCCGATGCCGTGGGAGGCCAGTTAACGATTAGCTCACGGGTGAGCTTGCGAATCCCGTGGAGCGTTTGGTTAAGTACCGATTTGGATGGACGATGAGAACAGGGCATCTATTTGCAGGCGCAGGAGGAGGGCTTTATGCAGACCTCATTTTGGGACACCGGCCAGTGTTCGCCGTTGAGTGGGACGACTACGCAGCAGCCGCGCTCCGAGAACGAGCAGCAGAGGGCTGGTTCCCCGGTCTGCACTTGTACCACGGAGACGTTCGGATGTTCGACGCATCCGACTGGAAGGGACGAGTGGATAGCATCCATGCGGGATTCCCTTGCCAGGATATTTCAGTCGCCGGTTCTGGCGCAGGCATTACAGGGGAGCGAAGCGGACTGTGGGGAGAGGTTAAGCGGATCGCTGGCGAGATACGACCCGGAGAGCTGTTCCTGGAAAACAGCCCAGCAATCACTTCTCGGGGACTCGGAACTGTACTCGGAGACCTGGCCGAGTTGGGGTACGACGCAAGATGGTGTGTTTTACCCGCTTCTGCCGTTGGTGCCCCGCACATACGCGCTCGATGGTGGTGCCTCGCCAGATTGGCAAACCCCGGTGGCGGACGATGCAGCGAACAGAGCAAAGGGGAAGTGGAACAGCCGAGGAGAGCCGAAACTCTCTGCCCAGGTGATGGTGCCAACCCCTACGGTTTGCGGCAATTACAACCGCAAGGGAGCCAGCCAGAACAGCGGGGACGGTCTGGCCACGTACGTGAAGATGTGGCCAACGCCCAGAGCGAGAGAATGCAACCCGGAAGGACTGGAGGCGGGGCGCCGGAGGGATTCGCCAAGTCTGTCAACTGTGGTGAGGACTCCAGCATTATGGCCGACACCGACCAAGAGCGATGGGACTGGCGGACCGGGATGCTCAGGCAGGGAAGGCGGCAAGAATTTGAGAACGGCTGTCAATGGGCAACTGAACCCGACGTGGGTCGAGTGGCTAATGGGGTGGCCAATAGGGGCAACCGAATTAAAGCTCTCGGAAATGGACAAGTACCCCTCCAGGCTGCTGCTGCATATGTGCTGCTCGATGCCGGATTAGGTACTTAACGACGAGGTAAATGGTGATGGATTTAATCAACGAGATTAGAAAACAGCAAGTAGCAGCCGGTGAGGCTGCGGTTACGGAAAGGTTGAAAAAGATGGGGTTGGTGGAGGAAGAGTCATCCATTTCACCCGCTGGTTATGTACCTGAGTTTTCGCAGGGCGTCTGTGGTGATGGTTCGGCGATATTAAAAGACGGCAAGCCGATGGCCATCGAGCAAATAATAGCTGCACTTAGGGCGCTCTCCTTTCTTGTGTACGTTAAGGCGCACAAAGACAGGCACGGGAAAGATGAATGGTACGCCGATACCCAGCCGATAGCATGGGAACAGGTCAGGAAAGCAATAGGTACATAACGACCAGCCTCACCCGCGCTGCGAACACGGAGATTGATGATGACCACAGCACTACAAATACCCACTGAGCCGAGCCGAGCGCCGACGCGCAGCGTCGGAGTGCAGGCGCTTGTTAGCCAATCTGCACCAAAACACTGCAATTTGAAGTGCGCCGGCTGCAAACACAATTGGTACTCAGCGCCTCACGGCTGCATGGGCAAGCCGTACCCACACTCCCGGTGCAAACATCTGCACTTGGATGTACCGCTGGTGACAGACGGTGATCGGTGGATCAGCAGCGAGATCCCAGCAGGGTGCCCCACTTTTATGCAGCCTGATTTATTTGGCTAACGATTAATCTTCAGGCGTGAGCGCAGCGAATCGGCTGCAAGGACTCGTTATATTCTATGAGCATAACAATCGTACATAGCGTGGTGTGTGACCACTGCGGCAACCATTTCACTGGTTCGGTAGGAGAACAGGAATCTATCAGTTCTGCCCTGAAAGCGGCTAAGAATTTCGGATGGTCGAGGAAGATGATTGGGGAGAAGCTGAAGGATTTATGTCCCAGATGCACAATTCAAGTTATGACGAGAATATAACAGACGGGTGCAGGAGCTGCTTGGTCACAAAGACCTGAATACCACCATGATCTATACTCATGTGCTGGAAAATTCAGGAAAGGCCGTCATGAGTCCCCTGGAGACCATAAACAATACCTGCGCCACACCAGTCTATCACCACCTGCGCACAGCCCAATAATGAGCCCAAAAGCCAAGCTACCCGTCAACAAACCCTTCCCCAAGCGCTGGCGGATACGCCACGGTGCATTCTATTACCGAGTCCCGGCCGGCCAGGAGCACCTCTGGGATGGGAAAAAGGAGTTTCGACTGGGAAAGACAGAAGTCGAGGCATACAAGACCTGGTCAGAACGCCTCAACGCAGAGGACAGCGATCTGAGCACCATGGGAAAAGTGATGGACCGGTACTTGCTAGAGGTGATCCCTGAGAAGGCACCGAAGACACAGAGCGGGAACCGGGTCAGCATAGGCAGACTACGCCCAATATTTGGACCTATGTCACCAAGCGCCCTGCTCCCGCGCCATTACAACCAGTACAAGCACGCCGCTGTCAAAAAATTCGGCAAGACCAGCGTCAATCATGACCTTGAAGTGCTGTCTCACCTACTGACCATGGCGGTTGAATGGGGCGCTATCGACAGAAACCCACTCCTTGGGCAGGTCAAGAAACACAAAACACCCCCCAGGGGCCGGTTGGTTGAAGACTGGGAAATTGCCGAGCTACTGAACATCCCTACTCCATCGAGCAAAAGAAGCGCCCGGAACGTGTTCCTTGGGAAACTCTACGTGCGCCTGAAACTGATGACCGGCCTCAGGCGAGGAGATATCCTCAGGCTGACTCTGGACCAGATCAAGCCAGACGGGATACACGTACAGCCGAACAAGACAGCAAAAACCACCGGGAAGAGGCTCATCATAGAATGGGATGAAGAGGGAGAGCTTGAAGGCGTGATCGAGGAGATAAAGCGCCTACCACCCCGCCGTATCGGCCAGACGGCTTTATTTGTGACAAGCCAGGGCAAGCCCTTCATCAAGGCCGACGGAAGCGCCAACGCCTTTGATAGCCTCTGGCAGCGGCTCATGGATAGGGTGATCGAGGAAACATCGGTTGCAGACCGGTTCCAAGAGCGAGATCTACGCGCCAAGGTGGCCAGCGACAGCGACACCCTGCAAGAGGCATCTGAGCGTCTGGCTCACTCAGATACCCGCATCACAGCACAAGTCTATAGACGAAAACCAACACGGATCCGGCCCTTGATAAGGCCACGCAGTGAGTAACATCACGCGAGATCTATGGGACAAACGGCAATCTATGGGACAGAGAAAGAAAAAGCCGCTTACGCATAAAGCATAAGCGGCTGTTTTTCTTACTAAAATGGCGCGCCCGGAAGGATTCGAACCTCCGACCACCTGGTTCGTAGCCAGGTACTCTATCCAGCTGAGCTACGGGCGCTTAACTTTGGAGCGCGAATTC
>JAPHSY010000050.1 GCA_026196495.1 Magnetovibrio sp.
AAATTGTTTTGCCTTCGAATTTCTTCAACACACGGTGTTGCCCCGTGCGATAGAAGCTTGGCATCATGGTATCGAAGTCTACCACTTTTGGATCCACAAGACGCATACGCAGTTCAGCTTCGTCCAAACGATCACCAATGCCGTGAAGGTCGGGACCGGTTAAACCGTGAAATTGCTCCTCGGGGATCGGCATCACATGGCAAGCCAAGCAATTGCCTTTTTTACGAGCAATCACAATCTTCTTGCCCATAACCGGGTCACCGGACTTGCCCGTTAGGGAAACCGGAATGGTTTCGTCAACGATCTTGAATTTGACCAGTTCTGCGGCCTGGACGTGAGTGGCGAAAGCGCCAGCCACTGCCAAACTCAATACAGAGGTCACGAGTTTCGAGTTTTTCATTATCCCTCCCATCATATTCAAGACAAAAAAAGGTTGTGTCGTTCTTTTGCCGATAATCTAAGGACTAGAAGGATACACCTGTATGTGTGGCAAAAAAATTCGGGATATCCCTAACATCGATAGTGGTTTGTTCTGATTTCGGCGTATTGTGTCTTTGCGTTAATAATTATTGCGCTCTGTTGTATCATTGAAAAATGATGGATTTCCTATATCTCCAAGCGATTACAGCAATGATTGTTCGCAATCTATTTGAGGACTTAAATGGCAAGCAGCCGTCAAACTGACTTATTTCTGTACGCGGCATATGGCGTCGTGATGACCTGCATGGCCGCATTGCTTTATCAAAGCTTCAACCACTGGGAAGTCAGCCGAGCTGCCCGCCAAATCGATTTGGAACTGGAAGAGAAAGTTCGCACCGCATTCGAAATGCGTGATGCCATTCGCAAACGCAGCTTCAGTTTGGCATATGTGACCATACTCGACGATTTTTTCGATCGCGATGAGCAACGCCAAGCCTCGTGGGAGGCCGCCAACGATTTCGTCGATGCACGTGCACGTCTGGAGCAATTAGGCACTGACGCGCGCGAACTTGAATATCTCAAACACATGACGGAGCAAATTCGCCACGCTCAGCCGTATACCGAGCGTGCCATGAACTTAGCCGTAGAAGGTGTACGCGGACCGAAAATGGAAGAAGCGATCACCGCATCGCGCCTCGCCCAGGCGGAGCTCCTTAAAACTCTGGATAATTTTGTCGAACACCTGGACGCTAATGCACAGCAAAAACAAGCCGCACAGGAAATCTATCTTGCGGCAATTCGGCGCGATATGTTGATATTGGGTGGTGCGATGTTCGTGGTCAGCCTCACCATTGGTTTGGCGGTCACTCGGCGTGAATCCGCTAACCGCAATCGTTTACTCAGTGAAATCGATGAACGCACCCAGGCCGAAAACATGGTGCGCGATCTGAACCGCACCTTAGAGGTCCGTGTCGAAACGCGCACGAATGAGCTTTGGGAAAGTGAAGTACGATCACGTGCCATTGTTGAAACGGCTGTCGAAGGGATTATTACCATCGATGACTTAGGCTTTATTGAAACCGCCAACCCGGCTGCGGAACGTATATTTCACTACACTACGGATGAGCTGGTTGGGCACAAGATCTCTATGCTGATCCCCGTCATTCGGGACGACTATGCCGACTACATTCAACAGTTCCAAGACAAAGGTAAAGCATACATCCTCGGTCTAGATCACGAAGTCGAAGGACTGCGAAAAAATGGCGAATCATTTCCGCTATCACTTGCTGTGAGCGAAATGAGAATGGATAACGAACGACACTTTGTCAGCATTATTTCCGACCTCACGGAACGCAAAAAGGTAGAGGCAGAAAAAACTATGCTGGCGGCTGACCACGAAATTGTGGCTGCAATACTCAATGCCTCTCTCACTCCGGTTCTACTTGAGGACTTTTTGGACGAGGCATTGCGGCTGATATTGAAACGCCAAAATTTAGAACTTTTGGGCATGGGGGCAATTTTTTTAATCGATGAGGACACACCAGAAAAGCTAACACTGGTCGCGCACCGCAACCTTGCCCCGCAACTCCAGACCAAGTGCGCTCAATTGGAAGTTGGGCAATGCCTGTGTGGGCGTGCTGCTCAACAAGGCAAAACTGTCATCAAAACCTGTCTGGACCATGAGCATGAAGTCACATATGAGGGCATATCAGAACATGGCCACATGTGTACGCCTATCAGTCATGGTGAGCAGATACTGGGTGTTTTGAACCTCTACATCCCGCACGACCACCATCCATCCAAGCACGAAAAACGCTTAGTCGAAACTGTAGCAGATACGTTGGCGGGTGTGATATGGCGCAACCGTGCAGAAGAAATTGCCCGAGTACGCCAAGACGAGCTCGCCCATGTTTCCCGTGTCAATACAATGGGCGAGTTGACGGCAAATCTGGCTCATGAAATCAATCAGCCTCTTTCTGCCATCTCAAATTATGCAAAAGGTAGCATCCGGCGCATGCAGTCGAATTCTTTGGACCGTAATGATACAGGTGAAATTTTCGACAAAATCGCACGTGAAGCAGAAAGAGCGGGAGATGTCATGAGGCGCATTCGCTCGTTCATACGCAAAGGTGAAGTTTCACTGCAACCACTGACACTCAACCAAGTCGTAGAAGACACATTGCTGCTCATATCCTTTGAGGCAAAGCGACAGGGGGTCGTCATTAAAACTAAGTGCGATCCGGATGCCGTCACAATTTTGGCAGACAAAGTCCAAATCGAGCAAGTATTGCTCAACATCCTTAACAATGCCATGGACGCTTTAAGTCATGTGCCGAAAAAGTCACGAAAAATTAGCGTGAAGAGCTGGAATATTTCTGACCAGGAAGTCATTTGCAGCATTTGGGATAATGGTCCGGGCCTTCCCCCAGAGTTTGCCGAAAAAGTGTTTGAGCCTTTCTATTCCCAAAAATCCAACGGCATGGGTATGGGGTTGTCCATCAGCAGGTCTATTATCGAAGCCAGCGGAGGGCGATTATGGGTTGATGTTGACTGTACCAAAGGTACGAGATTTAATTTTTCCCTGCCGATTAAAATGGAGCAATGAGATAATTATGTCGATAGATACACCCATGCTTCATGAGAACACTACAATTTATATCGTCGATGATGATCAAGCCGTGCGCGACTCATTGGGCTGGTTGATATCGTCAGTTGGGCTCAAAGTTGAAAGCTTCGAAACAGCTCAGGATTTTATGGACGATTATGACCGTAAAAAACCCGGTTGTTTACTGGTTGATGTCCGCATGCCAGGTATGAGCGGCCTTGAACTACAACAACACCTTGCCCAGGACAACCAATGCCTTCCTGTTATTATTGTAACGGGGCATGGCGACGTGAAAATGGCGGTGAATGCCATGAAACAAGGGGCGTTTGATTTTATTGAAAAACCGTACAACGACCAAGTTATGCTCGACCTTATTCAAAAAGCTTTGCAAGAATGTAATCGTCGCCGCAGCAAAAAGCTAGAACACCAAGAAGTTCAAGACCTATATGAAACCCTGACGGCGCGTGAGCGCCAAGTGATGGATATGATCGTTATTGGCAACACCAACAAGCAGATTGCATACGCCCTCGATATCAGCGAAAAAACCGTCGAGGCTCACCGCTCCAAAGTCATGGAAAAAATCCAAGCAACATCTCTGGCGGACCTCATCCGCAAGTCCGTGGTGCTCACAGATAGCACGCCGAAGCCGAGCTGACCTTTAACCAATTTCAGCAATACTCGGGAATGTTTCCAAGATCCAAATTGAGACTTCCGCCAATGACCCGGTGAAGATTGCGATGCCTGTCACCACCAACAAGCCCCCGATGGAAATCTCG
>JAPHSY010000006.1 GCA_026196495.1 Magnetovibrio sp.
GTGATGATCGTGACCCACGATCGTTACTTCTTGGATAACGTCACGGGTTGGATTTTGGAATTGGATCGCGGCCGCGGCCTGCCTTACGAAGGCAACTATTCCAGCTGGTTGGAACAACAAGAAAAACGCCTGGCACACGAAGAAAAAGAAGAAACCGCACGCCAACGCACCCTCAAACACGAATTGGAATGGATCCGCCAAGGACCCAAAGCACGCCAATCCAAATCCAAAGCGCGTATCTCGGCCTATGATGAACTGCTGGCCAAGGATAAGGACAAGCGTATCGGTTCAGCCCAAATCTCAATCCCCGCAGGCCCGCGCCTGGGTGATTTGGTGATTGAAGCCGAACACCTGCAAAAAGCCTTTGGCGACAAACTGCTGATTGATGATCTCAACTTCAAACTTCCGCCGGGTGGTATCGTCGGTATTGTCGGTGCCAACGGTGCAGGTAAGACCACTTTGTTCCGCATGTTTACGGGCGAAGAACAACCCGATAGTGGTTCTCTTCGCATTGGCGACACAGTCAAGCTTGGCTACGTCGATCAATCCCGCGACAGCTTAGATGACAACAACAGCGTCTGGCAGGAAATCTCCGACGGTTTGGACATCATCCAATTGGGTCAAAAAGAAGTCCAATCTCGCGCATACGTGTCGTGGTTCAACTTCAAAGGCGGCGATCAGCAAAAGAAAGTCGGTCAGCTATCCGGTGGTGAACGCAACCGCGTACATCTTGCCAAAATGCTACAAACCGGCGCCAACTTAATCCTGCTGGATGAACCAACCAACGATTTGGACGTGGATACACTTCGCGGTCTTGAAGATGCGCTACTCGACTTTGCCGGCTGCGCCGTGGTGATCTCGCACGATCGCTGGTTCTTGGATCGCATTGCCACGCACATCTTGGCCTTTGAAGGCAATTCCGAAGTGGTCTGGTTCGAAGGCAACTTCGCCGACTATGAAGAAGACAAGAAAAAACGCTTGGGCGATGAGGCCGTTGAGCCACACCGCATTCAATACAAGCCGCTGACGCGTTAAGATCAGCGCATATGCAAACACCAAAAGCCTGCCTCGGTAAGAGGCGGGTTTTTTTTGTTAGGCATAGGCCATCGATTGTATGGCAACGTGGACTGGTTCAGCCTTGCGTCGGTCCATTTCTGCATCTGTCGGCACGTCATGACGACGCCGGGTGGGACCAAAGTAGTGGTCCTTGCCAAAACTGCGAATATAAGGCCGCGGGTTATCAATCACCGCACAAATCCGCGCATAGAGCGACTTCGGTGTCACAGGTTTAATCAGGTATTCATTGATGCCAGCATCGCGCGCCGTCGTCACATAGCTAAACTCATTGTGTGCGGTCAACATGATGATCGGTACAAACGGATTCGGGCTGTCGGTGGACGTGCGCACCAGTCTGGTGAACTCCAAACCATCGACAGGCGTCATATTCCAATCGCAAAAAACGATGTCGGCCGCAAAGTGTTTCAGCACTCGAAGCGCATCGGCACCGTTATCAACTTCTTGAATATTGCGTACACCAAGCGGACGCAAAATACCTTTGACGATTTGGCGTGAATGAACGTCGTCATCAACAATAAGGACATTAACTTTTTTGATATTGTAGTTTTTGAATGTCATCACAGATCCCCCTTTCTGGGTTAGCTACAATGGAAAGTATTTCCCGATTTGCGACATGCACAGCGCTCTTCTGAACGGTGATATGTCTACTATTAACCATAGGAATGTATGGTTAATTTTTGGTTAACATCATCACTTAAAGGGCAGAATTCTGGGGTTTTTATGCCAATGGAATTCTTATAATGAATATTGCTATCGTGTTAAGTCACGCAGAATAAAAACAAAAAAAGCCCGCCTCTAGCCAAGGCGGGCTTCTTCGTTATCTAAGCTCAAACCCAGCGTTAGCCGCGTTTGCTTAACTCATTGAGTTGCTTTTGCATTTGTTCCAGCTGGGCACGAAGGTCGTCGTTGTCTTCTTCGGCTGCCGGGGCTTGCGGGGTGGCTTCGTTGGAAGCTTCGCCTTGGGCATTCATGGGGTTGAACATTTTCATGGCGTTTTCAAACATGGCCATGTTTTGACGCGCCATGTCTTCAAATGGCTTCATAGCATTGTTGCCCACAAAAGCCTGATCCATGACCTCACGAATATGGTCCTGATTGCCGGAAAAGGCCTTCATGGTCTGTTCCAAATAACTTGGCACCATGGTTTGTAAACTGTCGCCATAAAGCGAAATCAGTTGGCGCAAGAAGCTTAGCGGCAACAGGTTGGTGCCTTTGGATTCTTCTTCAACGATGATGTGAGTCAACACTTGGCGGGTGATGTCTTCACCGGATTTAGCGTCGTGGACCACAAAATCAACGCTGTCGCGCACCATTTGCGCTAGATGATCAAGAGTAACGTAGCTGCTGGTTGCAGTGTTATACAAACGTCTGTTGGCGTATTTCTTGATGACGATTGGTTCGTCGTTGCGGTTGGGCTCGGCCATAACCACCTCTATTCATGTTGTTCAGTGTTTACTAATACTATCTCCACTTTGTGCCTCAGCTTGCTGCAATGCAACGAAAAAATGTTGCGTATGCCAACATTTATTTTGTGCAGTGCAACATTTTTATTGCACCCTGGGTAATAATCACTCTAAGCTGCGCGTTCACAGGGATTCAGTTCCGGGCCAGAAGGGTACAAACCCAGCCCACCATTGGGAGTTAAATATATGTCTGACATCGTCATCGCCAGCGCCGTTCGCACCCCCATCGGGGCATTTTCCGGCACATTGGGCACCACCCCGGCTACCGAGCTGGGCCGTATCGCCATCGTCGAAGCACTGAGCCGCGTAGGCGTTTCCCCAGACGACGTAAACGAAGTCATCATGGGCCACGTTCTCACCGCGGGTGCAGGTCAAAACACCGCGCGCCAAGCTGCTGTTAACGCAGGCATCCCGGTGGAAAGCACCGCTTACACCATCAACCAAGTGTGCGGTTCCGGCCTGCGTACCGTGGCGTTGGGCAGCCAAGCCATCCAATGCGGCGATGCCAACATCGTTGTTGCAGGCGGCATGGAAAGCATGAGCCTGTCCAACCACGCAACGTATTTGCGCTCCGGCACAAAAATGGGTCCGACCGAATTGGTCGACACCATGATCAAAGACGGTCTGTGGGATGCCTTTAACGGCTATCACATGGGGACCACCGCCGAAAACGTTGCAACCAAATTTCAACTGAGCCGCGAAACCCAAGACGAATTTGCCGCTGCTTCTCAAAACAAAGCCGAAGCCGCACAAAAAGCTGGCAAGTTCAAAGACGAAATCGTTCCCGTCACCATCAAAACCCGCAAGGGCGAAACCGTGATGGAAGACGACGAATACCCCCGCCACGGCGCAACGGTCGAAGGCATGGCGAAACTGCGCCCGGCATTTTCGAAAGACGGCACCGTCACCGCAGGCAATGCATCCGGCATCAACGATGGTGCAGCAGCACTGGTTTTGATGACCGCTGACGAAGCATCCAAGCGTGGTATTGAGCCGATGGCACGCATCAAATCTTGGGCGACCACGGGTGTTGATCCTGAAGTCATGGGCACCGGCCCGATCCCGGCATCCAAAGCTGCTTTGGCAAAAGCGGGTTGGACCACAGATGACCTGGACCTGATCGAAGCCAACGAAGCGTTTGCCGCACAAGCTTGCGCCGTAAACCAAGACTTGGGTTGGGACACCGACAAAGTGAACGTTAATGGCGGTGCCATTGCACTGGGTCACCCCATCGGCGCCAGCGGCGCACGCGTATTGGTCACTTTGTTGCACGAAATGAAACGCCGTGATGCGAAAAAAGGTCTGGCCACGCTGTGCATCGGCGGCGGCATGGGCATTGCCATGTGCGTTGAGCGCGACTAAACAAGAATAAAACTTAACAAACACACATTCAGGGACTTCCCCAGGAGTATTTTAATATGGCACGTACAGCACTTGTCACCGGTGGCACCCGCGGCATTGGCGCGGCAATTTCCATCGCATTGAAAGAAGCAGGCTTTGAAGTTTGCGCATCCTATGCCGGCAACGACGAAGCCGCCGCAACGTTCAAAGAACTGACCGGTATCCGCGTTCACAAGTTTGACGTTGCAGACTTTGACAGCTGCCACACAGCAATCTTGGAAATCGAAGGCGAAATCGGCCCCATCGACGTTTTGGTCAACAACGCAGGCATCACCCGTGACGCCATGTTGCACAAAATGACCATCGATCAATGGCGTGACGTGATGTCCACCAACATGGACAGCTTGTACAACACCTGCAAAAACGTCATCGACAGCATGCGTGATCGTGGCTTTGGCCGCATCATCAACATCAGCTCCATCAACGGCCAAAAAGGTCAAATGGGTCAAAGCAACTACTCTGCTGCCAAAGCTGGTCTGATTGGTTTCACCAAAGCCCTAGCGCAAGAAGGTGCCCGCAAAGGCATCACCGTGAACGCTGTGGCCCCTGGCTACATCGCAACGGAAATGGTCAAAGCCATCCCCGAAGAAGTGCTGGCAACGCAAATCCTGCCACACATCCCGGTTGGTCGCTTGGGCGAGCCTGCGGAAATCGCACGCTGCGTAACCTTCTTGGCTTCCGAAGAAGCTGGCTTCATCACCGGTTCCACCATCACGGTGAACGGTGGTCAGTACTTCACCAGCTAAGTTAAACCCCTACCCATCAAAAGCCGCCTGAGGTTCCCCTCAGGCGGCTTTTCTTTGTCCGATTTAACATCGCCGATAATTCCACGTGAACGACGGTAGGCTTCAATTTTGTTGTCTGACCACGCAGTTACGGCCCTGATCCTTGGCGGTGTAAAGGGCCTTATCAGCACGCACGAGAGTCGGATCAATCGTCACTTCCCCCGTATTCCAGGCAGCAATACCGATACTGGCTGTGATCCCAAATTCCTTACCATCCCAGATAAACACATGCTCTGCGATCCGTGCCCGAATGCGTTCGGCAATTGTTGAGCCCGTATCCAGCCCAGTTTCAGGAAGTATGGCGGCAAACTCTTCCCCACCCATCCGTCCAAGTGTATCCGCAGAACGGAGCTCATCTGCCATCACCTCAACGACCAAACGAAGTACATTGTCCCCGCAAGCATGGCCAAACGTATCGTTGATGGCCTTAAAGTGATCTATATCAATCATGGCAACTGAAAGTTTTCGTCCGTGACGTTGAGCCTGCTCAATCTCGCGTGTTGCTGCCTCAGAAATATGTCGGCGGTTTGAAATACCCGTCAATGGATCACGGGTCGCCATGGCGCGGAGTTCGTGCTCAATTTTTTCACGATACGAAATATCTTCAATGGCATTGCCAAGGCGCGCATTCATTAAGCGCAACCTCAATGACATGATCTTCATGACGTACAGGCCAAACTCTGGATGATGGCGGGTCAGGGCTTCAAAATCAGGCTTTGAAATGGGCATCAACCGCAACGCACTGCGGGCACGTACCGTGGCACTGCGAAAGCTGCCATCGACCAATGCCATCTCACCAATGATACCGCCTGGACCAACCACATCAAAAACCACGCCATCACTTAAAATCTCTGCATCACCGGCTTGAATGACGAACATGTTCTCACCTTCTTCACCAGCCAGAATGATGGTCTGCCCAGCGGCCTTAGAGACCATTGTCGGGGGATGGGCTTTATCATCGCTGTGGCGCGCAATCTCCGTCAGGACCGTAAAAAGGTCGTCAAATAGCATCGAAAGAAATCTCCCTCGTTAACGTCTAGTGGGCCGATCATTTCATTAACAGTCACGAGAGAAAGCACCCATAATAAAGGCTTTGACGCTATCAAATGTCTTTTCTGGCGAATCCCGGCTGTCCCGCGGAGGACCTTAACACTTTCACTTTCTGGGAGCAAAAATGACGACACCAAATACCAAAAGTTGCCCCCGCAGACTAATCCGTCTGCGGGGGCATATTTGGGACAAACTGGTTCAGCTTTTCTTGCTGGTAAAAAAACAAAAAGCTCAAGCCGCCTTTTCGTTTTGGTCTTTGAGCGTATTCAGCACTTCAACCAATTGCGCTTTCAGCTCTGTGTTGGAGAGTTCTTGGGCCTCGACATCAAAGTTATCGTAAAAGCTGGGGATCGATAGCGTGGCCTTCACATCACCCGCAAAAAATCCTGCCGATGTTTCCGCCGTTGCCAACACACTTTTTGCACCACCCGGTCCCGGGGAGGTCGACAACAACACCAGGGGCTTGTGAGCATAAATATCGCGGGTGATGCGCGATGCCCAATCAAACAGGCTTTTGAACGCGGCAGAATAAGAGCCGTTGTGTTCCGCAAATGAAATCACCAAAGCATCGGCACTGCTAAGCTTATCCAAAAATGCATGGGCCAAATCCGGCTGGCCCAGTTCTGCTTCACGGTCTTCGCTGAACAGGGGCAATTCGTAATCATTGATATCAATGACTTCAACCGAAGCATCTTCGATCAAACTGGTGGCATAGGTGACGAGTTGTTTGTTGATGGATTTAGACGACGACGTAGCGGCAAAGGCGACAATATTCATGGGTGGGCTCCTTAACGAGTGTTGCTAAGGAAAATATTAGATCATTTCCCATAATGCGATAATCCCTCAAAATTGAAAATGATTGTTTCCATATCTGAGCCAAATGGGTTGGGTTGCTTTGGGGCCGAGCCTGCACATGCAATACTGTCATTCATTCACAGATTCGCCCGAAACAGGACCCATCCTTATGAACAGAGCCGAGCGCCGCCGACAGCAAAAGAAAGCCAAAACGGCTGCGAAACCAAGGGCTCTAACCGGACAGGCTTCACCACAATTGCAGGCCGACATTGAGGCTGGCATTGCCCTACACCAAGGCGGGCAACTGGACGCAGCCAGGCAACACTATCAAGCCATTTTAAAATCTCACCCAAACAATGCGGTGGTGCTCAACCTCATGGGCGCTCTGGAAACACAAACCGGCAACTTGGAAGCCGCACTGGATTTCACCGCCCACGCAATTCAGGCCCAGCCAGATTTCGCCCATGCCCATATCAGTCGCGGCAATGCCCTGAAAGCGCTGAACCGTATTGATGACGCCATCCGCAGCTATCAAACAGCAATCACATTGCTGCCTGACGATGCCAATGCTCATTTTAACCTGGGCACCACCTTGACCAGTTGCGGGCGCAATGATGATGCCTTAACCACACTCAAAACAGCCGTAGGGCTCAATCCCAATTTTGCGGAAGCTCACAACAATCTCGGCAATGTGCTCCATAACCTAGGCCGCCCTGTTGAGGCGATTACGGCCTATCACCACGCCCTGAAGCTCAACCCCAATTATGCAGAAGCCCACAACAACCTAGGGCACGTGCTGCAAGAACTTGAACAGTTCATGGAAGCACGCACGGCGTTGCGTTCTGCATTGCAGCTTAATCCCAACTATGGCGTGGCCCACAAAAACATGGCACTGACCTTGACCAGTTTGGGCCAACTGGACGCCGCCATTTTGCATGGCCGCAGAGCCGTTGAACTTGATCCCAATATGGCCGAAGGCCACAACGTTCTCGGCACCATTTTACAGGCCCAGGGCGCCCTGGATGAGGCCAAGGCCAGCTATCGCCATGCCATTGCCGTCGCACCGCACTTTGGCACCGCGCACCGCCACCTTTCCGCTTTGATCAAGCACACCGAAGTTGATAATGATATCAAAGCCATGGCGGATGAAATTGTTAAACCCGGGCTGTCCGATGAACAAAAAATGCACTTCGCCTTTGGATTGGGCAAAGCCTATGACGACCTCAAAGATGCCGACACCGCCTTCACATACTTTGCCCAAGGCAACGCCCTCAAACGCGCCCGTTGCGGTCATTCACCGGACGACAGCAAAGCATTTTTTGAAGCCATAAAGTCGGTTTTTGATCCAGCGTTCTTTGAACGCCACACGGATGCATCCCTTGATGACAACACCCCAATCTTTATCCTTGGCATGCCGCGGTCGGGAACATCCCTGGTAGAACAAATATTGGCATCCCACCCGGATGTCTTTGGCGCTGGGGAATTGAATACCTTGGCACAACTGGTATCGAATCACACGACCCAGACAGCGCAACAAGACGTACCAACCGGACTTAAAAACATCACGGATGGCGATCTCAAATCCATTGCGACGTCTTATCTGTCGGAATTGCGTAAGATGGATACCAATGCCCGGTTCATCACCGACAAAATGCCGGAAAACTATTTTAATGTCGGCTTGATCAAAACGATCTTGCCCAACGCAAAAATAATCCACTGCCGCCGCGATCCTGTCGACACCAGCCTGTCCATATTCAGAACCCTGTTCACTGGCGGGGGACACACCTACGCCTATGACTTGGCCGATATCGGTCATCAGCACAATCTCTATTCAGATTTGATGGCACACTGGGACACCGTTTGCCCAGACTATGGCTACGCCATCGACTATGAAGCCCTGATTGCCGATACCGAAGTGGAAGTGCGTACATTACTGGAATACTGCGGCCTCAGTTGGAATGATGCCTGTCTGAATTTCAGTACCACCAAACGCGTGGTGCAAACAGCCAGTGTCGCCCAAGTTCGCCAGCCAATCTACAACAGTTCCGTCAAAGCATGGAAAGCGTATGAGAAACATCTCGGCCCGCTACTCAATGCACTCAACTCAAACTAAGTTCATTCAGGTTCGAACCCAGGTTCTGCCAATACAAAGCTGGAAAATTCAAACGCCGGGGCAACTTGGCAACCCACCAAAGTCCAATCACTTAAGGGTTTGGCCGCCTGCCAGGCATTGGTGGGCACCACCGCTTGAGGGCGTTGGCCTGCCGCCAAATCCATACCCAAGATATGTGTTTCACGGGGACCACCTTCGGCTTGGACCAAAAGCTCCAACGGCCCACCCGCATGCCAACACCAGATTTCTTCCGCATCCGTAACCCGGTGCCAGTGTGAGCTTTCCCCTGCTTTCAGTAGAAAATAGATCGACGTCACTGCACCGCGCCCGCCATCCGGTGCCGTGTTGCGATGGATTTCCTTGAAATAGCCCCCTTCGGGATGAGGCTCCATACCCAGAGTTTCAATCACGTGTTGGGCGGATAAACCGTGAAAATTATCCATAAGCTAAGCATCCGCTGGGGGTGCGGTGGAAATCATGAAATCTTTGGTGGAAATATCATCCAACCATGACGACAAGTTAGGACGGCCCGTGCGAATGCCATCAACGACCGAGCGAAACTCCAACCAACTGATACAGGCTGCGGTCGACAATACGCCAATGGCAGTACTATCACCAAATTCTGGCGCAACCGCTTCCAAGGCATCCAGGCCGGATTGAATTTTACCCGCCTGCAATTCTTGCCAGCCATGGGATTGATGTTCTTCACGGCGTTTCTTTTCCAAGAAAATCAACACACCTGCATCCATGATGCCGTCGGCTAAGGCTTCCAGACATAAGGCCTGCCAGCGGGCTTCGCCTTCGGGTGGGTAGATATTGTCACCTTCAACCAAGCTCGCCAAATAGGCACAAATCACCGGGGAATCAATCAACACCGTGCCGTCGTCGCGTTCCAATGCCGGGACTTTATTCAGCGGATTGACCTTGGCATATTCTGCGGCGTGATAATCTACTTGGCTCACTTCAACTTGGTCTGTCAGTCCTGCAACTTGCGCCACCATGCGGCATTTCCGACCGAAGGGAGATGTCAGCGATGTATAGAGCTTCATTAGAAGTTGTCCTTTTGTTTGCGGATTTCGGCGAACACGTCTTCGGCGTTCGCATCTGCCATGCCGAGGTGTACTTTAAAGGCTGGAATGTCACAGCGCAAAAATGGATTGCAATGGATTTCCGATTCCAAGCTTGAAGGCACCGTAGCCTGTCCATTTTCACGCAATACCAAAACTTCCGCCGCACGGGCAATCAAATGAACGTTGTCGGGATCCACACTCAGCGCAAAGTCAGCGTTGGCGTTGGTGTATTCATGGGCGCAAAATACGCCTGTTTCAGGCGGGAGGTCGCGCAGCTTTTTCAAGCTCGACCACATTTGCGCCGCCGAACCACCGAACAAACGCCCGCAACCCAACGAAAACATGGTATCGCCCACAAACACCGCACCCATATCGGGAATGTAGTAGGCAACATGATGGGCCGTGTGGCCGGGCACGTCCAAGACCTCCACCGTATAGGGGCCAAGCTGAATTTCATCCCCTTCGACCAAGCCGTGATCACACTTGGGAATTTCGCCGAAGTCGTGGCGAGAGCCATAGACCTCAGCCCCATGGGCCTCAACAATATCCGCCACACCATCGGTGTGGTCATAGTGCGGGTGCGTGATCAGGATGTGCGTAATGCGCCAGCCCTGCTCTTGGGCCGCTTCGATCACGGGGGCCGAAACCGCTGGATCGACGCAGGCCGTCAGCTTGCTCACTTGATCGTGGATCAAGTAGACGTAGTTGTCCGACAAAACCGGAATTTGCATGATCGCAAGGTTGCTCATTTAACTGTACCTTTAAAAAGTAGAGATGAACCCAGATTAGCATCTGAGAAAAAATTGGCACCACCAAATTCAGATTAGTCTAAACTGTTGATTATGTGGATGGATGCAGTCGATCTCCGGGAATTTTACGCCACCCCCACCGGGCGGGTGGCGCAGCGTATGATTCGCAAAAATCTACGCCAAATTTGGCCCGATGTGACGGCACTGAACGTCATGGGATTGGGTTATACCACACCTTATCTTGGCCTATTCCGCCACGAAGCCGAGCGCACCGTAGCCGCCATGCCGGCCCGCCAAGGGGTATTGCACTGGCCGCCGTCTGAACCGGGCCTTACCACCTTGGTTCAAGAAAACGAATTGCCGTTTGCCGATCTCAGCATGGATCGGGTGTTGATGGTGCATGCGGTGGAATCGTCCGAACAATTGCGCCATATGCTGCGCGAAGTGTGGCGCGTCATGTCGGAAAGCGGACGCTTGATCATCGTTGCCCCCAACCGTCGCGGCCTTTGGGCTCGCCTCGAGCTAAGCCCCTTCGCCCACGGTCAGCCTTACTCCCCAACTCAGTTGAGCCGCTTGTTGCGCGACAACATGTTTACACCGATACGCTCTCAGGTAGGGCTATACGTGCCACCCACCAAAACCCGTTTGATGTTGGGGTCCGCCACCGCGTTCGAAGAAATCGGTCGCCGTTTTTTCACCAGCTTTGGCGGCGTGGTGATGGTCGAGGCGGCTAAGGAAATCTATGCTGGACAGATCACCGGAAAACGCGAACGACGCCGCACATTTGCATTGGCCCCACCGGGTTCAACCAACCGGGCGCAGCGCAACGGTGACAGTTAGGCTAACTTTTGTTGTAGGTAATGCGCAGTTTCTTCGAAGGTTGCCCCCACAAACTCAGCCCCGCAGACCATCATTAGATTGTCAGTGAGGCCAAAGTCTTCCACCACCAAACCATCCCCATCGCGCAGTTCCCCCGCTTCATCCACTTGCGTTGAGAAGCCAGATTTCACGCGATCCAGATAAAGGGCTGGGTTTTCGCTATAGCCCACTACCACTTTGCCCTGAGCCTTTGCGTATCCCATTTCAAAGGCCGTTCCGGTGTCCATATTCACCCCTCGAAAGGGTGTCATGTTAGCGATAAGGGCATCGCAACCATCAATTAAAGCCACATTGGCCTTATAAATTGCATTAGCAGCATCGCTTTTAGACAGTCCAATTAGGTCCAGATTGGCATCTAAAGGGAACACACCTTCTAGCCCATACTGAACACACGTAGCCTTTAAGCGTTCACCGTGCGCTTTCGCATCCGGGAAAAACACATCAGGTCCGGCCAGATAAACTTTCATGGAAGTTGCCCTACTTGCTGAGTAAGAACACGCCTTGTTCACCAAAGAAATTCGCCATCGCAATGGATTTGCCCATGGTGCGCGAGGTTCCTTCTTCGTCCAGGAACAAGCTTTGGTCGATCTTAAACCCCATTTCATCGACCAAACGCACAAAGTCGCGGATGGTGCAAAAATGAATGTTGGGCGTGTCATACCATTGATAGGGCAAGCTATCGCTCACCGGCATACGGCCTTTGAACATGATGTAAAGGCGTAAACGCCAATAGGCGAAGTTCGGCAGTGACACGATGGCGCGTTTGCCAATGCGCATCATCTGTTCCAAAACTTCGCGGGGCTCGCGCATGGCCTGCAGGGTTTGGCTGAGGATCACGTAATCAAAAGCATCGTCAGGGTAATCGCGGATATCTGTTTCAACGTCACCCTGAACCACAGACAAACCCGTAGAAACACAAGCCTGCACGCCTTCGGTGCTGATCTCAATGCCGCGACCATCAACTTGCTTTTCACGCCACAGATAATCCAACAACTGACCATTGCCGCAACCCACATCCAAAACACGGGTGCCGGGTTCAATCATGTCGGCAATCAATTGTAGATCAACACGAATGCCTTTGGGATTAGCGGGGTTCATCATGAAGCTTTCCTCTGCAATCCACGATGTTCCGCGCAACCTTCCAAGAAACCTTCGAAGACTTTATGGAATTCCGGTTCATCCAACAAAAAGGCATCGTGGCCTTTGTCCGATTCAACCTCAATAAAACTCACATTGGCCATACCCGCATTCAGCGCATGCACGATTTCCCGACTGTCATGGGTGGGATACAGCCAGTCTGACGTAAACGACATCACCAAAAACCGCACAGGCGTGTCTTTGAACGCATTGGACAAAACCCCACCAGCAGCCGAGGCCACATCGAAATAATCCATTGCCCGCGTAATGTAGAGATACGAATTGGCGTCAAAGCGATCCACAAAAGTGCTGCCTTGGTGACGCAAATAACTTTCCACCTGGAAATCCGCATCAAATCCATATGACAGATCATCGCGATCTTGCAGATTGCGGCCAAATTTCCGAGTTAGTGCGGTTTCCGACAAATAAGTAATGTGCGCCGCCATCCGTGCCACAGCCAAGCCCCGGTGCGGATGTTTGCCATGAGCATGATAATCACCACTGCACCAGTCGGGGTCGGACATGATGGCTTGGCGCCCCACTTCGTTAAACGCGATATTTTGCGCCGAATGACGCGCTGCCGTGGCTATGGGCACAGCGGCAAAAACGTTGTCAGGATAACGACATGCCCATTCCAAAACCTGCATGCCGCCCATGGACCCACCAACAACGGCAAAGAGCTTTTTAATGCCCAAATGGTCGATCAACAGCTTTTGGGCACGAACCATATCGCCGATGGTGATAACAGGGAAATCCACACCCCATTCTTTGCCTGTTTGAGGATTGATATCTTGCGGTCCGGTTGAGCCCAAACAGCCGCCTAAGATATTGCTGCAAACAACAAAATATCGATCTGTATCAATCACTTTTCCCGGTCCGACAACCTGTTTCCACCACCCAGGTTTACCCGTAATGGGATGATCATCGACCATATATTGGTCACCGGTCAGCGCATGACAAACCAATATGGCATTGGATTTATCGGCATTGAGCGTGCCCCAGGCTTGATACGCAATGTGGACATTTTTGAGCTCTTCCCCGTTGTCGAGACGCAAAGGCTCATTTTGAGCCAAACACACGCGTTCCCCAGGCAAAGTCCAGTTGTCTGGATCGTATGCCTTTTCAACGCTTTGGGAGATGGCTTCATCAACGCTCATTTAGCGTGCGGGTCCTTCTGATCAATAACTTGCCCCATTGCTATGGCTGTGCCCAAGAAGTGTCAATGTTTTCTTTGATTTCTGATCACTTTCTCTTTACCTTCCGGGGCTTAAGAATTCACCAATTTAGGACACGTTATGGGCCGAGAGTTATCGGAAATCAGGCAAGAGATTGATGCCATTGACGACCAAATACACGGATTGCTGAAAAACCGCACCAAATTGATCGAAGAAGTGCGCGCGTACAAGCAAAACGACCAAGTCAAAATCCGCCCCGCACGGGAAGCGGAAATCATCTATCGTCTCTATGCTCAACACGACGGCAAGTTCCCCAAACGCGAGCTGTTCCGCATATGGCGCGAATTGATCGTTGCCACTTTGGGCATGGAAGGTCCATTTTCGTGTGGTGTGTTCATGGACGAAGACGGCGACAGTTTCTGGGATGTGGCCCGCGATCAATACGGCAG
Organism: Magnetovibrio sp.; assembly: GCA_026196495.1. Taxonomy (GTDB): domain Bacteria; phylum Pseudomonadota; class Alphaproteobacteria; order Rhodospirillales; family Magnetovibrionaceae; genus Magnetovibrio. The sequence continues at coordinate 14,144 of JAPHSY010000006.1, forward strand.
CTACACACCCATGACCCCATTCCCATCAACCCGGCGCATCATCGAAGCGGTGCAAAAGCAAGAAGTCACCGTTGGCATTTTACCCCTACCTGAACGCCGCGAAGTTGATCCGTGGTGGCGTCGCATGGCGTTTGAGGGCGCAGACGTGCCACGCATCATTGCTCGCCTGCCGTTCGTACCTGGTTCCAATTCACGACCCAGTGATTTGGAAGCTTTGGTGATTTCTCCCGTTCCCCAAGAACCAACAGGACGCGATCGCACTTATATTGTGTTGGAAAGTGCCGAACAGCTTGCGCCAACCCAAATCAGCACGGCTCTGAAAACCATTGGTCTGAACTTAATCACCGCGACTGAGGCCCACGATGAAAACCGTCCCAGCATCTGGCAGATTCTAATCGAAGTTGACGACTTTGTGGCCCCGGACGACGAACGCTTGAAGCTGTTCACAAACACCTTTGACGGCTCCATCCAGTTTGCCGTGACCATTGGCGGCTACGCTACGCCCATCAGCCAAGACGAGCTGGATTAAGGACGCGGCCCCATGGCAAATACCATTTCACCACGTTCTGGCATTTTGGACATTGCCGCCTACGTTGGCGGTGAATCCAAAATTCAAGGCGTGGATCGTATTCTTAAACTGTCATCCAACGAAGGTGCCTTTGGCCCATCACCACAAGCGGTTGAGGCGATGGAGGCTGCTGCTAAATCTGCACACCGTTATCCTGATGGTGGTTCAACAGCTTTACGCCAAGCCATTGCCAAACGCTATAACCTAGATGCTGATCGCATTGTCTGCGGGGCCGGATCGGATGAACTGCTGAGCTTGCTGACCTATTCCTATGCGGGTCCAGGTGACGAAGTTCTGTATTCCGAGCACGGCTTTTTGATGTATCCCATTGCCGCCAAAGCCGCCGGTGCAACCCCTGTCAAAGCACCGGAAACGGATTTGCGCACCAACGTTGAAAACTTGCTGACTGCGGTCACCGACAAAACGCGGATTGTATTTGTTGCCAACCCCAACAACCCCACGGGTACGTATCTAAGCTTGTCTGAGCTTGAAGCGCTCCGCGCAGGACTGCCTGAAGACGTGTTGCTGGTCATTGACGCGGCCTATGCCGAATTCGTCAACCGCAACGATTACTCCGCCGGGCTTGAACTGGTCAATGCCGGGCAAAACACAGTGATGACACGGACTTTTTCAAAATTGTTCGCCTTGGGCGGATTGCGTGTTGGCTGGGGTTATTTCCCCACAGAAATTGCTGATGTCATGAACCGCGTGCGCGGGCCATTTAATGTGGGCTCAGTCGGTCAAGCCGCAGGCATTGCCTCTCTGCAAGACCTGGAGTTTCAACAAAAAAGCGTCGAGCACACACTGGAATGGGTTGATAAGACCCAAAGCGCTTTAAACGATTTGGGAATTCAAACCACACAAAGCGTTGCCAACTTCATTCTCGCCCGCTTAGGGTCTCCAGAACGTGCCGAAGCCGCCGATACATACTTGCGTGAGCGCGGCATCATCGTACGACGTATGGGCAGCTATGACCTACCCGATAGCCTCCGCGTTTCCATCGGGGCCGCCGATGAGATGGAGATTTTCATCAATACCATGCGTGACTTTGTGGGGGCTGAAAAATGAACACTCCACTGTTCAATCGCGTGGCATTCATCGGAATCGGCTTGATCGGGTCAAGCTTAGCCCGCGCCATGACCAAACATGGCTTGGCCGGACATATCGCCATTTCTACGCGCCGTGCGGAAACATTGGCAAAGGCTGAAGAACTGGCGTTGGGCCAGAGCTATCATCTTGATGCAGCTGAGGCCGTCAAGGATGCCAACTTGGTGATGATCTGTACCCCCATGGGTGCTTATGAAGCCGTGGCGAAGTCCATACACGACACGCTCATGCCTGGGGCGATTGTTTCTGATGTGGGCTCGGTCAAAGCATCAGCCATCAAAGACATTAAGCCGCATCTGCCGGGTGGCGTTCACTTGGTTGCTGGGCACCCCATCGCCGGCACCGAACATTCCGGCCCCGAAGCTGGCTTTGCCGAATTGTTCCCCGGTCACTGGTGCATTTTGACCCCAACCGAAGACACCGACACAAGCGCCACCGCGCGGGTTCAAGACTTATGGGAAGCCGTCGGGGCAAATGTAGAAATCATGACACCTGATCATCATGACCGGGTGTTGGGCATTACCTCACACCTGCCCCACTTGATTGCCTATACTATTGTTGATACCGCCGACCAGTTGGAAGACGACACCAAAAAAGAAGTGATCAAATTTTCCGCATCGGGGTTTCGTGACTTCACCCGTATTGCGGCCAGCGATCCGGTAATGTGGCGTGATATTTTCTTGAACAACCGCGATGCGGTGTTGGAGATTTTAGGCCGTTTTACCGAGGACCTCACCGCCATGAAACGGGCCATCCGCAAGGGTGATGCCGACATGTTGGAAAAAACCTTTGCCCGTACCCGTGAAATTCGCCGCTCCATCATCGATGCCAAGCAACATATCCCCGATGTTAAACCGGGTGAAGACAATAGCTAAAAGACGTCCGGTACTTTTTTGAACCTGGGTTCAGGCGGCTTGGGGGGCGCGGATGGTTTTGCGGGCATTTCAACCAATCCCCAATTGAACTTCGGCATTTTCATCACCTTCAAGGGGCCAAGGCTCAACATACCATCCTGCACGGTCACGGAAACATTGATGGATGCCGGGCCACCGCCGGGGGGGCGTTTGCTCAAAGCCGACAGCGCCATGGTCGCGACAATGGCATTGCCATCGCTCACATAGCCCTTGGCGCGCAAGATTTCCATCATCTGAAACAGGCCTTCAATTTTGGCCGTTAGCGCACCTTCGGGCTGTAGCTCTTTGGTCAGGGACACGGTGCCGCCCGCAGCCACACCAACGGGGTCAGAGCGAAACTTCACACGGTCCAGCTTCACCATCCCACCACTGGATTGCCAATGAGGGATCATGCCAAGACCCAAATCCGGTATCACCGCGCCCGTCACCCGGGCATCAATATCAACAACGCTGATCACAGGCCCCAAGGGTTGCGGCAACACGCCCGGGAGGCTCAAACCGGACCCCACAATAGAAAGAGCCAGCCCCGTTCCCCCGACTTGGGTATCTGGATCGTGCTGAGCTTTCAGGCGCAAGGCTTCCATCACCACGTCCGTGGTGCCGCCCAGTGTCAGACCACGCACATCCAAATCCAAACTTTGAGGCCAAATACCACCCAGCACCGTTTGGATGCTCAGATATTCAGCCACACCCCTCCAACTTTGGGCACCGTCATCGAAAGACAGGTCATGTTTGCCCGAAGCCACCACATTAAGACGCCATGGCATCCAGGGTTTGGCGCTGACACGCACTTGATCGCTTTTCCAGCTCAACGCCCGGCCAAAAGCCGCACCCTGAAACACCGGATCGGTGACAATAACGGTGATGGCCGATGGGAAGCCTGTGGTGTCCAGTTTAGTATAATTCACCACTGCGCCACGGGAACGTTGCAAATCCACCCAATCGGTAATTTCCGCTTTCACCCATGCCGATGCTGCGTACCAGGCAAATGCCCACAACCCAAAGGCCAAAGCCGCACTGGCGATCAACGAGATCATCAATTGAAATCGTTTGAGGCCCTTGGGCTTTTGATAGTGCATGGCGGGATGTTGCGATCCGCGATGCCTAAGTTGGGTGTGCTTGGCCATATGAGGCTCCGAAAAGGCGTATTTGACCATTCTATAGCGCATGGAAAGTTACCGAACCATTGAGAGTTCAAAAACTAATCGCTAGTCTAACCCCATGACAGACCTATCCACCCTGAACATTTCCGACACCGAAGACCTATGGGTCTTTGCCTACGGCTCACTGATGTGGAACCCCGGCTTCGATTTTGAGGAACGGGTGCCCGCCAATGTTGAGGGCTATCACCGGAGCCTGTGCGTGCTTTCCACCATGTATCGCGGCACACCGGAACGCCCAGGGCTGGTTTTGGGCTTGGATGTGGGTGGATCATGTTGTGGCTTGGCATTTCGCGTGGCAGCTAAAAATGTTGCTAAGACCGTGGAATACTTGGACGAACGCGAACAAGTGACCAAAGTCTACACATCGGTCTTACTCCCCGCGACCTTAAACGATGGACGCGAAATTCAGACCTATACCTTCATCGTGCGCCGCGAACATGAACAGTTCGCGGGGGAATTGAGCCTGGAAGAACAAGCCCACTTGGTGGCCCGCGGAAAGGGTCAAGCCGGGCGGGCGCTGGAATACCTCGCCAACACCATCGAACACATCACCGAGCTGGGATTACACGACCCCGAGCTTCACGAAGTGTTGAACTTGGCCCAGGCGGATGCTCCCTCTTAGGGAAAAGACGTATTCTTTAATATTAAAGTTGAAATGGGGGGAGAGCTCCCCCCATCAACTATTTCTTATCTTTGAATGGAAAGAAATATTGCCGACCAGGTTCCGGTGCGTTCTTAAACACCGGATTTTCTATCATTTGAGAATACCTATCAGGTTCTTCTTCTTTGATAATTTCTAAAGCTGCCTCTCGGCTACCTGGTTGCCTTTTACCAGTACGCACTTCAGAGATACGCCCCTGATTAGTTTCAAATTCAGCTGCAATGGTGTGCGAAAATGCACCATCAAAAAGTTTCAGCCAAATTTGTACCGCATCATCAAAAGTGATCTTACGACCCGGCTTTCTCGAACTAGCCATGTTCAATTCTCCTATAGAGAACGAAAACCGCCTTGAAAAAGCTCCTCATCCAACATAATGTTGGGTTGATTACGGGAGGAAACTATTTGGCCTGCGGCGGTTCACTACTAACGCAAGCCCCGTAACGTAGAGACGGTCCGAAGCTGCTACTTCGGGCCGTTTTTCTCTACGAATCCGGTCAACATCGACTCATGCCACACCAATAACGTTTAGTCGAGTCATTTGAGGAAATGCACTAAATACGGTGTGCTTTATTGTCTTTTTGACAACATATTGTTTTTACATTGGCTGAAATGCTTAACATATAGTTAATTTCAGCGAATCGCTCTTCTTAGAATTAACTTCCATTACTCACCCGCACTTCGAATACCCACATTCCAAACACGTGTCACAGCCGGACTGTTGGATCAGGCCGGGTTGATTGCATTTGGGGCAAAAGCGCATGCCGGGATTGTGGCTGTGGGGCTCGTTGTCCTCATCATCGCTGCTGTCCATCGGCGGCGCAGCATTGAGGTTCACCACTTGGGCTTCAGATTCATTATCGTTGAAGCCTTCCGTGCCCCGGATAAAGCCAATGGCAACCATGTGGCGTTCAATCACTTCACCAAGCGCCGCCAGCAAGGACGGGACGTACTTGCCGCCAACCCAGTGACCACCGCGTGGATCGAACACGTTCTTGAGTTCTTCCACCACGAACGACACATCGCCACCGCGACGGAACACGGCGGAAATCATGCGGCACAGCGCAACCGTCCAGGCGTAGTGCTCCATATTTTTGGAGTTGATGAAAACTTCAAACGGGCGTTCGCGACCATCGTCTAAGAAATCGTTGATGGTGACGTAAAGCGCATGCTCACTTTCCGGCCAGTTGAGCTTGTAGGTGTGCCCCTTCAAGAACTCTGGACGTTCCAGCGGTTCGAACATGCGGTGGATGGCACCGCTGTCGCCTTGGTCTTTGGGCAGGGTTTGCGCAGCCGGTTTGTCGAACGGCAAACTGGGCTGTTCGGGTTCTTTTGAAGCCTTGGACTTTTCTTTGCCTTTGACTTCCAACACCGCACCCGTGACGTCGTTCGGACGATAAGTGGTGCAGCCCTTGAGGCCTAAATCGAAAGCTTCCATGTAGATGTCTTTGAAAGCTTCGAAGCTGATTTCTTCGGGGCAATTGATGGTCTTGGAAATGGAACTATCAATGTATTTCTGTACCGCCGCCTGCATCACCAAGTGGTCTTTGGGTGACAGGCTTTGGGCATCGACAAAGGCATCGGTCAACGGCGCGTCTTCACCACGGATTTTTTTGAACATCCGATAAGCATAATCGGAAACATCTTCTTCCTTACGTGAGCCATCGGGCTGTAACACATGGCGGGTGTATTTGAAACTGAACACCGGCTCCAGTCCGCTGGAAACGTTATCGGCAAACAACGAAATGGTGCCCGTCGGCGCAATGGATGTGATCAGCGCATTGCGAATACCATTGTCACGAATCGCATCTTGGACGTCACCGTCCAAGCGCTGGATCATTTCACCCGCCAGATACTTTTCATTATCAAACAGCGGGAACGGGCCTTTTTCACGGGCCAGTTCGGTCGATGCCAAGTAGGCCGCACGTTCAATGGCTTTCATCCAGGTTTCGGTCAAGCTTACGGCACGAGCCGACCCATAGCGCGCACCGCACATGATCAAGGCATTGGCCAAGCCCGTCACGCCCAAGCCGATACGGCGTTTGGCACGGGCTTCGTTTTGCTGCTCTTCCAACGGGAAACGCGACACATCAATGACATTGTCCATCATCCGCACAGCCGTTTTCACCAACTGCGACAACGCCGGGATATCAATGTCGGCATTATCCATGAACGGATCGGACACCAACCGCGCCAAGTTGACCGAGCCCAACAGGCACGCGCCATAAGGCGGCAACGGTTGTTCACCGCAGGGATTGGTGGCATGGATGGTTTCGCAATAGCTGAGATTGTTCAAACGGTTGATGCGATCGATGAAGATCACGCCCGGTTCTGCATACGCATATGTGGCGCGCATGATTTTGTCCCACAGTTCACGTGCGGGGAGGGTTTTATAAACTTCCCCATCGAAGGCCAAATCCCAGCTGTCATCGGCTTTGACCGCATCCATAAATGCATCGGTCACCAGGACCGACAGGTTGAACATGCGCAAACGCCCAGGTTCTTGCTTGGCTTCGATGAAGGCTTCGAGATCAGGGTGATCGCAACGCATCACACCCATCATCGCACCCCGGCGTGAACCCGCCGACATGATGGTACGGCACATGCTGTCCCACACATCCATAAACGACAACGGCCCGGACGCGTCTGCACCGATTTTTTTAACCTCTGCCCCTTTGGGGCGCAGGGATGAAAAATCGTAACCGATACCGCCGCCTTGTTGCATGGTCAGCGCGGCTTCTTTGAGCTGGTCGAAAATACCGCTCATGGAATCGGGGATGTCGCCCATAACAAAGCAATTGAACAGCGTCACATTGCGTTCCACACCCGCACCCGCAATGATGCGTCCGGCAGGCAAGAATTTGAAATCGGACATGATTTCATAGAAGCGCTGCTCCCACTCGGAAGCTTCAATTTCGCCTAAAGACAGGGACTTCGCCACACGCCGCCAAGTATCATCAATACTTTTGTCCACAGCACGACCATCCGCGCCCTTAAGGCGATACTTCATATCCCAGATGTGTTGGGAAATGGGGGTCATCGGCACCATAGTTCAAATTGCTCCCGCCTAAAGCGTTGATATCGTGAAAACGCGCACACCTGCGGGCCTGAAAACGGCAATTTCGGACCATACTGGAGCTCATTTCCATCAACGCATTGAAATTCAACGCATTTCAATGATGAAAGTTCCCCAAGTGTACGCCCGGATCGCGCTCCGGTCAACAAATGTTCTCGTTATGTTTCTTTTTGAAAGTTATGAGAACGCCCTCTTGGGGCAGCATCCTACACATCGGTACGGATATGGCATCAATTCTCTTTCCACCGGATATCCCCAAGTGTCTGTGGACAAAACGGAAAATACCCGACTAAAAAAGTCCACCACTTTATCCACAGGGGAAAAGTGTGGTGCTTTCAATGCCTTGCTATGGATTGCTAAGACGGACTAAGAACTTTTCTCATCATCCTCTGATGGTGCAGGCAAAGCCTGGGGATAGAGGACGCGGGCTTCATCAGCCAAGCGGTTTGAACCATCTTCGATTTGGTCCTGTAGAGTCTTCATGAAGGCCTTGCGATCCAGCCCTTTTTCAATGGGGGGTAGAAACTCAATGGTAATTTTCCCTGGACGTTTTAGGAAACTGCGGCGTTGCCAAAACAAGCCCGAGTTTAACGCCACCGGAACCAAGGGCGCATTAACGGCTTTATAAATCGCCGCCACACCCGGATGATAGGTGCCCGGTTTACCAGGGGCAGAGCGGGTACCTTCGGGGAAGATCACCACGTTTTGACCGCGCGCAATCCGATCTTTGGAACCATTGACCATCCCTTTCAATGCAGATGCCCCCGCCTTGCGATCAATGGCAATTGCGCCTGCGCGTGACAAGTACCACCCCAAAAACGGCACCGAAATCAGTTCTTTCTTCAAAATGTAGGACGGGTCTTTGACCAGCAGATAAAAGATCCCCGTTTCCCATGCACTTTGGTGTTTGCAGGCAAAAACGCACGGTTCATCGGGAAGATTTTCAAGACCGCGCACTTCCCAGCGCAATCCGATGAACCAGCGTAGCCCACCGATGGCAGCACCGCCCCATATTTTCAGTGCACCCTGTACGGCTCTACGTGGAAACAACAAAACAGGTGACATCCCCACAGCCATGAGGGTTCCACCAATAAAAAAAGCCACGTTATAAAAAAAAGATCGAATTGCGGTCAAAGTCATAGGCGTTCTTAATACTCAATTTCGAAAAGCAAAAGCGAATTACTTCATCAATGCCATGAATTTATGACGTGCCCAGGCCACCATGAACTTATTGTATTCCCCCACAATCAGACCCGTTGTGCCGGGCCAAGCCCACCACTGTTCTTGCTTCACATGGGCCGGAAACACGGGATGTTGTATCAATTTGACATCCGGCAGGGCGTGCTCAAATTCCAAAACAGAGCGTGGCATATGATAACCTGATGTCACCAAACGGATGCTGGAAATGGTATTTTCCTTAACCCAATCCCGAGTTTCCGTCGCATTGGCAATGGTGTCTTCAGCATAGCCAATGCTGACACAGCAATTTAGATCTTGTGGATTTTGACGATAGGCTTCCAACAAATTCTTCATATCAACGCCCTTATAGACGCCTGAGATATAGAGTTTTTTGGCCGCGCCATTTTCCAACAGTTTGAGGCCTTCATCCAGCCGACCACTGCCACCTGTCAGCACCACAATGGCATCGGTCCGAGTGTCGGGGTCGGCAATGGTCACCGGAATGGCATCAGCGTACTTAAACAGACCAAACCCCCACACACCGGTGAGCAAGATCAAAGTCCCACCAACACGAGAGATGGTACCCTTGGCATGACGTCGAAACGGTGGACGGGTCATGTCAAATCATCCTCTTCAAGTTGCGCATAACGGTGATACGTGCGGTCAACCCAGCAACCAACCCCACCGCCAGCGGCAATGCAATCAGCGACAACCACCCTGCCAGTGGCATAGACATATCTGGCAGCATACCCGCTTGCAGGCGATCTGCAACATAACCCAACAGAACCAAAGTCGGGACCGCCAACACCAAACCGATCAATCCGCCCTTAAGCCCCATACCCCAGGCACGTCCGGCAAACTGTTTGGCGATATAACTGTCCTGCGCCCCGGTGAGATGCAAAACCTCAATGGCCTCGGCATGGACGGTCAGGCCTGTGCGGGTGGTGAACACCACGGTCCCCGTTGCCGCCAACAAAATCAACCCCAACACAGCCGCGGCAAAAGCTTCCAAAGTGCGCACCATCTGGATCAACCGTGCCAACCAAATACCGTGATCATCCACCTGTACACCCTTGATGGTGCTGGCCAGTTTTTGCTGTAGCACCCGTGCATCCAGCTCTATCTCTGGATCGGTTTCCACATCAATGAGCCGTGGTAACGGAACATCTGTCGCTTGAACCACACCCAACCACGGGCTTAACAATTCCAAAACCTTAGATTCACTGACCACTTCCGTATGCAAGACTCCTGGGGTTTGGGCCAATATGTTCATGGTTTTTTGCAGGCGCCGATCATTGGCGGCCTTGCCGCCATCGGGGTCGGCGGGAATTTGCACGGTTAAGGTTGCCGCCATCCCGGTATCCCAACGCCGGGCTAGCTCATCCAAGCCGATCAGGCCGGACTGCGCCATCGCAGCCAAATACACCATGAAGGCAATCAACCAGGGCAAAAAACGGCTCAGCGGATCTTGGTCCAGGGGTAGATCTGTACGTCTGGAAAACATCACATGCCCCCAACCGTGGACGGGGTTGACTTGGTGCCCGGTGTAATATCCAGCGCACCCCGGTTCAAACGCATCACAGGGTGCCCCAATTCGCGCACCATGGCCTCGTTGTGGGTTGCCACGACGATGGTGGTGCCGAGCTTGTTGAGCTCTTCAAACAGGTGCATCAAACGATAACCCATGCGGTCATCAACGTTGCCGGTGGGCTCATCGGCCATCAACAGGCTGGGGCGTGCAATGACGGCCCGGGCGATGGAGGCCCGCTGTTTTTGTCCACCGGACAAGGTCGGCGGGCGGGCGCTCATGTGATCTTTGAGGCCAACCCAACCCAGCAGTTCTTCCACATGGCGTTTGATATCGTTTTCACGAATCCCTGCAACCCTAAGCGGCAATGCCACATTGTCGAATGTGGAAAGATGGTCCAGCAGGCGATACTCTTGAAACACCACACCAATGGAGCGACGCAACGCGGGAAGTTCTTCACGCGACGCCGTAGCAATTTCACGACCGAACAGGCTCACCAATCCACGTGACGGCCTGTGGGCCAAATACATCAGCTTCAAAAGTGACGATTTGCCCGCACCCGAAGGTCCAACCAAAAAGTGATAAGAGCCTGGATTCAGTTCAAAACTGACATCTTGCAGCACTTCGGGGCCAAGCCCATAGCGCAGCCCAACATTTTCGAATCGGGCAATGGGAACGGATGGATCCATGTCCACAGGGGGAATTCCTTAAGTCTTTTATCTCTCGAACGCGGGTTCGATAGGCCACAAACACAGGGCCGAAACCCTTATGGGCCATACGATGCCACGACCTGCCCCCAGAAGTCCACAACCTCAGTGAGCCCTTGCTTGCTTTGAACCCGATAAACACCTATAAAGATGAGAGGTTTTCACATACTGTGTCGCGATGATTATTACCTGTCCAAACTGTGGTACGCACTACGACGTTAAGCCTGGGGCTATTGGCCCAACGGGTTCGATGATGCGTTGTCGTCGTTGTGGTTATACTTGGCAGCAATCTATCATCCATTCCATCGAGGTTCGCGAACAGCAAGTGACCATGCCTGCACCAGAGCATGTGGTCATGCCCAGCGCACCAGAACCAGCACCTGCTCCACCACCGATGCCCGTGCCGGAACCAGAACCTATTCCTGAGCCGGAGCCCATGCCAGAGCCGGAACCCGAGCCCGAGCCAATGCCCGAGCCGGAACCAGAGCCAATGCCAGAACCTGAACCCGAGCCTGAACCCGAAGAAGAGGATGAACCCCTTTCCCAGGACGAGCTTGACAATCTGTTTGGCGAAGATGACGCACCGCCGCCTATCGAATCCATGATCGATAATCCTGATGACGATGGCGGAGAAACCATTGACGTTAGCGATTTGGACCTTGGTGATGATACGGATGAAGAGCAAGATCCAATACCAGACAGCTTGAGCCAACCGCTGCCGGACCCTGAAGACGACGAAATTCCAGTCGGCAAGCCACAATTCAAGATCCCACCACCAGAACCGAAAAAGCCCATCGGCTTGATCATCGCCATTGTCTTTGCCGTCTTGTTCATCGGTGTGGCTGGTGGTGGCATTGCCATGAAAGACGCCGTCATCGAAATGTATCCCGATGCCAAAGGAATTTATGAAACCGTTGGGCTCCATAAAGACGAACCGGGTGAAGGCCTTGCACATCAAGACGTCAAACCACGTCGTGATGTACGCAATGGCGTTGACTTCTTGATCGTTGAAGGCATGGTCACCAACGTGGTTGAACAGGCGGTTATGGTTCCCGTTCTTAAAGTCGCACTGACCAATGTCGACGGTAAAGAAATTCGCGTGCAAACGCTGGAACTGGACAAAAAACAATTGGAACCCGGCGAAAAGGTTGCCTTCAAGGTTGAGTTTGAAAATCCACCAGGAACGGCCCGTTCCATGGCGCTCGGCTTCCTCAGCGCAGAAGAAATGATGGCGACGGAAAACAGCGACGAGCACTAAGTGTGTTTATACAGCCCGCTTTCCTGTCTTCCTCTTTTTTGTCATACTCACCCAATGAAACACGTCGTTGCACTCATTACTGCTCTGACATTGCTATCCTTCCCTGTGTTCGCGGGTGAGGCTGATATATTGAGCGTTGATGTTCAAAAGGGCATAGACAACACATATCGGTTTTCTGTCACGGTGAAACACACCGATACGGGCTGGGATCATTACGCCAATGCTTTTGACGTTATCAGCCCTGACGGTCGTATTTTGGGCACCCGCAAATTGCTGCACCCCCACGTAAATGAACAACCTTTCATACGATCGCTTTCTGGCGTCCGTATTCCTGCCGACCTGACATCCGTAATTATCCGCGCCCATGACAGTGTCCATGGTTTTGGGGGCAAGGAAATCGCCGTCCCCCTGAAGCCCTAATCCAAAAAAGAGACCTTATGCCCACCATCTACGTCGATGCCGACGCCTGCCCCGTGAAAGATGAAGTTGAACGAGTTGCCACACGTCATGGCCTTAAGGTTCTGATGGTTAGTGATGGCGGCATCCGTCCCAGTCAAAACCCACTGATCGATTTGGTGATCGTGCCATCTGGTCCAGATGCCGCAGATGACTGGATCGCTGAACATATTGCCAAAGCCGATATTTGCGTCACCAATGACATCCCCCTAGCAGCGCGGTGTTTGGAGGCTGAAGGTTTTGCCATCAAACCCAACGGTGAACACTTCACCCAGAACGGCATTGGCATGGCCCTGGCGCAACGAGAGCTCATGCAAAACTTGCGTGAAACAGGTGAGATCACGGGGGGACCGCGTCCCTTTTCCAAATCCGATCGATCTGAGTTTCTAAATGGATTGGAAACAACGGTACAAGCTGCAAAACGTCTGGGCTAGACCCTAATACTAAATAACAAACTAAATTAGTCGGATATCTTGATCGGTATCAATTCTCCACAACCAAAACTCGGCTACAAACTTATCAGATATCCACTCCCCCCTTGAGTACAAAGGACCTCCCTGATGAGTGATAAGTCTTTATACGAACGCCTTGGCGGTTACGACGTTTTGGTCATTGCCGTAGACAACATCTTGCCGCGCTTGATGGCTGATGAGAAGCTCGCACGCTTTTGGCAAAACCGTTCCAACGACGGCATTGCCCGCGAACGCCAATTGTTGATCGATTACTTGGCCAGCGCATCCGGTGGCAGCATGCTCTACACCGGACGTGAAATGAAGTTATCTCACGAAGGCATGGGTATCGACGAAGAAGATTGGTCCCGCTTTACCAATCATGTCGCCGAAGCACTCGATAGCCTCAGCGTTGCCGATCCAGAACGTGGCGATGTACTGGGTTTCATCGACAGCTTGAAGGCCGACATCGTCGACTAAGCATGAGTGATGACACAAAAAAACGGCCGCCTCTATACCTGAGGCGGCCGTTTTGATTTGGTCAGACCTTATAAAAGATCATCAACATTTTCCGGCGGGCGCCCCATCACAGCCGCATCGCCCTTAATAACGATTGGACGTTCAATGGCGCGTGGGTGGGCGGCCAAAGCCGCAATCAAGCCGTCTTCGTCCAAAGTATCCAAATCAATGCCTTCTTCTTTGGCTTCTTTTTTGCGCACAATCTCAGCCGCAGATTTGCCCAGCTTCTTGAGGATGGCTTTGAGCTCATCCGCACTTGGAGGTGTTTGCAAATATTCAACAATTTCCGGCTCGACGCCTTTGTCTTGGATCAGCTCCAGGGTCTTGCGCGATTTTGAACAACGCGGGTTGTGATAAATGGTTACGGACATATGATTTAAGCCTCTTAATTAAACCTGGGGTTTTGATGGCGGGACAAATACTTCCGGTGCTTCACCGGGAAGACTTTCCACATATAGGGACGTTGACGGGAAAGCAAAGCCCGAACCTGCACCTTCGACAATTTCTTTGATCTGATAGGCCAAGCGTTCCTTGATTTCCAACCATTTCCCCCAATCAGTGGTCTTGGTGAAGCAATAGAGCATGATGTCGATGGAGCTGTCAGAGAACTTATCAATCCGCACAAAGGTTGAAACCTCTGGCGGTTTGGCAAACTCATCAGAACCCAAAACGTAAGCTTCAATGCCATCACGGATGGACTTCAATTGATCCACGCTGGAGCCATACTTAACCCCAATGTGCCAATAAATACGGCGGTGGGTCATGGCGCTAAAGTTGGTGACGGCATTATCGGCAAAATTGGTGTTGGGCACAAATACCGGTGCCTTATCAAAGCGACGTACAGTGGTGGAACGAAACCCAATTTGTTCCACGGTGCCTTCAACCACACCATCGACGCGGACCCAATCACCTTTGTTAAAGCGACGCTCGGCTATGATGAGGATGCCAGCAATGAGGTTCTTAAACAGATCTTGCGCCCCCAAAGCCACCGCGACACCAAACAGGCCAAGACCAGCCAAGATCGGCCCCACTTGAATGCCCCAAATTTCCAAAACCGCCGCAACACCAATGAACGCCACCAGCATCTTCATGGCTTTGACCAGCCAATCCATCATCACATCGGTAAATATTTTCTCCAACCGCGTGAGCAAATTCGATAGCGGTTTCAAGGCCCGATACAGCGCCCAGAAAATTGCACCGGTAATGAGCGAGCGAGTCAGCTTGTCGGCAATGTCTTGAGCATGATCTTCCAGGTCCAAAAATTCCAACGCCAAGAACATACCCAAAATAACCGGCAACAGCCGGATTGGCACCTCCAGCGCATCCAGCACATCATCATCAAGGGTATTTCGGGACTTGGTGACCCTAAAACGCAGCACACGAATGATGGAGCGCGATATCAAACCCCGCATCCACATAAACACGATGAAGATCACCAGTGCAGTAATGATCGCCCCAATATCGACGCCAAAAGCCCCAGTGCTCCAAACGTCTCTGACCAAAGCCCAAAATTCTTCGAGTTTTTGCATATGTACTCACCACTTTTAATATGGTGAGGATGATAGCGAAGCGGCCCCAAGTGTAAAGGCCGTTCAGGCAGCGTTCATGTTGATTGGTCTAGGTTCTATTTATTGAACAAGCACACTGCCCAAAGGACCGCCCACATGTCATTTCGCAATCTCTTGGCAATCGGCTTAGCCATCATCTTTGCAATAGGTATCGCCATCACATCGTTTTTTGCATTTGCAATAGGTTTGGCGCTGGTGACTTTGATGTATGGAATTGTACGCCTGAACAAGCCGCAAGCGAACGATGACACCATGATTGATATCACCGCCCAGGTGCGAGAGGTCTAAGCTTCCAAATTCACGCATGATCATGACGCACAGTCAGTCTTAATGCGGCATGTATTCGCGGTGTGTGGCCTTAACGGCTTTGCCGTTCTGGGTTTGAATACAAACCGCTTGTGCTGGACCTTCCACAACAGCGTGTTGCATTACGTATTCACGCGCGGCAAAACAGTCCATCATGGTCTGATAGTCGCCACCGGGCACTGCTACCGGATTGGCGCTTTCAACGGCAATTAAGATGAGTATCCAATTCATGGCTCTGGCTCCTTTCTGGATCCAAAAACCCCTAGCGGGAAACGCGTATTCTCTGCGTCAACAATCCCTTCGATCCGGGGCTCCCGCAAGAGGGCCGGATGTTTTACGTAGAAGCTCAGTCTACCATGAAACAGGTTAACATTCGCCAAACCCCATTCACATTCACGTGAGGGGAACAGTGAAGATAAATTTCTTGAGCTTAGGAAATCAGCTCTTCCAACTCATCTTTGTCATCACATTCAATGATGCGCTGTGCCATATCATAGCTAAAACCAGAGCGCGCCATGGCCGCCAAGTGCTTGTCTTTCAGCTCCGCGCGCTTGGCAGGATCGGCATACGGCCCCAAACGACGACGGCGTGCCAGCTTAATGGCCGCGTGCAATTCCGGGTTCGGCGCTTCGTCGCTCAAAGCATTAAGGGCTTCATCAATGGTATCGCTTGCCACGCCCTTTTCCATCAGTTTGATGCGGATCATGCGCACGGCGGTGCCACGGCTCATTAAGGATCGGGCGCGCGTTTCGGCGTAGGCCAAATCATTGAGCAACCCGGCTTCTTGATAGCGTTTAATAAGGTCATCAATCCACTGCGTCGATGTTTCGCTATCCGGTTCGCCATGATGGTGGACCGATTTATAGACCCTACGTTCCAACATCCGGCGCAGGTTTTCGCTGCTGGATGCATAGCGTTCCAGATAGTGCAACGCAATGTTCGCCAGGCGCTGAGGCGTGATTTTGCGCGGCGTATACTCTTTACGCTTTTTGGTGTCTTTGTTGCTGGGGGCTTTGCCTTCGTTCATACAAGGACTATATAAGGTGCTGTTTACCTGTCCAATAAAGTTTGGCCAACACAGATCGGACCCGTCATGCAACAAATCACAACCTCCAACTGGCTAGGCGTCTATACCCTGTATATGCGCGAAGTCCGTCGCTTTGTGAAGGTCTACACCCAGACCATTGTCGGCCCGGTGGTGACGACCTTGTTGTTTTTGGCGGTGTTTTCCCTGGCTTTGGGTCGCGCCGTGACCGAGGTCAACGGTGTACCGTTTATGGAATTCCTAGCCCCAGGCCTGATTATGATGGCGATTGTGCAAAATGCTTTTGCCAATACATCCAGCTCGATGATGATTTCCAAGGTTCAAGGCAACATTGTCGATACCTTGATGCCGCCACTCAACGCTCACGAACTCACCTTTGGCATTGCCATGGGCGGCATGACCCGTGGTGTGGCCGTCGGCATCGCGGTGGCAGTGGTGTTGAGCATTTGGGTGCCGCTGAATATCCACAATTTTGGTTTGATCATTTTTCACACCGTAGCAGCATCGCTCATGCTATCCCTGCTGGGCGTAATCGGCGGTATTTGGTCAGAAAAATTCGATCACATCGCCGCGGTGACCAACTTCATCATCACGCCGTTATCGTTCTTGTCGGGGACTTTCTATTCCATTGAACGCTTGCCGGAATTGGCGAAAATGGTGGCCCTGTTCAATCCATTTTTCTATATGATCGACGGTTTTCGTGCTGGCTTCGTCGGCCAAAGTGACGCCCCTATACTTACGGGCATGATCGTGGTGGCAAGCATGGATGTGGTGTTGTGGATCGTGTGCTGGCGAATGTTTGAAAGCGGCTACAAGCTCAAGCCTTAAACAACGATCTGGTTCAAAACTTACACTTGTTTTTACTAAGTCGGCGCTTCAAACGGCTAACTTCGATCAGGTCAGCATCCCAAGCTTTCATGGCGGTGTAACGTGCCTCCATCGGCTTGCATTTGTATTTTTCCAACAAAGCTTCATCAGCTTTTGTCACAAGGCCCTTCATGACCGAAAACTTGTCATGCAGCCGCCCAAATTCTTTTGAGCCCTGGTCATACATTTTCATTTTTTTGGCCAGGATAATCATATTGCGCTGCAGTTTGGCGCTGAGTGAGCTGTCAACCAATGCATAAGCCACATCAATGGGGGCCGCCCAGGTCAAGTCACGTGTAATCACCAGGGGGGAGAGCTGCGTCATCTTTGGCCCCAACTGATAAACACCTGTTGGACCATCGTTGGCCTGAGTGCGCACACCCTTGGAAACCCCAACACTACCCTTCGCATTAAAATCTGGATTGTAGATGAAGACGCGAACAAGGCCCGTACCCTTTTGCAGGGCCTTGGGGAGGCTTTCCGTGAGATCGATGGCCTTCTTCGCATAACGGAAGAAGATTTTGTTGTTGGCAGCGGGATGGGGAGAGCCCACCAGCATCCGACCTTTGTACATTTGTGTTTCACCGGGTTTGGGATAACCCGTGAAATCAAATTTAGGTGCCCCCGTCGCAGCAAGGCTGTCATGAGCCGTCAAAGCCATGACAGCGACAACAGCGCTGTATACATAAGGGAGTAAAGCGCCTGGCAACGCTTTAATGACCGATTTTAATTGCACCCAGCTAATCCCACGTCCATATCTGCCCGCGGCGCCCCGTAACGCACTTTCAGTGATTAAAGTAAAGTTTTCAAGAAAGCCCAAAAACCACAATACCCGCACACAAAGTGCGTGATTAAATTACTATATTCAGACGACCTCAAGCAACCAATTAAGGGGACAATTGAGAGATATAATTTATGCCAACACTTATCGGATCACGGTGCCCAATTCCCCCTTTCTGCATTGAGCATTGACAGAAAGGAGCAAGATTCCCATAATCCCCGGCTTTCCGGGCAGCCCCACCAAAAACGGGGTCGCCCGGTTGTTTATTTTTGAACTGAGCAAAACAGATAAGAAAGGAAACGTTCGTCATGTCCGCGCTGATGCCAACCTATGCGCCTGCGGATCTCGCTTTTGTAAAAGGCGAGGGAGTCTATTTATATACGGCTGACGAACGACGATTCCTGGATTTCTGTGCCGGTATTGCCGTCAATTGCATGGGCCACGCCCATCCGCACTTGGTTGAGGCCTTGAAATCCCAAGCCGAAAAGCTCTGGCATGTTTCAAACCTGTATGTCATCCCCGGCCAAGTCGAACTGGCCGAACGGTTGGCTGCAGCTTCGTTTGCGGACCGCGTGTTTTTTTCCAATTCCGGCGCCGAAGCGTTGGAAGGGGCGATTAAAATTGCCCGGAAGTATCAAAAGGATAACGGCCACCCGGAACGCTACCGCGTCATCGGCTGTGACAGCGCCTTTCATGGCCGCACCTTGGCAACCATTGCCGCCGCGGGTCAAGAAAAGCTGTTGGAAGG
This sequence comes from Magnetovibrio sp., assembly GCA_026196495.1. Classification (GTDB taxonomy): domain Bacteria; phylum Pseudomonadota; class Alphaproteobacteria; order Rhodospirillales; family Magnetovibrionaceae; genus Magnetovibrio. The sequence goes on from JAPHSY010000006.1 coordinate 33,041, forward strand.
CTTTGGCCCAGTGGTTGATGGTTTTGACCATGTCGCCTTTGGCAACTTGAACGAAATGCGTGCCGCCGTCACCGATGAAACCGCTGCAATTTTGGTCGAACCGATTCAAGGCGAAGGCGGGCTACGCGCCGCCGATGCCGCTTATCTACAAGGCCTGCGCACCATGTGTGACGAGTTCGGCATCTTGTTGATGTTTGACGAAGTTCAATGCGGCATGGGGCGGACCGGTAAGCTGTTTGCGCACGAATGGGCTGACATCATCCCCGATGTAGTGGCCACGGCCAAAGGCATTGGCGGTGGTTTTCCGCTGGGTGCAATTTTGACCACCGAGGCCGCCGCCGTCTTGCACGTTGGCAACCACGGCACCACGTATGGCGGTAATCCGTTGGCTATGGCCGTGGGGGGTGCTGTGTTGGATGAGATCCTGAAAGATGGCTTCTTAGAAAACGTTGTCGCCTTGGGTGTCAAGCTTCACGCTGGGCTCAGCGGCTTAATTGCCAAATACCCCAGTGTCTTCGCCGAGACACGAGGTCTTGGCCTGATGCAAGGCATCAAGCTCAACGAAAGCATCGTCAACCGCGACTTTAAGGCAGAACTTGAAGGCGAAGGCCTGTTGGTTGCCCCTGCGGGTGACAATGTTTTGCGCCTGTTGCCGCCGCTGATCATTACCGAGGCCAACATTGCTGAGGCCATGGAAAAATTCGAAGCCGTGGCCGCTCGCCACGCTTCGAGCTGATAAATTTAAGTGAAGGAGAGCTGAAATGTCGGCTCCGAAGCATTTTCTCGACCTCCATAAGTTGGACGCAGACACCTTACGCTCCATCCTCGACATGGGCTCTGCCATCAAAGCAGGCCGTGATATGGAAGGCGATACCCGATTGCTCAGTGGTAAAACGCTGGCCATGATTTTTGAAAAACCATCCACCCGCACCCGCGTGTCCTTCGAAGTGGGCATGAAACAATTGGGTGGTCATGTGGTGGTGATGGATGGCCAAGGCAGCCAGTTGGGCCGCGGCGAAACTGTAGCCGACACGGCACGTGTGCTGTCGCGATACGTTGATGCCATCATGATCCGTACCGACGATCCAGCCAAGCTGGACGAATTGGCTGAGCACGCCACGGTTCCCGTGATCAACGGACTGACGGATGACAGCCATCCGTGTCAATTGATGGCCGACGTGATGACCTATGAAGAGCATCGCGGCTCCATCAAAGGCAAAAAAGTGGTGTGGTGTGGTGACGGCAACAACATGACGGCCAGCTTCGTTCATGCTGCGCAACGCTTTGAATTTGCGTTGAGCATGGCGATGCCAGAAGAACTCACTTTGGACTCGGCGGTCATTGACTGGGCCATCGGTGAGGGTGCAGACATCACAGTGACACGTTCCGCCGATGAAGCGTGCACAGACGCCGACCTGATCGTCACGGACACCTGGGTGTCCATGGGCGACACCGATGCCGATGAACGCTGCAAATTGTTGCAACCTTATCAAGTGAATGCCGCCCGTATGGCCTTGGCCAAACCGGACGCCGTATTTATGCACTGCCTGCCCGCACACCGTGAAGAAGAAGCCACAGCAGAAGTTCTAGACGGCCCCCAATCGGTCATCTGGGACGAAGCTGAGAATCGTCTTCATGCCCAAAAAGGTATCCTTGCTTGGTGCATGAGCTAAAATTCCATGACTGACGCTACACGCAATATGGACTTCGCCCAGACCTTCCAAATCGAAGGCCTGGATGTTCGTGGCCGTCTGGTACGCTTAGGCCCGTCCTTGGACCGGATTCTTCAGGCCCATAACTACCCCGATGCCGTTTCCAAAATGTTGGCCGAAACACTGACATTGGCGGTAACATTGGCAAGCGCCCTGAAATATGAAGGCATTTTCACCCTTCAAGTCCAAGGTGATGGCCCCATTTCTTTGATTGTTGCTGACGTCACCTCCGAAGGTGCAATGCGTGGCTATGCCCGTTTTGATGAAGACCGCCTCATTGAGGCTACGCAGAGCAATGGCGCAGCAGTGCCACGGTTGCTGGGCACAGGTCACCTTGCGTTTACGGTTGACCAAGGCGCAGATATGGAACGCTACCAAGGCATCACCGAACTGGATGGTGCCACCTTGTCGGACTGCATCCACCATTATTTCCGCAATTCCGAACAGTTGGAAACCGTGATCCACACTGCATCCAACATCACCACCAATGGCGCCACCGCCGGGTCTATGATGGTCCAGCGCATGCCTGATCAAAGTGCGCTTTCCGATGAAGACGCCGAAGATGGCTGGCGCCGTGCCGTCGCCATTTTGTCATCCCTGACATCAGATGAACTGTTGGACGAAAACCTAGATCACGATGAACTGTTGTTTCGCCTCTATCACGAAGACGGCGTTCGCGCATATGAGCCCATCGAAATCGAACACAAATGCCGCTGTTCTCGCGAAAAGGTCGCAGGGACACTGAAATCGTTCTCCCGTGCCGAAATCGTTGGTGAGGACGGAAAAGCCCAAGTGATATGTGAGTTTTGTAAAGCAGACTACACCTTCACATCTTCAGATTTGGACGAACTGTTCAAAACCAGCGAATAAGTGACACTCATCACTTGCAGACACCCTATTCCGGCGTCATCATGCACTGATGATAAATCGTAGACAATTTTTGATGACTGGGGCCGCATTAGCGCTGTGCGCGTGCGCCACCGACACCCCCATTGCAGGTCCCGTTCCGGATCTGGGCTTCCAGCACCTTTCGCCTATCAATTTGGCCGTATCCAAGATTGTGGTGACAAATGCGTACCAGAGCCCGCTCAAAGCTCCCAATGCTGAGCATCGTTTCCCAACGCCCCCTGCTGCGGCCATCACGACGTGGACCAATGCCCGACTGAAGGCGGTGGACAGTTCTGCACCAGCCATGGCCACCTTGACCATCGAAGATGCTTCTGTAATTGAAAACAAGCTGCAAAAAACCAAGGGTTTTAAGGGGCTATTCACCTACGAACCCACAGAACGCTACGACGCCACCGCCATTGCCCGCCTGGAAGTTAACGAAAGTCGCCAAGGTGCACGTGCAACCATTCGGGTAGAAGCGCGGCGTTCGGTCGAAGTCAGTGAAAACGCCACCTTGGCCGAACGTGAAAAGGCTTGGTTTGAAATGATTGAAGCCTTAATGGGTGATTTTAACGATCAAATGAACCAGCAGATTGATCGTTATCTGGCTCGATGGATCCGTTGAGCAGCTTTTTACCCATTTCCCAACAAACCCCATAGCATTCAATTTATACTCATCACAGGGCCGTGAACGCTTTGATTTTCCTTAAGTATAAATTTTATTTATGATTTTTTAAATATCATAAATCAGCTACTTAAGCTGATTTATACGATAATTCATGCCAAAACAGACCAATCCCATCACGATGCGCTGTTCATACACTTCAAAGCCAAGATGTTCGAATAGTGGGCGTGCGGTGAGGCTGGCCTGGGTGGTAATTTTTTCCAATCCGGCACTTTCAGCTATAGCTAAAATTTCTTCCAAAAGTTGTCGAGAAATGCCCTGTCGGGCGCGTCGCGGATGGCACATGACAAAATCCACATGTCCCGACGGGTCAATACTGGCAAAGGCAAAGACACCTTCGTCATCAAAAGCCACACGACAGGGCAAAGCCGTAATCAAGCGATGTGTCCAGCGGCTTAGATCGGGCACACTATCAACCCAAGTGGCAATTTGATCGGGTGAGTAATCTTGGGCGCTGAGGGTTGAAACGGCCTGCTGGAATACATCCAGGGTGGATTGGCCGTCATGAACGACAAAATCCCGGATGCTGAAGTCCACCATAGTGGTTAGCCTGTAATGAGGCTTTGCAACTGTGTTTCATACATGGTGTACAGGCCCAGAGCCATGGTCAGTGTTCCCGTGGTGGCCTGAATGCCACGATTGGCCCAGGTCAGAAACTTGGCCGAAAAAGCAATCGGCACCGCAATAACGGCACTGAGTGCCGCCATACCAAAGATTGAGCCCACTCCAAACAGGGTGACATACATCAGCCCAGAAGAAATGCTCGGTGCCGTGCTGGCGGTCAAGATCAACAATGCTGCCGATCCTGCCATACCATGCATCATCCCCACCAACAATACCCGCATGGGGAAGCGTTTATGTTCATGCTCATGGCTAGATTGTTTGTGGACTTGCTTTTCACCAGCGTGGGAGTGCGCATGAAAGTGGGGTTTTTCACCATGGTGACTGTGCACGTGAAAGTGCACCCGGTCACGGATCAAACGATAGATAATGTGACCGCCCAATCCCATCAACATAATGCCGACACAAAATTCCAACCACGCGGCCAAATCATCGTGAATGGTGTAGCCCAAAATCAACGCGGCACCAGCAAACAACATCAACGTGATGGTGTGACCCAGCCCCCAAACAGCCCCTGTGCGCACAATTTGCGACATTGACGATTGACGCGTTGCCATGCTCGAAACAGCGGCAACATGGTCCGTCTCAAGGGCGTGGCTCATACCGACCAAAACGGCAAGGGTCAAAAAAGAAAGCATTGGATTTGCGGTGTCCTTCACCCATCACAGGGATTCTTCAGTGCCTCTAGAATGCCTGATGCCTGATTATGTTGCAACGCAAAAGGATTCTTACAGCCTTAGCCCCGCCAGAACGTGCGTGAAAACAATACGATAACGGTAAATAGTTCTAAGCGTCCAAGTAGCATACCCGCCGCCATCAACCACTTTGCGGCGTCTGGCAGGGTCTGGAATGTTCCCGAAGGACCAACAATGGGACCCAGCGCAGGGCCGACATTGGAAATGGCTGTGGCAGCACTGGAAACAGCGGTGAGGAAATCCAATCCCAACATGCCAAGACCCAAAGCCAGCAACGCAAACGACAAACCAAACACAAAGAAAAACGACAGAACCGAGATGATGACCTCATCCGGAATCGGACGACGGTTGTAATACGGGATAAAGACCCCGTGGGGCTGCAACAAATGGCGAACCTGGACCCGGGCAGCGTTATAGAGCACCTGAAAACGGAACACTTTGATGCCGCAAGTGGTCGAACCGGCACACCCGCCAATGAACATGATGAAAAAGAACACTGGGAGCGCAAAGCTGCCCCACAGACCATAATCATCCGTGGCATAACCGGTCCCGGTCATAATGGAAATGCAGTTAAAGGCGGCGTAGCGAATGGCTTCGGCCGGGGCCATCCCGGTTTCAAACCACAACAAGCCTGCAACCACCAAAACAATGCCACCGGCAATGGCGATGAAGCCACGCACCTGTTCGTCTTGCCATAGTGCCATGGGCTTGCCACGCACCACTTGCAAAAACAGCAAAAACGGTAAGGAGCCAACAATCATGCCCAAAGTGATGATGGCATCGATTTGCCAACTGTCAAAATGCCCAACGGACCCGTCAGATGTGGAAAAGCCACCCGTCGCAATGGTTGTCATCGCATGAACGGTACTTTCAAACGGGTTCATTCCCGCCCACCACAACATTACCCCCCAAACGGCTGTAAGGATGGCATAGATCAGCACCAAAGCCATGGAAATCTGGGCGGCACGCGGCAAGACCTTTTCCCCCGCATCGAAGGCTTCGACCTTAAACATTTGCATACCACCGACGCCCATCATCGGCATCACAGCGATGGCCATCACCACGATACCCAGACCGCCCAACCACTGCAAAAGTCCACGCCACAGCAAAATACCCGGCGGTGCGTGGTCCAATCCGGTGATCACGGTGGACCCGGTGGTTGTAATCCCGGACATGGCCTCAAAAAACGCATCGGTGTAGCTGAGCTGCAGTTCAGAGAACATAAACGGCAGGGCCGCAAAAATGGTCAGCACAAGCCAGCTCAAAAACGTCATAACGAAGGCTTGGCGCACACTCAACTGCACGCTGCCCGACGAACTGGTAAGCGTCAAAGACACCCCGACGAACAATGTCAGCCCTGCCGAAACCGCAAAAACCTGCCAATCTGGGTTGCCCTGGATGGCATCCACCAACGCAGGCAGACACATACCCAAGGCCAAGGTGGCCAAAAGTATGCCCAAAATCATCAAAATGGGTCGGAAATCCATCATCGGCGGGTGTACCGGCTTCCCCTCAAACAAACACTGCTGTGGGTGCGCATGCTAAGGCCCTGCGCTTAAAGGCGCAAGTCCTGCTGCTGTGGATCAGTTGAGTTATGCCTAGACCATCTCAAATGCGGTGGCAGACGGATTGTTGATCATCGACAGGAATTCCCGCCGGGTACGGTCATCTTCACGAAAAGCACCAAGCATTTTCGACGTGATCATGGACACGCCGGGCTTGTGGACACCACGACATGTCATGCATTGATGTGATGCATCGATAACCACGGCCACGCCCTGGGGCTGAAGCACATCATTGATGGCATTGGCGACTTGAGCCGTCATTTTTTCCTGAATTTGCAAGCGTTGCGCATACAGCTCCACCACACGCGCCAACTTGGAAATCCCCACCACGCGGTTTTTCGGCAGATACGCCACATGGGCTTTGCCGATAATCGGTGCCATATGATGTTCGCAATGGCTTTCGAAACGGATGTCTTTCAACAACACCATTTCATCGTAGCCTTCGACCTCTTCAAAGGTGCGTTTAAGAATTTCTTCCGGGTCGGCATTGTAGCCTTGGAAGTATTCTTCAAAAGCACGGACCACACGTGCAGGCGTATCCAAAAGGCCTTCACGGTCGGGGTTGTCCCCAGCCCATTCGATCAAAGTACGTACGGCTTTTTCAGCATCTTCACGAGCAGGACGCTGGTTATCGTCGTTGACGACACTCAAAGGCTTACGGTTGGACACGATTTTTTTCCTTTATCTGGGCCTGAGGCTTAGTGTTTCAGGCGTCTTAACCCATATGGGAGCCAGTCGGGCCGTTTCAAGCCAGACCCGATTGAGAGTTATTAGTGAAGTTGGCGGCTATGGTACGGACTGTCCAGGGAAAAAACCGGGATGGTCGCTTCAAAACTTTCCCCATTTTCCGCTTCCATCGTGTAGTGGCCCTGCATAATACCTGACGGCGTACCCAAAGGCGTACCGCTGGAATATTCAAAGCTTTCCCCAGGTGATAAGTATGGTTGTTCACCAATAACACCGGCACCAGCCACTTCTTGGACATGGCCCATTTCATCCGTGATATGCCAATAGCGACTTTTCAACTGAACATTTTGTGTGCCTTGATTTTCAATCCGCACATGATACGCCCAAAAAAAGCGATGTTCTTCAGGCTCACTTTGCTCATCCAAGAACTCCGGTTCCACCGTAACGGTGATGGAGTGGGTGGTGAGTACATAAGTGCCCTGGGTATCCGTACTTAGGTGCTCCATGACGAGCCCTCTCTTTTCAAGCTTTTATAAGCTCCAATAAGATGGAGCCGTTATTTAGAATGTTTATATATTATCTGGGCATCCCTGACGCAATGTCCAGGGCCGTGTTACAGCAAATTTTAATTAGACCGAACAAGACGCCCCACCCAAAACACAAAATTTTGCACAATGGGGGTGATTTAGCGACACATCACCATGGGCTTCTTTCAAGGTCTCCCCCATATCAAACCGCACATCATATGGCAGCAACGTACACGGGGCCAATCGCGGCGTGGGCTCGCCTTTGCGATGCACCACCATGCGCGATGTGGCACACATCATGGCATCGGGCCGCACATCCAAAATACCCCAGCACTGGGTGGTGATTTCCGGCACGTCCACATGTTCGTCCATTTCCGGGAACAGCACCAAATGCCTGGGATCATGCGCATCCAGTTTCAGCCCCCAAGCATCAAAAAGTTGCTGATAGCCTTTGCGCGATTGCTGCTCATCCTCACCCCACAAGGTACGACCCGCAATATCGATTTCAAACCCATGTTTAATCAACCACTGCACCCCATCGCACATGGGCTGCCAACTGTTTGCCCCACGTTCTTTTTCATGACCTTCTTGGGTGTAATGATCAACGGACACCCGCAATGTCAGTGATGAACTTTTAATGGCCAAAAGTTCATCGCGTTTTTGCCATAACGGTTTCATCGCATTGGTCAACACCAGCGCCTTAAGCCCACGGTTCAACACATCACCAATCATCGGAATGACTTCAGGGTTCATGAACGGCTCTCCCCCAGTGAAGCCAATTTCTTCCACCGGCCAGCCATGAGAACTAATTTCGTCCAAATAGGTTTGGACATGCCCGTGCGCCAAATAAACCAAATCATCGTTTTTGGGGCTGGAGTCCATGTAGCAGTTTTCACAGGTGATGTTGCACAGCGAGCCCGTATTAAACCACAGGGTTTTCAGCGCACTTAATCCTACTGTCGCCCGGCTTTCGCCTTTGGCTGTGAGAAACGGATCTTGGAATTTTGCCGGATCAAGTGGCGGAAGATCGTGTGTGCCTTCGGGCATAGGGGCCTGCTTTATGAAAGTTATTACTTGTTTGAAAATAAGCCTTCTCAGCAATATTTCTAGGGGTCTTTAATTGCACTCAAATTATATCGAACACCACACATCATGCATCCAGTGCGTGTATGCATGCCGCCGCCATCTAGCTAACATTTTGTTTTAATTGAAAAAACTTTCTTCATACATAAAAAAGCGCTAACCCTAACATAGTATTTCAGTTCACGCGGGGGCGCAGATGGACATTTATGCCCTCAAACAGGGCTTTCTCGGACATTGCCGCAGCAAAGGGCTATCGGCACATTCTTTAAAAGCATATCGCCAGGATCTCAATGATTTTAGCTTTTGGTTGGAACGTAACAATCGTGCAGAACCATTTACCAAAGAGGCGGTAACCGATTGGGTTCTGTCACTGCAAGACCGCGCCATGGCTCAGGCCAGTATCAAACGTCGCGTGGCCTGTCTTAAGGTCATGTGTCGCTGGCTTGAAGATGAAGAGGTGATTGAGGCTTCACCATTTCATCGCATGCGGCTCAGCATCCGTTTGCCAAGACGTCTTCCGAAGAATCTTAAGCGCAATGAATTGCAAGCCTTGTATCAAGCGGCACGGCAACTTCCAGACTTACCGTCAAAACGCATGACCCGCCTGACACTGCACCTCGCAATGGAATTGATGTTCACCACGGGCGTTCGTGTTGGCGAACTCTGCAACATTCGCGTTGACGATATTGACTTCAGCGAAGGCAGCATCGCCATTCGGGGTAAAGGCAACCGCGAGCGCCGGGTGTATTTTGTTGATGAAGAAATGAATAATTTTGTTCAAAGCTATTTGAAAGAACGCAAACGCATTGGCACGCCGTCAGCTTTGTTACTTGTTAATCATTGGGGCGGCCCTGTAAGCCCCGACTACATTCGCCGACACCTTAAAACCTTAGCCCAAGAAGCGGGGATCGAGCGACCCGTGACACCACATATGCTGCGCCACAGTGCCGCAACGGAGTTGTTGGAAAATGGCGTTGATATCCGTTTTGTCCAAAAACTGCTTGGCCACAGCTCAATATCTACAACTGAAATCTATACCCATGTTTCAGATTCCAGCCTCCGCTCAGCCGTGAAAAACGCCAATACAAGAAAGGGGGTGTTTGACGGATAACTCAAAATTATGA
>JAPHSY010000016.1 GCA_026196495.1 Magnetovibrio sp.
AGCAGGCTTCTTAGCCGCAGCTTTTTTTGCAGCCTTTTTCTTTGTTGCAGTTTTCTTCTTAGTCGCAGCTTTTTTCTTAGTAGCGGCCTTCTTCTTCGTTGCGGCTTTCTTTTTCGCAGCAGGCTTCTTCTTCGCGGCAGCTTTCTTTGCAGGTGCCTTAGAAGCTTTCAATACAGCTTTGGCTGAAGCGATAATCTGTTTCGCTGATGCCATGCCGATGCCTGGATATTCACAAAGTTTAGTTGGTGTCATTGCGGCAAGGCGTGCTACGCCAATGCGCTTTTCTTTCAAAGCTGCTGCTGCTGCCGGGCCAATGCCCTTCACATCAGTCAAAGCTGGATTAGCCATATTCAAGTACTCCCCTAGTTCCGATCGATCCCCACGTAACGCTGCAGTGCTGTTGCGTGTTGCCACTCATACTAGGACATACTAACGAACAACGAAACAGTTACGCGCAAAAAACAACGTAAGCATGAAACATTTATGTTTAGTGAATATCAATGCGTATCATCACAGACAAACACAACACCCCTATGGGTGGTCTGTAAATCATTCATGTATGGACGTGAACATTTTCGGTGCTTCGGGGAGTGTAAGTTCTAAATCGTCTTGATCATTTGTCATTTCAGCATGAGTCATCATGGTCGACATCAACGACATAGATATATCGATGGTCCATCGCACTTGTAATTCACCAACCGCATTTTCAGCAGCAATAACTTCGGGTAAAATTTGTTGTTGTAAGAAGCCAGCAACACCTGCCAACGCCCGTGCTGCAGATCGCATAAAGCACGCTTCAATTTTAAATTTAGGTGCCTCATCAACTTGGTTTGCGATGATGGCGAGTTGATCCATCATCTCTTCCAACTCAGGCGTTGAACGTTCTGTTTTGGATGCTACAAAGCGCAACTGCGCACTAAAAAAACCATATGAATTCATAGCGTTATTCAATCTTCCAAAGCATTACTTATTTCAGCACGCTTGGCCTTCATTTGTTTTTTGAGTTTATCACGCAGGCCATCTGATTCTTTTTCCAGCTCTTTCTCCATGCGTTTTATCCGTCGTGTCAGATCCTCAATCCGGCGCAACGAACGCGACCGTTTTTTAGCCTGATGGCGGCGAAAATATTTCATCAATTTCCATTCACCAACAATCGCTAAAGTGATCACGCCTGTCATCGTAAAGATAAACGCAACCACCAAATAGGGTGCCTTATCAAACGCAAAAATGGTTCCCCAAAAACCGACGGTGACCAATGCTGCTGCAAGTGTAAACATGACACGGCGAGTTACATGATCATCATCTTTAGCAGCGTCCTCTGCTGCTGCAACAGCCAGTGCAATTTCCATTCGCGCCATGTCTTGCCACTGACGCAATGACATGCCTTCACCCAAAGTTCTACCTTCACGAATGAATTGTTCTAATCGCTTGATGACAAAATCTGCACGTTGTTCTGGAGTCGGGTGTTCACGTTCATCCGGCGCGGGATTACTTTTTTCATGTTCAGGCAGCACCAAAACCGGCGCACTTTCACCCTGAGCTTCTGGAATTTGTTCTTCGCCAACCATTATTGCGGCCACACCCCATCGTTAAGCATGAAGAATATTACTTCTATTCATACCACGCTGGCATCTATTGAAAAGTTAATGCGCTTCACGACCAATGGAGTCCGAAATATCACGTGCAAGCGCCGCTGATTTTTCATCCGCATCAAAAGCTTTTTTAATAGCAGCGCCCAATTCAGGTAACAAATGGATGTCACGCTTATCTGGATCATCCGAATGTCGGTGAATTGACTTTGATATTTTAATTAATGACTCACCCAAACTTCGAATATGTTCACGTTCAGTCCCTGCCATGCGTCGCACCAAATCTTCTGCAACATAAACCAGACGTCGAACCATCCCCTTCAAATCCCCGCCAACATCACCAATCGTGTATCTGGGCACGATTTGGTCCACGAGATAGTCAATTTGGAAGGCATGGCGTTCCATTTTCTGATCATTGATCATGCGCGCTGCAATATTTATGGCATTTTGGATTGCACTGACATTATAATTTTCATCGCGTTTGTACTGCAGTGGATTTGGCACGTCTATGATCTCAATCTCTTGCGTACCTGGGCGGGGGCCATTTATACGCCGGTCAGGGCCAATGTACTCAGTCGTAACCACAAATCCTTTGCGACTATTCGACAATACATCCAATCGATCCAATATTTGTTGGACAGAAACGGGCTTCAACAACACATCATCTGCACCGCTGTTTACAATTTTACGCACCATTTCAACAGATGGATTGTCCGTCAGTACCATGGTCACCAGAAATGGGTTATTGCCTATGTGGTGATGACGTATGCGATAAATAAGTTCGCACATATCCTGACCACCAAGTTCAACATCACAAATCAACACATCAATTTGGTTTTCAAATATCGCATCCGTGATTTTTTCTGGTTGGGCCGTGTCCCGGATAGCGTGGTAACCATGATTGCGCAGGGTATCGGCAATGGTTCGACGAATTTGAACGTTCGGCTCACCAAGCATCACATGGATATTTCCCAGGCCGGACATGCATTTACACCTTATTACTCAATACGTTGAGGCCAACCGTATCCCATACTTATGCATTAACTAAGACACTTTTAAGCAGATAATCATTTTTTTGAATGGCCCAAGCACAAAAAGCCCCGGTTCCAATGTAGGAACCGGGGCTTTGTATTGGTAGCTGGAGGCAGACTTGAACTGCCGACCTCGGCATTATGAGTGCCGCGCTCTAACCAGCTGAGCTACCCAGCCATATGGGGTGCGCCGTAATTAAGGCATCCCGTCGGGCTCGTCAAGGGCTAAACAAACCCAATTCCTCAATTGCTTAATCTGGCCCATACAAAGTCCCATCCTTAAACCTGAATTTCACGTTCAGGCTGCATTCAGGCGGGGTGATTACACTTCTGGGCAACCCTGAAAGTATTCAAAACCGTTCGAGGAAAAAATGAACAAAACCATTGTTGTATTGGGCTCTATCATGGCCCTAGCCATTGCCGCCCCTCTATTAACTGCCCAGGCCGATAGCGATGATCACAACCGCGGTATCTGGCGCGGTATCTGGCAAGTCGCCAAGTCCAGCGCTGTCACAGACCCACTGACCCAACAAGAATGCAGCGAATGCCATATTGCATACCCGCCACGTTTGTTGTCCGCAGAAGCCTGGAAAGGCGTGATGGGTAATCTCTCCAACCACTTTGGTGAAGACGCCAGCCTAGATGCGAACACGAGGCAACAAATCGAAACCTATCTGGTCGGCAATGCGTCTCGCTCTTCCGCCCCTGGCAAACTTAGGATTTCAGAACAATCCTGGTTTATCCACGAACATCAAGATGAAGTCAGCCCACGCAAATTTGCCCAGGCCAAAACCTGGTCCAACTGCCAATCTTGCCACAAAGATGCCGCTAAAGGCCTGTTTGATGATGACGATTAAGTACCCAAGTCGATAACGGCCCGACCGCGAACTTGCCCCTCAAGGATCTTCACCCCCAAATCCAACACATCGGAAAGGGGGTGAATTTCCACCATTTCATCGAAATGGTCCAAAGGCAGTTCCTTAGCAAGACGGCTCCATGCAATGGCACGGCGTTCTGGCGGGCACGTCACACTGTCAATGCCCAACATATTCACCCCACGCACCAAAAACGGCATGATGGAAGCCTCAAAGCTCCAGCCAGCTACGTTCCCGACCACAGCAACACTGGCATTCGGCTTCAACGCTGACATCAAGTTACCCAAGATAACCCCACCGACATTATCAATGGCGGCTTCCCAGCGACCACTCACCAACGGACCTTTGGGTGGGGTTTCCAATTCTTCGCGCGAAATGATGGACGTGGCACCCAAATCCTTAAGGTATTGATGGGTGTCTTCACGGCCAGTTTCTGCGGTTACTTTATAGCCAAGGTTCGCCAGCAAAGCGACGCAGAGACTGCCCATCCCGCCTGCAGCACCTGTAACGAGGACCTCACCTTCCACATCCGGGGTGAGGCCGTGTTCTTCCAAGGTCATCAACGACATCATCGCTGTTAAACCAGCCGTCCCCAAAGCCATGGTTCTGACCATATCCAGGCCATCGGCCAGTGGCACCAACCATTCAGATTTGGCCCGCGCACGGGTGGCGTACCCGCCCCACCAAATTTCACCAACACGCCATCCGGTACAAATGACCTCATCACCCGGTTGAAACTTGCCGGACGTGCATTCTTCCACCACGCCAACATAATCCACACCGGGGATGTGCGGGTATTCCTTCACCAACTTGGTGCGACCGTTCATGATCAAGCCGTCTTTGTAATTCAAAGACGAATACTTCACCGCAATGGTGGTGTCAGCATCAGGTAATTGATCGTTGGACAAGGTTTCAAATGAACCGTTAACTTTACCGTCATCAGAGCGGTTCAAAACCAGGGCATCAAATTCTTGATCGGATGTCATGTGGGGAGGCCTCCGCAATCTTTTAGACAAGTTTCCAGTTAAGTGTTTCACCCGCCAAGAAGGGTTGAACGGTTGAACCATCCGCCACTTCGATAGCATCTGGAACCTGCCATGCTTCGCGCTTCAATGTGACTTTATCTGCATTGGGATCAAGGCCGTAAAACGCCGGACCATTGAGGCTGGCGAAGGCTTCAAACTGATCCAATGCCTGTTCTTCATCAAATACTTGGGCGTAAAGTTCAACAGCAGACAATGCTGAAAATATCCCCGCACAACCACATGCAGATTCTTTCGCATTCACTGCATGCGGGGCTGTATCCGTACCCAAGAAGAATTGAGCTTCGCCTGATGTCGCAGCTTCACGCAATGCCAAACGGTGCTGTTCGCGTTTGGCAATGGGCAAGCAATACAGATGTGGATGAATGCCACCTTTGAAAATGTCTGTACGATTAATCATTAAGTGATGCACAGTAATCGTCGCACCAACACGCGGACCTTGGGAACGCACAAAATCAACCGCCGCCGATGTGGTGATGTGTTCAAACACCACTTTCAGACCTTGATAGCGATCCAAAGTGGGTTCCATCACACGTTTGATGAAGACATGTTCACGATCAAAGATATCAATGGATGGATCGGTGACTTCACCGTGCACCAACAACGGCATGGTGAGTTCTTCCATCTTATCCAGAACAGCATGGATATTGGCAAAGTTGGTCACACCACTGTCAGAATTCGTGGTTGCCCCTGCCGGATATAGCTTCGCTGCAGTAAAGATACCGTCCTTAAATCCAGCTTCCAAATCAGCCGGGTCGGTATTATCAGTCAGATAGGCCGTCATTAATGGTTCAAATGTGCTACCGGACGGCAAAGCCTTGTTGATCCGGTCGCGATACTCAGCCCCTGCTTTCGCCGTCATCACCGGGGGCACCAAGTTGGGCATGACAATGGCACGGCCAAATTGTTGGGCCGTGTAGGGCAAGACGGCTTCCATCATCTGTCCATCACGCAAATGTACGTGCCAGTCGTCGGGACGGTGGATGGTGAGTGTATCGATTTCAGTCATCGTTTAGGCCTCAAAGCTTAAGCGCTTAATACGTCGAAGACATCACCATCGGGCGATGAACCTTCAATATGAATTTTGTGCCAAAGGGCATAAAACAGCAACGTCCATGCAGCCTTTCCTGCACGACCGGAGCCATCTTTGAATACAGCGTGAACAGCATCCGAACAACAAACCGCCTGTATGCTGTGTTGATTGGCAACCAGTTCCCCGGCCATTGCACCACGGTTTTTGATCCATTCCCCAACGGGAACGGTAAATCCGCGTTTTTTGGAAAATGGTTTGGCTTGGGGCATGGCTGTCGACAGCCAATGGCGCACAATAGACTTGCCCAGACCGCGCTTGACCTTGTGTTTATCTGACAAGCAATAAGCATATTCAGCCATGACGTGGTCCAAGAACGGCACACGCCCTTCAACACCATGGGCCATCAACATGCGGTCTGCTTTCAATAACAGGTCATTGGGCAACCATGTGGCAATGTCTTGAGCCTGTGCCACTTGCAGTTTTGTACGGCCAGAAGTCTTTGCCTCAATGCCCGCTTGCGCCATGCCAGAGCGCCATGCCTGTGCTGGATCATCGTCTTTCAAGATATCCAGTCCATCCATAATGCCTTTGCGGTACATATCCTTGGCAAAGAACCAACGGCTATAGGTCCGATAACGCCCATAGCCCCCAAACAGCTCATCCCCGCCCTCACCTGTCAGAACAACTTTGATGCCTTCACGCTTTGCCGTTTCAGCCAACTTCCAAGTCGGTAATACCGCATAGTCGGCAGCCGGGTCATCCATGTGAAAAGCAATTTTCGGTAAAGTCGACCAAAAATCGCCTTCCCCAAATTCAACTTCAATATGGTTGGCTTTTTCAGCCCGCACTAAGTCGCGCGCATGTTCGCGTTCATCATGAACACCCGTACCGGAAAAGCCCGCCGTAAAGGCAGTAACAGGATCTGCATTCAGGCGGCTCATCATCGCCAGCAAAACGGACGAATCAATTCCACCGGACAAAAACATACCATATGGCACGTCGGAGCGTTGATGAACCCCAATGGTGTCATTCAAAACAGTGTCCAACTGCGATAGAGCACTGGCATGGGAGGAAGGTTTCGGGCCACCTGTCGGCAAAGCATCACGAATATGTCGTTCAACAATGTCACCGTTCTCAACCACCAGGGTTTCACCAGGCAACAAGCGCTTAATACCCATAAAGGCCGTATCATGCCCTGTGCTAAATTGCAGTTGCAACAACTCATCACGAACGGACGGTTTCAGTTTTGCCTCAACCAAACCTTTACCCAACAAAGCATGCGGCTCAGACGCAAAGGCAAAACCGTTGTCTGTGAATGCGTAATAGAGCTGCTTAATACCAAATGGATCACGTGCCAGAACCAAGCGTTCCATACGGCTATCCCAAATGGCAACGGCGTACATACCGCGCAATTGGTCAACAAAATTGAGGCCGTGTTTGAGATACAGATGCAACGGTGGTTCACAATCTGACTGACTGACAAATACCGTCGACTTCATGTGCGTACGCAGTTCGGGATTGTTGTAAATTTCCCCGTTGGCGATTAAAGCCACTTCACCACCGTCTTCTAAACGCTGGACAAAAGGCTGATCACCGGTTTGCAAATCAATAATGGCAAGGCGGGTGTGAACGAATGTACATGGGCCATTGCTGTAGGCCCCTTGCCCATCTGGACCGCGATGTGCGAGCGCATCAGAGAAATGTTCGATAACAGCCCGCTCCGACGTTCCGACCAATCCCGCAATGCCACACATCAGTTGGCAATCCGTTGAAAGAAATCGAGGTACTGCTGAACCACCTGAGCCTCGGTAAATTCACGCTCATAACGTCCACGTCCAGCCTGTGCCAAATCGGCGGCAAATATCTCATCTTTAAGCACACGATTAATAGCGGTTGCCATGGCATCAACATCATCAACAGGACACAGAACACCGTCCACACCATCTTGGATCAAGGCTGATGGCCCCTGGCTTGCCGCAGCCACAACTGGGCGGCTCTGTGCCCAACCTTCAATCACAACATTGCCCAAAGGTTCATGGCGCGACGGACACACAAACAAATCACATGCTGCCATCAATTCCGGCACATCATCACGCCAACCCAACATACGAATACGCGGACGCACGCCCAGTTCTTTGGCCATTTCGACCAAGGCATCCTCTTCTGGTCCATCGCCCGCAATAACCAAATAGGCATCGCTCACATGCACCAAGGCACGAATCAACGTATCAAAAGCCTTGTTGGTGTGCAGCCGCCCCAAGGTCAAAATCATTTTTGCACGTTCGGGGATATGCAAAGTTTTGCGATCAATTGGCGGGCGTTGATCAGATGCCACGAAGTTGGGCAGATAGTGGGTCTTATCTTCAGGCCAACCTTCCTGTTTTAGGTAATCACAAATGTCTTCGGTGTTGCCCACCAGATGATTGCAATTGCGATAGTATTTGAGATTGTAATACCCGCCCAAGCGCGCCGCTAAGACATAGTCCAAATCACTCGGCCGACGCCGTGGCAGTTTTGACGTTGCACGGTTCATCCAGCTCAACACCACATGAGGACGGAAATCGCGCAACTGTCGACGCAGCATCATGCCCGTTTTGAAATCGAGGGCGCCACCGAATGGAAGCTCCACAGGTTCAATCCCGGCAGCACGAAACAAATCAGCACGACGTGGATTTTGGCGAATGACAACACGTTGATCCAGGCCAGCTTTGTGCAGGCCGATAACAAGACGTTCAAAAAACGCCTCTGCCCCACCGACTTTGGCACCCGCCATGGCTTGAAGGACCCTCACTTAGCGTTCTCCACCCTGTTCAAGTTTTGCCTTAATGTACGACAACAGCGGGAACAACCCCGCCATCAGGGCGATAAGGAAGCCATAAAGGCCTTCCTTGTAACCCTTGCGGCCAATATAGCACTTGAAGAAGCGCGAAAACAGACGGCGAATGTTATCGGGTAAATTACCGATCTTTCCCGATGCACGCAGATCGTTCGCACGTGCCGTTGAATACCGATCCAAGCGATGGATCATGTCGGAAATATCACGGTCTACATAGTGGATCATGCGATTTTTCAGCCACATGCGTTCACCCTTCAACTGCACACCGGGATGGACACGTTGGTCACCCCAAAGCTTTGCGCCGTTGGTGTATAAGCGTACGGTGGCGCTGACCCCCCAAGAACCACCCCAGCCATAACGAACAAGGTGGTCGCCGACGTAGTTGTCATAAGGAATCAAAAAATGACCAAAAGGGGCATCTTGAATTGTGGATTTAATTTCGGCTGCCAACTCAGGTGAGACGCGCTCATCCGCGTCCACTTCCAAAATCCAGTCCGTGGTACAGATATCAATACCCGCATGGCGACGCGGCCCTTCGATAGGCCAATCACCTTCCACAAGCTTGTCCGTGTAACGTGCGGCAATGTCTTTGGAACCATCGGTGCATTTGTCCAACACCACCACAATCTCATCAGCAAACGTCAACGTATCCAGACACGCTTCCAGGTGATCTTCTTCATTGTGTGCCACCACCAAGGCAGTGACGGTTTTGATTGCAGTGTCGCTCACGTCAATCGGCTCCATAATTCCTTTGCGGCCTGTTCGGCCTTATCAACACTGAGATCCCCCATCAAGGATGGTGTATTGCGGTAATCGTAGTCTGGTGGGAACAATTCGTCCAAGGCCTTATCACCGCGCACCGACATGGCAAGCTTTCCACCTTCTCCGCCCCATGGGGCATAAAGGTCTTCACGTGACGGTCCAAACAAGCCTAACGTCGGAATTCCCGCGGCGGCGGCCATGTGCATCAACCCCGAATCGTTTCCGATATAAAAGCTGGCGCGGCGCAAACAAGCCCCAACGGTGGCGAGTGGAATATCCCCAACCAAATTTAAGATCCGATCACGGGGCAATGCATCCAGTACCGGCTGGGCCATTTCCAGCTCTGACGTGTGTGCCATCACCGCAATTCGACCGCCCGATAAGATACCGTCTTCAGCCGTTAACCTTAATGCCAATTCAACGAATCGGTCCGCATACCATGTTTTGCCAATCCAGTTGGCCGTGGGACCTAAGGCCAAAACCGGTGTGCCATCAGGAATAAGTTTGGCGGCGGCGGCATCGTGTTCAGGGGTGCTCCACAATTGAGGCACAGGTGGATTATCCGCCCGCCCAACCAGAGATCCCATTGCCACAACCCGGTGCAAATATTTCTTATTGGCTTTGCCCAAATGGATTTGACGCTTGGACAGCAAGGCATAGCTCAACGGTGCATTACGTAAGTCCACCACCACATCCCAACATGTGCCAACGCATTTGCGCCACATTTCCCACCAATGCAGGCTGTGTTTACGCTTGGGCAGTTCAATCACACGTTCCAATCCCGGCACGGCCGCAAAAAGGCCCGCAGGCACAGGCCCACACACCACAGTGGTGCGTGCACCTGGATATTCATCCAGCAAATGCGCCAACACGCCCAAAGACAACACCGCGTCGCCCAAACGGTTGGAGGTGATAAACAGAATGCGTTTCAAAGCGGTTTCCCCAGGCATTTTACCCATATCGGCAATTCCTTATGCCTTTCCGCCTTTATAGGGCGCTCAGATGAAAAAGCATAGGGTCCCCTTGCCATTTAGGCCCGAATGGCCCACCTTCTTTAAACCTTGATAATGAAAAATAATGCGGTTTAACCAACATGAGCTCCAAAACCTATATTCCCTTGCCAGATCGTGGCCTGATCAAGATCGAAGGCCCCGATGCCCGCAGTTTTCTGCAAGGCCTGGTATCACAAGACATGCAACGTATTACAGCAAACCAAGCGGTCTATTCTGCGTTTCTGACCCCCCAAGGTAAATTCCTGTTCGACTTCTTTGCATTTGAAATGGGAGGATCAGTCGTCTTGGATGTCGAAGGCAAACGTTGTTCAGACTTTTTCAAGCGATTGAGCATGTACAAACTGCGCTCGGACGTAAACCTCAGCGACGTTAGCGCAGATTTTGACGTTTATGGCATTTTGGATTCTCAAGGCTTTGCTGAACGCGGTCAGTCCAAAGCATTTGGCGAAGGCATCATTTATGCCGACCCACGCCTATTGGACATGGGTTGTCGTGCAATCTTGCCCAAAGGTGACATCAGCGCACTTGAACAATCAGGCTTAAGCGCAGGCAATCTAGACAGTTTCGAACAAACTCGCATGTCCTTAGGCCTTGCTGACGGATCACGAGACATGAGTGTAGACAAAGCGCTGTTGCTCGAAAATGGTTTTGAAGAGCTGGACGGCGTCAATTTTGCCAAAGGGTGTTTCATGGGCCAAGAGCTGACCGCACGCACGCGTTACCGAGGATTGGTAAAAAAGCGACTGCTCCCCGTTACCATTAATGGCCCTGCTCCAGATACGGGAGCCTCACTCCAACTGGGTGACAAAGAAGCTGGCGAAATGAAGAGCAGTTGCGGCAATGTCGGCTTAGCCCTGGTCCGTTTGGACAAGTTATCAGATGGTGTTCGCTTCACATGTGATGACGCAACCCTCACTCCCAGTGTCCCATACTGGGTTCAGTTCCAAGAAAAAGAGGACGATTGATCCTCATGAATCAAAAGCCACCTGATGACGTAGGTGAACTTCTGGGTTTGGTGTCGCGTGCATATTCATACCGCGTCAACCAATGCGGTCCCGTAGCCAATGGTGTCTTTTGGAAAAACGAAGACGGGCAGATTTTGCGTTATGAGCTGTTGATTGAAGCCATCGCTGAAGAAGATCTAAACCGCCCCATCACCGTGAACGATTTGGGCTGTGGCTATGGTGCTTTGTTTGATTTGCTGGTAACCCAACCGGCCATGAACGGTGGAACCTATTATGGTTATGACATTTCACCATTGATGATTGACGAAGCCAAAGCCCGCCACAACGATCCACGTGCCCACTTCATTGAAAGCCCTATCGCAACAGAAACCGCAGAATACTCTTTTGTTTCTGGCACTTACAATATGAATTTTGGAGCCAGTCGAGTTGTTTGGGAAGATTACATTGAAACCAACCTCACCCACTTGTGGTCGAAAACAACCAAAGTGATGGCCTTTAACATGTTGGACAACACCTCAAAAGAACGACTTAATGATCTATATTACGCAGATCGCAATCGCGTATTGGAATTCGCCATGAGCCTGTCACCGGATGTCGACCTTATTGATGACTATCCGCTTGATGAATTCACCATCTACGTAAAAAGAATTTAAGTCGCGATAGAGAGCAACATCGACTCTAAGGCGTCCCCACGCACACCATCCGTAGATTTGCCGGCAAGCTTCAACATTTGCTGTTCCATATCCCCAAATGAGCGCCGAAACGTGCCAATGCGCTCGTTCTCATCTCCCTCTACAGCTAAGGGGTCGGCAAATTGCCAGTGCACCCGCACTGGATTGGAATACCAAATGGGCAACGTTATTCGCTCTAAGCTCTCATCCAAGGTGATAACAGCATCCAATCGCGGGGCATTGGGAGTTACGAATAAATCCCACTTTTTGGGGTGTTGTTCACTGGTGTCATATCCCACTTGTTTTAAAGTTTCAGTGACAAAAGGATTCAACTGGCTAGCAGGTTTGTTGCCTGCACTGAATGCGCGAAAACGCCCCTGACCAACCTTGTTGAGCAAGGCTTCAGCCATGATTGAGCGACACGCATTGCGTGGCGACAAAAACAAAATGTTTAGGGGTTCCCCCTCCATTGCGGCCCACCACTCCCAAGATATTCAAAGACCCGCGTTATGAGCTACGCGTTATCTTCTGCCTCAACACCCAGCGCAGCTTGTGCTGCTGCCAAGCGAGCAATAGGGACACGGTAGGGCGAACAAGACACATAGTCCAGCCCAACATCGTGACAGAAATGCACCGATGCCGGGTCACCACCGTGTTCACCACAGATACCAACCTTCAATCCCGGCCGCATGCTGCGTCCGCGTTCCACCCCAAGTTTCACCAGCTCCCCCACGCCATCCTTATCAATGGTCACAAACGGGTCCGTTTCCCAAACCCCCCGTTCACGATAAATCTGAATGAAACGTGCAGCATCATCACGCGACAAACCATACGTGGTTTGCGTTAAGTCGTTGGTGCCAAAGCTGAAAAACTCTGCATCTTTGGCCAACTCACTAGCGCGCAAGGCTGCGCGTGGCAGCTCAATCATCGTGCCAATCTGATACGCGACATCCACACCACGTTCACTGAGAACCCGATCTGCCGTTTGTTTAACCAAGGGCTGCAAACGTTTGAGTTCCGTATGTGCAGACACCAGCGGGATCATCACTTCTGGATGGACTGTTTTTCCATCTTCAACCAAGTCAGCCGCCGCCTCGAAAATTGCACGAACCTGCATTTCATAAATTTCTGGATACGTGATGGCCAAACGACAACCACGATGGCCCAACATGGGGTTCACTTCTTCCAACTCGTCAATGCGACGTTTGATGACATCGATCTCAAGACCCAATGCTTCCGCCACAGCTTTGATGTCTTTCTCTGATTGCGGCAAGAATTCGTGAAGCGGCGGATCCAATAAACGAATCGTCACGGCTTGCCCATCCATGATGGTAAAGAGATCTGCAAAATCTTTACGCTGATACGGCAACAGCTTGTCCAGCGCCACTTTGCGTTCTTCATAACCTTGAGCCAAGATCATCTCACGCATATGAATGATGCGTTCCGGCTCAAAGAACATGTGCTCGGTCCGCGCCAAGCCAATACCTTCTGCCCCAAAATTACGTGCAACTTTCGCATCCATTGGGGTTTCCGCATTTGCGCGCACACCCAACACACGGGTTTCGTCCACCCATTCCATCAACGTCCCAAAGGCACCGCTAAGTTCCGGTTCAATGGTTGCAACTTTACCTTTGATGATCTCCCCAGTGGAACCATCCAAAGTCACCAAGTCGCCTTCGTGCAAGACTTCGCCCAAAGCACTTAGGGTCTTGGCTTTCACATCGACAATGACATCGCCAGCACCCGACACACACGGCGTACCCATGCCACGTGCCACAACGGCCGCATGGGACGTCATGCCACCACGTGTGGTCAATATCCCTTTAGAAACATACATCCCACCAATGTCTTCCGGTGACGTTTCCACCCGGGCCAGTACAACGTCTTCGCCCTTTTCAGACCACACTTCGGCATCGGCTGCTGTAAACACCAACTTGCCAAATGCGGCACCTGGTGATGCAGGCAAACCACGGCCCAAAATATCGCGTGGGGCGCTCGGATCCAATGTGGGGTGGAGAAGCTGATCCAAGTGTGATGGATCAATGCGACGAATGGCTTCGGCCTTATCGATAAGGCCTTCTTCGACCATTTCCACGGCAATCTTCAACGCCGCCTTGGTGGTGCGTTTACCACCGCGCGTTTGCAAAATCCACAGTTTGCCTTTCTGGATGGTAAATTCCAGATCCTGCATGTCCTTGTAATGTTTTTCCAAGGTGTTGCGAACCGTATCCAGCTCCCCATAAAGCTTGGGCATCATCTCTTCCAAGCTGGGCAGATCAATATTGGCAGCTTCTTTTTCTGCCAAGGACAAGGGCTGCGGCGTGCGAATACCCGCTACCACATCTTCACCTTGGGCGTTGATCAGATACTCACCATAAAACTTATTTTCACCCGTGGATGGATTGCGGGTGAAGCACACCCCGGTGGCACTGTCTTCGCCCATGTTGCCAAACACCATGGTTTGAACATTAACGGCGGTGCCCCAATCATCGGGAATCTTGTGAAGTTTGCGGTACGTTTGGGCACGCTTATTGCTCCAACTGCCAAACACGGCACCGATGGCTGCCCAAAGTTGTTTGCGCGGGTCTTGTGGGAACGGCTCACCTGTGTGGTTTTCGATGGCATCGATGAAGTCAGGCAACAAAGCCTTCCAATCATCAGCCGTCAGGTCGGTATCCAGCTTCAGGTTATGATCGACCTTGTAGTCTTCCAGCAGGTCTTCAAAGTGGTAGTGGTCAACGCCCAACACCACATCACCAAACATTTGGATAAACCGACGATAGCTGTCATAGGCAAAGCGCGCATCACCTGTTTGTGCGGCCAAAACTTCAACGGCTTCGTCATTGAGGCCAAGATTCAAGACCGTGTCCATCATCCCCGGCATGGAAGCCCGGGCACCGGAACGCACGGACAACAGCAAGATTTTATCACCACCATTGCCGCCACCAAATGGCGCCGCCATTTCGGTTTCCAGCTTTGCAATGGCGGTGTTGACTTGATCGTTCAGACCATCGGGGTAATCGCCCTGGGTCTCAATATAATGTGCACATACATCCGTGGTGATGGTAAAGCCCGGCGGAACATGCAGACCAATGGCACTCATTTCATGAAGGTTTGCACCTTTCCCCCCCAAAAGATTGCGCATATCGGCGCGCCCTTCTGCTTCACCACCACCAAACGAGTAAGTCCACTTTTCAGTCATACTGAAATGCTCCGTCAGCCTTCAATTTTGGAGAAATCGGCGATTTCACCCATAACACTCTGTATTTGAGATAAGAGCTTCAAACGGTTTTCACGAACTTTTTCGTCATCAGCATTGACCATAACGTCTTCGAAGAAGGTATCCAGCGGTCCGCGCAGCTTTGCCAACGCGGCCATGGCGTCTTCAAATTTTTCTTCACCTGCCAGCTTAGAGCCTTCAGCACCGGCATCGTTCAGCGCCGCAAACAAATTGCGCTCGGCATCTTCAACAAAGGCCGCTTCGTCAGGTGAACCAGCGTAAGACTTACCGTCTTTCTTTTCTTCGATGCGCAAGATGTTGGATGCCCGTTTGTGCGCGGCCAACAGGTTGGCACCATCGTCAGAGCCCACCAGCGCGGACAAGGCATCCACACGTGCTAATAGACGCACCAAGTCATCTTCACCACCCAAGGCAAACACGGCATCAATCAAATCATGACGCACACCTTCGCCCTTCAAGTGGACTTTGAGACGATCGGCGAAGAAGATCAGCAAATCAGAGCTAACATCATCAGCTTTGTAGTTTGCCAGCGCTTGTGCAAACACATCCATCAAAGACAGGCTGAGTTTGTTTTCAACAATCAGACGAATAACGCCCAATGCTGCACGGCGCAGGGCAAATGGATCTTTCGAACCTGTGGGCTTTTCATCAATGGACCAAAAGCCTGCCAAAGTATCGAGTTTTTCTGCCATAGCCAGACACACAGACACAGGGGCCGTGGGACAATCATCGCCCGGACCTGCCGGGGAATAGTGATCAGCAATCGCATCGGCAACTTCCGGCGCCTCACCATCATGCAGCGCATAATAACGCCCCATGATACCCTGGACTTCAGGGATTTCGTAAACCATGCCTGTGACCAAATCACATTTGCACAGCTCAGCTGCACGTTCGGCTTGAGCTTTGTCGGCACCGATGTGTTCGGCCAATGCACCCGCCAGCACTTTCATGCGGGACACTTTTTCGTCCACGGTACCCAACTTGGCGTGGAAGACGATGTCTTTGAGTTTGTCGGCACGTGAAGCCAACGAGACCTTGCGGTCTTGATCCCAGAAGAATTTGGCATCGGACAGGCGCGCACGCAGCACGCGTTCGTTACCGGCGATGATGGCCTTGCCACCGTCTGTGGAAACTTGGTTGGCGACCACGATAAACTTTGCCGCCATAGAGCCGTCAGCATTCAAGACTGAGAAATACTTTTGGTGCGAACGCATGGTGTCGGACAGAACTTCGGGCGGAAGTTCCATAAACTCAGCCTCAATATCGCCCATCAACACCACGGGCCATTCCACCAAGCCCGTGACTTCGGTGAGCAAGCCTTGGTCGTCTTTCAGCGTTAGACCGGCATCCGTGCATAGCTTTTCAGCCTGCGATGCGATTTCCGCGCGGCGTTCCGATGGGCACAACAGCACATGGGCTTCAGCCAGCTTGGAACGGTAATCGGCAAAATCGGAAACGGTGATGGCTTCTGGGTTTAAGAAGCGATGGCCAAAGGTGTTGGCATTGGCTTCGCAACCTTCATAGACCACAGGCACAACCGAACCACCAAACAGGCAGAGGATATTGTGCAACGGACGGACCCAACGTTTTTCACCGCTGCCCCATTTCATGGACTTGGGCCACGGCAAAGCGTTAATTGCACCATCCAGTATGCCCGGCAGCACCTTGGCTGTGGACTCACCCTTCTTTTCGATCACGGCGAAGTAGAAAGTCTTGCCTTTGACTTCGCGTTGTTCGCAATCGTCAATGCTCATCCCGCCAAGCGAGCCCAAGAAACCCTTAAGGGCCTGTTCAGGGGCACCCACTTGCGGGCCTTTGCGTTCGTCTTTAACGTCCGGTTGTTTTTCCGAAAGACCATCGACCACCAAGCACAAGCGGCGCGGGGTGACTAAAGCTTCGGCTTTGGAAAATTCCAAGCCAGCTTTTTTCAAACCATCCGTGACCAAACGTTTCAAATCATCCGCAGCACGCGCTTGCATGCGGGCAGGAATTTCTTCAGAGAAGAGTTCTAAGAGCAACTCAGCCATTATTCAGCTCCCTCTTCACTTTGTTTTTCTCCGGCAAGCCAGGCTTCACAGCAGCCTTTCGACAAAGTTCGCACCCGTCCGATATAGGCTTGGCGTTCCGTTACGGAAATCACGCCGCGTGCGTCCAACAAATTGAACAAGTGGCTGGCACGAATGCATTGCTCGTAAGCTGGCAGCGCCATGGGTTTGTCTGCCTCCAACAATGCTTTGCAGGTGCCTTCGGCATCTTCGAATTGACGGAACAGTTTATCGGTATCGGCATGTTCAAAGTTAAACGCGGATTGTTCTTGTTCATTGCGCAAGAACACATCGCCGTAACGCACGCCTTCGCCATTCCAATCCAAGTCATAAACATTTTCGACGCCCTGGATGTACATGGCTAGGCGTTCCAAACCATAGGTCAGTTCAACCGCAACCGGATCACATTCGATCCCGCCCACTTGTTGGAAATAGGTAAACTGGCTGACTTCCATGCCATCGCACCAAACTTCCCAACCAAGACCCCAGGCCCCCAAGGTCGGGCTTTCCCAGTCATCTTCGACAAAACGGATGTCGTGCTTGGCACTGTCAATGCCCAAAGCTTTGAGGCTATCCAGGTAGAGCTCTTGGCTGTTCTGCGGGGATGGCTTCAAGATGGCCTGGAACTGATAGTAGTGCTGCAAGCGGTTTGGGTTTTCGCCATAGCGACCATCGGTCGGGCGACGCGACGGCTGAACATAAGCTGCTTTCCACGGTTTCTTGCCCAGAGCACGCAATGTGGTGGCCGGGTGAAAAGTCCCTGCGCCAACCTCTTGGTCGTGGGGCTGCAGCAACACGCAACCATGCGATGCCCAAAAGCTTTGCAGCTTGAGGATCAAGTTTTGAAAACACGTTTCAGGATTGGGTGCCGGCACACCAGACATAAGCAAAAAACCTTGAGAAATGGGGGTCGAAAACAAAAGAATTTGTGCGTCGCAAGATACCCTTTCCCGAACCGGACGGTCAAGGCGCGAAAGCCGCAATTTACTTATGTTTCAATAAGGTTTTTCGTTTGGTTAAAACGGACAGTCCTGACGACCACAGCTTTTCGCGCTGCGGGTGGTGTAGGCGCCGCACGCTTTACATTCCACCATGTCTTCAACACCGTCTTTTGCGGGTGCCTCTGGCGCTTTGGGAGATGGTTTTGAACGCGGAACACGGCCGGAGCGTTGTTCTTGCATCCGGGTGAAGTATTTAAAGCCGTTCCACACCACCAATACGACGACGATGGTAAACACGACCTTCATGAGACTGAAACCAAACATAGCCCCCTTGTAGGGTGCTGTTGCTTCCCGGTCAACCAATCAAGAGCATTCGATCAGGTTTCGCGCAAATAGAGCCCGCCACCATTCAACACCTCATCAGCCAAGGCCGTGTAACTGCCGTCCGCATTGTGCAAGGTCATGCCGTTGGTCAGTCGCATTGGCGTTTTGATGCCCTTACGCGCCCGCACGATAACACGGTTTGCGTTTTCACCCGCTTTGGGCCAGATGGGGAAAATCGTGACTTCACCGACATCCCGCCCTAACGCCGCCATCAATTCATCCAGCCGATCCGCGCGTTGAATAATGGTGATGGAACCCTTTCGTTTGCAAAAGCCCAACGCTGCCTGCACCCAATCAGCCAAATTGGTGTGTGATTCCACATGGGCCAAGCGTTTCGATTGATCGGGAGGATGATGACCACGATCATCTTGCATAAAAGGCGGATTGGCAAAGACGTGGGTATAGCTTTCAGGTTCAATTTCCGCTGGTGGTTTCTGAATATCGCCTTCAAACACCCGCAAACGACCCTCAAAGCCATTGGCGTGGATGTTTTTCGCGGCCAATTGGGCCAAATGGGGCTGTAATTCCAGCCCATCAATCCCCAACTCAGGACATCGATAAGCCAGGCACAACATGGCGCCACCGACGCCACAGCCCATATCCAACGCCCGCCCGCCGGTGCTACCGCGCACGGATGCGGCCAGCAAAACCGTGTCCACCGCCATGCGGTAGCCTTCCTTGTATTGGTGGAGCGTCACTTTTCCATTCAAAACAAAGTCTTGGGTTGTATTCGTCATAAATTATTCATCCCCGGCTGCCAGATGATCGGCCTCTGCCAATATGGCCTGGGCTGCCACCTTATCGCTCTCATCAATCATAATCCGCCGGGGAATGGCCTGAATTGAGCCATCCATGATGCTCATATGCTCATCTAAGACCAAAACCTCGATCCCTGCGCCCTTGAGATGTGCCAAAAGCCACGAAATCAAGACCGGATCATTGGTTCTAACCAGCTCAAACATAATGTTTTGCCTCAAAATTGCTCAAGATTTGTTCTCGGTGCTTGACCCGAAGCCATCCGGGCGGTCATATATGCCCCAACAATACTGTATAATGTTGAGCCGAACACCCCTTCTTACCCTTGGGGTCGAGCACACACCTGTAGGAGAAGCGCGTTGGGCGTTGTCGTAAATCTGGACGAAGAACGCAAGAAGACCTCCCCCTTGGATAAATTGGCGACGTTGTTGGAAGACGACCTCAAAGCTGCCAACGAAGCCATTGTGGATCGTATGCATTCCCCCGTTTCTCTGATCCCACAATTGGCCGGACACATCATTGCCGCAGGCGGCAAACGCTTGCGCCCGCTGCTGACCATCGCCACCGCGCGCATGTGCGGCTACACGGGTGATCGTCACATATTGCTGTCGGCCTGTATTGAATTTATTCACACCGCGACGCTGCTCCACGACGATGTCGTGGACGAAAGCGACCTGCGCCGGGGCGAATCTTCCGCCAACGCCATCTGGGGCAACAAACCCAGCGTGTTGGTCGGCGACTTCCTGTTCACCCGTGCTTTTGCCCTGATGGTCGAAGACGGAGATTTGGAAGTTCTGCGCATTTTGTCGCAAGGCTCCTCCATCCTCGCCGAAGGTGAAGTTCTGCAATTGGTAACCGCCAATGATACGGAAACCAACGAAAGCGCCTATATGGAAGTGATTGAAGCCAAAACGGCAGAGCTGTTCGCCGCAGCCGCCGAATTGGGCCCCGCAATTGCAGAGCGCCCCAAGACGGAACAAGACGCCTTGCGCGCTTATGGCATGAACCTTGGCATCGCATTCCAACTGGTAGACGACGTCTTGGACTTCTCCGCTAAGGAAGAAGCCCTGGGCAAAGCCATTGGTGATGATTTCCGCGAAGGCAAGATCACCCTGCCGATTGTTTTAGCCTTTGCCCGCGGCAACGATGAAGAACGCACTTTTTGGAAACGCACCATGGAAGAGCTGGACCAAAAAGACGGCGACATCGAACACGCCATGGAATTGATGAACAATCACGCCGCCCTGACCGATACGGTCGAACGTGCACGCCACTATGGTTCCATCGCCCGGGATTCATTGGGAATATTCCCCGAAAGCGAGATCAAAACCGCACTGTTGGAGATCATCGACTTTGTGATTGAGCGGGCCTATTAAGTCCCTTGCCACAAAAGAACCCAGGCGCTATATAAGCGCCTCCAAATGAGCATAAGTACTATCGGAGTGTAGCTCAGCCTGGTAGAGCACTGTCTTCGGGAGGCAGGGGCCGGAGGTTCGAATCCTCTCACTCCGACCAATAAAATCAAATACTTAGACGTTTGCAAAACAGTTCCCCTTTGTTCAAATGAACACGGGGGAACTTTTTTTGTGTCTACTCTTTGTTGTTAAACGTCAACTACACGCCTTCCGAACTAGACTTTCCCCCATTCGATAACGGGAACCTCTTCGGAATATGGGGGTCATCAGCGTTTACGTTCGTTTCCCCAAATGATCGCATGAAGTTGCGGTAAAATCGTCGGGGAATACCACTGATCACGTGCAATCAAATCAACGAGCCACCGATATCGACCAATCATATGTTCATGAAGAGCCTTTGTATCCTCTGTAGAGGTCTGTTCGTTTCCAACCTGTAAGTAGAGCGGCAGTGTTGGAAACCGTTTTTCGACAGATTTGGCAAACTCATAATCAATTTCGTCAAAAACCGGCACTTTCATGGCTATATCTGCAGAACCCGCAGCATTGACGCATGCTTCGATCTGAGACCAATCTGGTGTCTCTTGAGACGATGGAGGCTTTGGGCTTACAAACAACCAATCCAATTGAGAAAACCAATCACGCGGTATGCTGCCTTGCGTTTCGAGAGAAAAGCTAAAACCTTGTGATTTCCCAAGCTTGATCAAAGGCTCAAGATCTTGCATTGCCGGGTTTCCACCGGACAGGGTGATCAAGATTGGCTGCCCACCTGATAATTTTTTGACCTGGTCCAGAATTTCCTCGGCCGACATGGGCGCCCAGGTTTGACTGTGTTCTGGAAGAGCCGCAAACATGGTGTCACACCACACACAACGATAATCACAGCCCCCCGTCCGCACAAAGACAGTTGGCTTGCCGATAAGTGGGCCTTCTCCCTGTACCGTTGGACCGAATATTTCTGAGACCCTAACCATGGCTAGAGATCAGGACTGAATATCGGGGTTGATGTAATCGGAATAACAATTGGGCGTTTCCCAAACCCGAATTCTGGTCAATACGGCAATACCATCACTACGTTCATGAATGGGCTGCACCAATCTATGGAACCAATGGGCGGCAAGGCACTCAGCCGTCGGCTGGTGTTGAATGACGTAGAGCTTGCTCGATAGCTGGGTATTGGTGGTTTCACAGTAGCCCCGCGCCTGGACCTCACTTTGAATATGGCTAACCCAATCGGCAAACTCTTCATGCGTGGGGCAAAACATTTGCAAGAGTTCAACATCAGCAATTGTTGCAATTAAGCCATGATCACAAGGGGCATCAATGTGGTGCAGCATTTCATCTTTGAGAAATGAAAAATCAATCACCATGTCAGTTTGTTCACCAGTGCGATGTAACTTGGCATTGCGCGCACTACACGTCGCTTCGATTTGATAACGATGGCCATGTAGGTGTCGACATTTAGACCCATGGGTCATGACGCGATGCCCCGCATCGATGCCAATTTGACGTGTGACGGTATAAGTTTCCATTTACTCAGCACTACACATCCTCTCTTCGTAACTTAATGACTAAGACAGGATTTAAATATTTCAAACAACCAGATGACCAATTTTAGTTAGGCCATTGAGAAAGGCAAAATACGTTTTAGTTACGACAAGTCATGACGTATCCACCAGTGGCGGACATTAATACACCACTATAAGCGCCAAGACGAGGGCTGATCAGCAGGTACACAGGAACCAATTGATCCGTATTATAACTCTGGCTTATTCTAGGTTTGAAGCCGGATAAAATATGATTTCCGACAACCAGTACCCCTGCCCCATTGAACTACCCTGAGAACAATATGCACGAAACATATCAAACCGCTTGCCCTCACTGTTCAGAGGTAAACCGTTTCCCTAAGTCCAGTCCACCGGCAAGCATCAAATGCAGGAAATGCGACCACAAGATGTTCAGTGCACATCCCATCGAATTGAACGGCGAAACTTTTCATCACCACCTCACGTCCAATGACATTCCAGTTGTCGTCGATTTTTGGGCTGAATGGTGTGCGCCTTGTAAAATGATCGCGCCTGAATTAGCAAAGGCAGCAACCGAATTGGAGCCTCATGTTCGATTTGCCAAAGTTGATACGGATGAAGAGCAAAAACTTGCCGGCCAAAATGGCATTCGCGGTTTTCCGACCCTGGTCATATACAAAGGTGGTCGAGAGATATCCCGTCACGCAGGTGCCATGTCTGCTGGACAGATCAAAACATGGATCAGAGAATTCCTTTAATTTCACTCACTCTGAAATTTCAAGCCCCACTTAGAAAGGCACGCGGCGTGGGCTATCACAAACAGTATATTGGGATACGGTCTACAAATTCGAAAGCAGGCGGATATAACTGACCAAGCCTTCAATCTCTTCTTGGCTGAGAACACCATTCCATGCAGGCATGAATTGACCACGGCCCGTTGCAATTGTATCGAACAATTGTTGATTGCTTAGCAAGTTGGTTTCATTTGGGTTGGTGTGGTCTGAAGGCGTCATACGCATCAACGTCGTCATGATGCCATCACCGTCACCCTCTTCACCATGGCACACCACACAATACTGTTGATAGACTGTCGCCCCAATCTCAGGGTCACCCATAAATTCGTGCTTTGAGCGGCTTAGGAACCGCAAGAAAGCAATCAAAGCATCCACTTGAGGTTCCGTGAAGACATCAACCCATCCCGGCATGGCATCGCTGAGAAGATTGTGACGATCACGACCCGTTATGGTTTGGCGCCCTTGTCCTGAAATAATTTTCTTTAAAATCGTGTCACTGCGCGAACGTATGGTGGTTGTCAGGTCTGCCGGGGAAATTTGCATTTGCTTAGCAAGAGGACCATCTCCATGCCCCTCTGTACCGTGACACAGCTGACAGTAAGAAACATAGAGCCTGCGGCCTTCATACGCCGCAGGCGGAGACGCCACAGCTTCTGAAGCCAATGTCAACAAGCCCAGTAGCACAGAAACAATCGAAATAGATTTCATTCAATCGACTCCTCTTACACAGTGGCTAACATATTGATCGCACACCTCTCATATAACAAGCCAAAGCACACTTAACATCCCCCTATGATTGCACTATGATTTTTTCAAATGACTATGGGGGCAAAATCAGATGAATTCTATTTCTTTTATACGTAATCTATTTCTGTTGAGCTTGGTGGTTAGCCTTCTGACTGTTTTTTTGGGGGCCAATCCAGCTCAAGCCGCAGAAAAGGACTGTGGCAAAGAATTAAATCAAGAATACAAGGCTTTTCTCAAGAAATTGAGGGCCCAAAACTTTAAAACAGGCGCGGCATCAGGGTCAGGAAAAGCTGCAAAAGCAATGACCAAGTGGCTGCAAAAGGTTCACAAAGAAGTAGTTGCCCACGAAAATGCCCACAAGAAAGCCTCCGGAAAATGGGGTGGAACGATTAAGTACAAGAATTACACGTGGTGGAATATCCCCTATGCCGTTGCGGGATGCCATATCCCCAAACACGGCAGACCTCTTGAAGTGTCGTTAAAAGCTGCACTGGCCCCGAAAGAACCCTCTAAATGGGACCTTGAAAACGCCAAGAAAATTAGGGCACTACTGAAGAAAAAGAAAAAGTGATTAATTTAAATATGCTCAAACATTGACGTTAATGAGTGTAATTGGCATGCTCAAGCACTCACAAACCCCTCAATCGCAGAGCACAATTTTATGGCTGTAAATCACGCCTTTTCCCCGACAAAGCCTGCTGTGCAGGCTTCTGAAACGCGCATTGATCTATCTATGCTTGATGAAGCCTTAGATCACTTTAGCAACGGCGACAGCAAAAAAGCATCACTCAGCTGCTGGCGAGTAGTGGGACCAGCACGCACCCAAGGGGGAAAACCACGCAAAAAACCGAACAAAGATGATCAGGCTTATATCTATTTTGTACTCGCACGTGCCTTTTTAACCAAAGGTGACTTTGCCAACGCTCAAAGCACAGCAAGTCGTTCTCTTGCTTTGTCTAAAAACAATGCTTATGCCCATATTATTTTAGCAACGGCACAAGAAAAACTTGATGATTTGGATGCTGCATTAAGTGCTGCTGAACGTGCCGTTGCCATGGCACCAACGTTGTTTGAAGCTTATGAAGCCTTAGCCCAGGTTCAGCTCACACGGGGATATCCCGAAGCGGCCTTAAGCACAGCCTCACGGGTACAGGAAATCTACCCCAATGGTGCCCGCCCGTTCGCATTTAAGGCACGCATTCTTCGCCAATTAGGGCAACATGAAGAAGCCCTAAAAGAGTGTAATCAGGCCATCAAGTTACAATCACCACCATCAGCTCAACTGTGGTGCACGATGGGTCATATTCATCAAGATGTTGGTGCATTTGAAGACGCATTGAGCTGTTATGACAAAGCCTTAAGTCTAGCTCCTCAACTGCTCAGTGCATGGCATGGAAGAATCAACACCATCGCCACCCAAGGAAAGCGCAAAGAAGCACAGGCCTTATACCGTAAAGCCGTTGAAACGATACCGGAATACCAGGACCAACACTTCGATTTTATTCACCCACTATTTGAAGACAAAGACCTGCCAACACGCGAAGCTCTGCAAAACATGAAGCTTGAGCCCAAGCAGTCTGTCATTGTAAATGCCATCGCATCGTTCCCATCCCTTCCTTTGGGACCCGCACTAATCAAATCCAGCGTTGAAAAGCAAAGTGACTTCCAGGTTACAGGAATTGATCTCAACCCCACCTGGTACGACAGCGTGGTTCGTTCACAACGTGATAAATCTGCAGCATTTCACTACGAAGACAGTGATCAATTCGTTCGGGCAGCGGAAGCTTTCACATCCGGTGGCGACGACTTCTTTGACGATGACAAACACGATCCTTTGGCCGAAACATTTTCGCGATATCAAGGCCTATTCAGCGACAGGTATAACGACCAATGCCAACATATATTTGAAAGCAATGGCCCAACGCCTTGGTATGTGGATCAATTTGCCAGACACATCCTTTCCAAATCACCCTTAGTCGTTGCCCTGTCGGTCATGTTTACCGAACAATTTTGGTTTGCCGCCCTGTTGGCACGCACAATCAAAATTATCCGACCCGATGTCATCACTGTCTTTGGCGGTGGCTTCTTTAACGAAGTTAACCTTCAAGACTTCCTGACCCGTGATTACGTCGATCATGTGATTTTGCACGAAGGTGAACTTGGCTTCTTGGAACTGCTGCAAACCCTGGATAAGGGCGATGAAGCTTTTTCTATGGTGACAGGCTTAGCGCGTTTTAATCCGCAAACAGGTAATATTGACGTTGGGCAAAGCCTGATTAAGATGAATTACGAAGAACAGCCTTTTGCTGACTTCAGTGACTATGATCTAGATGCTTACTACACCCCGACACCCGTGGTGCCGCTTATCAGTTCACGTGGGTGCTATTGGCGCCGTTGTACATTTTGCGATCATTTCGCCAGTTATGCCGGGACCTACAAAACGCAATCCATTATCCGCTGCGTCGATGAAATTGAGTACCACGTCAAAACCAATGGTGCAAAACACTTCACCTTTGTTGATGAAATGATTTCCGCAAAGCGGTTTAAAAAAATTGGTGAAGAAATCTTAGCCCGCGGCCTCGACATACGTTACTTCGCCCTAGCCAAACCCACACCCGATTTCACCCAAGACATCTTGGACTTGATGTATGAGTCTGGGTGTCGATGTGTATACTGGGGACTTGAATCAGGGTCTGAACGATTGTTGGCGTTGATGGACAAAGGCAACACTGTCGAAAGTTCATCCAACACCTTGATTCGTGCCAACGCAGCCAACATCCGAAATCACCTGTTCATGATCATTGGCTTCCCTTCGGAAACACGCGAAGAGCTGGACGAAACAATCGCATTTTTATATGACCATGCGAACGTCATTGATAAAGTTCTCGCGGGTGGTTACGTGTTGAAAAAAGGCACCCCCATTCACGACGAAGAGGAACGGTTTGGGCTTAAGAAAATTTATGCCCAGCGTTCGTTGTGCAATAGCAAAGTTTTGCGTTACGAAAGTGCAAAAGGCCTTCCCAGCAATCTGATCCACCCGATGGCAGATTACCTGCAAATCAACGTCTTTGACCAACTCTGCCCACGCGGCAGCTATTTTGGTACGCCACGCACACACATCATCATTACCTATGGCAACGATGATCTTGAAACGCTTAAGTGTAACAAACCCCGCCCGGGCCTTGAAGAAGTTGCCCATGTCTTAGACAACATCAAACCTGGCGATACTTTTTTACCGACACAAACCATGGTGCCGATCTGGACCGACTAGTTTTAAATTGGTTATTCCGTATTCCGTGCCAATCCACGTAAACGCCGTACCAGGGTTTTGATCAAGAAATGTAGGACCTGATCATCCCCGGCCAACTTATCCATACGCCCGCGTAAACTGGAAGATGAAATACACAGCAGTGTTGTCCGCTCCACGGCATGTGCAGATGCCATGCGGGGTTGGCTATCAATCAAAGACATCTCCCCCACGATTTCGCCTTTACCTACTGTTGCCAGTTTCTGTTTTTTATTGCCATACTTACGCGATATTTCCAACTGACCGTCCAGGATAAAATAAGCCTCTTCGCCTGTATCGCCCTCTTCAAACAAAACCTCACCAGCTGACAATATTCGTTGCCCATCAACTTGTTTCTCAGATGGCACAAGGATTTCTGGTTGGTTCGATTGAGAAGGTTCTGGCACTTGATCGTCTCCACTTTCATTTTGAGCTTCACGTAAACGAACCAATGAATCTGAAAGGGACGAACGCAAATCATCGTGCAATACACTCATACCCAAACGATCACGCAATTGTTCAAGCCCTATTAAACGTTCATCTTCTTGAATGTCAGAGGGGAATAAATCAAAAATCGTGTGCAATTGATTCAACAGATGCAAAAGTTGCTGGCGAATAACACCATCATACTTTTGCCCCACACCAGTTGGTGTCAAGTCCAACAACACACCCAAACGCCCAGCCTGACTGGGCATCAAATACAATGCCTGACGAATGGCTGTTTCAATGGGCAAGTCTGCCCCGTCTTCGCCCAGCAAAGTTTTAGTCCGCAACACCACTGCTTCTGCCATGGCCGGACCGCCACTCAAGCCTGTTGGCTCAATAAGCTCACGTACCAGTTCAACAAAGGCAATACGGTTTTCTTCTCGTGCGTCACCGGATATTGCTTGGGTGCTGGCTAACCCGCGTGCAATGCGGCTCATAAACACTTGGCGCGTAGCAGGCAAATTGTGTTGAGCAAACAATGCGCTTAGCCGCGGAAGGTCCGGCGACATATAAGATGGAACTTTGTCCAAACGGCCGCTAACGATCTGCATATACGTTTTCCAAGCATTGATGGCCGTCTGAAATCCCCCAAATACTTCATCAATGACAGCAACACCATCAAGTATTTCTGCGATCAGTTCATCGGCAAATTGCAGCCCGCGGTCATCGTGTGTTCCTTCAGCAAGTGACACTGCACGGTTTAACTTTTCACGCCAATTCGTGCCCTCCAAATGATTGGCAAGAGCACCACAGACCACCCGATCAACTTGTTTAGAGTCATACTCTTGCTCAATCAAATCAATAACATGATCCAAACTGTGCTTACCCAAAGCATCACCATAAACAATCAAATCATCACTTTTGCGGGCCCGGTTAAGAACCTTTTCAAACACCGTTTGCAATTTATCCAAACGATCGATTTTCTTTTGTCCCGTGAGTTTAGCTTGAAGTTGCGCACCGTGTTGCATGGCAGATGGAAAAAATTGATCCATACGGTCCAAGGTTCTGAGATGCCCAACATTAAACATCAACTCCAATTGCGTGATGTTGTTCTGGTCTAAATAGGCGCGCATAATTCGGCCCATAGTGATACGCGCTGGAAACGCATAATAATCAGCCAAACTTTTACAAAAGGTCGCCTGAGTTTCCTGTACGATTTTTATCGGCTTTTGACGTGCTGTCGCGAGGTGTTCAAAAATCACTTGCTCAGTCGACCAACCTTCACGCAATTCCGTCACCCGCACACCATCATGATTAGCCGCAGCGACCAGTTTTTCTGCAAAATCCATGGCCTCGCTCCGTTTAGAGGAAGCCATATCAATCATCCACCTTTTTGGTGTTTTCACATGCACTTCAAAAGTACTTTTGGACCAACCTGAACGCCCCACGAGTATGATGTCCTTAATATTACGGTGCACGCAGTTGCGCCATTAAACGAATCTACAACCATTGTGCCTTGTTTGGACCGACTACGTCCAGCGATGACGGTATTGGTGCGTGAAAAACAAAGACTTTGCACTTTATCGCCTCTCCAATCATGATATAAATACAAAAGTTGGCATTCAGGCATATATTTCACACAACACACCGAAGACGATAACCATGGCAAACATCTTGTTGATTGATGATGATCGAGATTTTCATGAAATCGTATCGTTGTTTTTAAGCAATACGCCCCACAAAATCACATGCGCCTCATCCGGCCAATTGGGAATAAACATTGCCGCACAAAATCCTCCCGATTTGATTATCTTAGATATTGCCATGCCTGGCATGGACGGCACTGAGACTTGTGAAAAGTTGAGGGCCCTGCCTAACGCAGGCAAAACACATATCATGATCATGTCCGTTCACTCTAAAGGTGAGCTACGATCAGGTATCTGTACGGGCTGTCTGGATGCGGCAGTTTCTTATATCACCAAGCCAGTTGACATGAATGTGTTTATCACAGCTGTCGACAATGCCTTGGCACAAGAACCTGTATCTGACTAATGTCAATGTCATAACGTTGAACGATCTGGAGTCATTCATCAATACCCCCCTCTTCCTCACTCTCCCCCCTTTCCCCAGATACACAGCACTGCTATCCTCAGCCCAACTGGGGGAGCAAATCAATCGCAAAACCCGCATCTGACCTAGGCGGAAAACATGCGCAGCATCATCGTTGGCATCATCATCGGCATTGTTGTCGGTATTATGGCAGGCACCACAATGGTTGCCCCAAACCTAGAAGAAGCCCGTGAAAAATCTGCCCTTGCAGGAGCTGCTGGGACAGAACAACTCGACTTGGATGGCAAAACCACCGAAACCACACAATCAAATACCGAGCCTTTGTCGATTGCCGCCTCTGTATATTCAAAGCGTCTTCGAGTGGTCAGTTTAACACCCCCGCAAACCCCGGTTTTGGGCGATTTGATGTTGCGCATACAACAAAATTTACCACGCTCAACAACGGGACAAATTGGCATTTCACTCCTAGATCCGAATGTGGTTGGCCCAACTCATGAAATTTTTAAAGCAGTTCAATCCGGTGCAATTGATGCGATCTTCAGCACGCCTGCTGAATTAGATAACACATCACTTGTCCTTAAACTGTTTACATCCATTCCCTTTGGCCCGGAAAGCCAAGAATACCTTGCCTGGTTTTTTCACGGGGGAGGACGTGAACTTCTCAATGAGCACATGAACAAAAGTGGTGTTCACGTTTTGCTATGCGGCTTATTGCCTCAGGAAGCTTCGGGGTGGTATCGAAAACCAATGCGCACGATAGAGGATTTCCGAGATTTAAAAATCCGTATCCAAGGCTTAGGCGCAGATGTATTGGCACGACTTGGCGCACAGGTTGTATCAGCCGATTTGGGCACCATTCTTTTGCGTTTTGAACAAGGAACATTAGATGCTGCGGAATACTCCATCCCCAGCATTGATGAGCCATTAGGGCTACAAAAATTTGCTCGAAATTACTATGTCCCAGGCTGGCATCAGCCCCTAACCTCATACGTTCTGGCATTCAATAAAGAAACTTGGAAAGCATTGTCCGAGTCCCAACAATCAACTCTACAAACCATTTGCGGTGACAACGTGCGTTACAGTCTCAGTGCCGCAGATGCTGCACAATTTGAAGCTTTAAAAAAATTGAGCATCAATGGCGTGCAAGTTCGGCGCTGGCCCGAAGGTTTTCATCCTAAATTTGAAGCCGCCTGGCAGGATTCGATTCGGGATCACATCAAAAATAATCGCCAATTTGCAAAAACATGGTCGTCTTTACAGCTATTTAGGCGTGATTACGCCATTTGGCAAGAATTGAGCAAACCACAATAAGAGTCTAGAAATAATCATTTTCTCTTTTATAATAAGTCCAGTTTACCGCATTGTGCTCGTAGCGGAAGGTTGCATGGGAAGGGCGCATGCGCTAGTAATTGCGCCACCTTTTTTAAGGGGACGCTCAAATACATGCAATTGGAGACGCATCTTATGAACACCTCGAAACTCTTCGCTCTTGGCATTGCTGCCGCTATCGCCGCTACCAGTGGCACTGCAATCGCCGCTGACGGTGCAAAACTGTTTAAGAAAAAATGTGGCACTTGCCACACTGTGCAAGCAGGCAAGCATAAAGTTGGCCCATCTTTGGCAGGTATCGTTGGCAAAAAAGCCGGCAGCACTGACTTCAAAAAATACAAAGCTTTAAAAGGTTCCGACATTGTTTGGGACGAAGCTAACTTGGACGCATGGATCGCCAACCCGAAGAAATTTATCGGCAAAGCGACCGCTATGACCGTGAAAATCAAAAAAGACGAAGATCGCAAAGCGATTATCGAATACATGAAAGCTAACTAAGCCCAGCTTAGTCGCTTACGAACGTTAAAGCCCCGCCGACAACAGCGGGGCTTTTTCTTTACCAACGTTAGCCCAAGCGCGTATGATCTGGGCCAGAATCAGTCACATTCCAGGGGTCTATACCAAAATGGATATTAAAGAATACATTCGCGGAATTCCCGATTTTCCCAAACCGGGCATCTTATTTTATGACATTTCTACTCTTCTGGCGCACCCAGATGCTTGGCAAGTCGCCATGGGACGAATGGCACGCATGATTGGTGCTTACCAACCCGACATTCTTGTGGGCATTGAATCCCGTGGTTTCTTGGTTGCCGCACCTTTAGCGCTAAAGTTGGGCTGCGGCTTTGTCATGGCTCGTAAACCCGGCAAACTGCCAGGTGGTAAAGTATCGCACAGCTATGATCTGGAATACGGTTCCGACACCATCGAAATCCAAGACGATGCCATTCACCCAGGACAACGTGTTGTCATTTTGGATGATTTGTTAGCTACTGGCGGCACCCTTAACGCCACTATTGATCTTTGCCAAAAAGTTGGAGGCAATGTGGTTGGCACAGCCGCAATTATCGAACTGGCATTCTTGAACGGACGCGATACGCTTGATGCTCCGTTTGAAGCTCTCATTTCTTACGACGAATAACCGATTGGAGCTTGCGCTGTGCCCGATCTCAACACGCTTCGCCAGTTGGTGACTGATGTCGGGCCGGACACGGCGCAACGCCTTTTAGGCGTTTTCAAAGATGATGTTGAAAAACGCATTGCTGTTGTTTCTGACCTTATAGACAACGGCAATGACCTAGATAATTTACGTAGACAGGCACATTCACTCAAAGGCTTATGTTCCACCTACGGGGCCCTAACAGGCGAAAAAATAGCTGAAGAATTGCAAGATGCTTGCGACATGGGAGATCAAGGCACCATCACAGCCAAAGCCAAAGCCGCTTTAAACATTATTCCTTCAGATGTGAATGCAACTTTAGAAGCCGCAAAAAAGCTGACGACTTAAGACTCCGCATCTTCCCAGGCTTGACGCTTTCGATAGATGGTTGAAGCACTGATGCCCAAATGCGATGCAGCTTGGGGCACGTTGCCATCACAAAGCAAAATTGCATGCTCGATAATATCGCGTTCCATTTCATCAAGTGGGCGAATATTCCCTTTATCAGACGGCATCAGGCTGGATGACACATCTGCCCCCGATGAAACTACTGGCTTAGAAAGCGCCTCTAATACCGGACCTTCAGTACTATTTACAGGCAATGGTGTAATGTTATCGGCCATTGTATCCAATGGTGCTGGCAGCATATCACGCGTCACCCTATCTCCTTCGTTCAGCACCACAATATTGCGTATAACATTTTGCAATTGACGGACATTCCCAGGCCATGAATAGCTGCTGAAGACACCGCGCACATAATCGTCAAACCCGGTGAAGGCCTTCCCTTCTTCATTGGTGTAATCGGCCAACAATTTTTCAGCAATCGATAAGACATCTTCATCACGCTCT
This sequence comes from Magnetovibrio sp., assembly GCA_026196495.1. Lineage (GTDB taxonomy): Bacteria > Pseudomonadota > Alphaproteobacteria > Rhodospirillales > Magnetovibrionaceae > Magnetovibrio. The sequence goes on from JAPHSY010000016.1 coordinate 32,784, forward strand.
TTCAAGTCGGGCATGTGCAACGGGATGACATGAAGGCGATAAAACAAATCCTCACGAAAACGTCCTTCCGCCACTTCACGCATGGGATCTTTATTCGTGGCACAAACAAATCGGATATCAACATTCTCCAAGGAACTGCCGCCAACTTTTTGGAATGTCCCGGTCTGAATGAAACGCAGCAACTTGGTCTGCAAGTTCATATCCATCTCGCAGATTTCATCCAAGAACAACGTCCCACCATTGGCACGAGTTGCAGCACCATCACGGTCTGAGACAGCCCCCGTAAACGAGCCCTTAACATGTCCAAAGATTTCACTTTCCATCAAATCCTTGGGGATTGCGCCACAGTTCAAAGCTATGAACGGTTTATCCGCACGCGGGCTTTGATGGTGAATGGCTTGGGCACAAACTTCCTTACCCGTTCCACTCTCACCGGTAATAAAAACCGTAGCCTTAGACCCTGCCGCACTATCAATGATGCGATAAACACGTTGCATCACCAATGATTTGCCGATAAACCCTTCATATTCTTCACGGTCAATGTCTTTGCGATATGTTTCAACAATGTGGCTGAGCTGTTGTCGTTCTAAAACGTTGTTCAGCGTCACGCGCAAACGATCCGCGTTAAACGGTTTGACCAAAAAATCCAGGGCACCCAGACGCATGGCATCAATTGCTGTGTTCAATGACGCATTTGCTGTGATGACAATTACAGCCGTATCGATGGGAACCTTGGATATGTGCTCCAAAATTGATAAGCCGTCCATATCCGGCAACATCAAATCCAACAGCACGGCTTCGGGGGGATTGTCGTTCAAGATATCCAGAGCTTCTTGCCCGGTTTCCACATGAACAATGTCGTAGGGCTCACCTTCTAAGTAAGCCTCATACGTCCGTGCCAGTGGCACAGTGTCTTCAACCAACAAAACGCGTGATATACTGACCATTTTTCCCCCTAGCTCCTATAACTATGCCGGGCATTTGGGGGAATGGAAACTATTTTTTCGCATTTTGCGAATCAATTAGGGTTTCATGGCCTCTACAATCTTTTGCATCACGCTGGGCAAAGCATGAGTGCCAAAATCGGATGGTCGACTCCATAAACCATCCCAATCCTTATCCAAATGAAAGACCAAAACATTTAGGCGCAGATGGAAATGGGTAAACGTGTGGGAGATTTGGGCTTCAGACCTCTTCCAATCCCCCAGCTCAGGCGCTTGGCGTGCGGCTTGTTCAGCTGATAGTACTTGGTCTTGCCACAAGGTTCCCGGAAAGCCAATCATCCCACCCAAAAGCCCCTTTTCGGGACGGCGTTCCAACAACACCCTACCTTCGGTGTTTTCAATCCAAAAAACCCAGCCATGTCGTGTTGGCTTTTCCACTTTGGGAGCCTTTTTCGGATAGGTTGTGGCCTCATCTTGGATACAAGCCATACAGTCGGCTTCCCAGGGACAATCCTTACATTTCGGATTCTTGGGTTTACACACCGTAGCCCCCAAATCCATCAACGCTTCAGCAAAATCACCACTATGTTCCTTCGGCAACATGGCCTTGGCAAATTCCCCCACCACTGCCTTATTCGCCGGCATTACATCAGAAATGGCATATAGGCGGGTCAACACACGAATGACATTACCGTCAACGGGTGCACTGGGCCCATTAAACGCAATCGCAGCAATGGCGGCAGCGGTATAAGGGCCGATACCTGGCAGCTCGATGAGATCTTCTTCGGCCCGGGGAAACTGACCTTGTCGCTGTTCAGCCACATCTTTGGCACATTTAACCATGTTACGTGCCCGGGCGTAGTACCCCAACCCAGCCCAAGCATGCATCACCTCATCCGTATCCGCCTTTGCCAAGGCCTTAACTGTGGGCCACTTTCTGGTGAAATTTTCAAAATACGGAATGACAGCAGCACATGTGGTCTGCTGCAACATAATCTCCGCCAACCACACCATGTAGGGATCACGCTCTCCACAAGGCGCACTGCGCCACGGCAAATCCTGACGCGCATGCGCACCAAACCATTTCAGCAGTTTTCGACTTAATGTGTGAGGGGATGTTGTGGACATTTTCGACCATTGTTTCTCAGTTGCGACCACCTTACCATAAGGACATGGCAACGAAATCTTCCAAATCTGGGAAAAAATACAAAGCTCGAACCATTGAGCCCAGCGATATCCGCACGCACAGGGTCAAACCCGTAGCGCAAACGGTGGATCGCTTGACCCGTGGCATCCTGGGCAACCATGGTTTTGCCCATGCCACCATCGTCACAAAATGGCCCCAAATTGTGGGTGATGATATGGCCCGTCACACATTGCCGGAAAAGATCGTCTTTTCACGTGATGGTGCAACGGGTGGCACGTTGCATCTGAAGACAGATAGCGGTGCGTTTGCGATGGAGCTACAACACAATGAGCCCCTGGTCTTGGAACGCATCAACACCTTCTTCGGCTATAGGGCGGTGGTCCGGATCAAGCTGATCCAAGGCCCCCTACCCCGCAATCGAGAAACCGCTCAACGGGCAAAGCCCCCTCGCCCGCTGAGCAAAGCCGAAACCGAGGCTATAGCAGGAACCGTCGCCACCGTTGACGATCCAGAATTGCAAGAAGCTTTGGCCCGGTTGGGCAGAAATGTGATGGGCAAAAACAGTACCAAATAAACTTTTGGGGCTGTTTCTGCCCACCAAACCCCAGTTATCCACAGTTTGTTGACTTTGGGGGCATTGCGACGCTTGAGGGGCGTCTCCGCCTAGCCTATATTCATCAACATCTAGTGGTACTGGAGCAAGAGATGCCCACATATACGAATACATTTAAGTTTCTAAAATCACTGAGTGCCGCCTTGGCTCTCGTTTTTGGCGCGGTTGTGAGCCTGCCAAATATGGCCCAAGCGCAGTTGGTCTCCACCGACAAAGCGCTTGAGGAAATGAGCATGGGAGACCCAAACGCACCTGTGGTTTTGCACGAGTACTCCTCGCTCACCTGTGGTCACTGTGCCAACTTCCACATGAAATCATTACCAGAGCTGAAGAAGAACTACGTCGATACCGGGAAAGTCCGCATTGTATTTCATGACTTCCCCCTGGAACCTCGTGCCGTTGCTGCTGTCGCCATTGCACGTTGCGCTGGATCTCCACGCAATGTTGAGTTTTTTGACATGCTCTATCAAACCCAAGAAAATTGGGCACGTTCTGAGCAATTCATCGCTTCACTCACCGCACTTGCTCGCTTTTACGGTTTAAGCTCCGAAGACGTCATCACATGCTTGAGCGACGAAAAACTGATGACCACCATCCAAAAGAACCGTGACCGTGACAGCGCCAACTTTGGCATCAAGTCCACACCATCGTTCATATTGGAAGGCAAATTGATTGAAGGCGCCTTGTCCGCTGACGATATGAGCGATCTGTTGGATAAAGCGCTGGCGAAAAAGGGCGTGAACTAACCGTGACGACCGTTTTTATCGATAATCTGTTGGGGGACTTCTAGTCGTGCTGCGCTTTACCAAGCTCAGACTTGCGGGGTTTAAATCCTTTGTCGACCCGACCGAGCTCAATATTGAGCCCGGTCTGACCGGCGTTGTAGGCCCCAACGGTTGCGGCAAATCCAACTTGGTGGAAGCCCTAAAATGGGTCATGGGCGAAACTTCGGCCAAACAGATGCGTGGCTCCGCCATGGACGACGTTATCTTTGGTGGCTCAGCTAACCGTCCGGCACGCAAAAACGCCGAAGTGGTTTTGCATCTCGACAACAAAGCCCGCATTGCTCCGGCCATGTTCAACGATTCTGAAGACCTGGAAGTGGTTCGCAAGATCGAACGTGAACAAGGCTCTAACTACAAGGTCAACGGCAAGGACGTCCGCGCCAAAGACGTGCAATTGCTGTTTGCCGATGCTGCATCCGGATCACGCTCCACAGCCTTGGTGTCCCAAGGCAAAATCGGTCAGGTCATTTCAGCCAAGCCCGCAGACCGTCGTGTATTGCTGGAAGAGGCCGCCGGCATCACTGGCTTGCACTCACGCCGTCACGAAGCCGAACTGCGTTTGCGCGGTGCGGAAAACAACCTATCGCGCCTGGATGACATTCTCATCACCTTGGAAGGTCAGCTGCAAAGCTTGAAAAAGCAGGCCCGCCAAGCAACCCGTTACCGCAACCTGTCGGACCATATTAAAAAGGCGGAAGCCCTGCTGTTCCACATTCGTTGGACCCAAGCCATTGATGGCCTGGAAGCGGATCGTGAAAAACTGAAAGAAGCCGAATCCATCGTTGCCCAACTTACAGCACAAGTGGCTGGTGCTTCATCTGCCCAAGCAGGTGTCGCCGAAGTGGTTCCCGGCCTGCGCCGTCAAGAAGCTGAAGCAGCAGCGGAACTGCAGCGTTTAAGTCTTGCCCGTGACGGCCTGGATGATGAAGTCAAACGCATCGAAGACGCACGATTGGACCGGGTCCACCGTTTGGAACAAGTCAGTCACGACATTGCACGTGAACGTAATCTAGCGGAAGACGCAACCCAGGCATCCGAACGCCTCAGCAGTGAAAAGGCGGAGTTGGAAGCGTCTCAAGAAGGTGAAGGCAGTGCTGTCGAACGTGCAGAGGCTGAACTCACCGAAGCCACCGCCTTGGTGAATGAGCTGGAAGAAAATCACACCCAGCTAACTGATAAGTTGGCTACCGACGAAGCCGAACGCGCCAGTCTAACTCGATCAGTCCAAGATTTGGAAACCCGCATTGACCAATTGAGCCACCGCATGCGTGACCTCAACGATCAACGCAAGCACCTGGAACGTGTTGCAGCAGAAACCAGCGGACTGAACGAAGCCGAAATGGCTTTGGAAGCCGCCGTCGCAGCTGTCCTTGGCGCGCGTGAGCATCTAGAACAATCCGAAGCCCGCGCAAGCTCAGCCCAAGACGCCTCAGAAAACGCACGCCACCATCTTCAAGAAGTACGCGTTGCTTTATCTCGTCTAGAAGCGGAAGAACAGGCACTGGGCAAAATCTTGGAATCGGATGACGACGAAAGCTATCCGGCAATCTTAGAATCCGTTTCTGTCGAAGCCGGCTTCGAAGCTGCACTGGGTGCTGCCTTTGGTGAAGAGCTCGACGCCTCCGCCGATGAAGCCGCACCTGTGCATTGGACGGTGATGGATGCCTATCCAGATATTCAGCCTCTGCCCGCAGGTTCAGTGGCGCTTTCTGATGTCACTCAAGCTCCGGCGGCCCTAACACGTCGTCTCAGCCAAATCGGCGTTGTCGATGATGTTGCCACCGGTGAACGTCTGTCGCACGACCTAAAACAAGGCCAGCGTCTGGTCAGTCGTGAAGGGGCTCTGTGGCGTTGGGATGGTTACACCGTTACCGAGGGCGCTAAAACCGCGGCCGCAGCACGCCTGGAGCAACTCAACCGTTTAAAAGACGTGCGTACCCAGTTGGACACGGCCAGTGCCCAAGTGATCGAGGCCGAAACCGTAGCGCTCAACGCCCGCGAAGCATCCGAAGATGCCCGCGATGCGGAACGTTCTGCGCGCCAAGCTTTGCGCGATCGCGAACAAGCAGAAAACCAGACCCGTTCCCAAGTGGCCACAATCCGCACCCAGATTGCTGAGCAAAACTCTAAACTGGAAGCCGTGGTCAACGCTGTGGAAACAGTAGAGCACGACATTCAAGATGCCAAAGAGCAATGCGTCGAGTCCCAAGTCGCCCTGCAAGAGCTGCCTGACACCGACTTGGCACGTGAAAATGTCATGCGTGTGCGCGAAGAATTGGCCGAAAAACGCACGATCCAAGTGGAACGTCAAGGAATCTACGCTGGCCTGAAACGCAACGCCGAAGAGCGCACCCGTCGCTTGAACGATATTGAACGCGAATTGGCGTCTTGGACCGAACGTTCCGAAGGCGCCACCCAGCGCATTTCCGATTTGGAAGATCGCACCGGACAAATCCGCGAAGAACTGGAAGAACTGGCCCAGCGCCCCGAAGAAATTAAACTCAAACGCGAACAACTGTTGGATTTGATCGACGGCGCTGAAGGCAAGCGTCAATCCGCCGCCGACCAACTGGCCGAAGCCGAAGGCAAACTAGGTGAAGCCGACAAAGGGCTGCGTGACGCTGAAAGCAACCTGTCCCAAGCCCGTGAAACCCGAGTACGCATTGAAGGGGCCGTGGAACAAGGCAAACAAGCCTGCGAATCCATTGCCGAACGTGCGCGTGAAAAACTCGACTGTGGCCCCGATGGTTTGGCTGAATTGGCCGAAATCGAAGAAGGCACTGTTCTGCCAGATCTCGAATCCGTTGAGCGCAAAGTTGACCGTCTAACCCGTGAACGCGACACCATGGGCCCAGTCAACCTGCGCGCCGAAGACGAATCGCGTGAAATGTCCGAACAGATCGAAACCCTGGAGACAGAGCGTGGCGATTTGATCGAAGCCATTGAAAAGCTACGCCGCGGTATCAATGAGCTCAACCGCGAAGGCCGCGAACGCCTGCTGGCTTCGTTCCGCGAGGTCGACAAACACTTCCAAGAACTGTTTGTGCGCCTATTTGGTGGCGGTCAGGCCCATCTAAAACTGATTGAGGCTGATGATCCGCTTGAATCCGGTCTGGAAATCCTTGCCAGCCCGCCCGGAAAACGCATGCAGGTGCTTTCGCTACTTTCCGGTGGTGAACAGGCCCTCACGGCCACAGCGCTGCTGTTTGCGGTGTTTATGACCAATCCAGCACCCATTTGCGTGCTTGATGAGGTTGACGCGCCGCTGGATGACGCCAATGTTGACCGTTTCTGCACCATGTTGGAAGAAATGTCCGCCAGCGGTTCTACCCGCTTCCTGATTATCACCCACCACCGCATGACCATGGCCCGTATGGACCGACTTTTTGGTGTCACAATGTCAGAGCGTGGGGTTTCTCAATTGGTTAGCGTAGACCTCGAAGAAGCCGAAAGCTATCGCGAGTCGGCTTAGGTGCAATTTATCTTTTTTAGAAAATGCTAATATAGGCTGTATTATCAGTCACTTATATTAGGGTTTGCTTGCTTTTCGCGTGTCTTGACACCCGCGTATTGGTGGGTATTATGCCCCCGCTTCCAGCCCACAGACTCGGCCTATTCGGGGACTTGAGAACTCAGTCATGACGGACCAAAAAACCGATAAGTCATTGGAAGATTTAGGTGACGACCTAGACGCGCGGATCAAGCACGCTAAGGCCGTCGAAGCGGGACGCGATCCCGAAGATCCTAAATTGAAAAATGAAACGTCGGGTTTAGGGCAGGCTTTCCGCATAGGGACCGAAATGATTTCGGCTCTGGTTGTGGGGGTTGGTCTGGGTTGGTGGTTAGATCGCACGTTCGACACAAAGCCTTGGTTCACGATCATTTGCATCTTCCTTGGCGGCGCAGCGGGCATCTTAAACGTCTATCGCACAGCCATGAGAATGGCTGATGATTTAAACGAAGATTCGAAAGAAGATTCGTAAAAATCGGGACCAATTGGCGCAACTTTCGGGATCAACCGAGCACGCAATGCTCGAATCGGTCTCAAAAGATGAAAAAAACGCTAAATTTCGGGCCTCAGGGCTTGCCCTTAAGGCTCAAGACGTTTAGGAAGAGTGCGAATTTTTAGTGCGGTGCAATATAGTTATTTTGCACATGCACAGTGTACAAAGTTAAATGTGAACCGGGCTGCCAGTGATTATTGCCAGGTTTGCAAGCATAAAGACCGAACGAAACCTAAGATTAGGCGGATAAACGACGTGGCAAACCCAATTGCTCAATTTGAAATCAAGCCCTTGGTTCCTCTCGAATTCGGTGGAATTGATGCATCGCTAACCAACTCTGGCGCATTCATGGTGCTGACGGTTGTGAGCATCACAGCTTTTTTGGTTATGGGTATGCGTTCACGCGCACTGGTCCCCGGACGTTGGCAGTCCCTGGCGGAATTGAGTTATGAATTTGTCGCGGGGCTCCTTCGCGATAATGTCGGCTCCGCTGGGCGCACCTACTTCCCGTTCGTTTTCTCTATCTTTATGTTCATCCTGTTTGCCAACGTTTTGGGTTTGCTGCCGTACTCCTTTACGGTCACCAGCCACATCATCGTCACCTTCGCAATGGCGATGGCAGTCTTCATCATGATTACTGTGGTTGCCATCGCACGCCACGGTTTCAAGTTTATCTCCTACTTTGTTCCTTCGGGCGTTCCGATGGCTGTGCTCCCGCTGATGGTGCCGATTGAGATTATCTCTTATCTCTCGCGCCCGGTGAGCCTCTCGGTTCGTCTGTTTGCCAATATGATGGCTGGTCACACCATGATGAAGGTGTTCGCTGGCTTTATCGTACCGCTGGGCTTCTTTGGCGTCCTGCCCTTGGGCATCGACGTCTTGATGGTCGGCTTTGAATTTTTGGTCGCGTTTTTGCAAGCCTACGTGTTTACAGTCCTGACTTGTCTGTATCTGCACGATGCGATCCATCTGCACTAAGAACTAACCTCTGAACTGCAGAAAACTTAACAAACTGAACTCAACCCCTCTTGTTCAAGATGAACGACTAAAGGAATTGAACTATGGAACTCGAAGCCGCAAAGATGATTGGTGCTGGTCTGGCCGTTATTGGTCTGGGTGGCGTTGGTGCCGGTATCGGTAGCATCTTCTCGTCCCTGATCAGCGCGATCGCACGCAACCCTGCTTCCGAAGGCAAAGTCTTCGGCCGCGCCATCTTGGGCTTCGCCCTGGTTGAAGCTGTTGCATTGTACGCGCTCGTCATCGCAATGCTGATCCTGTTCGTATTCTAAGCTGGTCTTGATTGATGGCGGCAGGCATCGCCTGCCGCCGAAATCCCCTGATTTGAATACAAACCAACAGGCAGGAGCCCGCACATGCGGATTCTGAATTCAACAATTGCTATAAGTCTCGCCGCTGTGCTGGGTGTAAACTCCGCGCAAGCAGCTGGTCTGCCGCAATTGGACCCAAGCACTTTCTCGTCGCAGCTGATCTGGCTGGCTATCACGTTCATTACTTTGTATGTGCTGATGGCAAAAGTGGCCTTGCCGAAAATCGGTGATGTCCTTGAAGAACGCCAGCGCAAGATTGATGACAACCTCGCCAAGGCCGAAGAGCTCAAATCTCAGGCCGACGCCGCGTCAGTGGCTTATGAAAAGTCTCTGTCCGAAGCCCGCGCAAAGGCACACGATGCCATTCGCGAAGTGAAGGACGAGGCTTTAGCCGAGGCGCACAAACGTCAATCTGCTCAAAACGCTCAGTTGCAAGCTAAGATCTCCGAATCGGAACAGGCTATTTCCAAAGCCCGTGACGAAGCTCTCGCCGGTATTAAAGACGTTGCAACGGATGTTGCCACCTCTGCCGTTGAAAAGCTGATCGGTGAGGCACCCAAAGACGGTTCTGTCGCATCTGCGATTGAAGCTGCACTTAAAGACCGGGCCTAAGGAGAGACACCATGTTGATCAGTCAAGCCCACGCAGCTTCTGAAGGCGCACAGGCTGTACCGTTCTATTTGGACACCACGTTCTTCGTATCTGTGGCATTCGTCCTGTTTTTCGTTTTCTTCGGCAAAAAATTAATTACCTTTGCAAACGAAGGGCTGGATAACCGCTCCCAACAGATCCAAGATTCTATCGAAGAGGCTACACGTCTTCGTGAGGAAGCTCAGGACCTGCTTGCTACTTACGAGAAGAAACAACGTGATGCCCTGAAAGAAGCTGAAGACATCGTCACAGCTGCCAAGGATGAGGCCAAACGCCTGTCCGTCGAGGCTGCTGAACAGTTGGAAGCCAGCCTCAAGCGTTCCGAACAAATGGCTAAAGACCGCATTGCCCAGGCTGAAGCCCAAGCAATCACAGAAGTCAAAACCCTGGCCGTTGACATTGCCATGGCTGCTACCAAAAGCATCCTGTCTAGCAATATCACTGATGCCAAGGCCGACGCC
>JAPHSY010000031.1 GCA_026196495.1 Magnetovibrio sp.
ATCCAACCCGTGACGTTATCCAAGAAGTAACGATCGTGGGTCACGATCATCACGGTGCCTTTGTAGTCTTCCAAGTGGCGTTCCAACCAAGCCACGGATTCTGCATCCAAGTGGTTGGTGGGTTCATCCAGCAGCAAGATGTCAGGCTTTTGCAGCAACAAACGACACAGCGCAATGCGGCGTTTTTCACCACCCGAAAGCTGTTCGACGGAACTGTCGGCAGGCGGGCAGCGTAGCGCATCCATGGCGATTTCGATGGTGCGTTCCAGTTCCCACCCGTCACAGGCATCGATCTTTTCTTGCAGTTCACCTTGTTCTTCCAACAGGGCCGCCATCTCGTCGTCGTCCATGGGTTCGGCAAACTTCATGGAGATTTCGTTGAAACGGTCCAAAAGGTCCTTGGTTTCGCCCAAGCCATGCATGACGTTTTCGACCACGGTCATGGAGTTATCAAGTTGGGGTTCTTGTTCCAGATAACCCACTTTAACACCGTCTGCGGCCCAAGCTTCACCGCTGTAATCGGTGTCGATACCGGCCATAATTTTCAGCAGAGTAGATTTACCTGCACCATTGTGGCCCAAGACACCGATTTTAACACCGGGTAAGAACGACAAGGTGATGTTCTTCAGAATCTCTTTGCCCCCGGGAAAGGTCTTGGACAAGTTCTTCATCACATAAATGTATTGGTACGACGCCATGGAAGCGGAGCTCCGAAAAGGTTGAAATAAGGTATTAGCTAGGTTCTGACTTTAGAAGGTTTTAGCCTATGCGCCCCCCTTCAAGCAATGGCTTCGCGTGGGGAAATAAATCCTTGATGTTTTGACCGCAAATCACACATGATAACAACCAGTAGTGTTTGGGGATAATGCTTTTAAAACCGCTGGGGCGCGTTGATAAGGTTCAGCCGTTTGGTCAAAAAACGCTATATTCCAGCCGCAATTGTTGCCGTTTTGGGCATCGTGGTTTCGTTTGCCCTTTTCCAAGGGGTGCGGATCATAGAACACACCAGTGATGAAAAGGCATTTCGGCGATCAGCGAGCGAACAAATAACCGCTGTGGAAAAAAGCATTACAGCAGAATTGGTGGCGCTAAAATCTATTGTTGGGTTTTATCAAGGCTCATCTTATGTCGATCGGTCTGAATTCAAATCATTTCTGAATGCGTTTGTTGTCGAGGGCAAAGCGTTCCAAGCATTGGGGTGGGTGCCTCAAATTGCGCACGAGCAACGTTTAGAATATGAAGCGAAGGCCCGAGAAGATGGCTTGGCTGAATTCTATATTCGAGAGCACGATGATAACGGCAAGATGGTGCCAGCGCTTCAGCGTGAAAAGTATTACCCCGTTTATTACGTTGAACCTCGTGTTGGTAATGAGGAGGCTCTTGGATTTGATTTGGGATCAAATCTCATTCGTTTGGCCGCTTTGGAAAAAGCACGTGACACAAACACAATTGTTGCAAGTGCCCCAGTCAAATTGGTGCAGTTGAAAAAAGATAATACGGGTGTTTTGATTTTTGCTCCAATTTATAAAACGGGTGTTGTTCTTGAAACTGTGGCTCAGCGCCGTGAACACATTAAGGGTTTTGCACTTGGCGTGATTCGTGTTTCTGGGCTGGTGACAGGTGGTCAAAGTTTGAGGGAGACCAAAGACTTACACTCTGCGCAGGATCTAGATATTTATGTCTATGACACAGGAGTGCCAGAGTATGAGCAGTTGCTCTATATTCTCGATTCGCAAAATCGCCAACCTACTGAGTCCGCTCCAAGATTAAGTATGAAAGATGCACATGCTGGATTTCATGTGGATTATGAAGTCAATATTGGGGGACGAAAATGGGAATTGGTGGCACGCCCACGTGACCCAGATACTGTAACAGGTATGACTTTTTCTGCCTTTTTGACTTTGACACTGGCTTTGTCGGTAACCGCAGTGTTGAGCATTCACATAGTCTTGATTGCACGCCGAGCCGAACATGTAGAAGACCTTGTTGCGTTGCGTACACAAGAGCTCAGCGAGGCCTCACAAAATGCGCAAGATCGTGAAGAGCGTATTCGCGCTGTGTTGGAAACGGCGGCGGATGGCATCATCACCATTGACACAAGTGGGATCGTGGAAACTTTTAATCGTGAGGCCGAACATATTTTTGGTCGATCAGCGGCAAATGTCATTGGCCAGAATGTAAAGTGCCTTATGCCTGAGCCATTCCGGAGTGATCATGATGGATACTTGTCCCGCTATAAACAGCGTGGCCATAGCGATGCTGTGAATATCAACCGCGAACTGAACGGCTTAAGATCCGATGGAACGATCTTCCCTATCGAATTGACCATTAGTGAAATGCATGTTGGCGGCAAGATCATGTTTACAGGTGTGGTTCGTGACATTACGGAGCGCAAAGAAAACGATCGTATTAAACGTGAATTTATTTCCACCGTCAGTCATGAATTACGCACCCCCTTAACTTCGATTAAGGGGGCATTGGGTTTGTTGATGGCTGGTGTGTCAGGTGATCTGCCAAAGCGCATGCAAGAAATGCTGAATATTGCCCATAACAATTGTGATCGTTTGGTGCGGTTAATCAATGACATCTTGGATATTGAAAAAATTGCAGCGGGCAAAATGGAATTTCGCATGGAGACGTTGGATCTTGTTGAAGTTCTGCGACAGGCCTTGGATGCGAACAAGGCTTATGGCGAAAACCTAAACATCTCCATGAAACTGGATAGCTGCCCGGATGAAGCATTGATCTTAGGGGACCATGATCGTTTACAGCAGGTGATGGCAAACCTTCTTTCGAATGCGGCTAAGTTTTCTCCATCGGGCGGTGAAGTGTTGATCCGGTGCATACGAACTGGGGGCGGTGCTAATAGCGGATATCGTGTTGAGGTCATTGATCATGGCAGTGGTATTCCTGATGAATTTCGCGATCAGCTTTTTAAACGTTTTGCTCAAGTGGATACATCGGATATTCGGCAAAAAGGCGGGACAGGACTTGGCCTAAGTATCTGTCGAGCCATTATCGATTATCATAAGGGTGAAATCGATTTCATTTCCAAAGCGGGTGAGGGATCGACTTTCTTTTTTGAGGTTCCGCAATGGACATCTGCACAAATGAAAGATCAATATGTTTCAGAAACACCTACGTCACCCTTACGCCGGATATTGGTCTGTGAAGATGAACCTGATATTGCAGCATTTATGCAGTTGTTGTTGGAGCGTGAAAACTACGCTGTAGATATTGCATATGATGCACAAGATGCTCGCGATCATCTTGCAAAACATGAATATGCGGCCATGACCGTGGACATTGCCTTGCCTGGTGAAGATGGGCTGAGCTTGATCCGGTCATTGCGCGATCATAAAGAAACACGTGATCTTCCCATTATTGTTGTGTCGGCTCATGCCGATGATGGACAACGTCAGTTGAATGGTTATGGTTTTGGTGTGTTGGATTGGTTAGAGAAACCAATTGATCAAAATCGCTTGCGTGAAAATCTGCGGCGGGCGATCAGCCTCAGCAACAATGATAAACCGCGCATTCTACATATTGAAGATGATCCCGATGTCGCCCGTATTGTTTCGCGTTTAGCTGAAGATGTTGGCAATGTCACATCCGCAGGATCACTTAAAGAGGCAATGAAACATCTTGAACAGGATCATTTCGATTTGGTGATTTTGGATTTGATGCTGCCTGATGGTGATGGAGAGAGCATCATGCCGATGCTCAATCGTAAAGATGGGTCCATGATCCCCGTTATTGTGTTTTCTGCGAAAGATGCACACCATAGTCCGTCGGCCAACATTCATGCTGCGCTGGTAAAATCGAACACCAGCAATGAAGATTTGCTGAACATTATTCGCTCGACTATTGATCAGGCTGAGGAGTATGAAGCCCAAGGCTATGGCGGTGCTTAATCACGTTTAACCTGCTCTGCGTCATCCAATATGCCATCAATATCATCAAGGGTTGTTTGATGATAAAACTTCCCGCCAATGACTTTGACATTGGGGCCTTCTTTGCAATAGCCCATGCACACGCTGGATTGCACCTTCACCAAAGGGGCGCCATCAAGTACGCGTGCATCAGCACGATTTTGCATGGCCTTGAGTAAAGGTTTTGAATCTCGCCCTGCACATGAACTGCCACTCATACGCAAATTTGTGCACACGAAGACATTGATGGTCCGGGGTGAAGCGGCTTTGGTTGACTGGCTCATAATTTAGACTTGGATAAAAAATATCAAAGGGTCAAGTTATTTCAATTGGACCCAAATTATTAAGGGGATTTAGCCCAAATGCGCCACGCCTTTGCGGTGTGCATTGACAGGTAACGGGGCCATGAGCTTTTTGTCCAATTTCCTCAATTGCGCGCTTAGCTCTTGGCCCAGTGCACCGCCGTCACCACGAATGTCTTGGCGCACGACAATATCCAAACCGTTTAGGGCTGCATCGAAAATCTCTCGGGTTTGTACCCACAGGCGAATGTCGACCTTGATGGCCCTGGTAAGGGTGCGTGCGAAGGCTGTGATCAAGGGGTAGCCCATAAACGCACCTTCCATTTCCAAACGATTTACCAAATTGCTCATCAGAGAAATGTTACGTTTGCGCATATCGACGTTTTGGTCGGATAAACGAAAGGCCAGGCGCAAGACTTCTACGTCTCCACAAACCCAAGCAGCGTAGGTTTCGCTGTGGTCGATCAAGTCTTGGTGGGCGTCAAATTTTGATTGAGTGTTGACTTGGTCGCGTGGGCGACCCAGGGCAATATCGCCGATGTAGTGGGGCAAGTCGAAGCAGCCGACCTCTGGCGCCATGCCGGAGCCTAAGGCTTCTATATAGGGCTTCTTGATATTGCGCCGGTCTTCCAACAGCACGTCGGCAACATTTCGGCGCCGGTCAGGGCCAAAATAGTTGCTTGTTTTAAAGTAAGCCGGATTGTTACCCAAAACGTTCAAGACATGTTTGCGGAGCGTGTTAACAGAAAAGGGCTTGGCAAAGACCGCATTGGCGCCCGCGTTGCGTGCCCGTTCAACCTTTTCTGCATCTAAATCACCGCTCATGATGACAATGCGGGTGAAGCGATCGGGGGAATCTGCATGACGGCGTATCCAGTTGATCAGCATCATTCCGCCGACGGGTTCCATGTCCCATTCGGTGATGAGTAAGTCAACAGGCGGGGTCTTGCTGCTCATGGTCGTGTGATTGGAGTGGCGCAGGTGCTCAATGGCTGCGGCGCCACTGGAAACAGAGCTGACAACACCCACGCCAATGTCTTGGAGTGTGCTCACCAAAAGTGCACGTGACGACGGGTTGTCGTCCGCGACCAGTACTGAACAGTGTTTGAGCCCTTTTTCGTCCATAACCTCAAGCCTTTAGGCTGCGAATCGTCCACATGCGAATCACATAGAGGCTATTATGCTAAACGGATTGCTAACGTATTCTAAACGCGGTCAAAAGAGCTTGGATTTTGTGTGTGGAGGAACTGTTTTAAAAATTGATGGCTGAAGAGCCGTCAATGGATGTGTCAGGAATTCGTGAGGGGGTATGGCTAAATTTCATTATTGTAAATGGGGTAACATTGAAGCTGCACAGTTCAACTGTGCAAGATCTGGCTACAACTGAAAGCTTTGATTTGGTGTTGATATGCGCCACAATGGCGTACCTTGTTCCCGCTATCATAAATCGCATAGGTAAAGACTGTATTAGAGTATGACAGAGTCCCCCGTCCAAGACGGTGCCCCCACAAAGCCACGCAAACGTATGGAGCGCGAAGAGCGTGAAGCCCATATTGTTGCTGAGGCCATCCAGTTTTTTGCTGAGCATGGCTTTGAAGGAAAAACTCGTGATTTAGCGGCGCGTATCGGCATTACGCAACCATTGCTGTATCGCTACTTTCCCAGCAAAGAAAGCCTTATCGACCGTGTTTATGAAGAGGTCTATATCAGCCGTTGGAACCCCGACTGGGAGCGCTTGGTCGCAGATCGTAGCCGTCCCTTGTTGGAGCGCATGACACAGTTCTATCACGAATATGCAGATGCTATTTATGACTATGTCTGGGTCCGCATGTTTGTGTTTTCCGGGCTAAAGGGTGTGGATATTAACGACCGATACCTTTCTCATGTGCGTAAAGCTTTGTTGATACCTATTTGTGCTGAATTGCGTCATGACTTTGGCTTGCCCAGTGTTGATGATGTTCCCATCACGGATACAGAAGTTGAGCACGCCTGGAGCCTCCACGGCATGTTCTTTTATCGTGCCATTCGTCATTTTGTTTATGGCTCTGCCATGACGGATGATGTCGAAGGGGCTATCGCCAATGATGTCCGCACGTTCTTGGCCGGTGCGCCTGAAACCGTGCAGGCGATCTTAGATAAAAACACCTAATTCTACTGTGCTGTGATGTGGACGGTTCTGGTGGGATGGTTCCGCCATAGCAAATATGAATGCCGCTTTTGGGTGCATCTACACGAATGTAAATGCACCCAACTTAGGAAAACCTGACCGGTTTAAGCCTCATCCTCGGCAACCTGGGCTTCAACACAAGCCAAAGCCGTTAGGTTGAAAAGCCCACGTGGCGTGACTGACGGTGTAACGATGTGGGCTGGCTGTGCCCCACCCAACAGGACCGGCCCCACCCGCAAGCCGTTACCCATGACTTTGAGCAAGTTTGATGAAGTGTTGGCCGCGTCCAAGTTGGGCATGATCAGTAAATTTGCGACCCCGTTGAGGCGTGAGCTTGGGAAAATGCGTTTACGTAGCTCTTCATCCAAGGCAGCATCGGCGTGCATTTCGCCTTCGTATTCAAAATCTGGATTTTGCTCATCCAATAACTGGACTGCGCGGCGCATTTTGACGGCTGATGGATTGTCGACATTGCCAAAGTTGGAATGGCTTAACAGGGCGACTTTGGGCTCAATGCCAAAACGTCGAATTTCTTGTGCAGCCAGCATGGTGATCTCGGCCACTTGCTCCGCTGTTGGATCGGGGTTGACGTAAGTGTCAGCCAAAAACAGTGTTCCCGTGGGCATGATTAACACGCTCAATGCAGCCGTCACGGAGCATTCGGGATGCTGGCCGATCACATTTGTGACATAGCGTTGGTGCCATTTGTACTGACCATAGGTACCGCAAATCATAGCATCAACTTCACCACGTTTGAGCATGATGGCGGCAATGGCGGTGGTGTTGGTGCGGATGATGGTTTTTGCGGCTTCGGGTGAAACGCCTTTGCGTTCCAGCAATTGGTGATAAAGCTGCCAGTAATCGCGATAGCGCGGGTCGTCTTCTGGGTTGCACATTTCAATGTTGCCCAGACGCAACCCCAATTTTTGTGCCCGGCGATTTATGACTTCCGGGCGTCCGACCAAAATCGGTTCGGCTAAGCCTTCGTCCAACAATGCTTGTACACACCGCAACACGCGTTCATCTTCGCCTTCGGCAAACACCACCCGGCGCACATCGCGCTTGGCGGCTTCGATGACCGGTTTCATCAACATGCCGGAGCGATAAACAAAACGCTCCAAACTTTCGATGTAGCTATCAAAGTCTTCGATGGGGCGTGTCGCAACACCACTGTCCATGGCGGCCCGGGCAACGGCCGGGGCAATTTCTACAATCAAGCGCGGATCGAACGGTTTGGGAATGACGTATTCAGGCCCAAACACCAAGTCTTCACCTCGGTATGCCGCGGCCACTTCAGCAGAAGATTCCGCATGGGCTAAATCGGCCAAGGCCTTGACGCAGGCAAGCTTCATTTCATCGTTAACCGTGGTAGCACCAACATCAAGTGCGCCGCGGAAAATGAACGGAAAGCACAACACATTGTTCACTTGGTTGGGGTAATCGGAACGCCCGGTGGCGATGATGGCGTCATCACGCACTTCACGCACGGCTTCGGGGCGAATTTCCGGTTCCGGGTTGGCAAGGGCCAAGATAATCGGCTGATCCGCCATGGCTTTGACCATTTCGGGTTTCAAGACGCCTGGGGCGGAAAGACCTAAAAACAGGTCGGCATCGCCAATAACTTCGCTCAACTCACGGGCATCGGTGTCTTGGGCGTAGGCATTTTTTTGTTCGGTCATGCCGTCGGTGCGGCCTTTGTAGACAACGCCTAAGTGATCGGACAGATAAACGTTTTCACGTTTGGCCCCCATCAACAACAACAGATTCAGACAGGCAATGCCAGCCGCCCCGCCACCGGTAGAGACGATCTTGATGTCTTCGATTTTTTTGTTCACCAAACGCAGGCCGTTGAGGACCGCTGTACCAACCACAATGGCGGTGCCGTGTTGGTCGTCGTGGAACACAGGAATGTTCATGCGTTCACGCAGTGTTTCTTCAACGATGAAGCACTCTGGTGCTTTGATATCTTCCAAGTTGATGGCGCCGAATGTGGGCTCCAACATGGCGATGGCATCTGCCAGTTTGTGCGGATCTTTTTCGGCCATTTCAATGTCGAACACATCGATCCCGGCAAATTTCTTAAAAAGGACTGCTTTGCCCTCCATAACCGGTTTGGCCGCCAAGGGGCCGATATCACCTAAGCCCAAAACGGCGGAGCCGTTGGTGACAACGCCGACAAGGTTTCCACGTATGGTGTAACGTGCGGCGGCGGCTTCATCGGCGACAATGGCTTCACAGGCATCGGCAACGCCGGGGGAATAGGCGAGTGATAAATCGCGTTGATTGGCCAATGGTTTTGTGGGGGTGATACACAATTTCCCGGGCTTGGGGAACTCGTGATAGCTCAGGGCCGCCTCTCGGGTGACTTTACGTGTCATGATTATACCTACTCACCAAAGTGTTTTTTGGCTATGCCAAAGCGCACTGAGCACGAATCCCCCACGAATTCACATGTGCTGAGTGCGTTATATATTTATTTAGTACAGTGTTTGGTGATTATAAGCGATGATTTTCCCATGCACAGGGTGAAACCTATGCACGGAGGTGGATGCTGCTATGCGCTGGGAGGGTAATGGCCAGGCCTAATAGATGGTCTTAAGCCGTTGTGAAAATTGGGCTACGGCTTAGTTTGTGGTGCCATAAATGCCAAACTGTTTATTCAATCCTGGCACGGCTTCTCCTTTAATTTTGCTTGATTGACCACGAAACAAGGCAACGATTTCGCTGTTTTGATTGGTGACCTCAACATCGTAAACGCCACTGCGTCCAGCCTGATTGACCACTTTGCAGATGGCTGTGAGTTGATCATTTAAGTGCGCGGGGCGGGTGTAGGTTATGGAACAGCCTTGAGCCACGGCAGCACGATTGTCGCCATTGATGACGTAAGCCAATATGGATCCGGCAAATGCGAACATCATGCCCCCATGGCAGGTGCCGTGGAAGTTCAACATATCATCACGCACGGTCATCTTTGCCGTTGCTGTTCCGGCTTTGGCTTCAATAATTTCAATGCCCATGGCTTGCGCGGCTTTGTCGCGGGGGTACATACCCTCAGCAACAGCGGCGGCGAGGGCGTCATGATCAACAGTGTCGCTCATAATGATTGATGCTCCAATCAGGGGAGTGGTTATTATTTCTTCATCTAAAAATCATGATAATTCGATTGATGGATCACGGCTAGGCTCTGGTTTCACCATCTCGTCAAAACGTGCGAGCACTTGATAGACTCGGAGCAAAGTTTGTCGGTGAGATCGAACATGATGGGGCCGTGTTCCGTAAATATCGGCTAGAGAACGCATGACGATTTATGGGACGAGAGCCTAGCACTTGGGTATTTCGGTACGTATAGTCCCAAATCTCTATTTTGTATTGTGAAACGGAGTTGCAAATGGTGAAGATGACATCGCATTACGCACCCTGTGCAGGCTATGAGATTCACTACACCCAATGGGGCGAAGACAACACCGATACCATTGTTATGTGGCATGGCTTGGCGCGAACGGGGCGTGATTTCGATGTTGCTGCTGCCCATTTTGCGGACCGATATCGCATCATTTGTCCCGATACTTTGGGTCGTGGATTGTCACAGTGGGCACAAGATGACAAAGACTATGGTTTAGAGACATATGCTGAGATTGCCGTTGAATTGATGGATCACCTGAAAAGCGATCAGGTGCGTTGGCTGGGCACATCCATGGGTGGGGCATTGGGGATTAAGTTGGCAGCGGGGGCCCTGAAAGGGCGTATCTCCCATCTATTGCTTAATGATTTTGGACCAGAACCAGCCGCCACGTCAGTGGAGCGGATTATCGATTATGTTGGCAATCCGGCCGAGTTTGCGACCTTGTACGAGTTCGAAGCCCATCTGCGCACCATCTATGCGCCCTATGGATATCAAAGCGATGCTCAATGGCTGGCCATGGCGGAGCATTCGGCGCGTCGCAAAGACAATGGCAAAATCACGGTTCATTATGATCCGCGTATGATTCAGCAGTTGGTGAACTATCCCACCGACTATTTAATGTGGGATGAGTATGATGCGCTGCATGTGCCAACACTGTTGTTGCGGGGTGCAAATTCGGACCTCGTTACCCCACAGTTGGCAAAACAAATGACCCAGCGCGGTCCCAAAGCCCAGGTGGTGGAGGTTGAAGGTTGTGGTCATGCCCCTGCGCTCAATGTTCCAGAACAGTTGGGCATTGTTGAGAATTTCTTTCTTACGGACTGAAAACTTATCCGCCCGACAACAATCCCGGCAGATACAAGACAATACTGGGAAATGCGATCAGTCCGGCGATGGTGAAGGCGTCGGCAATGAAAAACGGGGATACGCCGCGGAACACGTCTTGGACGGAAATGTCGTCGCGCACCCCGGCAACCACAAAGCAGTTTAGACCAATGGGCGGTGTGATTAGGCACAGTTCCGCCATCTTCACCACAATGATGCCGAACCAAATGGCACAGCCCGTATCGGTCATGCCAAAGGCACTGTCTGCCACGGATACGCCTTCGCCCCCGTTGAGGGCAATGACTGCGGGGAACACCACGGGCAAGGTCAGCAACAGCATGCCAATGGCATCCATGAACATGCCCAGCACCGCATAGGCCAGCAAAATCAGAATCAATGTCAGCATCGGACTTTGTTCCAAGCTTGCCACCCAGTCGGAAAACACCCCCGGCAAATCGGCGAAGCCTAAGAACCGTACATAGATCAGCACACCCCAAATGATGGTGAAGATCATCACCGACAGCTTGGCTGTTTCCAACAGGGCGGATTTCAACTGTTTCCAGCGCATGCCGTTGATCAACGCCATGACAAACACCACAAATGCACCCAATGCGCCGCCTTCGGTTGGGGTGCCAAAGGCATCACCCCCAAAAGGGTTGTAGATGAAGACGATGATGATGAAGACCACGAACACGATGGGCAAAGCACCGGGTAATGACTTAAACTTCTCAAGCCAGGTGTAACCGCTGACAGCGGGGCCGAGGTTTTTAAACATCAATGCCATACCGACCACCAAACCGCCATAAATCAGTGCGGAGAAAGCCCCAGGTATAAACCCAGCCAAGAGCAAGGCGCCGACATCTTGTTCAACGATGATGGCGTAAATCACCAAGATGGCTGATGGTGGAATGAGGGATGCCAAGGTGCCCGCAGCGGCAACCACACCAGCGGCAAAGCGTTTGTCGTATCCAACTTTGAGCATTTCGGGAATGGCAATGCGGGCAAATACAGCCGATGTGGCGATGGACGCCCCGGACACCGCCGCAAAGCCAGCCGTGGCAAAGACGGTTGCAACACCTAAGCCACCCGGCAACCAGCCGACCCAGCGTTTGGCGGCTTCGAACAAGTTTTTGGTGAGGCCCGCGTAATACGCCAGGTAACCGATGAGGATGAAGGTCGGAATTAATGACAGAGCTTGAGAGGCAACCTTGGAATGGGGGACTTGCCCGGCGGTTTTAACGGCGACCGTTAAGGCCCAACCAAAACGATCTGGGTTGTAACCAGCCTTGGCCCAAAAAATCCAAATCAAACCAATCAGCCCGGCGATGGCCGCCGCAAAAGCCACGCGCACGCCAATGATGACCAGGAACAATAGGATGCCAGAAACAACCAGGCCGATATCAATGGCGTCCATGTTGTTCCCCCCCATTTTGGTCGTCGAAGATACTGGCGGCTTCATGGGCGGCAATGGTCGCAGCATCTTCAATCAGGGGGACAGCAACAGGGGTGGAGGTGCCGGTGACCAATGCACGACCATAACCCCACACCTGTAGGGAGAGGCGTAGGCTCAGTATCGCAAAGGAAACGGGGGCCAGCAGTTTGGCGGGCCAGAGCGGCAGGCGAATGTCCAAACTGGAATCACGACTCCACAAGGGGGCCGCAAAATCGAATGAGCGATCAAAATGTGCCCAACTGCCCCAGGTGAGCAACACCATAAGTAACAGCATTACCAGCACAGATATAAATTCGAAAAGCCAAAGGGTGCGACCACTTAGATGCCCAATCAACATATCCATGCGAATATGTCCGCCCAGACGTTGGCTGTAAGCCACACCGACAAAGGCGATCAACGGCATGGCTTGTTCGATCCAGTCAACATAGCCGGGCAAGGGAGAATTGAAAATATTGCGACCACCGACACTGATGACAGCTATGACCATCAATGAAAATACGGTCCAGCCACCCAGCAAGGCTAAGTTCGTTTCCAGTCGAAACAGCAATCGATCAAGACGGCTGAGGATGGAATTGTCTTCCAGTACGGATGAAGTGCCCGCCAAATTCATCGTCTCCAATAACTCATAAAGCCACCTTGCGGATACAAGGTGGCTTTATGGTATCACGCTTTATTTGTTGATGGTTTTGATAACCAAGTCGTAAAGCTCTTGTGCGGGCAAACCACGTTTGGTGTTTTCTTGGACCCAAGTTGATGCGGCCGGACCAGCTACGGCTTCGCGGAATGCTTTTAAGGCTGTATCGTCATAAGTGATGCGTTGAATACCTTTGCTGTCGAGGGTTGGACCCCATTTGGACATGGTCTTTTCATTATAATAAGACACGTAGTAGTCCAGGGCTTCATCAACGGAACCCAACAGGGCATCGCGTTCGTTGGCAGACAAAGCATTCAAGGCGTCCGTGTTCACCACCACCGGACAGTTCACGGTGCCGGGATTTAGATTGGTGGTCCACCACTTGGCGTTTTCCACAGTGCCAAAGGACATATGTGCGTGGGGGGCAAAAGCCACTGCCTTGATGACGCCGCTGTCCAGGGCTTGACGCACTTCGGTTGCCGACATGGATGTGGGTACGGCTTTGACGGCCGTCATTGCCCGACCAATCCCACCAGTGGCACGAACCGTCAGTCCATCAAAGGCTGCCAAGGTTTTGGGGGCATCCCCGACACCGACAATGTTGTATTGCGGCAGTGGGGATGGCATCAACAATGTCGCGTTCCAGCGTGCTAAATCTTTTTGCACAGCCGGATGATTGTAAACGACTTGGGACACTTTGACTTCTTGTTCCAGTGAACCAACGCCTAAGAATGGCAATTCCAATACTGTGATGGATGGGTTTTTGTCCGCGTGATAACCAGCGCAGAATTGAGCCATTTCAAACGCGCCAATGGAGATGCCGTCCAAATTTTCTTTGTTTTTGGAAAGTCCACCGTAGGAAATGTTTAAGGTGAATTCGCCATTGGTTTTAGCGTTTACCAATTCAGCGATTTTTTCCACATGTTCCGTAAATGCACGCCGCTTGCCCCAGAGTGAAACATTCCACTCCGTTGCCAAAGCTTCCGCTGAAAATGTTAGTGCAAGGGCGGAAACGATTGTTGTTTTCAGTAGGTTAGAGCGCATTGAAACCTCCCAGTTATAAATGCAAAATCCTCTGCTGGGTATGTATATGGGGGCTCGAAAACGGGATGCCCGTAGGAATCCATATGTTTTATGAAAAAAAACAATGCCCCCTCATTATTCTGTCTGGCTATGATATGTATTTGTGATTTACGACACGGCCTGATGAGGTGTTGTGTCGGCCCCTTCAGCACCCGGAGCCCAAGAGGTAACTGCATCCGTGAGCTTTCATTAAAGGGGAAATCATGTTAAATCAGTGCACCCATAAGAATAAATATTATTCTTTATAATCAACCTCTTTGATTTGAAAACTTTCTTTGAGCATGACGCAGACAACTTCAAATACTTCTTCGCCAGCCTCTTTTAGTGCGCGGAAACAAGCGATCCATACTGTTGCGGAACAAAATGCACCAGGGCGAGAACGTTGGATTCGTAAAAATGCCTTTTATCATGCTGAAGACCAACGTTATTTCAGGTTTATGATTGCTGAAAATCAGAAAGTCTTGGAGCTGGGTTGTGGCAATGGGGATGTTCTGGCTTCACTAAAGCCCTCACACGGTGTCGGCATTGATTTCAGTGAACGCACAATTGAGATGGCACAGAAAAATCATCCTGAACTTGATTTTGTTGTCGGTGATATTGAAAATCCGGAAGTTTTAAAACAGCTCGATGGGCCTTTTGATGCCATTTTGTTGGATGACACCATTGGTGATCTCGAAGACGTGGTGAACACATTGCTTGATCTTCATCACCTTTGTGATGCGGACACACGCATTATCATTGCCTACCATTCACCGCTTTGGCGCCTACCGCTTTTTTTGGCCGAAAAAGTCGGTATGCGGATGCCAAGTGTTGAAAAGAACTGGTTGACGTTGGGCGATATTGCAAAACTGGTTAACTTGGCTGATTTTGAAATCATTCGCCGTGAATGGCGCCAAATTATGCCAAAAAAGTTTTTTGGTTTGGGGGGCTTGCTCAACCGCTTTGTTGCAACGTTGCCTTTAATCCGAACATTGTGCCTACGTAACTATGTTGTTGTGCGTTCATTGAAACAGGACCCACCAAATTACACCAGTTGTTCAGTGGTTGTGCCCGCGCGCAATGAAAAAGGAAATATTGAGAACGCAGTTTTGCGGTTACCGGAATTTTGTGATCACATTGAGTTTCTGTTTGTTGAAGGCAACAGTTCGGATGGAACCTTGGACGAGATGTACAGGGTGCAGAAGAAATACCCTGAAAAAGACATCAAGGTCATGGTCCAAGATGGCATTGGTAAAGGGGATGCGGTGCGCAAAGGATTTGAACATGCAAGTTGCGAGGTGTTGGTCATTTTGGATGCTGACCTCACAACGCCGCCAGAGCAAATCCCCCAGTTTTTTGATGCGGTTGCTTCTGGAAAGGGTGAGTACATCAACGGCACGCGCCTTATTTATCCGATGGAAAATGAGGCGATGCGTTACCTCAACAGTATTGCAAACCATATCTTTCCACGAATTTTCACTTGGTTACTCAATCAACATTTCACAGATACGTTATGCGGCACCAAAGTGCTCAGCAAAACGCATTACCAAAAGATTGCTGACAACCGTTCATACTTTGGTGACTTCGATCCATTTGGTGATTTTGATCTTATCTTTGGGGCCTGTAAGCTTAACTTAAAAGTGGTTGAGGTCCCGGTCCGCTATGCAAATCGAACATACGGTGAAACACAAATCTCACGTTTCACCCATGGCTGGCTTTTGCTCAAGATGATGCTGTTTGCTTTTCTGAGGCTAAAGGCGTTCTAGAACATGCCTGACGATCTCATAGATGAGCTTTCTGCTCGCCATCGTGTTTGGTCTCAAAAGCCTGTTTTGCGCTCCATTTATGCCGATATCTACAGACGCTTGCTTGATAATTGTACTGAGGGTTCCTGTATCTTAGAAGTTGGTGGCGGCACGGGTGTTGGAAAAAACTTTATCAATGATGGGGTTTCCCTCGACATTATCGAGAGCCCATGGACGGATCTGGTTGCGGATTGTCATGCCTTGCCATTTTCGAGCAATAGCCTAGACAACGTCGTGTTGGTAGATGTTCTGCATCACCTTCACCGACCAGTTCATTTTTTGAATGAGGCTTCGCGAACGCTCCGTCCCGGTGGGCGAATTGTTATGGTTGAACCTGCCGTTACTGCGCTGAGTTATGCATTCTACAAATGGCTTCACTATGAGCCGTTAGATATGAGTGTGATGCCTCTTTCTGATGAAAATGGCAAAAGTGAGCGAAACCCGTTGTATGATTCAAATCAAGCGATCCCAACACTTTTGTTTGAGCGTGATCGTGTTGAGCTTTTACAAAATTTGGATGAGTTGCAAATTGCCAAAACAGATTATTTCAGTTTGTGGGCCTATCCATTGTCGGGCGGGTACAGGCCGTGGTCTCTTTTACCGTCTTTTCTGGTTGAGGGTTTGTTGAAAATTGAACGCAGACTTGAGCCATGGCTGGCTAAGTTTTGTGGTTTCAGGATGATCATTGTTTTAGAAAAAGATAAACACCCTGGTTGATAGAGTTGTTAATCTCAGTTTCTTTATATTGATGTAGCAAGGTATGTGCTGACCTCTGTATCATCGTGCGTAGAGATTTATGTTTTGGTTGTCATGTAAGGATTTACATATGTATCCCATTACCATCTGGAAAAAAGAGGGGCGCTATTATGGAGAAGTTCCGGCGCTTAGCCTTTTGGCAAGTGACGATGACCCTTCAGCTTTGGTTCAAACACTTGAAACTCAGATTGATGAGCTGTCCAAAACATATGCAGAGGCCGGGCGCGAACTTGCATCGCCGACACCAGAGCGTGATGATTTTCGGCGGCTGAAAATTCCTTTTTATCTCTTTACAGCGAAGACCGCCGTTGTGGCTGCGGCGGCTTCTATTGTTATCGTTCTAGCCATCGATACCTTGTCCGACAAGATCAGACATGGATTTTTTGATGGCGCATTGGGGCCATTTCATCTTGTTGATAAAATCGGCACGCGCCTGGAGACCATGCCACCCCACATAAAAGAAAAAACACTCAAGGAATTGGAGAAAATGGTCAATGAGTTGGAACCATATGTCGATCGCATTCGGCCACTGGTTCAAGATCGCAACACGGAAACAAAACCATCAACACCACGCAAACCGTGAGCGGCTCATCTATGTTCCTTTCAACCAAAACCAAAATTCGTCTTGCCAGTATGGTTCAACGACCGATTCTGCAATGTCGAAAATTGTTTGGTCATGACCACACGGTTTGCTGTGATCGTGGGGCGATTACGTGGGGGTTGGATTTACGCGAAGGCATAGATTTTTCTATTTTTCTTTTTGGCAATTTTGAACCATCAACGACGAAAGCGCTTAAGAGCCTTATTCGAAAAGGTGATTGTGTGATTGATATTGGTGCGAACATTGGTGCGCATACAATGTCCATGGCTGCGTATGTTGGCAATACAGGTCGCGTCATTGCATTTGAACCTACGCACTATGCGTACACAAAATTAATGAACAACATATCCTTAAACTCTGAGTTGGCGGCACACATCACGCCTGTTCAATGTATGCTCAGTGACCGCCTAGATGCTGACCTATCAGCATCGATATGCAGCAGTTGGCCACTGCAGAGTGAAACGGGCTTACATACCGTTCATGGTGGGCGTGAAATGTCCACGGATGGTGCTCAGGTAATAACGTTGGATGACTATCTGGAAACACATAATATCGCTCACGTCGATCTTATAAAGATGGATGTTGATGGATATGAAACGGATGTTCTAAAAGGCAGCCAAAATACATTAAGACAGCATACCCCGACGATCGTTATGGAATATGCTCCTTATGTTTTGGAGGAAAGGGGAACATCTGCTGACGAAATGCTCGAACTGTTGAAACCACATGGGTATTCCATATTCGATGAAAAAACAGGGCAGCCTTTGCCCTGGTCTTCAGATGCGTTATCGGCACTGGTGCCAGAAGGTGGCAGTCGAAACATAATCATGTCTATCGAAGCACCATTTTAATCCCGCATGTTAGGCAGCATCAGATGATCAACCCCAGCCAATTTACAAGCAGAGCTCAAGCAGGGCTATCGACACCGGATAGCAAAAGACTCTTTGCTTTTGTAAGTATCCTGTTTGTTATATTGGCGGCACTACATTTTTATGCGGCGGTTTGGTACGACGTTGGGCGGCAACACGATCCCTCTATTCATTTTGCGGTGCTCAGAGGAATTGTAAACTTAGAAGCCTTCCCGTCTTACAACAGTCCTTATTATTATCTGGTTGTCGGAATTGTTTCGTCACCGTTTGCGGCATTGTACCGTTTGCATATTATTGGTGATGCGACCTATATGGCTCTTGCCGCGATGTGGAGTGGCTTGGTTTTTCATGCACTCTATAGCTTGAGCTGCTTGATGCTGGCCCGGGCTTTGCGTTTTCGTATTTCAGAACAGATGTTGTTTGTCGGTCTTTGCGCAATGCTCCCACCTGTGCAGCGAACTTTTTTGATGCTGAGACCTGAAAACCTTATTTTGGTTTTGGCCCCATTGGCATGTGCATTGGTCATCGGGTGGTGGCGTTCGTATCGCAATGGTGTGGCCATGATGCAATACCCGGCAGCGTATCCCACATTAATAGCTCTGAGCTTTATGGCCGCACAAAAAATAACCGGCGCCATGTTGGTTGTTGCACTGTGGGGGTGCATGATTTTGTTTATGGGGGGGCACTGGAAACAGCGTGTCTTAAATATAATCCGCCCCAGCCTCATATTGCTTTTGATGTGTGTCGGTTTGCTCGGTGCCGATAAATTGTCCAGCGGTGTTTCTATTGTAGAACATCATGCGAGTGAGCGTGCAGACCATCAACACACGCCAAGCCTGAGCGTGTTTACGACAATAGATTTATCAAAGGCATGGCAGGAACCTCTGCGAAACAATCATGCCGATTCAATGATCAATATTTTGGTCATTGATCTCTTTGGAGACTATTGGCAATACGGGATACTGCAGGGACATGGACAATCACAAGAGTGGCAAGTTTTTCGGGCAAGGATCGGGCTGATAATATCCGTTGGCTTTGTCGGCCTATACTTACTCGCTGTCTTTCGAGTTTTAGCCTCAGCCGTTCACAATAATGCTTCAACCATTTTGAGTTGGGAAAGAGTCATGCTATCCGCTCTTTTTGGCTTAAGCATTGTGACGCTTATTATGGCAGCCCTGACATATTACAAACCCTCAAAGTTCGATATCATTAAATGGGAATATGTCATCATGTATATTCCATTTATGATGATACCGTTGGTCAGTTTGCTGTCGTGCACCCGCTCAATCGCATTGCGTCGAGTGTTGTTTTTCGTACTTGTGCTTTGTGTGGGCGGTGGGTTTGTTCAGAGTATATGGATTGATCCGGTTGCGGCACTAGGGTTCTAGAAATGCTTAAATTGTCCCAAGGTTGCTGACGTTAGACAGATCATGAGATTTGCCATCACTGAAATAGCGATAAATCCAAGACTTACTGCCAGCTTTGCTGACTTGCAGGTATAACCCGCCACCGTCATGAAGCATGCCGGGTTTTGCGTTTTTAATCTGGAGCGCTGTCAGTTTAGTCATAGGACATCAAATGTTATGGAATGAATGAATTTCTACCCACAAACCTACCCATAAATGCACCTAAAAACAGGCGAAATCAAGCGAACCCTGACGAACCGTCAGAGTTATGTACTTCATTGATTTAACGCTTGTTTTAGGTGTTTCGCGAACTTTCGCGAAAGGGGGAATGGTGGGCCCGGCAGGACTCGAACCTGCAACCAGACCGTTATGAGCGGTCGGCTCTAACCAATTGAGCTACAGGCCCCCATGGTGTGCGGTGATTGTCACAACCGCTCCTGTCCAAAGCTTATAGCAAGCCGTGGGCGAGGGGGGAAGGCTCTGATTGTGATCTTTTTTTACACTTCATATTGTTTCGGAATATGAAACAGTGATTCCCTACATAGCTATCTAGTGGCTTGTTTGAGGCACAATTAGATTAACTCAGAGATACATACAAAAGATTGGTATCGCAAATGAACAAACCCGTTGTTTTAGACCATCCCGTTAAATCCAAGGATATAAACCCCTGGCGCAATTCAGATGCTCGTTGGGGCCGAATGGCTGTGGGGCTGCATTGGGGAATGGCTGTGGTTATTGTGGGGTTGTTTGGGCTTGGGCTGTGGATGACATCCCTGAGTTATTATGACCCTTGGTACAAACAAGGCCCGAATCTGCACAAATCCATTGGTGTTGTTTTATTTGTTGTCTTGGTGCTGCGTCTTATGTGGCGTTGGCTTGATAACACGCCGGCATCACTTGACAACCATGCGAATTGGGAACGAAAGGCAGGTCACATTGTTCATGGACTTCTGTACGGTGGCCTGTTTGCGGTGATGATCAGTGGTTATTTAATTTCAACAGCAGATGGGCGCGCTATATCGGTGTTTGGGCTTTTTGAAATCCCGGCCACATTAAGTGGTGTGGAAAAGCAAGAAGACATCGCCGGTGTCATACATTTGTGGTTGGCGGTTGGCTTAATGTCAGTTGCCGCGGGCCATGCTCTTGCGGCGCTCAAGCATCATTTTGTCGATAAAGATAGGACGCTCAGGCGCATGCTTGGGTGGCCTTAACTCTCCCCCAGAAATGAACAAAAGAATTGCAAAGGAACTTCGTGATGAAACGATTAACTCTCGCTGCCAGTGCAGCACTGGCTCTTGCCGTTTCCACCCCCAATGTTGGTGCTCAGGCCACTGAGTATGTCATCGACACCAAAGGTGCTCATGCTTTCGTACAGTTTCGTGTCAAACACTTAGGCTACAGCTGGCTCTATGGTCGTTTTAACACCTTTGACGGTGCATTTAACTATGATGCAGCCAATCCAGAGGCCTCCAAAATCAATGTCACCATTGATACGGCGAGTGTTGATTCCAATCATGCTGAGCGTGATAAGCATTTAAGAAATGAAGACTTCCTGGATGTTTCCAAATATCCCAAAGCAACTTTTGTGAGTACGGGTGTGAAGGTGAATGGCGATGGCACAGCCCATGTCATGGGGGATTTCACATTGCATGGCGTTACCAAGCCCATCACTATCGATGTTAGTAAAATGGGTGAAGGCAAGGACCCTTGGGGTGGTTACCGTGCTGGGTTTGAGGGTTCCACCACCATCACCATGGCAGATTACGGCATGACCTTTAACTTAGGCCCAGCATCAACCCAGGCTGAAATTATGTTGACCTTGGAAGGTATTCGTAAGTAATTCTCCAAGGTGACCTTGACCTGCCCAAACGACAAACGCCCCCAGGTTTACCTGGGGGCGTTTTGTATTTGAATGATATGCCTTAGCTTAATTCTTGGTGGCTAAGATCGGCGCTTGTTCGTCTGGATCTTCCATCGGCTCCATAGACATCATAGCATCCATATTGTCATTGGCTTTGTGTGCCATGGAAGGCAGGCCGCCCGTCCCGGTTTTGCCGTTCTTGATTTCGTCGTCACGCACTTGACGATATAGGCTGCGTACCGCGGCATAGTAATCCAATGAAGTTTTCTCTAGATCATCAATGGCTTCCATGTTTTCGGCGCGGAAGTTAATGGCATCAGCAACAAAGCGTTGGTTGGGGATGTATTCTTTGTCGGTGTTTTGGGCGTAGTGCCAAATGGGATCCGTAATCACATCAACCACTTTGCCAACCGCATCGCGGGGGTTGGACGGACCCAGGATCGGCAGAACCAAATAAGGGCCGTCTTCGACACCCCAAGTTGCCAACGTTTGGCCAAAGTCTTCTTTGTGTGCTGGGTAACCCATTTCCGTTGCGGGGTCGCCAAAACCTAAGATACCGACAGTGGTGTTGATGGCAAACCGTGACAATGTGTCCATGGCACGATCAGCTTCACCCTGAAGAAGGTCATTCAGCAAAATTACCGGCGTTTTTAGGTTGTTTAAGAAGTTGCTAACCAAATCTTGGATCGGTGGCGGGGTGATGCCGCGATAGAAAGTTGCGGCCGGGCGCAGCAGCAGCGTATCCAAGCCACGGTTCAATTCGAACATAGCGCGGTTGAACGGCTCCAGCGGGTCATTGATTTCTTGGTATTCAGCGACGGCTTCGGGGTCGTTGGCATTTGGTGCACTGGCGCAGGCCGTAACCATAAAGCCCAACAGAAATACAGCGCCTATACGCAGGATAATATGACGAAGGGCGCGCAACAGATTGCCTAAGCCTTCATTCATCCCAGTGCTTTGCGTGTCGAACATTCACGGCTCCGTCACAAACAAAAATGGCGCGCAGCAATTTCGCGTGCCACTTGATCGCTTAATCCAAATCGCAATTTCTTGCGTTCCCTCCCCGAAACCTAGCGGTTTATTGAGACATTTGGGTGAGTAAATCCCCCCAAACGGTTCAACGACCAAGGCCGGGCCTTTTAAGTGTGCATTAACCACACCCTTTGGAATTAGCACACGTGTCGACTGAAGACCAGCTTCGTGTTGTGGGAATTCATATGCTTGCACTCAGGTGTTGCATAAATGTAACGCAAGTTGTGTGCTAAATATCAAACAAGTTAACTATTAGGCTGGACACGCTGTATAGCGGAGGATATAAAGATATCGTTATGTCTGTATGTTGATCATTATGCGCAGGAGTGTTGGATTTATGGATCAGGTGTTGGACGCATTGCGCGCGGCTGCAGATCCGACGCGCCTGCGAATTTTGGGGCTGCTGGAAAAAGGTGAGCTGACGGTCAGCGAATTGGTGTCGATTCTTGGCCAAAGCCAGCCGCGCGTGTCGCGTCATCTGAAAATTTTGGTAGATGCAGAGTTGCTTGAGCGGATTCGTGAGGGCAGCTGGGTGTTTCACCGCCTTCATTTGGGTGAAGGCGGTGCGCGTGCGCGCACAATGGTGAGCCTGATTCCGGCAAACGACCCGGTGCGCGGACAAGATTTAGCGCGTTTAAGTGAAATTGAAGAGCAGCGTGCCCGTGCCGCCGAAGATTATTTTGCCAAATATGCCCCCGAATGGGACCGTCTGCGCCAGTTGGATGTGGATGAAGAGGCCGTTGCCACCGCGGTGCGTGAACTGTTGCCGCTTTCAAACAAACAAAAGCTTTTGGATTTGGGCACCGGAACCGGGCGGATGCTCCAGGTTTTAGGGCCGGATGCGGGCGAAGCGCTTGGTTTGGACAATTCCCACGAAATGTTGGCCGTGGCACGCTCCAACTTAAAGCGCTGGGGATTGGAAAATTGCCAATTGCGTCAGGCTGATATCATGGCCATGCCATTGATATATGGAACCTTTGATGCCGTTGTGGTGCATCAGGTTTTGCACTTTTTAGACCGACCTTGGGCCGCCATTGCCGAAGCCACCCGTGCATTGGCGCCGGGGGGGCGCATATTGATAGTAGACTTAGCCCCTCACGATGTGGAAGAACTGCGCGAACTTCACGCGCACCGTCGTTTGGGATTCACGGATGAAGAGGTCCAAGACTGGCTGCAAGCCCAAGATTTGAGCTTGGAAACCGTTCATCACTTGCCTGGGAAACTGGGTGTAACCATTTGGCTGGCACGCCGCATTGGCGTAGCTGCTCACACCATAGAGTCAAAAACTGTAGACCAAGGAGCTCCTCTATGACCGCCATCACCCGCCACGATCTCAATGGTATGGCCGTGTCCTCACCGCTACCCAAAGACGCCAACGTGTCTTTTGAATTTTTTCCGCCAAAATCGGAAAAGATGGAAGCCAAATTGTGGGACTGCATTGAACGGTTGCAACCCTTGGGCCCGCAGTACGTGTCCGTAACCTATGGCGCAGGGGGCTCAACCCGTGAACGTACTCATGCGACGGTAACGCGCATTCGAAATGAAACGGATTTGGAGCCCGCAGCACACTTGACCTGTGTTGGTGCGACGCGTGAAGAAATTGACGCCATTGCCCACCAATATTGGGATGACGGCATAAAGCACATCGTTGCATTGCGTGGTGACCCAGTGGAAGGCATTGAAAAAGATTATGTGCCCCATCCCGGTGGTTATGCCTACGCTGAAGACTTGGTCAAAGGTTTGAAAGAGATTGCAGACTTTGAAATTTCGGTCGCGGCTTATCCTGAAGTTCACCCCCAGGCCCAAAGTGCCCAAGCTGACTTGGATAATTTGAAGCGCAAGATTGATGCCGGGGCAACCCGTGCCATCACCCAATCATTTTTTGATACCGAGGTGTTTTTGGAATTTGTTGATCGTGCTCGTCAGGCTGGCATCACCGTGCCCATCGTGCCGGGGATCTTGCCGGTGACCAATTTTAACCGTGTACAAGAATTTTCCGGACAAACCGGAACATCCGTTCCCGGTTGGATGGCGGAACTGTTCGAAGGTTTGGATGATGATGCCGAAACGCGCAAATTGGTTGCAGCCACCGTGGCGGCGGAACAATGCCGGGTGTTGTATGCCAATGGCATCAAAGACTTCCATTTTTATACACTCAACCGTGCTGATCTGACGTATGCCATCTGTCACATCTTGGGCGTTCGTCCAAAATAAGCCTGCTGATTAAACGCTTCTATATATAAAGAGACTAAAAAAATGTCCCTCAAACCGCATAATCCGAATGTCAAAGCTCAACTCGAAGCCGCATTGAAAGATCGCATCCTGATCTTGGATGGCGCCATGGGCACCATGATTCAACGCCACAAATTTGAAGAAGAAGATTTCCGTGGCGAACGGTTCAAAGCACATAATTCGGAATTGAAGGGCAATAACGATCTTTTGATCTTTACCCAACCGGAAGCCATCCAAGGCATTCATGAAGCGTACTTGGAAGCAGGCTCCGACATTGTTGAAACCAACACATTTAGCGCAACGTCCATTTCCCAGGCTGACTATGGTTTGGAAAGCATCGTTTATGAGCTGAATGTCGAAGGTGCTAGATTGGCCCGTGCGGCGGCAGATAAATACTCCACCCCCGATCGCCCCCGGTTTGTGGCTGGTGGCCTCGGTCCGACCAACCGCACTGCATCGATCTCGCCAGATGTCAACGACCCGGGTGCGCGCAATGTCACCTTTGATGAATTGAAAGATGCCTATGCTGAAGCAACCCGCGGCTTGATCGAAGGTGGCGCGGATTTGATTTTGATCGAGACTGTGTTTGATACCTTGAATGCCAAAGCAGCTATTTTTGCGGTGAAATCGGTGTTTGAAGAAGAAGGTTTCGAGCTGCCCATCATGATTTCGGGCACCATCACCGATGCTTCGGGCCGCACTCTGTCCGGTCAAACGGCGGAGGCGTTCTGGAACTCTTTGGCCCACGCCAACCCAGTGTCCATTGGTTTCAACTGTGCCTTGGGTGCAGAAGATTTACGACCCCACGTTCAAGCCGTGGGCGCCATTGCCGACACGCATGTATCGGTTTACCCCAATGCAGGTCTGCCAAACGAATTTGGTGCTTATGATGATACGCCCGAATATATGGGCCAAGTGTTGAAGAGCTTTGCCGAAGAAGGTCTGCTCAACATCGTTGGTGGCTGTTGTGGTACATCACCCGATCACATCAAAGCCATTGCCGAAGCCGTTGCCCCCGTTGCACCACGCAAGTTGCCGGAACAACAATTGGTTTGCCGTCTATCCGGCTTGGAACCCCTGGTTATTGATGATGTTACGGGTTTTGTGAACGTGGGTGAACGCTGCAACGTTGCGGGCTCTGCCAAATTTAAAAAATTGATTGCCGAAGGCAATTATCAAACCGCGACTGAGATCGGTCGCCTGCAAGTTGAAAACGGCGCGCAGATTGTCGACGTCAACGTTGATGACGCCATGTTGGATGCCGATAAAGAAATGGTCACGTTCTTGAACCTGATCGCGGGTGAGCCCGATATTGCCCGCGTGCCGGTGATGATCGACAGTTCCAAATGGGATGTGATCGAAAAGGGCTTGAAGTGTGTCCAGGGTAAGGGCGTGGTGAACTCCATCTCGCTAAAAGAAGGTGAAGAGGCCTTCAAAGAACATGCCCGCAAAATTATGAACTATGGTGCGGCGGTCATCGTCATGGCGTTTGATGAACAAGGCCAAGCCGACAGCTATGAGCGTATGATTGAGATTTGCAAAAAATCTTACGATGTCTTGGTGTCGGTCGGCTTCCCACCGCAAGACATTATCTTTGATCCTAACATTTTCCCCATCGCCACGGGCCTGGATGAACACCGCAATTATTCTGTGGACTACATCAATGCCTGTGAATGGATTAAGGCAAACTTGCCGGGTGCGATGATTTCGGGTGGTGTGTCGAACATGTCGTTCTCATTCCGTGGCAACAATCCGGTGCGTGAAGCCATGCATTCGGTGTTTTTGTATCACGCCATCAACAACGGCATGACCATGGGCATTGTCAATGCAGGTCAATTGACGGTTTATTCGGACATTCCCAAAGACCTGCGCGAACGCATTGAGGACGTGGTGTTAAACCGCCGCGAAGATGCAACTGAACGTTTGTTGGAAGTTGCCGAAGAAGCGCGCGGTCTCGGCACCAAAGAATCCGGGCCTGATCTGACTTGGCGTGAAAACGAAGTGAAACAACGCCTGCAACATGCCTTGGTTAAAGGCATCACCGAATTCATCGAAGACGATGTAGAAGAAGCCCGTCTTGCTGCCGACAAGCCTATCGATGTAATCGAAGGCCCGTTGATGGATGGCATGAACGTGGTGGGTGACCTATTTGGTTCCGGTCAAATGTTCC
The DNA here is from genome assembly GCA_026196495.1 of Magnetovibrio sp. GTDB lineage: Bacteria > Pseudomonadota > Alphaproteobacteria > Rhodospirillales > Magnetovibrionaceae > Magnetovibrio. The sequence goes on from JAPHSY010000031.1 coordinate 26,511, forward strand.
TGCCGCAAGTTGTGAAGTCCGCGCGTGTGATGAAACAAGGCGTGGCCCACCTGTTGCCATATATCGAAGAAGGCAAAGCTGCGGGATCGTCCAAGGGTAAAATCTTGATGGCAACGGTGAAGGGCGATGTTCACGACATTGGTAAGAACATCGTTGGTGTTGTGCTTCAGTGCAACAACTTCGAAGTCATCGACCAGGGCGTGATGCAGCCCTATGCCGATATCTTGGATCGTGCCGAAGCCGAAAACGTTGATATCATCGGTCTGTCCGGTTTGATCACGCCCAGCTTGGATGAGATGGTCACGGTTGCCAAAGAAATGGAACGCCGTGGTATGACCCAGCCGCTGTTGATCGGTGGTGCGACCACGTCGAAAATTCACACCGCCGTGAAGATTGCGCCGGCTTATTCCGGAGTGGTGGTGCATGTGAACGATGCGTCACGTGCCGTGGGTGTGGCATCGCAACTGTTGTCTGAAACGCAACGTGATGATTATGTAACTTCTATCAAAGAAGAATATGCAGAAGTTAAAGCCAAGCACGAAGCAAACCAACGTGATCGTGAACAGCTGAGCTTGGAAGCGGCACGTGAGCGTCGTCTCAAAATCAACTGGGACCCAAGTGATATTACCAAGCCAACCTTCACCGGGACCAAAGTGTTTGAAGATTATCCGCTGGCTGATTTGGTGGAACGCATCGACTGGACGCCGTTCTTCCGCACCTGGGAATTGAAGGGCACGTATCCGACCATCTTGGACGGTGATGATGATGCGGCTGAAAATGCACGGTCCTTGTTTGCCGATGCGCAAGCCATGCTCAAACAAATTGTTGATGAAAAATGGTTGAAGGCCAATGCGGTCATCGGCTTCTGGCCTGCGGCATCTGTTGGTCATGATGATGTGGAATTGTTCACCGATGCTAGCCGTGCTGAAACCTTGGCCCGCATTCACTTCCTGCGCCAACAAATGGTCAAAGGCAATGGCCGTACCAACGACTGCTTGGCCGACTTTATTGCACCCATGGGTGCAGATGTGGATGACCACATCGGTGGGTTTGCGGTGACGGCAGGCATTGGGCTGGACGAAAAATCAGCCGAGTTCAAAGCCGCAAATGATGACTACAATGACATCTTGCTCAAAGCCCTGGCGGATCGTTTGGCGGAAGCCTTCGCCGAACACATGCACGAACGTGTGCGCAAAGACTATTGGGGTTATGCGGCTGAAGAAGACTTGGCCAACGAAGACCTGATCAAAGAAGCCTACGACGGTATCCGCCCGGCACCGGGCTATCCCGCATGCCCGGACCACACGGAAAAAACCACGCTGTTTAATTTGTTGGATGCCACCAATGCCACAGGGATTGAGCTCACAGAAAGCTTCGCCATGATGCCCACCAGTTCAGTGTCCGGTTTCTACTTGGCACACCCCCAAGCCAAATACTTCGGCATCGGTAAAATCAGCAAAGACCAAGTCGCCGATTATGCCGAACGCAAAGGCATCAACATGGATGAGGCGGAACGTTGGTTGGCGCCGAGTTTGGGGTATACTCCTGGATAAGGAGAGGATGATGTCACTTACTCAAGGCCTTGTTAACCTGATCCGCTCCAAGCCCGTCACTCAGGATGACTTGGACGCAGCGGCATACTTCACCCTCGATGCTGTCGCCAATGCCATTGGCGGGCGCTCGACCGAGCCCGGTAAAAAGCTATTGGCCTGGAGCAAAGACAATAGCGGTGATGCCGGACGTCGGGCTTTGGTCATGGGCGGGCTCACACATATTTTGGAAGTGGATGATCTGCATCGTGCGTCTGTGGTTCATCCCGGTTGTATCGTAATTCCGGCGGCGTTTGCTTTGTCCAAGGGTGACGGCACAGATTTTCTGACGGCGGTTTTGCATGGCTTTGAGGCCACCTGCCGTGTCGGTATGGCGGTGGGCAAAGAGCATTATAAAATTTGGCATTCCACCGCGACCTGTGGGCCGTTTGGCTCGGCCATGGCGGGGGCACACCTGTTGGGGCTATCCGATGAACAAGCCGTTGATGCGTTGGGAAATGCAGGGACACAATCGGCGGGGCTCTGGCAGTTTATGGACACGGGCGCCATGAGCAAGCACCTTCACGCCGGACGTGGGGCGGAGGCGGGAGTGGTTGCCGCACAGTTGGCAGAACTTGGCTTCACCGGGCCGCCTGAGATTTTAGAGGGTGCTCAAGGCCTGTTTGCGGGCGCATGTCCCGACCCAGATCCCGATGCGGTGTTGCGTGACCCAGATCATCGTTGGCAGGTGCATGAGGCCTCCATCAAACCATGGCCATCGTGTCGTCACACCCACCCGGCCATCGATGCCGCGTTGGAGCTGTCCGTGCAAATCCCCAATCCAAATATGATTGCAGGCGTGGGGGTTGAGACCTACCAGGCTGCTATGGATGTGTGCAACCGTCCCGACCCGCAAAGTGTTTATGAGGCGAAGTTTTCGCTCCACCACACGGTGGCGGCGGCGCTCAGCGATGGGCGTGTGGACTTTGACAGTTTTGAAGCTGACAGCCGGGTGCGCTTATCTGAATTGCGGACCAAGATTATGCCTGCGGCCGAAGAGCCCTTTGTCAGTGCGTACCCCAAAGACTGGGGGACGATGGTTGAGGTGGTGTTGCAAGACGCCACCAAACTGCGCGCATCGCGTCAATTTTGCAAAGGCGATCCAGAGGCCCCATTGTCGTTGGATGATTTGCGGGCCAAAGCGAAGATGCTGATGGCATTGGGAGGACACAAAAACCCTGACCACCTTATTGACGCCACTCTCAACATGGCACAACAAGGTGCGGTTCCAGACCTATCATTGTTCTAGGCTTTTTTCACGAGATATCATCTTAATTTGGTGTGGTTGATTTCACCTGGGGGTCAATTTTTCTGATCAGCCCTTTTTCTTCCAGGAATGAAACAAACTGCATATCTCCACGAACCACGTCTTCGATCAGTAAGGTTGCCATTTCGTCAAAACACCGTTTGAGCCTGTCGGGCTCGTCCGTTTTGATACAAAGAGCTTTTACCGCTTTGGCTTTGAGAAGCAGCTCAGCGTGAAATGCAGCGTGATCTTTTAGATCAGGATAACCTGCATTCGCCAGGAGAGCTTCTTCAGATTTGAAGTGATTGTCACAAACCACTAAAAACTGGTCGAGTTTTGCGGCGCATTGTTTGGCATCTTCTTCGGCAATACTGTCTGATATGGCGTTAATCATGTCGACGATTTCGGCATGCTCCCCATCAATCATAGGATGGCCCGTGATGAAGGTCTGAAGGAGTTCAATTTTCATGTCTGGCTGCTCAATACACACTGTGGTGCCCACATTAACGTCATCTCTGCCCAAAGATGATGCCTTCGTAACAAATTAATGATTCTGATTTGGCTTTTGTAGTTCTTTCTTTTGGTGCCGCTCACGACGGTGTTTCTGGATCAGTCGGTTTCTTCGTAATTTTATTTTGGCGTGGTCGACCGAATTAACGGCTTGTGAGAGATATTCGTTATAGTGACGGTGTTCTTGTAGAGAGAAAATATCATCACTTTGTGCATAGCGTAGGCACAGTGGCAAAGCCAATTGTGGCTATGACCAATGTAAAACAAATGGTGATATGAATCCGGCTCTTCGCAAGCTCACCCCCCTTAAGATCTAGCATACGATAATGTGTTACTGAAGGAAGTCAATGATGCGTTTAGCGCAACCTATCCAAGCGCAAACGATCCCGGTCGTCGCCCAAGCGCCAGGACGTCGCGAGCACCGCGATGAGAGCACCGATAGATGTCGTGCCCGCCAGCAAAAACATGATGAGGATTTGATATTTCACCGCCTCGGTGGGATCGACACCAGCTAAAATTTGTCCGGTCATCATCCCCGGCAGGGAAATTAATCCCGCCGCCGACATGGCGTTGATGATGGGCATCAGGCCGGCGCGCATGGCTTCGCGCACATAAGGCCTGACCGCATCGCGACGGGTATGACCTAACAGTAAGCGTGCTTCGATGGCATCCTTTTCACGTTTGAGCGTGGCGTTGAGGCGCTCCATCCCCACTGAAATTCCGGTCAATGTATTGCCCAACATCATACCCAACAGTGGTATAGCAAAGCGGGGATCGTACCAGGGTTCTGGCCGTACCGCCGTGGTCAGTGCCAAGATGGTGACGATACCACCGGCCATAATGAGTGATGAAGTGGCAATGGAATAGCTCCACCCGCCGCGCAGTTTTAGGGTCTGGCGTGCGATCACTTCACGTCCTGCCAGCAGCACCATGACCAGTGCGGCTAGGCCCGTCCACCAGGGTGATACCAGTTGGAACAGCATTTTGAGGACAATGCCGATCAAGCTTAGTTGTACCGTTGTGCGTAGTGCCGCAATCCCTAAGCTCTTTTCCAGGCCAAGGTTCAACGCCACTGAAAGTCCACCTGCCAGCAACAACAACGTGGACGCAATGGCCAAATCGATATAGCTGAGTTGGATATAAACGGCCGTCATGTTGATGCCTCTGTCAGCGTGCCTTGATCCAAGGTCAGATGTCGAGTGGCGAGGCGTTCGGCCTGGGCAGGATCGTGAGTGACAAACACAATTGCAGTGTCCTCAGCGCTAAGGCTCTGGATGAGTTTTTCCGCACGCTCGACATTTTCAGGATCTAGGCCGGATGTCGGTTCATCTAACAAGAGAACATCGGGGTTGTGTGCCACAGCACGGGCCAGGGCCAAGCGTTGGCGCTCTCCAGTGGACAAATTTGTCACCGACCAATCCAAAGCAGTACTTTCCAAGCTGAGGCGGTGAAAAATGCTTTTGACGTGTTCACGGCTTAAATCGGCAAAATGAGGCCCAACTGTATCGGCCCACCAACCGGCCTGGGCCGGAACATATATCACCCGTTTGCGCCATTCAGGTGCTGTCATTTCAGCCCGGCTTTGACCCTTAAGGTTGATATCGCCCTGATTTGGATCCAAATCGGCAATGGCTCGCAGCAACAAAGATTTCCCCGCCCCCGAAGGTCCGCGCAAAGCCACGCGGTCTCCGCCACTGACAGTTAGGTTAATGGGGCCGATGGACAGGCGGGTGAGGTTTTGAACGTCAAGCATGCCATAGGCTTAACACGTTGATGTTACGGTGCAAGGGCAAAGCGTGCCCTTGTGCGGATAATAAATGGTCGATAATAATACAACAGATCAACTATGGATGTAATTCGATGGCGCGCTATTTTCTTAATAATATTTGTCTCATCATGGCCGGGCTGATTATTCAAGGTTGTGTTGCAAGTCAGTCCAAGTATGTGCATTCAAATACTTCTGATTCGAGAGAGCATCTCACACGAACATCAATTGATTTTGATTATCAGTTTAAAGGTTGGAAGATCTACGTTAGCGGTTTGAAAAAATCTGGAGAATTTGAAGCGTGTACCGCCTCAATCAAGGACGAGCATGAGACCTTTGTCTTCGTGAAGTATTTTCCATCGGGGGCGATTTCCTTCGGCTTAGCCCGCCCTGACTGGGCATATACAACCGATAGAAAATATGCCGTCATTTTCAGATTTGGAGATGGAAGGGCCACATCTGATGATTGGATTGCCTATACCGACAATGGTTTATATGGTTCGTGGACACCTCATGCAAACAGTGTGTTCAATACGATGCGATCATCGAGCGCGTTCAGAATATCCATTGATGGGCAACATACGCACGTAAAACTGTCGTACATGCCCGGATTATTGAAAGAGTTGAAGGCGTGCGCCAGCCAGAGTAAATCAAATGACCAATCATAATCATCTAATCCGTTTGTGTGTAAGCTGACCGCTTCAACGCCCCCTTCTTTTGCTGGTCTAGGTGCTCTTCTTTGAGGTTGTGGCATTTCATCTTGAAAGCATTCTGAGATTACCTCTTCTATCAAGCCGGGACGGTTGATGTGCATATGATAGGTGATAAGCAGCTTTCTCGTATGGCACTTAACGTCCGGCGGTTATACTTCCTTCATGACGAATCCACCAAACCCGCCCGAGATTTTGATGCCCGACACCTTTGCTTTGGTGGTGGGGGTGCGCGGTGCTTATGTGGTGGAAAGTTCTGGTGAGGTTTTGAACTTGTCCCACAGTGATGTCGCCCGCCGGATTCGCACTGAAGGCATGCCGATTATCTGCCATGCCCGCCAAACGGCGACGCGTTTGTGCATGGAAAATTTTCGCGGCTTCGATGTGTTGGAATTGTTTGCCTTTGTCGAACCTGCACGCTTTTGCCTGCCCACACCGGGTGGTGTTGCCGGGGCCTTGGGGCTGTCGCCACCGCGTTCTCATGAAGATGAAGCCATGAGCCTGATTTCCAGTGTTCAAACTTTGTTGGAACGTATGAGTGCACGGTTGGGGTCCGATTCCAAAGATGCGCGCCAAGCAGCCCGTTTGGCCCATGCTATGAACGCAGGTGGTTGGGCGTGGGCCAAACCCGTATTGGCGGCCTTGGGTGAAGGCGAAACACCGCATTCCCAAATTGCCAGCCGTGCCTTTCGGGTGTGGGAGGGACTGCCGAAATGGGAAGAACGCGGTGGTGAGGTTCCACCGGGTGATGCCCCTGTTTCCCCCCAAGAAGCACGCCAACGTTTGGATGCTTTGTTGGCGGGGCGGAATTCCGAAAGTCGCCCGGAACAACAAAAGTTCACCGCTGGTGTTACGGCCGCCTTTGATCCGTGTGAGTTCCCCGGCCAACCTCAGTTTGTGTTGGCAGAGGCCGGAACCGGTGTTGGCAAAACCTTGGGCTACGTTGCGCCGGCCAGCATTTGGGCGGACAAAAACGATGGGGCGGTGTGGCTGTCGACCTACACCCGTAATCTTCAACGCCAACTTGACGGTGAAATGGATCGCCTCTACCCCGACCCGGATCAAAAGAAACGCTATGTGGTGGTGCGCAAAGGCCGCGAAAACTATTTCTGTATTTTGAATTTCCAAGAAGCCTTGAACCGTTTGGTTCTGCGTCCCGATGGTGCCATTGCCTTGGGGTTGGTGGCGCGTTGGGCAGGGGCGACCCGGGACGGCGATATGATCGGCGGTGATTTTCCCGCTTGGATCGGATCGTTGTTGGGCCGTGGTCTGACAGGGGAGCTCACGGACACCAAGGGTGAGTGTACCTACACACTGTGTGAACATTTTAATCGCTGTTTTATCGAACATTCCAAACGCCGTGCGAAGCGCGCCAAGTTGGTGATTGCCAACCACGCTTTGGTGATGGTGCAAACGGCATTAAATGCGGGCGGCGGGGCAAGTGCCGAAGGCGGTGCGCCAACGCGTTTTGTCTTTGACGAAGGCCACCATGTTTTCGATGCCGCTGATAGTGCCTTTGCGGCGCATTTGTCCGGACAAGAAACCGCTGACTTGCGGCGTTGGATTTTGGGTGCGGAAGACGGACGTCGCTCACGGTCCCGTGGACTTAAAACCCGGCTGGAAGATTTGAGTGCCGATGATGATAAGCTGGACGGCTTCATCCAAGAAGTTCGCCAAGCCGCCCATGCACTTCCCGGTCCCAACTGGCGCACGCGTTTGACCGATGGTGAAGGTGGTACTGTGAGCAGTGGTGAAACCGAAGCGTTTTTGGGCTTCGTGCGCCAACAGGTCTATGCCCGCAACAATGGTGGTGAAGGTGGCTATTCATTGGAGTGTTCTGTCGAAAGCCCGGTGGATGGATTGCACGAAGCAGCCGTCAACTTGGACCGGGCTTTGATGGTGTTGGAAACGCCGTTACAAGGTTTGATTAAACGCATGTTGAAAAAGCTGGATGATGAAGCGGCAGAGCTGGAAACATCAGACCGCACCCGCATCGAAGGCCTCGCCGGAAGCTTGGAGCGTCGTGCCTTGTTACCTGTCAAAGCATGGCGCGCTATGTTGAAAGCCTTACAAGAGGGCACACCCGAGGACTTTGTCGACTGGATGAGCGTTGATCGTTTCCAAGGTCGTGATATGGATATCGCCCTTAACCGTCATTGGGTTGATCCGACCAAGCCGTTTGCAGTTTCGATGGCAGAAAGCGCCCAAGGTGTGTTGATCACTTCGGCGACTTTGCGTGACAATGGTGAGTGGGAGGTCGCAGAACAACGCACCGGGTCCAAGCATCTGGCCTCACCTACGGTATATGTTGCGCAAAAATCACCGTTCAATTATGCCCAACAGACGCGTATTTTTGTGGTTACTGATGTGAACAAAAATTCGGTTGAGCAAGTTTCCGCCGCGTACCGGGAATTGTTTTTGGCAGCAGGTGGCGGCGGCCTTGGTCTGTTCACCGCGATTCATCGATTGCGCACAGTTTATGAACGCATCGCACCCAGCCTGGATGAACAGGGCTTTCCACTTTTGGCGCAACACATTGATCCGCTGGATGTCGGCACCTTGGTGGATATCTTTAAGGCGGAAACCGATGCGTGCTTGTTTGGCACCGATGCCGTGCGCGATGGTGTGGATGTGCCGGGCGACAGTTTGCGCTTGATCGTGTTTGACCGCGTGCCGTGGCCCCGTCCTGATATCATCACCAAGGCCCGGCGTGAAGCCTTTGGCGGACGGGGTTATGATGAGATGTTAACACGCCTCAAACTCAAACAAGCTTATGGGCGTTTGGTACGCAAAAAGGATGATCGCGGCGTATTTGTGATGTTGGACGGCGCCCTGCCATCACGCATTGCCACGGCATTTCCGGCGGATGTGGAAATTCAACGCATTGGGCTTAAAGAGGCCATTGATCATACTAGTCTTTTCTTGTCAGAGACTTCTTGAACTGCATGGAATGGGTGCCTACGTTAAAATTGTTATCTGCTGAAGAGGGAAAGTTAATGGGGCAACGTATTTCCATCGCTAAGGCAGCGAAACTGCTGGGTATTGACCGTCATGAACTGTGTGATCGATTGGGCCATGCGGGGTTTGAAAGCTTCGAAGGTGCCGTTGACTTGGACGATGTCAAAAGTATTTCACCCAAATTTAATATGGATGATGTGCGTCTGTCAGAACGCACTCGCCTGATCCGCCAAACGGCGCGGCGCCGCCAAGCTGTATCACCCCCCCGAAAAAAAGAGTTTGAGCTCCAGGATGATCTGGACAAAATGCATAACAAGTGGCTGATGGAACGCAAAAAAGCGCAGGAATATTCCATGTTGTTTGATGCGCTGATAGATGAACTGGGCCACTGGCAGGCGTCGCCTGATCCTCATAAATCAAAATTTGCGATCGAATTTTCTCACTGGATTTGTGATCAGTTGGATGAGTGATTGTCCACAATCTTTCCATATGTTTGTGGGGAGATATGGTGGAGAGAAACGGGTTGTCGGGCACTCTTAGCTGTGTGTACAGTACTCCGTAGGAATTAAGCCCCTCATTGAATTTGATTTTTCAATGAGGGATTCTCTTTGCCGAATTCAGACTACAAACTCTGGATTAAGCTTCGTGATTTTGCGAAGCAGCACCCGATAGCATCTTTAGCGGGATTGTATTTTGGCGGGAATATTGTAGATCAAATTTATGCGGAGTTGATTGCTCCTATAGTAACGATAGCCATTACATGGCTTAAGCATTTTATCGCATAAACAAAAAGCCCCGCACTCTCGTGCGGGGTTTTTCTTTGAGTTCGGGCGAATGCTGCTCTGGGAAAATCGCCGACTCATTTGGCACAGGATTTGCTTAATACCATAGTAAATTAGTGCGGTATTTGGTAAGTCTTTGAAATTCAGTCACTTCAAATCCCAAGTTTCGCATTTTGCAAATCACAATAATAATAATGGAGCTTTTGAGTCATGCGGACTTTGACATTTACCCTTGATACCCAAACCGGCAATGATGCCATGGCCCCAGCTACTCTTACCGTGACGGAGCTTGCGGATGGTAGTCTGTCGTTCTCGATTTCTAATGAAGGCGATGGCGACAATATGATCGCTGATTTGCGGGGACTTTTCTTCGATGTTGCTGCTGATGATCTCTTGGGCACGCTGAGTGTCTCCGGGGATGATGTCACAGAGGTCAACCAAAGCGGCTCGGTTGACAACTTAGGCGGTGGAAGCACGTCTTCCGGTGTGCCTGACAGTCCATATGAAATTGGAATTGAATTCGGTACGTCGGGCCAAGCGCAAGATGATATCCAAACCACCGAGTTTGTGTTGTCATCGAGCCTGCGCAGTCTAACCCTGGATGACCTTGCGTTTGAAAGCTTTACCGTGCGTCAAACCTCTGTCGGTGAGGTCGATGGAGACAGATCGGATTCTGACAAGCTTTATGGTGATGCGCCATATGCAGTGAATGCTCAAGACGATAGTATTGTCGCCGATGAAGATCAAATCCAGACCGGAAATGTGTTCAGCAACGATATCGATCTGGATGCCCCCGACGCCGATAATGATGGCATTTTGGATTTGAACGTTACAGCCGTGAACGGTAGCGCTACCCAAGTGGGGCAAACCATTGAACTGGCCGACGGCATAGGGTTTACCTTAAACGCCAATGGTGAATTTACCCTGGATACGAACGATGCAGATTATCTGTCTGCTGGCGAGGTTGTAAGTCAGACATATAGTTATAGCGTTGATGACGGTAACGGAGGCAGCGACACAGCTCAAATCCAAATCACTGTGACGGGTGTTAACGACGACCCAACAGCTGTGGCTGATACCAATGTCACAGATGAGCAAACGGTGATCAGCGGGAATGTATTGGACAATGATTATGATATTGACCAACTGGATACGATTTCTGTAACCGCTGTTGATGGTGATAGTGCAGGTGTAGGCAATACAGTTACCTTAGCATCCGGCGCAATGGTGGCGCTCAATGTTGATGGAACTTATGATTATGACCCCAACGGTGCCTTTGATGATTTAAATGAAGGTGAAAGTGCGCAAGACAGCTTTACCTATCAAATCACCGATAACAACGGCGCGGTATCTACGGCCACCGTTGACATTACCGTTAATGGGATTGGGGCCAACGAACCCGAACCGCCGACTGGTGATCACTTCGGGACCTTCCTCAATAAAAAAGGTACAGCCGAACATGATATTTCCAACATTGTGATGTATCTGTCTGATGATGGCGGGGATGTTACCAAGGTCAAAATTGATGGCTGGTCAGGTGTATCCGACTTGGATGATGTAGATCTGTTCAACTTCGTAAATACGCAGTATTCCGAATATGATTTGCTTGCCGTTTCGATTAAAGCCGGGAACAACCACAACAAGGATTTGGGTCCTGGTGAAGGCCAGTTGTTCTTATTGGATGGTGATGAAGATATTGACTACTTCCAAGGTGGAACTGAGCCTGATGGCTTGGCGCAGGATGTTCTGCAGGCCCATGCTGATGAAACCTTGGATTACAGCGCGGATCTGTTCGGATAATCTATCCCCCAGCTAGGAGAAACCTGGTACACACAAAAAGCCCCTGCACTAAAGTGCAGGGGCTTTTCTTTGAGCTGAGAGGCTCGGGTGTGTGGTGGTTGGCTTCCTTAGAAGCCCATACCGCCCATACCGCCCATACCACCCATACCGCCCATGTCGCCACCCGGCATGCCGCCAGCTGCGCCGCTGTCGGCTTCAGGTTTTTCGGTGACCATGGCTTCGGTGGTGATCAACAGGCCTGCAACGGATGCAGCGTCGGTCAGTGCAACGCGAACCACTTTGGCCGGATCGATGATACCCGCTTTGATGAGGTTCTCGAATTGGCCGGTTTGGGCGTTGTAGCCGTGTGCGGTGTCTTTGGATTCCATCAATTTGCCAGCGATCACGGCGCCATCGGCACCAGCATTTTCGGCAATTTGACGAACCGGGGTTTGAACCGCGCGACGCACGATGTCGATACCGACGTTTTGGTCGCCGTTGTCGCCTTCGAGTTTCGCCAATGCTTTGCCAGCATACAACAATGCGGTGCCGCCACCGGGGACGATGCCTTCTTCAACAGCAGCGCGGGTCGCGTGCAGCGCATCATCGACGCGGTCTTTGCGTTCTTTCACTTCAACCTCGGAGCCGCCACCAACGTGGATAACAGCAACACCACCGGCCAATTTGGCCAGACGTTCTTGCAGTTTTTCTTTGTCGTAGTCGGAAGTGGTTTCTTCGACTTGAGCGCGGATTTGGTTACAACGGGCTTGGATGGCTTTCTTCGGGCCAGCGCCGTCAACGATGGTGGTTTCTTCTTTGGTGATGGAAACGCGTTTACACGTGCCCAGCATATCCAAAGTGACGTTTTCGAGCTTGATGCCCAAGTCTTCGGAAACCACGGTGCCGTTGGTCAGGATGGCGATATCTTCCATCATGGCTTTGCGACGTTCGCCGAAACCCGGAGCCTTTACAGCCGCAACTTTCAAACCACCACGCAGTTTGTTGACAACCAAGGTTGCCAATGCTTCGCCTTCGATGTCTTCAGCAACGATCAGCAGCGGGCGAGAGGATTGAACCACAGCTTCCAGAACAGGCAGCATAGCTTGCAAAGAAGTCAGCTTGCTTTCATGGATCAGGATGTATGGGTTTTCCATTTCGCAGGTCATTTTGTCAGCGTTGGTGACAAAGTACGGTGACGTGTAACCACGATCGAACTGCATGCCTTCTACAACGGAAAGTTCCGTGTTCAAGCCTTTTGCTTCTTCAACCGTGATGACGCCTTCGTTGCCGACGCGTTCCATAGCTTGAGCGATCATGTCGCCGATTTCGGCTTCGCCGTTGGCGGAGATGGTGCCAACCTGTGCAACTTCAGCAGAGGTTTTGACTTTCTTGGAACGTTTTTCAACGTCTTTGATGACAACATCAACAGCAAGGTCGATGCCGCGTTTCAGATCCATCGGGTTCATGCCGGCTGCAACAGCCTTGCAGCCTTCGCGAACGATGGATTGAGCCAGAACGGTCGCTGTGGTGGTGCCGTCGCCTGCTTCGTCGTTGGTACGAGAAGCGACTTCTTTGACCATCTGTGCACCCATGTTTTCGAACTTGTCGGCCAAGTCGATTTCTTTTGCAACAGATACACCGTCTTTCGTGATGCGCGGTGCGCCGAAAGCTTTGTCCAAAACAACGTTACGACCTTTGGGGCCGAGGGTAACTTTTACGGCATTTGCCAGGGTGTCAACGCCAGCCAGCATACGGGCACGGGCGTCTGCACCAAATTTTACGTCTTTAGCAGCCATGGAAATATTCCTTACTTAAAATTTGTGGCTTAAAGATAAAGCGGAAAGGGAAAAGTTGGCGGTTGCCTTACTTCTTCTTTTTGCCTTTGCCAGCACCTTCGATCACACCGAGGATGTCGCTCTCTTTCATGATGAGCAGCTCTTCACCGTCGATGTTGACTTCGGTGCCGCCCCATTTGCCGAACAGAACCATGTCGCCAGCTTTGAGTTCAAGCGCAACTACGGAACCGTCGTCTTTGCGCACGCCGCTGCCTGCAGCAACGATGACGCCTTCGGAAGGCTTTTCTTGGATGTTGTCGGGAATGATGATTCCGCCAGCGGTTTTAGCTTCGGTTTCGACGCGACGTACAAGTACGCGATCGTGGAGAGGCCGGAACTTCATATGTAAATCCTTTCAGAAGTACCTGAGAAACTGAATGACTAAAGGGATTTATAATGTGCTGTTAGCACTCCCCCCAGACGAGTGCTAAGGATTTAAGTGTGCGCACCCCTAACTGTCAACAGCCAGGGCACCATTTTTTTGTGAAAATGGCAATTTTTGTTGGTTTTAGGGCGTTTTTTTATAACTTTGGGGGTAACTTGAAGCCCTTGGCCAACCACATCACCAGTACTTTGCCGCGATATGGCTGCACATGAAAAGGTCTAGTGGTGGTGGGAATTTCCGATTCACGCTTGGTCGCAATGATGATGCCTTTGGGGTGAAGTGCGGCCCAGGCGACGGCATCTTCCAGTCGATGAACGTTTTCGATGGGCTTTTCCAGACGGCCCAAGAATTGAAATTCACCGTGGTATTTGCCGACATAAAGAACCGGACGGCCTTCGTCATGCCAGATTTTGATGCGTTGGGCGGCGGGCTCTAGATCATAAGCCAAGCTAAATGCCGGGGCTGCAGCCATATGCATCATCATCACCAAGCTTGCCGCCAAAGCTGCGATCAGGCGCACTTCGGCGCGTGGGCCGGAAATTTTGGTCCACGCTGCGGCCAGGGCCATGATGACCACAGGCAACAACCAAAGTGGCTCTGCCACCGCGACCCAAGCGGGTAGGGGCTTTTTGAGCATAGGCTCGATCATATCTTTGGCAAGCAGCCCGGCCATTAAGACGAAGGCCAGCGTGCCCAACACTAAGGCAGGAACACGGTGATAGACGCCTGCGGTTTTATCGGTTTTGTCACTCGTGAGGACATACGCAGCAAACAGGGCCAGTGCCGGGAAAATTGGCAACAGGTAGTGGGGTTGCTTGCCGCTGATGGCTGAGAAAATTACGAATGCAGCGGCTGACCAGATCAGCAAGGCGCGTACGCCGCCATCGGCCCAAGCCCCACGCAGGCCGGTTTTTTGGGTCCAGGCTTTGCGCCCACCGATGGCACGCCACAAGCGCGGCCATAGGGTCCAAGGCAACAACATCACAGGCACCACCCACAAGAACCAATAGAACGGGCGGCGGTGGGCAAAGGATTTGACCATGCGATCAGCGCTTTGCTTGATGAAAATGGCGTTGCGGTATTCTTCACCGCCAATGATGGCCGCCGGAATGGCCCAGGCCAAGGTGATGCCCGCGCCGACCAATACAGATACAAGCACGCCGGCATACCATTTGCCCCAGCCTTGGTCGTTATCTTTGGCGGTAAGGGCCGGCCCCCACAGGGGTGCAAATAGTGCCAATGGTAGGGTATGGACCAAAATAGCGGGACCTTTGGCAAGGCCGCCGATGCCGATGCCCAGGCCTGCGATCAAAATGCCCTTCCAATAACCTTGGCCAGACACAAAACCGCGCCATGCCTTGATGTAGCCCAAAATGGCAAGGACGGCGGCAAATGTCACCATCATGTCGAACATGGTCATGGTGGAAAAGACGGTCCAATAAAGCCCCGTCAGCATCATCAACGTTGCCATCCAAGCACGGCTTTGGCGGAGCTCATCGGATGCTTCGGGCCATAGGTTGTGGGCCAAACGCACGGTGACGAATAGCGTTGCTAAGCCAAACAGCGGGGCCACCAAGCGGGCCCAAGCCTCCGAAACGCCGAAGATTGCCCAGCCCAAATTCATCAACCAGAAGTAAAATGGCGGTTTGTGGCTGTAAAGTTCCCCATTTTTGGTGGGCACCCAATAATCACCGCTTTGGAACATTTCCCACGCCACAGTGATGTAGCGGGTTTCATCAATGGGTAGCAATGGGCGCATAACGATGGCAACAGCCACCAGGGTGCACCAGATCAGGACGGCCAGAACCGTGTCGGTTTTCGAAGATTGTGAATTCAAGGCTTGCCCTAAAGTGGTTTGTTAAGCGGTCTCATCCGCACCCAGCTCGGCGTCGATGGATTTGTCCAACGACTTGCCATGGCGGAAACGGCGATAAAGATATACGCCTAATAGTCCAGAAGCTACGAACAAAACAACACTTAAGGTGATGCGCAGGGCTGGATCAACCGCAACACCGCTGCCCAATAGAGCAAAAATCATGGTTTGGGGGAGGTATCCCAATGCTGAGCCGGAAAAAAATGGCAGTGCACGTAGGCTGGAAACACCTGCGGCCAAATTGGTGGCAACGTTTGATCCGATCGGTAGCATACGAATCAACAAAGTCATGGAAAACGGGTTGTCGTGCAAAAAGTCATCCAGGCGTCGAACCCGGCCGGAAAACTTCTTTTGCAACGGTGCACGGGCCAATAGTCGGGCGTAATAAAAAGCACCAATGCAGCCCAGCACAGTCCCTGCCAACGCCAATCCAGAGCCAAAGGCAAAGCCAAAGGCATAGCCTGCTAAGCCGCTGACCACTTGGCGCGGCAGACCAAAACCGGTGGCGAGTGTCGCCAGGCCCAAAAATAGCAGTTCACCGCCCACACCTTGGCCTTTGATATGGGTGTCGATCCAATCGTTGGTGAGTACGTTACCGAGGTCCGCCGCATCCCAGACATACAGTGCCAACGCCAAAGTTGTCATAACGGCAACACCGCGAAGAATTGAGCTGGGGTTCATATGAGCGGACATCGTATGTGCAGGAGCCTCAGTTCTTATCGGCTTCACGTACAGTGCTAATGCGCGGCTTGGAGCCTCGTGCACTCAACCACATGACGCCCAATAGATCACGAACAGCTACGGATAAACGATCCCACATGCCGTATTTGGAGATACCGCGTTCACGATGACGGTGATTGACTTCAACAGAAACAACCTCGCCACCCCGGCGGATCATCAGTGCGGGCAAATAGCGATGCATATGATCAAACCGTGGCATGTCCAGAAATGCCTCACGGCTCAGGACTTTAAGGCCGCACCCGGTGTCCGGTGTATTGTCGCCTAACAGCTTCTGGCGCACAGCGTTGGCCAGCTTGGATTGGAAACGTTTCCATTCTGTGTCTTTGCGTTTGGCGCGCCAGCCAGCAACCAGCAGATAATCTGGGTTTTGGGCTTCTTTGAGCTTGGCAAATAGGGCAGGAATATCAGCAGGGTCGTTTTGACCATCGCCATCCAATGTGGCAATGAAAGTGGCGCGTGCTTTTTTCACACCTGTAGCAACGGCAGCGCTTTGCCCGCAGGCGACTTCGTGCCTGTAGATGCTCAGGCGGGGCTGTTCTTTTGCCATTTCGGCCAGTTTTTCGGCTGTGTCGTCTTTGGAACCGTCATTGACGTAGACGATCTCATAATTTGCCACACCGTCCATGGCCGTACTGATCTCTTCAATCAGCGGGCGGATGTTTTCACTTTCGTTGTGCACGGGCACAACAACAGCAATTTCAAACGAATGTGCGTTTTCAGCCGATGTCGTCATGGCAAATGCCAATTCCCTCTGAGATAAATAATGCAGCGCAACACTACGCTGCGCCTTGCTTTTACACGCTCTCCGTCCGTCTTGGAAGTGTAGAGAGGCGCTTGAGCGTGAAATTTCACGTGCATTTTATAAAATGGTGTATTTCTCCTTGGCCTTTTCGAGGATCAAGGTATCATCCGAAGGTATTAGGGCATGGGTTCTCATGACTAAGGATCTTGAGAATATCAAGGAAACAGGGGTGGCACGGACGTGCACGATTCATTTGATCAAGCACTGCAATACGCCAAGCAAGCGTTGGAAATGATGGTGGAACGCAACGTTCCGGCTACACCCAACAATTTTTTGGTTTGGTATACCCACGTTTCCGAACGTCTGCCGGATTTGTCCAGGATGATTTCGATCTTAATGGATAACGGCCAGGAATTTAATGATGCCGTGAACGGTGATTTGTTCACCAAGTTTTTTTCCACTGAATTGGAGCAGCAGACGCTTCACGAAACCACCCAGCGTATTGAGCAAGAATTAGGGCGCATCGTTGGTTATGTGGGTGATGCGGGCAAGGGTGCGTCGGAATTTGGCGAAACTCTGGCGACTGCCGAAGGTGAAATCACCAGTGCCAACGGCATTGAGACCATTAAAGCAGCCGTCTCAAAAGTTATTTCTGATACCCGCAAAATGGAAGAGATTAACCACAATCTTGAAAGTCAGTTGGCTCAATCCACCCAAGAAGTTGGTCAATTGCGTGATGATCTGGAAGACATGCGGCGGGAAGCTTTGACCGATGCGCTCACCGGGATTGCCAACCGTAAATTGTTTGACATGGAACTGCGTCGTCATGCCCGTGACGCTATGGAAGCTGGCGAAGATATGAGCCTGTTGATGCTTGATATTGATCATTTCAAGAAATTCAATGACACCTATGGCCATCAAACCGGGGATGAAGTGCTTAAACTACTTGCGATTACTATGACCAAGTCTGTTAAAGGCAGCGATGTTCCGGCGCGTTATGGCGGTGAAGAATTTGCGGTCATTTTGCCAGATACAGACCAAGATGGTGCCTTTCAAGTGGCGGAACATATTCGCAACAGTATTTGTAACAAAAAGCTGGTGAACCGTGCCAATGATCAAGATTTGGGGCAGATTACTGTATCAATTGGTGCCTCTACCTTTGAATTTGGTGAGCCGTTGAGCGATTTAATCAGGCGTGCTGATCAAAGCCTCTATAAAGCCAAGGCTGAAGGCCGTAATAAAGTGGTCAGTCAAAGCTCACTCAAAAGCAGCGAGCTGACCTTCACCTAAAGGCACAAGGTTCTTCATGGAAATAAGGGTTATATGCCTTTATTATCAATGAATTGTTCACCAGTATCTGTCATGGTGAATAATCTTTTTCGTGCTGTTGGATGCTTTCCATGTTGCCTTCCTCATTCACACCGTCCGGTCTTTTTATTGGGTTGCGCAATTTGTTGCGCAACGACCAGATGATTTTGGGACTTCTGTCGGTGGTGGTTGGCCTTGTCGGTGGCGGGTTGGTGATTGCATTACGTGAAAGCATTTTGTTCTTTCAGGCCAATTTTTATGGTGCGCCGGGGGAACGTCTTTACGATGTCGCAGCGACGTTGCCTTGGTGGCAATTGTTGCTGGTCCCGACTGCGGGCGGTTTGGCTGTTGGATTATTAGTCCACTATTTGATGCCCAATAGACGTGGTCAAGGTGTGGCAGATGTGATTGAAGCAAGCGCCCTAAAAGGTGGCAAAATGTCGCTCACCACCGGATTTTATGCAGCCTTGATCAATGCCTTGTCGATTGGTTCCGGTGCTTCTGTTGGACGTGAAGGCCCGGCGGTGCACTTGGGTGCATCTTTGGCTGCATGGGTATCAAAACAATTGCATTTAAGCCGTTCCTTGGCGCGAACCATCTTGGGCTGTGGTGTTGCGGCCGCGGTGGCGGGGTCGTTCAACGCGCCACTTGCGGGGGCTTTGTTCGCAAGCGAAGTGGTCATCGGACACTATGCGTTGAAAGCTTTTGCTCCGGTGGTGATTGCATCTGTGACCGGTACAGCGTTGTCGCGGTCATATTATGGTGATTTTCCCGCATTTGTATTGCCGCCTCAGCAAATCACCTCTCATTACGAATTCTTTGCTTTTATCGTGTTGGGCGTTTTGGCCGGTTTGGCAGCAAGCTTGTTGATGCGCTCGGTCTTTTTTTCCCAAGATCAAGCACAGCGCTTACCGGTTCCAGCATGGGTGCGTCCCGCCATTGGGGGCTTTTTGGTCGGTTGTATTGCGTTGGTTTTGCCCCAAGTTTTAGGGGTTGGTTACGGCATCACGGATGATGCGCTAAGCGGTAGTGTGGGCTTGTGGTTGTTGCTGGCAGTATTGATCGGCAAGATCGTAGCTACGGGGCTTAGCCTTGGTTTTGGTTTTGGTGGGGGCATCTTTTCGCCGTCCTTGGTGGTCGGGGCGATGTTGGGCGCTGCCTTTGGGCTTGTTGTTGAAATTGTTTTTCCAGGGCTCAGTGCGGGTGTGACCGGTTATACCCTTGTTGGCATGGGGGCAGTGGCCGCGGCCGTATTGGGGGCCCCCATTTCCACCACATTGATTATATTTGAAATGACCGGGGATTATGAAATCACCACGGGTGTGATGTTGGCTGTTGTCGTGTCCACAGGAATTACGCGCCAAATCTCTAAGAACAATTTCTTTGCGTTACAGTTGGAAAGCCGTGGGTTGGATCTCAAAGGGGGCTTTGAACGGGCACTTTTGCGGGCCAATCGAGTCTGCGATGTGATGGAAGAAACTTCAGAACAAGTGAACCCTGGAATTCCACTGTCTCAGTTGCGGGTGATGCTCCAAGATTCCAAGCGTGGCGAATTATTTGTTGTTGATCAAGATGGTAAATTGGTGGGCACCATCACTTTGGCTGATCTCAGCGAAACGGCTTTTGATCCTGCGATGGATTTGCTGATCAATGCGGCAGATGTCGCGCGTCGCAATCCACCCGTTCTGGCCTGCAATGATCACCTAGAAAGTGCTTTGTCGAAAATGAGTGATACGGGTGAAGCAATCATTGCGGTGGTTGATGATTTGGAAAATTGCAAGTTTTTGGGAGCGGTGGAGGAAAAACACGTCATGGCAGCGTACAACCGCGCACTTTTGCAAAGCCGCCACGAAGAACGTGACGTTTAGCTTTTCCCCAAGCTTGGGCGTGCTATATATCCCCCATGAACGATCCTTTTGAATTGATGGAACCCGAAGACGAGCCGCAAGCTGCACCCCAGCAAAACGCAGGCTATTTGGACGGTCTCAATGAAACCCAACGTGAAGCCGTTGCGGCCACCGATGGCCCGGTTTTGGTGTTGGCAGGTGCCGGTACGGGCAAGACACGGGTACTGACCACGCGGTTGGGGCATATTTTGTTGCAAGGCAAAGCCCGCCCCGGCGATATTTTGGCGGTGACCTTTACCAACAAAGCCGCCCGTGAAATGCAAGAGCGCGTTGGCCATATGTTGGGGACCCCTGTTGAAGGTTGGTGGGTCGGAACATTCCACGCCCTGTCTGCGCGAATATTGCGCCGTCATGCCGAAGCGGTGGGGCTTAAATCCAATTTTGTGATTTTGGACACAGATGATCAGGTGAGGTTGCTCAAGCAAATCCTAGAAGCCCGTGAAATTGATCCCAAACGTTTCCCGCCGCGTACGTTTTCTGCTGTTATCCAGCGTTGGAAAGACCGTTCCTTAATGCCTGACAAGGTGCCGGAATCTGAAGCCATCGAAGCTTTGGAAGGCCATGCCCACACGGTGTATGAGGAATATCAACAGCAACTCCAACGTCTCAATGCTGCTGATTTTGGCGACTTGTTGATGTTGTGTGTGCATCTGTTCCAAAGCCAGCCGGAAACCTTGAAGTATTACCAAAATCGTTTCCGTTATGTGTTGGTGGATGAATACCAAGATACAAACGTGGCCCAGTATCTGTGGCTGCGTTTGTTGGCCATGGGGCATCAAAATATCTGTTGTGTTGGGGATGATGACCAGTCGATCTATTCCTGGCGCGGTGCCGAGGTCGGCAACATCTTGCGATTTGAAAAAGATTTTCCTGGCGCCAAAGTGGTGCGGTTGGAACGTAATTACCGATCCACCCCGCATATCTTGGCGGCGGCGTCTGAATTGATCGCCAACAACGAAGGCCGTCTGGGCAAAACCCTTTGGACCGACTTGGATGAAGGGGAAAAAGTTCGAGTGCATGGCGTTTGGGATTCGTCCGAAGAAGCCCGCTGGGTTGGGGATGAAATTGAAGCCAAACACACCCGGGGTGAGCGTTTGTCCGATATGGCCATTTTGGTGCGCACATCGGCGCAAACGCGTGAGTTTGAAGAACGACTGATCACGTTGGCAATCCCTTATCAGGTTATTGGCGGGTTGCGATTTTATGAACGCCAAGAAATCCGTGATGCAGTGGCGTATCTGCGTGTGATTGCGTCCCCCGATGATGATTTGGCGTTTCAGCGCATTGTTAATCTGCCCAAACGCGGTCTGGGCCAAGCGACCATGCAGATCATCCACATGCATGCCCGTGCACGCGGTATTTCCATGATCATGGCGATTCGCGAACTGCTCACCACCGATGAACTGAAACCACGCCCGAAAAAGACCTTTACCGAGCTGATGAACGATTTGGATCGTTGGCGCACGGAAAGCCAAATCCACACTCCGGCAGAGCTGATGGATATCGTTTTGGATGAGTCTGGCTACACTGAAATGTGGAAGATGGATAAGTCGGTTGATGCACCGGGGCGTGTTGATAACCTAAAAGAATTGGTGGTGGGGCTTTCAGAATTTGAAACCCTCACCAGTTTCTTGGAACATGTGTCTTTGGTGATGGAAAACGATGATAGCCGCAATACCGACAAGGTTACGGTGATGACGCTCCACGGTGCCAAGGGTTTGGAATTTGACACGGTCTTCTTGCCGGGTTGGGAAGAAGGCCTGTTTCCCCATCAGCGTTCCTTGGACGAAAGCGGCACCGAAGGCCTAGAAGAAGAGCGCCGCTTGGCCTATGTAGGCCTGACCCGCGCACGCAAACAAGCCAACGTCACCTTTGCTGGATCACGACGGATTTATGGGCAGTGGCAATCCTCTCTACCATCAAGATTTGTCGAAGAATTACCGACTGAACATATTGAACGCGCTGGTGAACAAGGCCTTAGCCGTGGTTTCGATGCGGATCAAAGCACTTGGGGGAGCGCGGGCAAGCAAGGCTATGGTGCTGGTTTTAAACGAGCCCAGGCCAGCAAGCCCCAGGATGATTTGGTATTTGCCCCCGCACGGGTATCGGCCGATGGTTTGGAAATTGGCCAACGGATTTTCCATCAAAAATTTGGCTACGGCCATATCCAAGGTTTAGATGGCGACAAGCTTGATATTCAATTTGAAAAGGCAGGGCTGAAAAAAGTCATGGCCAGTTTCGTCGAGAAGGTATGAACCGCATGACTGATGATCAAATCCTGTGGCGCATTGCCTTGGAACTTCCCAATGCCCAGGTGGATATGTTTGAGCCTGTAGTTGAAGATCTGGTTGAAAGCTTGATGTGGACGGTGGACGAGCCCCGTGGCCTCCAGCGCATGGAGGGCTTTACCACTGTTGAACCTGATTCAGTACATATTCACGCCATATTGGATACGGCGGCTCAAAGTTTTGGTGTTGATACACCCAAAGCAGAAATTGAAGAGCTGGCGCCGCGTGATTGGGTTGCCGAAAACCTGAAAGACTTTCCCCCCATTGATGCCGGGCGGTTCTTTATTTATGCGAGCCATATCGATGAACGTCCACTTCCGGGGCGTATTCCTATACGCATTGATCCAGGTGCGGCTTTTGGTACCGGGACACACGCCACCACCGCGGGCTGTCTGGAGGCCTTGGAGGATTTAGGCAAGCGGGTGCATTTTGTGAAGCCGCTGGATGTTGGTACGGGATCGGGCATTTTGGCAATTGCGATGGCGAAGATGTGGAAACTCAATGTGTTGGGGACGGATATTGACCCGGTGGCGATTGAGGTCGCGGATCAAAATGCGCGCCTGAATGGGGTTCAGGATCTGTTAGAATTTCGCACAGGGCCGGGTTTTGAGGCGGTGGCACGTACAAATCGCTATGATCTGATCGTTGCCAACATCTTGGCCCGCCCCTTAACCACAATTGCATCGGATTTTGGCCGGGCATTGTTACCGGGTGGATATGCGGTGTTGTCGGGCTTGATCGAACGCGATGAACGCTTTGTGCTGTCGCCGTATATGAACCAAGGTATGGTGCTTGAGCGTCGCTATGTACGCGATGGATGGCTTACATTGGTTTTGAAAAAACGCCGTTAGCCGGTTTTTCGGCGTGTTTTTGGCTCTTCTTGATGACTTGAAGGGGTAAATTGTTCTCCAGAGCCAGTCTTTTGAGAGCGCGTAGATGTCGCAGGAACCTTTCCATCACCTTTGTTCGCCAGCGAAGTCAGGGTATCTGCTTGGCGGCGGCGTTGATGGCGGATTTCGGCAGCCAGCTTTTCGACATGGAAAACACTGCTTTCGATTTTTTGGAAACGGGTTGAAAGCTTGGCCAAAGCCGTTTCTAAGTCCACTTGGCGTTGAGAAGCACGGCGCATCACTTCACTGGCAATAAAAAGTGCCAGAAGGGAAATGGTAAAACCGAGAATGCCGAGTGTTTGTGCCATTGCTCATACGGGTTTAGTGGTCAGATGATCCTTTAAGATGCCCTGTAAGAATTAAAAAACCATAAAAGAGCATCAACGTATTTATCCTAATGAAGTGATGACTTGTGGCATTCCAAAATGATGTTAGTGTGGTTTTACAAATCGTTGCCTTGGGGGGCACATGGATATTTTACTGGTCGAAGACAGCCGAACTTCAGTCTTGATGGTGCAAAGTCTTCTTGATGAAGATCCGACGGAAAATTATCGCCTAACAGTTGCTGGGACGGTATCTGAAGCACGTGAGTGTCTTGGTAATCATGAATATGAACTGATCTTGCTTGATCTAACGTTGCCGGATTCTTCGGGCTTGTCGACGGTTGATTCAATATTTGAGGTCGCCAAGGGCACTGGTATCGTGGTTTTGACCTCCACATCTGATGAAAAAATCGGTTTGGCCGCACTTCAACATGGTGCCCAGGATTTCCTGATCAAGGATGAGACCTATCGCAAAGTACTGTTGCGGGCCGTGAAGTATGCGCGCCAACGTGCTATTTCAGAACGTGAGGTACGTGAGGCGCGGGAATTGGCAGAATTTGCCACCAAATCCAAATCCAGTTTTATCGCCAATTTGAGCCATGAGTTACGTACCCCCTTGAATGCGGTCATTGGTTTTTCTGAATTGATGTTGAACGACCTTGCGGGTGAACTGCAAGCAAAGCAGCGCGAATATATTGATGATATTCACAAATCGGGTCAGTACCTTCACGGTCTGATTGGTACGGTTTTGGATTTGTCTAAAATTGAAGCCGACCGTTTGGAAGTAAGTGAAGATTTCATCAGTATCGCGGATGTGATTGATGAAGTGGTTGAGCGTACGGGCGTTGCATATACAGACGCCGAGGTGAAACTCATTGCCAATGTGCAAACATCACTGCCGGTGCTCAAGGGTGATCCCACCAAGGTCCGCCAGATTATTACCAACATTGTCACCAATGCGGTGAAATATTCTCCCGATGGTGGGGATGTGAACATCGGTGTGCGGTTGAGTGATGGTGGAGAGATGCTGGTAGAAATTAAAGACCAAGGTATCGGCATCCCCAAAGATGATATTACTAAAATCTTGATGCCATTTGAGCGCACCCAGGTTTCCAAAGATCGCCAAATCGAAGGTACTGGGCTGGGCCTGCCATTGACTAAAGGCTTGGTAGAAGCACACGGCGGCGCGATCAATATTGAAAGTGATGTGGGTGTCGGAACGGTGGTGACAGTTTCGTTCCCGGCCAGCCGTTTGATTTCACTTTAGCTCGATTAAAAATAAGAGCTCAATCCCACCAAAACCAAACTTCCGCTTAAAACGCTGATGCCGATGTTATGCTTGGTGAGGAAAAATACGGTCAATCCCGTTCCTGCGGCTGCAAAGCGCATCCAGTCTGCCGTTGTGGCCAAGGTGCCGATGGGCATCCAGATCATCCGGACCACCATCCCCGCCAACAATGCATAAGTGACGCAGGTGATCCATTCAATTACTGCTGATTCAGTGGAGATTTGACCGGACAAAGCCGCCCCGACACCGCGTGATGCATAAGTTGCAATGGCGGCTAAGGTGATCACCATCCATGGCGCATAAACACCAGATTGCTCAATCATTGGCTTGCTCCCGTCTTTTTATCAGGTTGACGTAAGCGATGCTGAATGCGTAATGCTGTCGGTGTGCGTCCCAAAGCCCAGGCCAAGGTCCCCCCCACAAGCCCTGTGATGATGAGGCTCCAATTGGGTATCACCAAAAACAGACTGGGTCCTAAAATGGCCCCAAAGGTGAGCGACAGGATTTTTGATACGTTGTGCATGTCGAACAAGAACAGCAACATAAAATATAGTGGGTTTAAAAATACCAACGCCATGGTCACTGGCTGCGGTACCTGTCCTGCCAAATGATACCCAATTATGGTGGCGACAGGTGAAGACAGGTATAAGGCCAAGCCATATCCTGTGAGATACGACAAACGCTGGTCTTGGGTAAGGGTAGGCAAACGCCGCATCACGCCGACCCAACTCGTGGCGGCAATCAGCATGGCGACGGTATAGTATTTCCATGTGGGTGTGCCGGGGTTGCGCATGTGCGGCAACAACGATGCCACCAGTGGCAATAAGCGTGCATTAATAAAGAACACCGCTAACAACATGGCAATGATGGGTGCGCCGCTATAAGCCATTTCCGCCATGGCGATTTGGCCAGGCAAGGCCCATGTGCTCAGTGTCGAATACAGGGCATCCCACACACTCCAGTTGACATCACGGATCATCGATCCGAACCCTAAAAAACTGGCGGACATGACCATCATGGGCACACCTGCGGCTTCACGCGCTCCCCCCCATAGGGCTTGGGGCGGTGTGTCGAAAATTGGTAATTTGGACGCAGTCGGGGTGCTCATAGCGTATTGCTCTTTTGATGTTCTACCCCCGGGGGGATAGTCATAGCACATAATGTGGTTGGTTTGGGAATAGCCAAGATGGACAATATGATCATCACATCATAGGGTTGAGGTACCAATGGATATGATTTGGGGGATCGCGTGAACGGGACTATTGACCCACAACAGCTCAATCAATGGCTTCAAGAGATTTGGGTGTTTATACAAACCCACATCTTGGTGCTGTCGAATTTGGTACAGTTCGCGGCTTTGGCGGCCACGTATTTTGCCGCACGCATTGTGGCCAAACCTCTAGACCAGCTGGTTGATAAGATTATTGCGGGGGTGTGGGCGGACAAATACCGCACCACCATATTGCAAATTGTTAAGCCCTTGGTGATTCCACTGGCATGGTTGACGTTTGCGTCTATGGCACAATTTGCAGTCTCGCAAGTGGGTTGGGCCGTAGGAACTTTGGTTGTCGCCACCAGCTTGTTAACGGCTTGGATATTTATCCGTTTGATGTTGAATTTCATCGCCGATCCGTGGTGGGCGCGGGCGGTGGCTGTGTTTGTCTGGTCCGTTGCGGCATTGGATATTGTTGGGCTGTTGGATCCAACTTTGTTGTTTATGGATGATTTGGCTATCGATTTGGGCGACTTCCGTTTGTCTTTGTTGGTGGTCGCAAAAGGCATTGTGGCCTTGGTGG
Source organism: Magnetovibrio sp. (assembly GCA_026196495.1). Lineage (GTDB taxonomy): Bacteria > Pseudomonadota > Alphaproteobacteria > Rhodospirillales > Magnetovibrionaceae > Magnetovibrio. The sequence goes on from JAPHSY010000031.1 coordinate 53,226, forward strand.
TGATGTTGTGGCTGGCAAATTGGTTGGCGCGGTTGGTGGAAAACCGCTTGGCCGCCATGACCCAGTTTACGCCATCACAAAAAGTTCTGTTCAGCAAGTTGTCGCGCGTTGCCTTCATCATTTTTGCAATTTTGGCGGCCATCAATATGGTCGGTATCGATTTAACCGCCTTGGCGGTGTTTTCCGGTGCTTTGGGTCTGGGGATTGGTATTGGCCTGCAAAAGGTGGTGGGCAATTTGTTGTCCGGTGTCATTTTGTTGATGGACCGCTCTGTCAAACCAGGTGATGTGGTTTCCATTAGCGGCACGTATGGTTGGGTCAACGCCATTGGAGCGCGTTATGTCTCGGTCGTGACGCGCGACGGCATCGAACACTTGATTCCGAACGAGGTCTTGATCTCAACACCTGTGGAAAATTGGTCGCACTCTGATCGCTTGGTGCGCCAGCGGTTACCCATCGGTATTTCGTACGATTCAGATGTGCACTTGGCCATCAAGTTGACCGAAGAGGCGGCTTCTGAATTTAGCCGCGTGTTAAAGAACCCTGCTCCACGCTGCTTGTTGAAAGGGTATGGCGATAATTCTTTGAATCTGGAACTTCGGGTCTGGATTCAAGACGCGGAAAAAGGCGTGTCCAATATCAAAAGCGAGATTTTTCTTCGCATCCATGCCCTTTTCGAAGAACACGGTGTTTTGTTCCCTTATCCCCAGCGAGACATTCATGTCAAAGGTCCTGTGCGTTTGATGTTCGACGGCACCCTTGCTCCCGAAGATCCTGAACACGTGAGCGGAGCTGTCGAAGGCGGGCGCATGCCCAATCCGGAAAAACCGTCTTAAATCATCGGGTCATATGCCCATTGCAATAATGCTTGGCGTTGACGGGGTCGGCAAAATACATTGCCCGGCTCACAGTTTTTGATCACTTGTGGGCGGTGACGTGCGCCAAAAGCCTTCCAGCGTTTGATTTGAAAAGTATCCACATCCGTTATACGACGGCCAAGACTGTAACGGCAGTACCATTGAAACCATCCCAAGGGATCGTCTGGTGTGATCCAGCCTTTATTGTGCCAAACCTCTCGAGATTGTCCGGCGGCAACTGAAAAATAGTTGAGTTCCTTGTCAAAACCCGTAGATGAAATTTTTGCATTTTCAAACCAATCTGTCGGTAAATCATCAGGAATGGCGTTCGCATAATCAACAAAGTAAGCACCGCCAAATACGCCCATTTCCAGCATCTTCTTTGGACTGAGGTCCGGTTTGAAATCAAGATTATCCATTCACTTGATATAGGGGTTAGAGACGGCGTTTTACAAGTTCTGCAATTTCATCGTCGTGTAGAACCACTGGATTGGTTTGCATGCTTGATCCACGACTGTTGGCAACGATGCGGCCCACATCACCGTCTGTCACACTAAAGCTCGATAGCCGTGGCAAGTCTAAGCGCTCTGTCCAATCGTGAAGGGTGCGCACCAATCCATCTAAGGCAGCGTTGCCGGTCAAATTATCGGTGAGTACCAATGCCCCAGCTCGTGCATAGACACTTAACGCCGTGCTATCGGGTTGTCGTTCAATAAGGGCACGGATGTTGATATCCGTTGCATCCGCGACCAAGGTGCCGCAGACCACGCCATGGGGAATGGGAAACAATGATCCCAACGGTTGGGCCAATCCATGAACAGAGCCCAAGCCCGTTTGTGCCAAACAAATTCCCGACATCAAAGACGCATAGGCCATATGTGTGCGTGCTTCGGTGGCGCGTTCGCTGTCTTCACCTGCCAACAACCACATATCCCAAAAACCTTGAACGAAACGTTCTAGGCCCGACCACGCCAATGCAGCGGTCATAGCATTGGATCGGATCGATGTAAGACTTTCCAAAAGTTGGGTAAAGGCGTCCATGCCATTTGCGGCGATAACCGATTGTGGGCATGTGGTGAGTAGGTTGGGATCAACAATAGCTACGTCGGCAACCAGACTATCTGCGCGAAAAGATTTTTTAAAACCGTCAGAACCGTAGCGAGAAAGTACGGCATTCTTGGTGGCTTCCGATCCCGTCCCTGCGGTGGTGGGGCAACAGATCAATGGTGTGGCTGGTCCTTGGTAAGGAAGCTCTGGTCCGACACCTTCTAAGTGGTCCATGACTGTGTTGGCGGGTTTGAGTAAACCTGCGATGGCTTTGGCTGCATCCAAAGCACTGCCGCCACCGATACCGACCACAACGTCGAAGTCTTGGCCTTGGTTTTCAGCGACCAACGTATCAATGAGGTCTGGTGATGGTTCTTTGGTAATATGAACGATTGACCAGCTAATTCCAGCTTGGGAGAAGTCTTCCTGTAAGTGGTTCCAGGTTGGTGATTGGGTAAATGATTTTCCCCCGGTCACCACCAATGTGGATTTTCCAAAGGTGGAGATTTCATCACAAAGCTGATCTATCACGCCAGCGCCAAATAGAATTTTGGGTAGGCGGGCAATGGTAAAGGGTGCAGGTATGATGGTGTGGTTCACGTTTTCAAATCCGGAAATATAGGAATGTGACGCACACCATAGCGCCGTTCGCTTTGCATGTCTTCTACCGTTGCTGCCCACGTCTTGTAATGGTCAGTTTGTTTATGGGCGGCAATGTCGTCATCGCTGTCAAACCATTCATAAAAGACGAACTTGGTTGGGTCATCTTCATTTTGAATAAAATCAAAGCGGTGGTTGCCTGGTTCTTGGACAGAGGCAAGGTGATTGGTTTTACAGGCCTCGATGAATTCATCAAGGTATTCAGGGTTAATGGACATATGCACCAAAGTTACTGGCATCTGTTGTTTTCCTTTGAAACATGATTAAGTGAAAATATATTGTGATTGTTTCAACCACCAGGGCAAGGGGCGGATTGCATGCGAATAAATAATCTTAGCCAGAAAGCCCGGACAATTGCAGCTTTGTGTGTACTTGTTTTTGTTATGGTGGTGGCAGAATTAGTGGCGGCAATAACGCAAGACCGTGCCCTAGAACATGAACGCACAGAGGTGGTTGAAGAACTGTCTTTATTGCGTGCAAGACTGGAGGCCGAGGTCAACTCCACCCTGTTTTTGACCCACGGTATGATCAGCTATGTCGCGATCAATCCAAGTACGACTTGGGCCAATTATAAAGCCATGGCTTCCGAGCTGTTTAAGGATGATAACCATATTCGCAATATCGGTTTGGCTCCTAACAATATTGTTCAGTTTGTTTACCCGCTGGTCGGTAATGAACGCGTCCTGGGGCTGGATTATCGAAATAATAAGGATCAATGGGCGGCTGTTAAACGTGCGATAGAGTTGGACAAGACCGTCGTTGCCGGCCCCTTGACCTTGGTCCAAGGCGGGCAGGGTTTGATAGCGCGCACACCTATTTATGAACGTGCCAGTGCACTGACACCCGGCAAAGAACGCAAGTATTGGGGGCTCGCATCAATCGTTATTGATACACAATCCTTGTTCAGCGCGGTTGGGTTGGCCGCGCGTCATGGAACATTGGATATTGCTGTTCGGGGGCGTGACGGATTGGGCGAAAAAGGGGAAACATTTTTAGGCCGTGAGGCGTTGTTTGCTCAGCCCGATAGCGTGAAATTGCACGTTACGATGTCTCATGGCAGCTGGCAAATTGCCGCCGTTCCGATAGGGGGATGGGGTGTTGGTGATCGCTCATCTTTGATCGTGCGTTCCATCGGCTTGGCTATTGGTGCAATTTTATCAATTTTAATCTATGTGCTTTTGACACTTATCCACCGCAATCAAGTTTTGGCCCTTCATGATCCGCTGACTAAGTTGCCCAATCGCCGCTTGATGTATGACCGTTTGGACCAGCTTGCGGGGCTTTACAAACGAAATTCGAATGGCTTTGCATTGCTGTTTATTGATCTGGATGGTTTTAAAGCCATTAATGATCGTTTTGGTCACGATGTTGGTGACCAAGTTCTGATCGAAGTGAGCGAACGCCTAACAGCATTGACACGCCAGACAGATACCATCTCTCGCGTTGGTGGGGATGAGTTTGTTGTTGTTTTGCCCTGCAATGGCGATAGATGTGCACTCAGTTTGCTTGTGGATAAAATTAGTGCGGGGCTAAATGCGCCAATGATTGCCTTGGGTTACGAGGTTGATATCAAGGCTTCAGTCGGATGTGCTTGTTTCCCGGAAGATGCCGATACTGTAGATGCCTTGATGAAGTTGGCTGATGACAAGATGTATGAAACCAAACATTCAAAGTTGCAGGTTTCCTGATTGATCCATGGCTTTCAATTGTGTGCCAGTGTGCATATGTTTAAGACATGTTGAAAATACTATCCTTAGTCATTTCGGTTTCCCTGGTTGGGGGTGTGAGCTTATGGGCCATGCCGGTTGGGGCAGCAACATGTGAAGTGCCGAAGAAGAACGTCGTACATGTGCGCGTTCTTGATCCTGCAGCGAAGGTTGTTCAGCGTGAAACCTTGAATAAGATTAATTCCAAAGCCAAAGCACATGGTTTGATGAAACGCAACAATTTGGTGCTGGGTTTGACTCATAGTGAGGTGGAAACAAGTATGTCCATGCGTTTGCAACATACGCGGATAGGGAACATGAACTGCATAACCATTGATGAAGTTAAAGTTCGTTTTGGCCATAAAGAATTAGATATTTTGGTGCCGCGTGAATATGCCGCTGGGACCTGTCAGTATAATGTAGTGATGCAGCACGAAAAAGAACATGTCCGCGTAAACCGTGAGGGGGTACGTAAGTACGCCAAATTGATGCGGCGTGAACTGGAAAAAGTTGTTGCCCGGTTTAATCCGCGCCAAGCTTCGAATGTCAAAGCTGCACAAAAAGAGGCCAAAGGCATCTTACAAAAAGCCATGAAACGCGTGGGCACAAAATTCCAAAAAGAAATGAAAAAGAAACATGCTCAAATTGATAAGCCCGGTGGGCCTTATGATGCTGCGGGGATGTGTAAAAAGTGGAAATAATCCGCGACGGATAAGCGGTGTTCCACTTAATGAGTGATCAAATTGCCGCTCATTTCATCCATTTCGAAGTCTTCAAACAATTCGAACTGGGCAGCAGGAAATTTAGCGTTCAGCAGAGAAATGGCGTGTTCCGGTTTTTGTCCGTTGCTGAGCTTGAGATAAACCAAATCCACTTCCAATGCTGCTAAGCGTTCAATGTTGGTGATAGCCAAATTATTAAACTTGGAATTGATCGAAACCGTTTTTGGTAAAGCCGGTGTCATGACAGTGATGTCCTGAAGCACTGATGTAGAACCTGTTTCATTGGCATGTGCGGCTGGGATGAAGCTGCCAATCAGGAAGAGCATACTGATTGTAGCGGTCCAAAAAGTAGCCCGTAATGGATGATTGTATTGCATTTTGCAGTTCATCATATCATTCCTTTGCACAACGAGGCTGAATCCACATCAAAAATGCTCATTGATCACATCTAGTCCAGAAGTAGCATATTTCATGCCACTCATCATGTTTTGAAAGTCTCTGTGTTCAAATAAGTGTGATAGAATGAATTAGATGCACATCAGAAAGGAAACTTTTGTATGCCTTCGCGACGTCTCAGCGACAAAATTATCGACGCACACACCGTTGCTTGTGAGGAAGGCAAGCGCGAAATTGCAAAGCTATTGCTGGATGCCTTGGAAATCGATCTGTCTGCCATGGGGGGCATAAATACGGAACATCGCGAGTGGTCAGAAGCAATGGAAGGTGCCTTCAGTCTTCATGAAAAGACCTTTGGCGACATCCATTCTGAATAAGACCGTTTTCTGTTGTTAGTTTGATTTTCCTTTGGCGCGGGCAAAAGCTTCAGCTAAGGCCCCACCGCCAGTGTCACGACCTGTATCACGAGAGGGTGAAGCGCCGTGCTTTGCATTGCGCTTGGGATTGTTGCCCTTGTGTGATGGTTTTGATGAACGTTGCGGTGTTTCATCCGTGCTTGTGTCGCTGCGCATGGTCAGCGAGATGCGCTTTCGCGTGATGTCGACATCTTGAACCCGCACTTTGACCACATCACCGGGCTTGACCACGTCGCGTGGGTCTTCGACAAACTTGTCGGCCAATTGTGAGATGTGTACCAAGCCATCTTGATGCACGCCGATGTCCACGAATGCCCCAAAGTTGGCAACGTTGGTGACGACACCCTCTAGGCGCATACCAGGTTGCAGATCGCTCATTTTTTCAACACCGTCTTTAAACTCTGCCGTTTTAAATTCTGGGCGAGGATCGCGTCCAGGTTTTTCCAGTTCAGCCAAAATATCTTTGATGGTTTCCGTGCCATGATTTTCATTGGCGAAAGTTTTGGGGTTGAGGCCCCTAATAACCTTGGCATTGCCCATCAATTCATTCAATTTAACATTGGATTGGGTCAAAATTTGTTCAATCACCGGATAGCTTTCTGGGTGAACAGATGATCCATCCAACGGATTGTCGCCACCCTTGATACGCAAAAAACCAGCGCATTGCTCAAAGGCTTTGTCGCCCAATCGTGGGACAGAAAGCAGTTCTTTGCGGTTCTTGAAGGCGCCGTGTGTGTCGCGATATTCCACAATGTTGCTAGCCAAGCTTTCGCCCAAACCAGAGACCTGCGCCAACAGGGGCTGAGATGCAGTGTTGAGATCCACACCCACGGCGTTTACGCAATCTTCCACAACGGCTTCCAACGCGCGGTTCATACGGTGTTCTGATACATCGTGCTGGTATTGGCCAACACCAATGGCTTTGGGCTCAATCTTGACCAGTTCCGCCAAGGGATCTTGCAAGCGACGCCCAATCGAAGCTGCGCCACGCAAAGAAACGTCCACGTTGGGGAATTCCTTGGCGGCATAGGCAGATGCGGAATAAACTGAAGCACCTGCTTCGGACACCATAATCTTTTTCAGCTTCAGTTCGGGGAAGCGTTCTGTCACTTCGGATGCCAACTTGTCGGTTTCACGCGATGCGGTGCCGTTGCCAATGGCCACAAGTTCAACATTGTGTTTGTGTGCCAAGGCACCGACAACGCCAATGGCTTCATCCCATTTACGTTGTGGTTCGTGCGGATAAATTGTGGCGGTGTCGACAAGCTTACCTGTGGCATCGACCACGGCAACTTTCACCCCAGTGCGAAAGCCTGGGTCGAGACCGATGGTTGCACGCTGTCCAGCCGGTGCGGCGAGAAGAAGGTCACGAAGATTTTCTGCAAACACGCGGATGGCTTCTTCCTCTGCATCGGCCCACAGGCGTTGCATCAAATCCAACTCGATATGTAGTGAAATTTTTACCCGCCAAGCCCAGCGTGCACATTCGATCAACCAACCATCGGCTGGGCGACCTTCATCACTGATGTCGAAATAATTGGCAACCCGCATTTCATAAGGGTGGGGATAAGGCGGGTTTTCCGGATCGCCGACCACCAAACTGACACGCAGAACTTCTTCTTTGCGCCCGCGAAAGATTGCCAAGGCACGGTGGGATGGTGTGTCTTTTAAGGGCTCGTTGTGCTCGAAGTAGTCTGAAAACTTTGCCCCTTCTGTTTCTTTGCCTTCAATCACACGGGCCGTGAGTTTGGCCTCGTCCCACATGGCATCCCGTAACTGGCCAACAAGTTCGGCATCTTCGGCAAATTGTTCAATGAGGATTTGTTTTGCACCATCAAGGGCCTTGGCGGCGTCGTTGATGCCAGCATCAGGGTTGAGAAATTTTTCAGCCTCCGCCAGTGGATCAAGCGAGGGATTGCCTCTGAGGTCCAAGGCCAAAGGCTCCAAACCGGCTTCGCGGGCGATTTGGGCCTTGGTGCGACGTTTGGGTTTGTAGGGCAGGTATAAGTCTTCCAGGCGCGCTTTGGTGTCGGCGGTGTTGATTTTGCCCTTCAGTTCGTCTGTCAGCTTGCCTTGTTCGTCAATGCTTTTGAGGATGGCGTCGCGGCGTTCGACCATTTCACGAAGATAGCGCAAGCGTTCTTCCAAATTGCGCAATTGGGTGTCGTCCAAGCCCCCGGTGACCTCTTTGCGATAGCGGGCGATGAACGGCACGGTAGAGCCACCATCCAACAATTCAACGGCTGCAATCACTTGGTTGTCACGAACGGCCAATTCGGCCGCGATTTTCTGGGCAATGGTGGACACGTGGTGCTCCTTAAAATGATATCGGGAGAAGCTTTTAGACCGATTCGTACAAATCAAAAAGCCCCCCTGAAAAGGGGGGCTCTTCAACGAACGTTCCACGTTATATACAGGTGGGATTGGGGGTCTTGAGGACCTGGTGTCACCTGTGTACAGCGTCAACGTTCAGGGGGGCTTGTTATTGAAGATCGACAATCTCCGGTCCCATCAGGGAATTCGGTAACCATGTGGAAACCGCCGGGATATAAGTGACGATAATCAAGAATACCAACAAGATAGCCAACCAAGGCAGCGACGCCTTGACCACCCGCATGAGCGACATGCCTGTAATACCGGCCGTCACGAACAAGTTGAGCCCAACTGGTGGCGTAATCATGCCGATCTCCATGTTCACCACCATGATGATGCCCAAGTGAATTGGATCAATGCCCAATTCCATGGCGATGGGGAACAGGATTGGCGCCATGATCAACAAGATCGCAGACGGTTCCATGAAGTTACCAGCAACCAGCAAAATTATATTGACGACGATCAAGAAGGACCAAGGTTCGAAGCCAGCAGAGATAATCATTTCCGTGATAGCGTGCGGAATGCGTTCTGTGGTCAGCACGTGTGCGAACAACATGGCGTTGGCGATGATGAACATCAACATGATGGTCACACGACCGGCGTCCATTAAGGTATCGGATATGTCCTTGTGGACGAAAATACCTATGATCGTTTTCATGATCGGGCCGCGTTCGGCACCTTTTTTCAGCGGGCCGATGTCACGGTAGACAAAGACAGCAATAAGATAAGCGTATACAGCAGCAACTGCGGCGGCTTCGGTCGGGGTGAATACACCACCGTAGATACCGCCCAAGATGATGCCGATGAGTAACAAGCCCCAAATTGCATCGTTGAACGATTCTCTAAATTCTTTCCATTCTGGGAACGGTTGGCGTGGCAGGTTTTTAACGCGGGCGGTGATGTAGATGGCACCCATCAACATGACACCGGCCAATAGGCCCGGGATCACACCAGCCAAGAACATACGACCAACGGATACGTCGGTTGCGGCGGCGTAAACCACCATGACGATGGACGGTGGGATCAAGATGCCCAAGGTGCCTGCGTTGGCGATAACACCTGCGGCAAAGTCTTGGCTGTAACCAGCGCGGACCATACCGGCAATAACGATGGAGCCGATGGCCACAACGGTTGCGGGGGAAGAACCCGACACAGCCGCAAACAACATACAAGCGAGAACCGATGCCATGGCCAAACCGCCGTGGAAGTGGCCCACGCAGTTGGTGGCAAAGCGGATCAAACGACGGGCAACACCACCGGTAGACAAAAATGCCGATGACAACACAAAGAAGGGAATAGCCATCAATGTATAGTGATGCATGGTGTCGAATAGTTTACCGGCCAGCGAACCTAAGTCATCGCCGGAGAAAAACAAAATGGTTGAGACGGACGCCAAGCCCAAAGAAATAGCAATGGGGGTACCCAACAACAATAGAGCAAAGAGAGTGACGAACAGGAATGCGATGGTCATTGGTCATCTCCCTTCTTTTTATTTTCGTCTTCGATTTTATGAGCCATTTCGACATCGTCGTGGTGACGCAGGTCTTCTGCTTTTTCATCAGCATGGTCAGCATAAGCAGCCATGGCATCTTGGCCTTCATCGCCCAGGGTCAAGCCCACATCACGCCCGGTGACAATGCGGTAAGCGATGACCAAGAGACGCCAAATCATCAGGCTAAAACCGATCAACAATACAGATTGCGGAATCCACAACGGGATTTTCAAATCTTCCGCTTCAATTTCGTATTCATAAATAATGCCGATGACTTGATCCCAAGATCCGTAAAGCAACAGTCCGGCGTAAGTGAGACCGGCACCAACAGCAACAAGACCTGCTGCGCGTTGACCGTTTGGTGAAAAGAGCTTAACCAACGCGTCCACACCAATGTGGCTGTGAACGCGAATGCCATAAGAGATGCCCATGAGCACCAGCCAAGCAAACAAGAAGGTGGTTAACTCAAGCGCCCAAATGGCGCCTGAGTTAAACACGTAGCGAGCAACGACTTGGGAGAACGTCACCAGTGTCATCGCGGCGAGCAGGAATGCTAAGAAGCCTTCCTCTGCCTTGTGTAGATAATAAATGATCCGTGATGTCATGATGACGTCTCCCGATATTCAGTCGTTGTTATTCTTAGTTGTTGCTGGCGACAGCAGCAGCGATCAAATCTTTACCGATTTGATCTTCGAACTTCGCCCATACCGGCTTCATGGCAGCTTTCCACGCAGCGCGTTGTTCGGCAGTCAATTGACGAACCACATTGTGGTTTTGATCGGCCATGATTTTGGCTTTGTTGGCTTGGTTCAGTTCGTAAGACAGTTTGTTACGCTCATCGGTCACTTGTGTGAGGATGGTTTCCAATTCGGTGCGGATATCCGCCGGCAGGCCGCTCCAGAAACGCTTGGACACAATCACAGCGTAATCGATGATGCCGTGGTTGGTTTCCGTCACACCGTCCTGCACTTGGTAGAACTTCTTGGAATAGATGTTGGACCAGGTGTTTTCTTGAGCATCGACAACGCCGGTTTGCAGTGCGCCGTAAACTTCTTTAAATGCCATTTTTTGTGCGCTGGCACCCAATGCTTCCATTTGAGCAACCAAAACGTCGGATTGCTGAACACGGAATTTCAGGCCTTTGGCATCGGATGGCATAACCAATGGTTTGTTGGCGGACATTTGCTTCATGCCATTGTGCCAGAATGTCAGGCCCAAGATGCCTTTCTTTTCCATGGACCGCAGCAGCGTTTGGCCGTGTTCAGATTTTTGGAAACGGTTAACTGCATTGATGTCATCGAACAAGAACGGCAAATCGAAGATACGGAATTTTTTGGTGATGGATTCAAACTTGGACAAAGAAGGGGAACCCATTTGCACGGATTTGCCTTTGATCAGTTCGATCAGCAGGTCATCGTCATTAAACAGCGAACCAGCGCCAAAGACTTCAACGCGAACTTTACCCTTCATTTGCTCGTTTACGCGTTTAGCAAACTCATTTGCAGCAACAGCTTTAGGGTGGGTTGAGCCGCCGGTCACGTGGCTGAACTTGATGACGATTTCTTCAGCTTGAGCACTAACTGCACCCATCAAAGAAAATGCAACAGCCGCTGCAACAGCGGTTTTAACGATACGCATAATGTTGTCTCCCGTTAGACTTAAATTTCATCCGCCGACCAGAGTGGGGAGGCCCGCGGTGCCCATATGTACTCAAGACGCATGCCAGCCATGCGCGGGCATCATGAAAAATGTAATAAGTATATGAAATATCAGGAATATTTTTGCCGTGCAGCCCGGCGCGCAAATTTTTTTCCACAGCCTAGTGTGTGGATTTCCGCTCATATTATTTTTTGAGGTGTGCGGTTTTCCGCACAAATTGATTTATTCCGTAAAGTCGTCACGCTTCAGCCCATACTTGGTGAGCTTGTCGTAGAACGTTTTGCGTGCCACGCCCAAGGCTTTGCAAGTTTCGGTAACGTTGCCGTTTTGGTTGCGCAGTTCTGCCTCGATGAGGGCTTTTTCAAAACACTCAACCCGGTCATGAAGGTTGTTGGCTTGGGCACAGGCGGCTTGGGCCTCTGCGGCGTTTGCATTGGTTGTTCCCAGCCCGGGAATTGGTGGGAGGTCCAAAACGAACCGTTCGGCAGCATTGCGCAGTTCACGCACATTTCCACGCCAATCGTATTGCATCAATTGCTGTGTCAGTTCCGTCGAAAGTGCTGGAGAATTGCGCCGTTGGCGCGTAGCGGAAATCGCACTGAAATGCTGAAATAGACTGGGGACGTCTTCTTGGCGGTCACGCAAAGGTGGAATGTCCACGGTCATGACGTTGAGGCGGTAGTACAAGTCTTCGCGAAATTTGCCTTGGTTGCTGGCTTCCAGCAAGTCGGTCTTCGTTGCGGCGATGACGCGGATGTCCAACGGTACGGCCTTGTTGGCACCCAACGGTTCGACTGTACGTTCTTGCAAGACCCGCAAAAGGCCCACTTGCAAATCCATGGGCATGCTTTCGATTTCATCCAAAAATACGGTGCCACCCTGGGCATGTTCAAACTTCCCAACACGGGCTTTTTGTGCACCCGTAAATGCCCCTGCGACATGGCCGAAGAGTTCACTTTCGATCATAGTTTCAGGAAGTGCGCCGCAGTTGATGGCAACAAAGTGCTTGTCTTTGCGTGGACCAAAATCGTGCAGGCACCGTGCCACCAGTTCTTTGCCCGATCCGGTTTCACCCATAATTAAGATGTCGGCGTCTGTTTGGGCCATAGTGTTGATTTGATCGCGTAGCTGCACCATGGCAGACGATTGCCCCAACAAGACATAGTCAATTCCGGCACGGGCATTGAGCTTGATGGACAAGCGGCGATTTTCCATCACCAACCAACGGGTTTGAGCACCACGTGACACCGCGTCGATCAATCGATCCGTGTCGAACGGTTTTTCCAGGAAATCAAATGCGCCTTTGTGCATGGCTTCAACGGCCATGGACACATCACCGTGTCCGGTGATTAAGATAACGGGAATGTCTTCATCCAATTCTTTGATCTTGGACAGGAACTCCATACCGTCCATGCCCGGCAGCCGCACATCCGTGACGATCACACCAGGGAAGCTGCGCGACAAAGCGTCTAATGCTTCTTCAGCCGTTTCCACCGCTTCCGGGGCATAGCCTGCCAAATCCAAAGATTGTGCACACGACAGGCGTACGTGTTCTTCATCATCGATAATTAAAACGGGTGGTTTCTCTAACATAGTTTAGGCCTTGTCCCCGCGTTCATCAGTTTGGTCGGTCAGTGGAATGGTGAAGCTGAACTCAGCACCGCCTTCTTCTAGATTATGCGCGCGCAACTCACCACCAAATTCTTGAATGATACCGTGAGAGATGGATAACCCCAGTCCCAAACCGATGCCCACATCTTTGGACGTAATGAACGGTTCAAACAAATGATCAACGATATCGTCGGGGATGCCGGATCCTGAATCAGACACTCGCACAATGGCATTTTCCCAATCCGCCATCAGCGTCACTTGGATAATGCGTGGGGCATGTTCAATGGCATCAATGGCATTGTTGATAAGGTTGACCAACACTTGTTCCAGGCGCACTTGATCTGCCATAACAATAATATCGCCGGGGGGCACATCAATATTCAATTGAACCTGTTCTTTTTTGAGTCGGGGGCCAACAATGCGCAGTGTATCGTTGATGGCCGTTTGAATGACGATGGGGCTGCGTTCTTCTGGTGCGGGGCGGGCAAAAATTTTCAGACGCAAAATAATGTCGCCCATGCGTTCACTCAGTGATGAAATCAGCGACATGTTTTCTCGCGCTTCATCTGTCCGGCCATGTTCCAACAGTTTTTCAGCGTTGCTGGCGTAAGACCTGATTGCAGTGAGCGGTTGGTTGAGCTCATGATTGATACCCACCGACATTTGCCCCAATGCGGCCATTTTGGCGGCTTGCAACAGTTCGTCTTGGGTTCGTTTTAAGTCAGCCGTTCGTTTTTCCACTTGGCGTTCCAATTCACCTGCGGAGTCTTCCAAGGTACGTCGGGCACGCTGTTGAACAGACAAGGCGTGTAGCAAACCGCGGCGGCGTTCAATAAAGGAATACACGGCCACCATGGCAAACAAGATCACCAAGACCGCCGTCGTGGCATAAATTTGTGCTGCACGGGTCATTGGGGCAGTGTCGGCCAACAACCACACCCGCCAACCGGCATCTGCCAGATCATAGTGGGTAGCAAGGTAGCGTTTTTTATGATCATTGGTAGGTTTAAACGAATGAGTCCAAGGAGGACTATCGGCGACCAAATTGAAGGGCATGCGTTCAATGGTTTGATCTGCATACCGTCGTGTTTCTTCCAGCATGTGCAAGGCTTCGGTGCTAAGTGTGCTCAGTGACTTATATAGCCAATCTGGTTTGGACGATAAAAACACCACACCAAAATGATCGGTGACCACAACTTCATGGTTGGAAACCTGCCAGCCGGTCTCTGCTTGGGCTACATCAATTTTGACCACCACAACACCCTGTTTATTGCCATCCTCATCGTAAACTGCGTTGGAGAGATAATATCCACGTTGTAATGATGTTGTACCCAAGGCAAAAAAACGTCCGGTGCCGTGTTCAATGGCATCTTGGAAATAGGGGCGGTAACTAAAGGTCTTGCCGACAAAGGTCAATGGATCATCCCAGTTGCTGGCGGCCAGAGTTAATCCGGTTTTGTCCAACACATATGTGTCTGATGCTTGCGAAGCAGCATTGTAGTTTTGCAATAAAACATTGGCACGGTGTTGCAGGTCTTGGTTGTTTGGATCTTTTAAGATGTCCTGAATGCTGGGATGCAAAGCGTATATCCCAGGAAGAGGCTCATACTTACTTAACATTTCATCCAAGCCCGTGACATACAGTGCTATGGATTGTCGGCTGGTTTCATAAAGATTGGTGCTTAACCACCCCTTAGCCCCGACATACAGTGCATAAAATAAAATAGGCACAGCCACCAACCACACCAAATAGATGGGTTTGAATTGGGGGCGACTGATATGAATGTCGGGCATTAGCTTATCTGTACCGTTCTACAAAACCTAGTAAGGGTTAGCTTATAGCACTGTGTCTAAAGACAAAAGCGGCGGATTTCTCTGTTCGATAAGGTGCAAAGAATGTAATGACTTTTCTAATAACAAGTATGTGCTTGAGTGAAGCATTCGTATATTGCACGATGAGAATATGAGCAGGAGAGTAAAGGTATGCGAAATATTCATAAACTTATTGCGATTATCTTTGTTGCCATTCTATGGACGAGTCCAGCCAGTGCTGATGCTGTTATCAGCGGCCCTGGCTGTATTGTTGATGGAAACACCCTTCAGATTGGCGGGAAGGTCAAAAATCAAAAATGTTGGGGTGGGATAGATGTTCGCCTACATGGGAGCATCGCACCAAGTCTGGGCGAGGTATGCACAGATATGAGAAAGAAAGAATGGAATTGCGGTCAAAAGGCGAAAGATGCTTTAGCGCAAATGATCAAGCATCACAGCATTAGCTGCTACCATATTGATGGTGAATTTGCGAACACCCTTCCGGTCGTGACGTGCATTTCGGGGCGCTACGACCTTGCCCAAGAAATGGTGAAGATGGGAATGTCGAAAGCGTTACATGATCAAACAAATCGGTATGCACTTGAAGAGAAAGATGCGAAACAATCGCGTCGAGGGCTTTGGAGGTAATTGATAGCTTGGCTGTAAACAGTTGAGTGAGAGCCTTAAAGCCGCGGCAATGTAACCTCTGCTGCTAGTCCACCTTGTTCGCGGTTGCTGAGTTTGACGGTACCGCCGTGTGCGTGGGCAATGGAACGCACAGCCGATAGCCCCAGGCCTGTTCCCCCGGTGTCGCGTGAACGCGAAGTTTCCACCCGAACAAATGGATCAAATACACTATCAAGCATGTCCTCGGGAATGCCGGGGCCATTGTCACTCACCACAATGACAACAGTATCTGGGCTGGAATTGAGAGTGACTTCAACGTGCTCACCAAAACGTTTGGCATTGTCCACCAAGTTGTTGAGCATGCGTTTCAAGCCTATAGGCCGTCCGGTAAATAAGAGAGTTTCGGGCAACTCACACGATACCACTCCGCTTTTTATGTCTTCGCTCACAATGTCTTGTGTCAGTTGGGCCAAGTCCAATTCCTGTGTGGGTTCGTTCGCGGCATCATCACGGGCGAACACCAAGGTTGCGGCGATCATGGCTTCCATTTCATCTAAGTCCGCCAGCATTTTTGCTCGTTGTTCTTCATCCTCGATAAATTCAGCCCGCAGCTTTAGGCGCGTGATTGGGGTTCGTAGGTCGTGGGAAATTGCGGCCAACATATGGGTCCGGTCTTTGATAAAGGCCTGAAGTCGCGATTGCATGAGGTTGAAGGCTTTGGCGGCACGGGCAACCTCACGGGGGCCTTTTTCGTTTAAGGGGGGGGCATTAAAATCAAGACCAAGCCGTTCCGCAGCCTGGGCAAAACGATCAAGCGGTTTGGACGCACGCCGTACCGCCCAGACACTAAACCCAACAACAAATATCAAGAGAACCAAACCCGGCCAGAAAGAACGTGAGCGCCACACGGGCAACATTTTGTCTGTTTTTGTGGTGAAGTTCAGCCAGGTCCCATCTTGTAGTTTGAGGGAGATGACCATTGCCAAACGTTTGCTGGGTTTGTCATGTCTGAAATCTCGACCGAAGTGGCGGTCATGTTCCCTACGCATCATATCAAAATGGGAACGTCGATCAGGAAAGGTGGCTTGTCCAATTCTAAACGCATCGTTTCTGAGTGGTCCGAGTTGTGCTTCCAAGGCTTTTTTCACCAAGTTGCCACGCCAGTCCAGCGGAACGGGCGGCAATAAACTTTGAGGTGTCCATTGGATGTGAAAAACAGGACCCTGATAGGAACGAATGGTTTCTGGGCGATCTTGGGGTGAGGTTTCATTGATGATTTCGGTGATGCTGGTAATTCGTGAAACGACGTGCCAACCGCCAATGTCGGGCAACATGGATTGACGTTCGACATACATTTGTGATGTTAAGATTGCACCCAGAACCAAGAAGCCAAGCAATAAGATGGCTAAGGTACGTCCAAGTATGGATTGTGGGGCTAATTTCATGCCACCCCCCCGACTTTAACTTTGGGGGAGAATATATAACCACCTCCGCGCACGGTTATGATCATGGTTGGC
>JAPHSY010000021.1 GCA_026196495.1 Magnetovibrio sp.
CCAATGGGGTAACTCTGAAGTGTTCTTCAGCGGTTCCACCACCTTGGACAACGGCTTGAAAGTTGCTGCCAAAGTCGAACTCGAAGCTAACCAAGGCGCTGCTTCCGACAGTATCGATCGCAGCTACCTGACCATCAGCTCCGACGAAATGGGCGCTTTGACCATGGGTGCTGCTCCGCACGCTGCTGACGACATGGACGTTCGCGCACCGAACGCCGGTAACCTGGATTGGCGTGACACCGACAACTTTGCTGGTTCTGCAACGGCTGCAACGGCTGCAACCACTGTATACACCAACTCTTCCAACAGCATTTACCAATGGGGTAACCACGACGGCATTAAAGTTAAGTATGCTTCTCCGAACTTCTCCGGCGTGACCGTTGGCGGTTCTTGGTCTTCTATTGCCAATGGCGTTGAAACTGAAGATGGTCGTTTGATCACCACGGCCCAAGACGATACCTGGACTGTTGGTGCTAAGTACTCCGGCGACTTTGATGGCGTTGGTGTGAACGCTTCTTTGGTTCACGGTACCGCTGTTAGCAACATTGAACAAACCGCTTTGGGTCTGTCTGTTTCTACCGCTGGTTTCACCATCGGTGGTTCATACTCTGACTTCAACGATACCCGCAACAACCCGACCGATTCCAATGACGGCGAAGGTTGGGAATTGGGTGTTGGTTACGAAACCGGCCCGTACAGCGTTTCTGCTGCTTACATGACGGCTTCCAACAAAGACACCACGGCGATTGCTGGTGACAACGAAGACACCAAGTGGAACGTTGTTGCAACCTACGACATGGGTGCTGGTGTGGCTCTGTCCGCAACCTACTTCAAATCTGAAGCAGATGCAGAAGGCACCACGGCTGCTGTAGACGTGAATGGTCTGATCGCTGGTATCGAAGTTGGCTTCTAAGTTGAAGTAAACTTTGATCGAAAGATCTTGGAAAGGGCGGCTTTAGCCGCCCTTTCTTTTTGCCTGAAGTTCAGGCACCCCCAAAACAACAGCGCAAAAAAGCGCCACCTGAAACCAGGCGGCGCGAGTCTAACAGGGAGGCGTCTAGGTTGCGTGAAAGCCAACCTGACAATATAACTCTAGCAGGAACCACCTAAGAATTCGTTAACCATGCGAGACGTTTCAACTCTTGAAAAATGCATCCGCTCCCGCACGGGCTGCTTTCTTGGTCTCAATTGCTGCTTCAGCACGCAAAATCTCAGATTTTAAACTATCGATATATTCCCCCAAAGCCTCAATGGACATTTCATCGAAGTCTTTCTTGCCACCTTTGGGGACTATGGGCTCAAGGTCATCTGTATCCATTTTTAGCTCCTGCTTGTCATCTTGCGTTGCATGATCATACTAGGCAAAGCCCCTCCCTGGGAAGACGTTGAAAGGTGACGAAAAATATGTCCAAAACCCTACCTAAAACAATGCGCTGCATTGAAATGTCCGAAGGCCGTGGTGCCGATATTTTACATCTGGCAGAACGCCCTGTACCCCAAGCCGGGGCTGGCCAAGTGCTGATTAAAATCCAAGCCGCAGGCATTAACCGCCCCGACGTCTTACAGCGCGATGGCCTCTATCCGGCTCCACCAGGCGCAAGCGACATTTTAGGTTTAGAAGCTGCGGGTGAAATCGTTGCTTTAGGCGAAAACGTTGAGACCCTCAAGGTGGGCGACACTGTAACTGCATTGCTCTCTGGTGGCGGCTATGCTGAATATGCCACCGCTTATGAAGGCTCCTGCCTACCGATCCCAGACGGGCTGAGCCTCGTTGAAGCTGCATCACTTCCCGAAACCTATTTCACGGTGTGGAGCAACCTGTTTGACCGCGCGAACCTTCAAGAAGGTGAAACCCTGCTGATGCAAGGCGGCACCAGCGGCATCGGCACCACCGCCATTCAGATGTGTAGCCAATTGGGCGTTCGCGTAATCGCAACGGCAGGCAGCGATGATAAATGCCAAGCCTGCTTGGATTTGGGCGCTGAAAAAGCCGTGAACTATCGCGAAGAAGACTATGTTAGTGTTGCCCGTGAATTCGGTGGAGGTAAAGGCGTCAACGTCATCCTCGACATGGTTGGTGGCGACTATGTCAGCCGCAACATCAAATCCCTGGCCCCAGATGGGCGTCTGGTGAATATCGCATTTTTGCAAGGCTCCAAGGTTGAAATTGATCTCATGCCGGTAATGCTCAAACGTCTGATTTTAACAGGCTCAACGCTACGCGCGCGCGATCCGGGCTTCAAGGCTGCCATTGCCGACAATCTTAAGAAAACCGTGTGGCCATTGCTGGAAAACGGCGCGATCAAGCCTGTGGTTTTCAAGACTTTCCCTTTGGACCAAGCGGTTGAAGCTCATAAGCTCATGGAAAGCAGCCAACATATCGGCAAAATCGTACTCACCATGGAATAAGCGACTTATTGGGGTGGGTTAAAAACTCTCAGAAATGGTTGTCCCGCCCCGGTTTTTGCGATACATAAAGGCCATCACAACCCCCGCAAAGGGGGTTGTTCTGTTTTTAAAATGAGGAATATCAAGATGGCGCAGCCTTTGATGCCCAAAGCGACAGCCGTTTGGTTGGTCGAAAACACCGCCCTTTCGTTCGATCAGATCGCTGAATTTGTCGGTCTGCATGAACTGGAAATTCAAGCCATTGCCGATGGTGAAGTGGCCGTGGGGATGCAAGGTGCCAACCCGCTGACCTCTGGCGAGTTGACCCAAGAAGAAATCGATCGCTGCCAAGCCGATCCCATGGCGTCTTTGAAAATGGCCAAAGCCACCCTGCCGACCCCCAAAGCACGTGGCAAAGGGGCGCGTTACACCCCCGTTTCGAAACGACAAGATCGCCCAGACGCCATCGCGTGGTTGCTCAAACACCACCCGGAACTGACCGACGGTCAAATTGGTCGCTTGATCGGCACCACCAAGCCGACCATCAAGTCTGTACGTGAACGCAGCCACTGGAACATTGCCAACATTAAACCGCAAAGTCCGGTGGGGCTTGGCCTAACCAACGAAGCTGATTTGGAAAAGGCCGTTGCCATTGCCCGCGCCAAAGCTGGCACCACACACGTGCCTGCACAAGTGGAAGAAGCACCGGTTGATCCATTGGCTGAACCAGAATTGCCAACCATGGCACCTGGCCCGGCAGCAGAGCCGGAACCCACCCACACGGTGGAAAGTGTGTTTGGCCCCGCCAGCACCACGGATGAAAAAACCGAGAACTAAAACCGTTTTCAGCCATCAAAAGAACAAGAGAGCCAGAGAAATTTGGCTCTCTTTTTTGTAGCTTAGGTTACAGATTGGACCTCTACGACCTGACAAACTCCTTCGTGTTGCAACGATAAATTTCTAATCAGCGCAACACGTTCAAATAAGGAGAGTTCAAAAGATGGATACCACAACAACAACAACAACACTCACCAAAATGGTCGCTGTGATTTCAATCACCCTTGCGGCCCTTCAGGTGAGCACGTCTCAAGCTGACGATACACCCCCAGCCTTCTACCCCACACCATCAACCACAGCCGTTCTCATCACAGATCCACAAAATGACTTTATGAGCGAAAAAGGCGCTGCTTGGGGATTGGTGAAAGACAATGTCACGGCTGTCAAAACCAATGAAAATATTGCGAAATTGATGAAATCGGCAAAAGCAGCAAATATGCCACTATTCATTAGCCCCCATTCCTACTTCGACCATGACAAGCATTGGCATGATCGTGGCCCAATCCAAGGCCTCATGAACAAAAACGATATGTTCCGGGTTAAAGGACCGACCACCTACGCCAGCTTTGAAGACAGTGGCGCCGATTTCTATAAACCATTGAAAAAATACATTTTGGATGGAAAAACAATTATTTCCTCTCCTCACAAGGTTTATGGCCCGGACTCAAACGATCTGGTCTTACAGCTACGCAAACGCGGTATTGAAACCGTCATCTTAGGCGGATTTGCAGCCAATCTCTGCACAGATTCCCACATGCGTGAATTGATGGAACAAGGCTTCAACGTTGTTGTGGTCAAAGACGCCGTTGGTGCACCGGGACAAGAAGCTTACGATGCCGCAGTTCTGAATTACGGCATGATCGCAAACGCCGTATGGACCACGGCACAGGCACAAGATTTTATCAATTAATCTCCTTGTGCGAAGGCCCTGTTTAAATACGTAGCTCAAGGACCTTCGTTCATCGAAAGCCGTACCGAGGTTTCTCGGTGCGGCTTTTTACAATCATTTTAAATGATTGCCATCCCCGTTCCGCCCCGCTAGCCTGATTTATGGGGTATCACACATTGGGGGTATACATTGGACGAGACCAAAGCACAGCCCAGTACACAAAATCCTGGCGCACAAAAGCCCATCTCTCACTACATCAATGAAGTCAGTATCGAACAACCGTTTGTATGGCTCGGCAAAGGTTGGGCTGATTTCATCCGCGCCCCACGCCTCAGCATTGGGTATGGCCTGCTTTTCACCATGATCGGCTTTGCTTTGGTGGTGGGACTGCACCTGCTGGAAATGGATTATTTAATCTATCCCCTGACGGCTGGCTTTATTTTGCTCGGCCCCATCCTCGCCATCGGCATGTACAATGTATCGCGACGTATGGAACGTGGGCGTAACCCTCGCCCCTTAAAATGCTTTATGGCATGGAAACACAATCGCTATCACATTATGACAGCTGGCCTCGTATTCATGATCTTCGCCATGATCTGGAGTCGCATGGCGGTACTGTCTTTCGTGCTGTCCTTTCCCTACATTGGCCTGAACTTGGAAACCATTTTCAACCAAGTATTCTTTACCACGGACGGCCTCATTTTCCTGGCCATAGAAACAATCATCGGCGCCATCTTGGCCGCCGTCGCCTTTGTTTTTGGCGTCGTTTCCCTTCCCATGATGCTGGACCGCAAAGTCGACATTTTCACCGCATCGTTGGTGAGCTTTTTGGTGGTGATGAAAAACAAAGGTGCGATGCTGACATGGGCTGGCTTAATTGTGATCTTCGTTGGTGCCGGATTGGCGACAGCCTACATCGGGCTTGCCATCACCCTGCCGCTGATTGGCTACGCCAGTTGGCACGCATACCGCGCCTGTGTTGATCCCAGAAAATGGCCCGAAACTCCGTTGGATTGAGGCCTTGATGACTGCCGGAACAGCCCGATGGATGCCCTGATCAACGTCGTCTTCCCCGTGTTTGCAATTGTCGGCCTCGGCTATCTTTCCGGTGTCATAAAAATCTTGGGACCAGAATCCGCACAAGCCTTAAACCGCTTTGTCTATTATTTCGCCTTACCACCGCTGTTGTTCATGTTTACAGCAACCACCACGGTGGGAGAAATTTTCAATGGTCCGTTCATTTTCAGTTATCTGTTGGGAACACTTATAACCCTGTGTATCGCTATAGGTGTTAGCCGATTTGTATTTGGTGAGAACCTCGCCATTGTGTCTATGTTTGGGTTCGGTGCAGTGTTTGCTAACTCTGCCTATATGGGAATTCCCCTGTTTCTCACCGCCTTTGGCGAAGATGGCACCCTACCTGCCGTTGTCGCAACCTTGGCCAGCAATATTATCCTCATCGGCGCGATAATCGCCGCCCTAGAAACAACCCGGGCCAAAGGCTCTTCGGCCTCTCGGGTTATGATTGAGGTCAGCACAACCTTGATCAAAAACCCCATATTAATGGCACCATTAGTGGGTATTGTGTTTTCCTTATTGGTTTGGCCAGTGCCCCGTCCCCTGACCAATTTCTTTGATTTGCTCGGCGCTTCTGCAGGACCAGCAGCGTTATTTGCCTTAGGTTTATCCTTAGTCAACAAACCCCTGCTTGGCGATCTGGCAGAGATATCTTGGATGGTAGTGTTGAAGCTGACAGTCCAGCCATTTTTCACATTCATCATGGTATATTATGTGTTCGAGCTGGACCCATTTTGGGCCAAAAGCGCCGTCATCCTTGCGGCCTTGCCCAGTGGCGCAATGGTGTTCGTCATTGCACAGCAGTACAACACCATGGTCAATCGTGCTGCGGCCGGAGTGGTCGCAAGTACCGCCCTGTCATTAGTCAGCATCTCAGTCTTGTTGGTGGTGCTGGGGCTCGAACCGTAAAGCCGTAACATCGGGACAAAGCTTATCAACTGAACACGCGCGCCTAACATCATAAACGACAAAGGCCGGAAGCTTTCGCTTCCGGCCTTGTTCGTTGAGCTGGTTTCGGTTGAGCTTAGCTGCGGGCTTTGCCGTAACCGATACCTTCCAGCGCCGTGGCGATTTCATCCAAGATGGACATATCGTCAATGGTCGCTGGTGCTTTGTATTCTTCGTTGTCGGCAATTTTTTGCATCGTACCACGCAAGATTTTACCGGAACGTGTTTTCGGCAAACGATCAACAACGGTCGCCAGTTTGAACGCAGCAACCGGACCGATTTGGTCACGAACCATTTTCACCACTTCTTTGATGATGTCGGCATGGTCGCGGTCTACGCCCGCTTTCAACACCAACATACCCAGCGGCATTTGGCCCTTCAGTTGATCAGCAACGCCCATGACGGCACATTCAGCAACGTCGGGGTGTGCAGACAGAACTTCTTCCATAGCACCCGTGGACAGACGATGGCCCGCCACGTTGATGATGTCATCAGTACGCGACATGACATAAACGTAACCGTCTTCATCCAAGTAACCCGCATCACCCGTTTTGTAGTAGCCAGGGAATTCATCCAAGTATGCTTCTTGATAACGCGCATCGGCGTTCCACAAACTGGGCAATGTTCCCGGAGGCAACGGCAACTTACAGCAGATCGAGCCAATTTTGCCGGCTTCAACCGGGTGACCGTCATCAGCCAGAACTTGTACATCCCAGCCCGGAGCCGCCTTGGTCGGTGAGCCCGGCTTGGTCGGGAATTCGTGCAGGCCTAAGCAGTTGGCCGCAATGGACCAACCGGTTTCGGTTTGCCACCAGTGATCAACCACAGGTGTGCCGAGGATTTTTTGTGACCATTCCAGGGTATCTGGATCGGTGCGTTCACCAGCCAGATAGAGCGCCTTGAGGTTGCTCATATCGTACTGTTTCATCAATTCGGCTTCGGAATCATCACGCTTGATCGCGCGCAGAGCCGTCGGTGCAGTGAACAGAACTCTGACGTTGTGCTCTGATACAACACGCCAGAACGCACCGGCGTCTGGTGTACCTACGGGCTTGCCTTCGTAAATTACCGTGGTGCAACCATGCAGCAGCGGGCCATAAACGATGTAGCTGTGCCCCACAACCCAACCCACGTCGGATGCAGCCCAGAACACATCGCCTGGCTCAACATCGTAAACGGCTTTCATGGTGTAGTTCAACGCTACCATGTGGCCGCCATTGTCACGCAAGATGCCCTTGGGAACACCGGTGGTGCCCGATGTGTACAAGATATACAGCGGATCGGTTGCCGCAACGGTTACGCATTCAGCAGGCTCTGCCGTTTCCATCTCTTTAAGCCAATCCACGTCGCGCTCACCCGACAAATCGGCTTCGGCTTCGGGACGTTGCAGAACAATAATTTTTTCCGGCTTGTGCGTAGACAGCTCAACAGCTTGGTCCAGCAGCGGCTTGTATTCGATGGTACGGCCCGGCTCCAAACCACAAGATGCAGCGACAATGGCTTTGGGCTGTGCGTCATCAATACGGGTTGCCAATTCAGCAGCCGCAAAGCCACCAAACACGACCGAGTGAATTGCACCCAAACGTGCAATCGCCAGCATCGCAATCGGGGCTTCAGCGATCATTGGCATATAAACAATGACGCGGTCGCCTTTGCCAACACCGTTGGCGCGCAGAACACCCGCGAAGCGGGACACTTGGTCTTGCAGTTCTTTGTACGTGATGGTGCGCTTGGTACCGCCCGTCATGGGGCTGTCATAGATGATCGCAGCTTGGTCGCCACGGGTGGCAACATGGCGGTCCACGGCGTTGTAACAGGTGTTACATTCAGCGCCCGAGAACCAGCGATAAAAAGGTGGATTGCTATCATCAAGGACTTTGTCCCAAGGTTTCACCCAGTCAATATCTTGGGCAATCTCGCCCCAAAAACCATTGGGGTCGGAAAGAGAGCGTGAATGCGCTTCTTCGTACTTATTGGACAATTGATGTCTCCCTCTAAAATCTGCCGGAGGAGGCCCTAAAACCTAGGCTAAAAGGCAGATAAAAACTCACAGTTACCCAGACCACACCCCCACGCGTGTGCCAGGTTTACTCCCGAGCCCGGATTTTGCGACAAAAGAGTGTTTTTTGCAATGCAGCAATGTGGCAGACTAGCGAAAATTTAAGCAATTGGAGGCCTCCCGTGAACATTTACGAAAAGAATTTGGATAAAAACGCAGCAAACTTTCAAAGCCTAAGCCCTTTGTCGTTTATCGAACGTTCAGCTAGGACTTATCCAGACAAAGAAAGCGTCGTTCACGGCAACCGCCGCTATACGTGGAAAGAAACTTTTGCACGTGCGAAGAAGCTGGCCTCGGCACTCACCAAGCGCGGCATCCAAAAAGGCGACACCGTCGCGGTGATGCTGTCCAACACCCCGGAAATGTATGAATGCCACTTTGGTGTTCCGGTTACGGGCGCAGTTCTAAACGCACTCAACTATCGTCTGGATGCGGAAAACATCGCCTTCATTTTGAACCACGGCGAAGCCAAATTCTTGATCACCGACACCGAATTTTCCCCCATGGTCAAAGATGCCCTGGGCCAAATCGGTCGCGATGACATCACCGTTATCGACGTTGACGATGACCAAGCCGAAACGCGCGGCGACAAATTGGGTGAGAAAGATTACGAAGCCTTGTTGGAAGAAGGCGATGAAGACTTCCCGTGGGTTCTGCCCAATGATGAGTGGGACGCCATTTCACTGAACTACACATCCGGCACCACCGGCAATCCCAAGGGCGTGGTGTATCATCACCGCGGCGCTTACCTAAACGCCATTTCCAATGTTGTTGGTTGGAACATGGGCCATCACCCACGTTATCTTTGGACCCTGCCGATGTTTCATTGCAACGGCTGGTGCTTCCCCTGGACCTTGGCCGCCAACGCGGGTACCAGCCTGTGCTTGCGTCGTGTGAGTGCAGAAAACATCTACAAAGCCATATCAGAAGAAAAAGCCACCCACTTCTGTGGTGCCCCGATTGTGTTGAACTTTGTCATCAACGCGACAGAGGACGAAATCAAACCGTTTGACCACAAAGTCGAAGTTATGGTCGCCGCCGCACCACCGCCCGCAAGCACTTTGGAAAATATGCAAAAAGCTGGCTTCAACGTCACCCACGTATACGGCCTGACCGAAACCTATGGCCCGGCTGTGCAGTGTGCTTGGCACCCGGAATGGGATGAGCTGTCTATTGAGCAGCAAACCTTGAAGAAAGGTCGCCAAGGTGTCCCCTATCATGTTCTTCAAGGCCTCGACATCATTGATCCGGAAACCATGGAACCCGTTCCTGCCGATGGTGAAACCATGGGTGAAACCATGTTCCAAGGCAACATCGTGATGAAGGGCTATCTGAAAAACCCAGATGCTACTGATGACGCGTTCAAGGGTGGCTGGTTCCATTCAGGCGACTTGGGCGTGATGCAGCCGGATCTTTACATCAAACTGAAAGACCGTTCCAAAGACATCATTATTTCCGGTGGTGAAAACATTTCATCGATTGAGGTGGAAGATACCCTAAACAAACACGATGCCGTGTTTGCTGCTGCCGTGGTCGCCAAGTCCGATGACAAATGGGGCGAAACACCATGTGCGTTCATCGAACTGAAGCCGGGAACTGAGGGCAGCGTTACAGAAGATGAAATGATCAAATTCTGCCGTGACAACTTGGCGCACTACAAGTGCCCACGCAACGTGGTATTTGCGGAACTACCCAAAACTTCTACAGGTAAGATTCAGAAGTTCAAACTGCGTGAAGTGGCGGAGGATTTGTAACTATACATGAGAGCTATTTCTCTTTTGTAAGTGACTTAGATTTCAAGCGATTGGCTTCAAGGATTGGCATCCCGGCTTCGGTCGGGATGTAAACTGTTTCGCGCCCTTTTCCACCAGTTTCCTGGAGCATCTCAATGTAGCGCCAACGTAAATATCCTTCCGGCCCGCCCAAACTATCGGCAATGATTTTATTTGCCTCTGCAACACCGTGAGCTCTCGCAATCTCTGCCTCAGCTTCAAATACTGCTGCTTCTTTTTTCGCTTTTGCCTCATTGATACGAATTTGACGGTTTTGTTCCGCACGCGCTAATTCTGCAGCCCCAGTCAGTCCCTGAACCCATACGTTATAATGGGGATTGATCATTATAGCTGCCCCCATCGCACCAAGTCCGAACAATCCCGAAAAAAGCGAACCAAACGACAAACTATCGTTTTGCACAAACAGTGCAAATGCGATGTAACCAAATATCAGCATCAAAACGATTGCAAAAATAATCAACATGCTGAAGCCCTCCATAAATACGCAGATTAATCAATAAAAGTTAGATTAGTACGGTCACACACCACTGTATACGGGCAAGAGCACCATCACCGTGCAGCACTTAATATAATCACAAAAGCCCGGAGCTAAGCTCCGGGCTTTTTAATTGGGGGGAGAACTTCATTTTTAATTACGCTTTGCACACCATGTCTTGGCCGCAACATAACGGTGATTTGATTTTGCCGTGACCATTGGGGCATTCGGACACTTGAACTTCGGAACCATCATCCAGTTCCAGTGATCCATTTTCCAAAGGCGCATCACACTTACCGCATGTGGCATTGACGGACATACCGCAGACTTCACATTCGTAGGTGGCCATCATCATTTCCTTTTTCAAAGTCATGAACTCATGATTTTCATATAAGGACCGTGGTGACAGTTACGACAAAAAAATCGGCCTTTCCTAAGATGGAAAGGCCGATTGTTGTTTTGGACCTCACGGCCTGATCATTGAACCTCGTCAATGATGGGCGAGGTCTTCCAATTCATCTTTTATTCGTAGCTTTTCTTTCTTGAGGGTATGGATCTCAACTTCGTCTTTAAACGGTTTGGCATTTTGAGCTTCAATGGCCTTTTCCAGCTCATGGTGGCGGTTTTTGAGCGAATCGATCCGGTTCTCAAGCGACATGGTAATTTCTCCCACTGTTAAGTGTCCCTACGAGCAAGAATCTTACACTTTTATGAAACTGAATGAAAGTCACCTTTGATCATTAAGTGATTACAGGGGCTTGTCAGAATGGTCATATTTACTCCATTCTGAGAGCTGTGATTTAGAGCAGAATCTGTGTTAAAGTTGCCTGAATCGAGACGGAATATTCATGAACGACATCCTTGACGACCTACCCGTACGCCTTGAAGAACTAAAATCCGAACATCGTGATTTGGATGATATAATTTTGCGCATTTCTGAAGACCCGGCACCGGATTTGTTGCAGCTTCAGCGTCTCAAAAAACGTAAGTTGATGATTAAAGATCAGATTGCAAAGCTGGAAAGTGGTTCCATTCCCGACATCATTGCCTAAATACTAATAAGGCAAACTGGGAGGCATACATGACTGGCCCAAAAATTGATTACTATTTTTCCATTCTTTCACCATGGACCTACATTGGCGATACACGGTTTCAAGACATTGCAAAACGCACAGGCGCAGCCGTCACCTACCACCCTTTAAGTTCCCCAGACCTGTTCCCGGCAACGGGCGGACAGCTCTTGAAAGATCGCGCTCAACACCGCAAAGATTACCGCATGGCGGAATTGCAACGTTGGAAAGATCATTTGGGTATTCCACTCAATCTCAACCCAGCACACTTTCCAGTGCCTGAACCACCCGCATCTAAACTTATTCTTGCCGTTCAAGAAGATGGCAACGATGCTGGGCCGTTGCTCAGCGCTATTCTTAAGGCCGTATGGGTTGATGAAAAAAATGCATCTGATCCTGACATCTTGATTGCCTTGGCAAACGATTGCGGACTGGATGGTAATGCCATGATGACTGCATCTGGTGACGCTAGCTTCGACCAAGCTTTTTCCAGCTGTACCCAAAACGCCATTGCCGCCGGCGTGTTTGGCTATCCGTCATATATCTTCAACTCAGAACTGTTCTGGGGTCAAGATCGACTGGATTTCTTGGAACGTGCACTAGGACTGAGTTAGGCAGAATTATCAGTAAACTAAGCTCAAGAGCGGGCCTGAAGGTTGTCTTTGGCCCGTTGAATGGCTTGGTCGGCACTGTCTCCTTTTGTGATCTGTGTATCGCCAAAGCGGGCCTGAATTTCAAGGTTTTGACCTTGCCAGGAAAAGGTCCGCCCACTCATGATCGCGCTGAGACGTGCAACTTTGTTTTCAGCCGCTTCCAATGTGTCACCAGGCAAGATCACACCAAAGTCAAAATTTTCCAAACTTCCCAAGACATCACCAGCCTCTGCCCCTTCACGTAGAGCATCAGAGGCTTGGATCATCAAACTTTCGACCGCTCCATGACCGTAAGCGGCACGAATGTCCGCAGCATTGGAAATCTGGATGTACAAAAAAGCAAACGGGACGTTTTCTTCATCAACACGGCGCACAGCCAAACCCATCCGTGCCATGAAAGCACGTCTGCGCATAACATGAAGCAAGCGATCCTTTTCAGCTTGTTCTTCCAAGTAGGCTTCGTGATTTTTCGCGCGCAAAAGCTCATTCCTTAACGTGTTGATTTCATCTAACAACATCTGAATAGCCGAGCGCACATTTTCAGTCATTTCTTCTTTGGGTATACCTAAGATGCTGACATCGTCATCAATTTGTCCATGACCAAGTCCACCATCTGAAGCACTGCCATCACTTCCATAACCGCCTTGTCCACCATGCTTTTGTTTTCGTTCGCGCTTGGCGGCTTGGAGCATACGGTCCTCTTCGGTCAAACGGTTCCGACCGGGTCGCACGGATACTATAGGGGCAGATGGGCCTACATTTTCGTCGGCCATAAAGGCATCTCCTGATCGTCACACGACAAGCCAATACACATATATACAGCCAAATTATTGACCTTTAACTTAACACGAATCACAAAAGCAGTGGTAATCCAACCCACATATTCAACCCATAAATATGCAAATTTGCTTAAGGGCTTGCCTGAAAGGGGCTAATCCCTATAATTGCCCGCTTTCTCAATGGGGATTCCTCCCCGCTGAAGGAGCCAGAATATGACTTCCACCGCACCTGTTGTGGGTATCATCATGGGCAGCCAGTCCGACTGGGAAACCATGAAAAATGCAGCCGAAACCTTGGAAAAGCTGGGTGTAGCGTATGAGACCAAGATCGTCTCCGCCCACCGCACACCGGACCGACTGTATGACTACGCCAAATCCGCCAAGGATCGCGGCCTCAAAGTCATCATTGCGGGTGCAGGAGGTGCCGCCCATCTGCCCGGCATGGCTGCCGCCATGACCCCAGTACCGGTGTTGGGTGTTCCGGTGGAAAGCAAATCCTTAAAAGGCATGGATTCCTTGTTGTCCATCGTACAGATGCCCGGTGGTGTACCTGTTGGCACCTTGGCGATTGGAAAACCCGGCGCCATCAACGCAGGCTTGTTTGCCGGATCTATTGTTGCATTGGAAGACAAAGCCGTCGCAACCAAGCTTGATGAATGGCGTACGGCCCAAACCGCAGCCGTTGCTGAAGAACCCGTCGATCAGTAAAGGCCTGAAACGTGAGCGATACTCTCAAAGCCATCCCCCCTGGATCCACCATTGGCATTATCGGTGGCGGACAACTGGGCCGCATGACCGCCGTTGCGGCATCACAGTTGGGCTATCGCGTTCACGTTTTCACACCAGAACATGACAGTCCCACCGAACACGTAGCCGATGCGGCAACCATCGCCGCCTATGACGATCAAGACGCCATTGAAGCCTTCGGACAAACCGTTGACGTGGTCACGTTTGAATTTGAAAATGTTCCTGCTGAAACCGTACGCCACTTAGAAGCGATTGTTCCGGTTCGCCCCAGCTGGGAATGCTTGGCCGTGGCCCAAGATCGCATTGCCGAAAAAACATTTTGCAACGAACTGGGCATTGAAACGGCACCTTGGAAGTCTGTTGAGAGCGCTGAAGAACTGGCCATCGCAATCGAAGAGATCGGGGCGCCAGCCATCCTAAAAACCACACGTTTGGGATACGATGGCAAAGGCCAAGTTCGCATCAAACCCAATACCGATCCAGCCCAAGCTTGGAAAGATTTGAACGGCGGGCCGGCAATCTTGGAAGGCTTTGTCGATTTTGAACTGGAAGTTTCGGTCATCACAGCACGCAATGCACAAGGACAGATGAAATCATTTGATGTGGTGGAAAACCGTCACAAAGACGGCATCTTGGATGTCACCATCGCACCTGCTGATATTTCTGGAACGCTCGCCATGAAGGCCTGCACCATTGGTCGTCAAATGATTGAAAAACTGGATTTGGTGGGGTTGTTGGCGGTGGAAATGTTCATCACCAAAGATGGTCATGTGCTGGTCAACGAAATGGCTCCGCGCCCGCATAATTCTGGTCACTGGACCCAAGATGGCTGTACCACCAGCCAGTTTGAACAGTTTGTTCGTGCCGTCACCAACTTACCATTGGGCAGTACAGTACGTCACTCTGACACTGTCATGATAAACCTGTTGGGTGAAGACGCACTGAAATGGGAAGAGCATCTGTCAGTTCCAGAAAACAAATTGCACCTGTATGGCAAAGCGGAGGCTAAGCCAGGTCGCAAGATGGGGCACATTAACCACCTTTATCCCAAAGGCTCCCAGCCTAAAGGCTAGGCCTTCACCAACACCTTGGATACTTCCAGCTTGGAGTGGCGTGTATGCGTCGCCAACCAAATACCTACGGCTATGGGCACAATGCCGATGAAGTCACCCAGCACAGTTTGTTCATCCAAAATCAACCAGCCAAACATCAAACCGAACGGTGGCATCAAGAAATGCAGTGCGCTGGCATCTGAAGCACTGCCATGGCTGAGCAGATAAAACCACAACCCAACCCCACCAATACTAACGCCAATAACGATGTAAGCCATAATCCCCACAAAGTGCCAACCCAAGACAACGTCAGCGAAGCTTTCGTTGAACAGCCCGAAAGCGAACAGCAATACCCCTGCACTGACAAACTGCATGCCAACATTGACAGGCAAAGCAACATCCATCTTCCATTTCTTAAACAGCACCGCACCTAACACCACCGAAGCCAAAGCAAAAATCATCAAGATAATCCCACCAATGTCTTCCCCACTGATGGCGATGCGGCTGTTGAGAACGATCACCACGCCAACAATCCCAAGGGCAAGACCAAGGCCCCGACGAACAGTCATCTGCTCACCTAATATTGGTACAGCCAAAAGCGCTACAAAGATGGGGTTCATGGAAATAATTACAGCAGCCAAACCGGATGATACCTCACCCATTGCAATCCAGGCCAAGCCTTGAAAGCCTGCTTGGTTGAGCACCCCCAAAATAGCCAGCTTAGCCCAATCACCGAGGCTCTGTGGCCACCTTCCGCCAATGAACAGATAAGCACTAAACAAGATCAAACCGGCGAGGGAAAAACGCAGCCCCAAAAACAACAACGGCGGGGCAACTTCCATCGCTACTTTTGCCGCGACGAAAGAAGAGCTCCACATCAAAACGAATACCATCACAGTGGCAAAATAAATCGGTTTGTTGTCACGAATCGGCATGGGGAGGCTCCTATTCAAAGTTGATAAAAGCACAGTAACGCGACACCTTTACATTTAATAATTAAATGTTACGATTATTTATATTCATTTTTTGGATGTTTTGATATGAACCTCGAATTGTTGAAATCTTTCGTTGCTGTGGCCGAAACAGGTGGGATTTCCAAAGCAGAAGACCGGATTCATCGCACCCAATCCACCATCAGCCAACAAATTGCTCGGCTGGAAAGCGATCTGAGTACAGCCCTATTTGATCGGTCTAAACGGACTGTACAGCTCACCGAACGGGGGCGTCAGTATCTGGATTATGCCCGGCGCATTCTCGACTTAGATCAGGAATCTCGCGCACTCATCACCGATCAAGACCGCTTTCGTATCATTAATATTGGTCTGTCTGATAACAATTCACAAAAAGACTGGTGGAGCTGCTTACGTGGTTTTGCAACCCAACACAAAGACATACGCGCCACCATTAAAACCGACATAAGCAACCAACTACTATCACAGGTTCAAGAAGGCCATTTAGATTTAACACTTAGCAACGAACTCAACGAACCAAATGGCGTCCCTGACTATCACCCTGTTCAATTAAAATGGATTGCCGCAAAAGATTTCGATGTATCGGCGATGCGGCCTTTGCCCCTAATTCTTTACCGTCCAGGCTGCTCCTTTAGGACCCGTGCCATCACAGCACTGGAAAGCGCTGGAATACCTTGGCGCATCGCATTTGAAACAACTGATTGGCGCTCTATCCGCAAGGCCACTGAAGAAGGCTTTGGCGTTACGCTCTTGGACAGTTTAGATGGCATGACAGATGTGTGTGAACTTCCCCCAGGAAGCAATTTACCAGAAGTCGACCTGATATATCTAACATTGCGTTTACGGCCTGGGAGCCACAACGACCCTGTTCTGCAAGATTTAGCAAAACACTTTCGTAGTATAATTAAGCCGCAAAAAAATCAGATAAACATACAAATGTAGGCCTGTTTTTCTTAGAGCATTCAAAGTGAATATATATATATGTATTATAGGCCTTGTTTTAACCGTGCTTTGTCGGGTAGAACGCTTATAAACTACGCCATCATCTAGGGCACCACACAACATAAAAGTCGATAACAAATAATCAATGGGGGCTTGATCATGTCAGATATTTTGCACCAACAGCGTTTGCTTCTCGAACTCCTGGTCAAATCTGGTGACATCGGCGTTCCCGACAATGATGATGGCTCACTGTTGTACCGTACCTTACAAGAATGCCTTGACGCAGGTTGGATCACGATGGGCCCATTTGGCGCAGGGGTTAATGTCGTAAAAATCACCGCCGCTGGACGTTCCGTCATCAAAGACCGTCGTTCAACCGGACAAGGGTACGGCGGGCAGGATCGCCGACGGAATAATTTGGGCTAGGCCAAGCGTCAATCAGCTTAAACTGTCTGATTCATTCGAATTCTGTAAGGCAAACAGCATTACGCTTGATAATGCGGCAATTGTGAAAATTAAGCCCGACCACTAACACCGCTGTAACTTGCGGCCGTGTTGGCGCGGTTAAGGCTGTTTTCGATTTGACTTTCTGAAATGCGTTGTGTTTTCACCGCTTCCAACAGCTCAATCTCAACCGCTTGGGGTTTGTCCAGATGCAGCGCAATGGTGTGGCGGATAAAATCTTTGGTAGCACGGTCCACAGCACCATGCGCCAAAGCATTGGAAAGCAATTCACGTCGCACCAACGGAGGGAAGTTCATGACCTCTACCGCGACCATTTTCTTGACCTGAAGTGGGATCAACTGGGTCGCAAAAATTCGGTCCAAACAATAGCTGTAAATGCCAAAATCCAAACGACCCGCAACGGACTTGGTAAAATCAACAAAGTCATCAATAAAGGTTCCGGCTGCAATGCGACCTTCAATGAGTTGGCGCACCACTTCCAAAAACCCGCGATAACGTGCACGGGCCGGATTGAGGTCATCGCTGAGGACCGCTTCCAACTCACGAATACGGTTTTCACGAAAGCCCGATTGCAAAACCGCAGCCGCACCTTCGCGCACACTGTCAGATAACGTTTGGCGTTCAATCAGTTCGAACAATTCTTCAAACGCTTCGCGGCGTATATCATCCAAACTTGCTGCACGATGGGCCAACGGCATCAACGCAGCACGTGCAACCAAATCGTCTTTGGAACAGATGCTCGCCATGGCCTGGGCATCTTTGGGAATGTTAAGTTTGCTTGATGCAAAATCATCCGTAATGAGGAAACGGCTGTTACCTTGGAACGTCAAGTAACGCCCCAGTTTGTTACACGTCACGAAGTGATCAGCTAATCCAATGCCCTTCATGGCATTTATCTGTTGAACGGCATGTGCAACCTGAACGTTTTCAGTCATGGATAGTCTAGCCTTTGCTTTCCGTCCTCAAGCCGTTGAAATCATAATTTAAATCAGTGACGCATTTCCAGATCGCTGTTGGATTTAACGAACGGCCCACCTTTCAAGAGATTTTCGAACGCCTTGGTAATTTTTGATTTTATACCGGGAATCTTCAACACATCGTCAATACGGCGCTCTAAAAAGTCCCAAGTGTCTTGGCAATCTTCCGATTGATCATTGAGCCAATACAAAACCGTTGCCGCATATACCGGGCCAAGAAGCCCGCGCTTGGTATAATAGTTGAAATCAGCCGAGCGATCGCCCGCCATGTACCAGATGTTATCCACCGTGGTGTGAGTAATACGAGCCATCAACCCGGCATGTAATGGATTGGATAGCACGCTCAATCCCGCACGGACTGCTTCGCGGTGTGGCATCAAATATTCCAAACGTGCCCGCACCCCGAAAATCACCCGATCGCGCACGCGCATTTTATCGACACCGGCCTCCTCCATTGCTTTCATCATTTCGCGATCCGAAATAGCCGCAAACTGAGCAATGGCATCAACAGCACCGCCAGGAAACAAACGTTTGGCCGTATCGCCATCAAAGCCTGCATCCTCTGCACCCGCAGCCAATGCTTCATCTCCCCACCCATCAAATGCCACATGGGCAGAAGCCGCTAAGACAATGGCATCTTTTTTGGCTTCACGGGATTTCAAGCGATCGGCAGCGCTCATCAGTGTCTTTCCTTCATTAGCGCCAGGGCCTCTATTCAGATTTAGGTGGCCCTTGGCGGGTCAATTCTTCGGTAAAACCAAATTTGCTCATATCCTCAATCCGGAAAGGATACAGGATTCCATCCAAATGGTCACATTCGTGTTGAACCACACGGGCGTGAAAGCCCCGCGCTTCGCGCTCAAAACGATTACCATCCAGATCATACGCCGAATATCGAATGTGGGTAAAGCGCGGGACTTGGCCCATCATACCGGGGATTGAAAGGCACCCCTCCCACCCCTGTTCCGTTTCATCGCTCAGCGGTGTAATTTCGGGGTTGATCAGCACCGTCAACGGCACACCTGCTTGTTCACCATCACCTTCGGATTGGGCCCGCTCCGGATAAACCGTAAACACCACAATGCGTTTGGAAACATGGACCTGCGGTGCTGCCAGCCCGGTTCCACCCGCATCGTACATGGTATCAATCATGTCTTCGATCAATTGCTTGATGTAAGGCGAGGTGGGGTTGTCCACGGGTGCCGATTTTTGACGCAAAACTGGGTGTCCTATACGCGCAATCTTCAATATGGCCATGTCCTATTAAACCCCTTGGAAATGGGCTCTCCTCTTCACATATAGGGTTACGTGTGGTAAAACACGCACCGTTCTGCCCACTGTGGTGCGGAAACTGTTGAAAATCAAGGCTTCTGGCTCTGGTTTTTAGCTGAAATCAAACTTGAAAGGATGTGATTAACGTGCAAGTTGTCGTTCGTGATAACAACGTTGATCAGGCGTTGAAAGTGTTGAAGAAGAAAATGCAGCGTGAAGGTATCTTCCGCGAGCTGAAGCTTCGTAAGCACTTCGAAAAGCCTTCTGAAAAACGTGCCCGTGAGAAAGCTGAAGCTGTCTCTCGTGCCCGTAAGATGGAGCGCAAACGCCTGGAACGTGAAGGTTTCTAGCCCGTAAGGGTGGGAACCCGAAGTTCCAAATGAAAGACCCGCCAGGTGGCGGGTTTTTTGTTGGGCAATGTGTACTTTACCTTTGTTAAAGCAACGTCATATAGTGATTGCTTTATGAACGATTCACCAACCACACCACCCAAACAGTCTTTACCTAAAGGTTTTTCATCTCCTGAAGAGTTTTTGGAGATGCGAATAAACAAGGTCGCCACGGCTAAACCCTCAAAGCCAATAATCAAATACGGCTATCTTCATGCATTTTGGATTGGGGCCGCCTTATTGTTATGGGGCATGTTGATGGGCATTCCAATATTGCCAAAAATCGGTCTGTTGATGTGGTTTTTTGGATTTCTAATGCATTATAAATCCATCAAAAAACGTAATATCTTCATAAACAAACGCAACCCTTAAGCTTGAGGGCTCACTTGCATTGTGTGACTGAATGAGGGACAAAGGCGTTCACCTCGTTAACGTCCAATTTGTGGAGCCCCCATGGCCGACCTTCCCAGTTGCCCGAAATGCAATGAAGCTTACACCTATGAAGACGGTACCATGTTGATCTGCCCCATGTGTGCACACGAATGGGCAAAAGACGGCGCGCCAACCGAAGAAAGCACAGTCATCATCAAAGACGCCGTGGGCAACCCCTTAGCTGATGGCGACACCGTGGTGGTCATCAAGGACCTGAAAGTCAAAGGAACGTCTTCTGTGGTAAAGGTGGGGACCAAGGTCAAAAACATTCGCTTGGTTGACGGCGATCACGATATAGATTGCAAAATATCTGGCATCGGTCAGATGGGGCTCAAATCAGAGTTTGTGAAGAAGGCTTAAGCCGCAACGCTTTCATCCATCGGCAAACGAACACACATAACGGTGCCACCGTTCATCGCACGTTCAATTTCCAATTCGCCCCCCAGCAGCTGTGCCTTTTCCATAACCGTTTGCATACCCACGCCCCAACCTTTGCGGTTGGTGTGCGCAAACGATGTGGTCACCTGACCACCTTTCATCAGGCTGTTGATGATGGTCGTCGGCATGCCTTTGCCAGTGTCTCGAACGACAAGGATAAGGGCTTCGTTTTTGCGGTTCACTTCACCCTTGACCGTCACGTGCCCGCCCTTGGGCGTGAATTTGATGCCGTTCGCAATCAAGTTTGACATGATCTCATAGAGCAGCACGGGGTCGGTCTGCATAATGGGGAAATCAGTTGCGATCTCATAATCAAGATTTACACCACGTTCCTTGGCATCAAACTCAAAGGTTTCGATAATTTCAATGCAGAATTCATTAAAATCCAAAGGTTCCTTGCGCGTGATTGAATGCCCCTGGATAGATTCGTCAAGAACCCGTTCACACACCTGAGCCAAGCGCCGGGTGGCTTTGCCAATCCGATCAGCATAATCTTTGATTTCAGTGCTAGAAAGCTTTTTCCCAGATTCGCCCTTGATAAGGTTGGCGTAGCCTAACATCGTATTCAATGGATTGCCTACTTCGTGCGCAAATTGACGCAGCAATTCCATTTCACTTTTCTTAAAGCCAGACATTGGAACCTGTAATCTGTGGGCCCGAATTACATCGATTCCAGATAGTATATGATAAGTGCAATTTTGAATAGAGCGAATATATTCACGTGCACTTCAAAGCCACATCAAGGATAGAATCTGCATCATCTTCAGTGACTTCGTGGAAAAATGGACCACCGTGAATTTTTACATTTGGCCCTTCGCCACAATAGCCCATGCATTCCATGCGCTTCACCACAATGTCGACTCCATCCTCCTCGATACGTTCCTTGGCATGTTTGCGCAACGCCCGAAACACTTCGCGTGACTTCGGGCCAATGCAAGCCTTACCACCCTTTTTATTGATGCAAACGTATAGGATATGATCTGTCTTCATGTTGGCTATATCTCTGAATAAAAACGGCGGCCCATAAGAGCCGCCGTTTTGCATTGAAGATGAACCGTTCTTAGTGCCCTAAAGCTTGAACAATTTCTTCGGTCATTTTTTTGGCATCACCAAACAACATCATAGTGTTGTCGGCGAAGAACAGGCTGTTCTCGACCCCGGCGTAACCGGAACTCATACCACGTTTCAAGAACAACACCGTACCGGCTTTTTCCACGTCCAGGATCGGCATACCGTAAATTGGGCTTTGCGGGTCCGTTTTCGCGGCCGGGTTGGTGACGTCATTGGCACCAATGACAAAGGCAACGTCTGCGGTGGAGAATTCAGAGTTGATTTCTTCCAGCTCAAACACTTCGTCATAGGGCACGTTGGCTTCCGCCAACAACACGTTCATATGACCAGGCATACGACCGGCAACCGGGTGAATGGCGTATTTGACTTCAACGCCTTCATCCTTCAACAGATCGCCCATTTCACGCAGAGCATGTTGCGCTTGTGCCACCGCCATACCGTAACCGGGAACGATGATAACCTTGGATGCATTGCCCATAATGAAGCTGGCGTCATCGGCAGAGCCTGACTTCACAGAGCCCCCGGAACCACCAGCTGGCGCAGCTGCACCGCCCGTTTCGGAACCAAAGCCACCCAACAACACGTTCCAGATAGAACGGTTCATGCCTTTACACATGATATAGGACAGGATCGCACCCGAAGCACCAACCAGCGCACCGGTCACGATCAGCAATGGGTTGCCCAAGGTAAAGCCGATACCGGCTGCTGCCCAACCTGAATAGGAGTTCAGCATGGACACGACCACAGGCATATCCGCACCACCGATGGGGATAATGATCAAGAAGCCCAGCACAAAGGCCAAAGCCGCCAACATCCAAAATGCGGTATATTGTTCAGTCGTTGCAAACAGATAGAACAAGAACACCATCACAACACCCAGAACAGCGTTCAAAGCGTGCTGCATCGGGAAGGTGATCGGTGCACCGCTCATCACGCCTTGCAACTTAGCAAACGCAATCAGAGAGCCGGAGAACGTGATGGCACCAATGGCGGTACCCAGCCCCATTTCAATCAAGCTGGCCGGAGCAATCGAACCCGGTGCGCCAAGGCCATAAGCCAAAGGATTGTAAAGAGCTGCGGTTGCCACAAACACAGCGGCCAAACCAACCAAAGAGTGGAAGGCAGCAACCAACTGTGGCAAAGCCGTCATTTCGATCTTCAAAGCCACAACGGTACCAATGGCACCACCGATCAGAAGACCCGCAATAATCACCGGATAGCTGACCACGTTGGGATCAATCAAGGTCGTCGCAATGGCGATAACCATACCGATGATGCCGAGCATATTGCCGCGACGTGAGCTTTCCGGGTGAGAGAGACCACGCAGTGCCAAAATAAAGCACACAGACGCGATCAGATAAGCAAAAGCGCTCATGTTTTCAGTCATATCAGCGCCCCCCTATTTCTTTTTCTTTTTGAACATCTGAAGCATACGCTGCGTCACAATGAAGCCACCGAAAATGTTTACGGAGGCCAAAGTCACGGCAACGAAGCCCATGATCTTCGAAAAGTTCATATCGGCCGGACCCGCGGCGATGAGAGCACCGACGATAATCACGGATGAAATGGCGTTGGTAACGCCCATGAGAGGCGAGTGCAGTGCAGGCGTCACGCTCCACACCACGAAGTAGCCGACAAAACACGCCAGCACGAAAACCGTAAACAGCGCAACGAAGGAAAAGCCTTCCGCCGGAGCTGCCGTTTGTACGGCCATCATTGCGGCATCACCTGCCAGTTGATTTGCCTGTATCGCAAGGTCGGTGGCACTTTCAGCCAATTTTCCCGATTGCGCTGCAATTGAAGCTGCGTCCATGACTTAAGCCTCCTTGCCGGTCAACATCGGATGAACCAGTGCGCCGTCTTTGCACACGCAAGTGCCGGACACGGTTTCATCTTCGAAGTCGAAGTTGATGGTTTTCGCTTCCTTGTCCACATGTGGACTTAGGAAATTGAAGAGGTTCTTCGCAAACAGTTGGCTTGCGTCTTTGGGCAAACGACCCGGCACATTGGCGTGACCAATGATGCGTGCACCATTTTTGGCCTTCACCACTTTGCCCAGCTTTGAACCTTCGACATTGCCACCCGCTTCCACCGCCAAATCCACCAACACAGAACCTGCACCCATGGAGGCCACCATTTCTTTGGTCACCAAAATCGGGGCTTTACGTCCCGGAATCAGTGCCGTGGTGATGACGATGTCTTGCTTTTTGATGTGTTCAGCAACAACAGCTTTTTGCTTCTCGAAATATTCGGGAGGCATCTGCTTGGCGTAGCCACCATCCGTCTCAGCGTCTTTTTCCATTTCCTCATCAACGGTAAGGAACTTGCCGCCAAGGCTTTCAACCTGTTCACGGGTTGCCGGACGGACGTCGGTGGCGGTCACAACCGCGCCCAAACGTTTGGCCGTAGCGATGGCTTGCAGCCCCGCAACACCAACACCCATGATAAAGACCTTGGCCGGAGCAATGGTGCCCGCCGCTGTCATCATCATCGGCATGGCCGATCCGTATTCGCTACAAGCATCCAAAACAGACTTGTAGCCCGCCAAGTTGGATTGGGAAGACAGGATGTCCATGGACTGGGCCCGCGAAATACGTGGCATCAATTCCATAGCAAATACCGTCAGGCCCGCTTTGGCCATGGCTTCCATATCCGCCTTTTCGGTCAAGGCTGACATATGGGCGCAAACAACGGCACCCTTTTTCATCAGCTTGATCTCGTCCGCGCTGGGGCGTTGAATTTTCAACACCACATCCGCGTCCTTCAAGGCAGCAGAAGCACTGGCCGCAATACTTGCGCCCGCGTCTTTAAATTCTTTGTCGGTGATGGAAGCGGCAGCACCTGCGCCTTTTTCCACCGTTACGTCGAAGCCGAAGCCGACAAGCTTCTTCACCATCTCAGCTGATGCAGCAATGCGCGTCTCACCTTGATGGAGCTCCTTTGGAATTGCGATTTTCATAATGAACCGTCTTAACCTGGGAGATCCCTAAAATTACTCAGTCAATTTTTATGCCCGCTTGTTTCGGGTTACACAAGTGTTGCGTTGCACAAAAACGAAAAAACTATGTATTTTTTTTAATGGTACCTCAGATGTTACACCTACCCATTTGGGCAGCTAAAGCCCTTAAGTTCCGGGCTATATTAGATTTTTTTTATGTATTATCACGTCAAACTTGGCGTACAACAGAAGCTTGGTTATGCTGGGATTCATGAAGCATTTCTCACACACTTTAAAAACCCTAGGTTTAGCTCTGGCTGTGTTTTTGGGCACCTCCCCATTGGGGTTGTCTTGGGCTGCAGAACCCGCAAAAAACATACAAGAGCTTCATTTGCGCTATGAAGCTTACTGGTCCGGCTTTCACATCGCCGACTTCACCCTTTCCATGTTGAACGGTGGCGGCACCTATAAAAACAATTTCATTTTGGAATCACGGGGGCTGGTGGGATTTTTTACCGACTTGGACGCCACCGCCCAAAGCCACGGCCAAATCGTTCACTCCCAGGCTTCACCGTCAGCAGAATACAAACCACAACACTACCACACCAAATACACCAGCAAAAAACACCTACGCTGGGTTGACATCTCGTTCGAAAACGACACTGCCCCAGCCATCGCTAAAACCGGCACATCCCCAATTCCTGGGTGGGAAGAACGCTGG
Source organism: Magnetovibrio sp. (assembly GCA_026196495.1). Classification (GTDB taxonomy): domain Bacteria; phylum Pseudomonadota; class Alphaproteobacteria; order Rhodospirillales; family Magnetovibrionaceae; genus Magnetovibrio. Next base: position 25,384 of record JAPHSY010000021.1, read on the forward strand.
AACCCCAAAGACAAAGGTCCGGAAATTCTTGAAAAGGTCGAGCCCAAACACCGTGTGGACGTCAATGATCCGCTCACATTAATCCCACAATTGATGGCGACCATACGTTCACATTTTGAAGGCGGTCCGAAAGAAGCCGTTCTCAAAGGCTTTGATGGGCGTCGACGGTTCGATGCCAAAATCACCTATCTAGGTCCTGCAACCCGTAATGTTCGAGACACCATTTATGAAACGTATCGGGTGCGCATAAAGCCCATCCCCGTGGCTGGTTTTAAAAAACGTCACCAAAAAATCTGGAACAAAGCAGCCTATGACTTTTATCTCAGCCGAGACGGAAACTTCATACCTGTTCAAATCGCACCCGTAGGATCGGGACCGACGATGAACCTTTTACGTATTTGTGATGAGCCGTGCAGCCTGGAAGACGAAGGCGAGAGCTAGCCCGCCTTGGCTACCGCATTTTGGGCACGGACACGTTCCATGACTTCAGCTTTATAGACTTTAAAGTGATCACGGATACCGTCGAGACGGTCTGCTGTTCCTTCACCAAACATAAAGTCTAGTTTCAGGCTTTCTTCATCATCCCACAAAGCCCTGAAGAGATCAGAGAACAACGCCGTAAACAGCAGTTGGAAGTGTTGGTCTTCAAACAAGAACCCTGATTTTCGTTCGGTCACATTGTTCAGGATGGAGATAAAATTGCGACGCGCCCAATCGAAATCTTCAAATTTCAACAAAATACGGATCAAGATGTTATAGGCAAATCGTTTGTGACGATCATTGGCACCGATCATCTTCCAGATCTCACCATCATCATCCGTCTGGAACTGGCTCAGCAGTTCTTGAGCTTCAACATTAAGTTCACTGTAAAGAACTTCGCCCAGCAGTTTATCCAGATAATTATCAAACCCCATGACCACTTCGCGCGGGAATATAGGGTTTTCTGGGTCGGCAAACAGATGTGAGAACCGCCCAGCAATCAAACGCAACAGGAACTTTGAACGATTACCTGTTTCTTCGGGAGCTTCGGCCTTTTGATCAACCGGTTTATCCGTGCTCTTGTTTTGCGCATAAAGCGGCTGTTCCTTGCGGAGATGTTCGGCGACTTCGTTTCCATGATTAAGCAGATTGGTGCGGACCACCACTTCGATTTCACGCACCAGCTCTTTAATATCATCATCCAGCTTGGCGGTTTTTTTATCACGCGTGAGCAACCCATGACGCATCATCAGGTCCAACGTTGACCGAATAATGGTCTTTGTTGCAGCTGTCGAACGGTGTGCAACCTGAATGGTGCCTCCACCTTCATATGGATCGTCTTCGAGTTCGAACATCTTCGAAATCCGCTGGGCTCTGCAGGTTTTCTGCGTGTAATTCTATATTATATATAGTGCACAAGTGGCGCTGACAGATGAGAATCACCCCGACAGCGTAAATATATGTTTAACACACTTAACCCTAACAGTTCCCTAAGGGCTTGTAAGCAAGGATTTAACCACAGCTCATTCTTAGTTGAGCATCTCCAGCTCATCAATAAAGCCCGACACCACTTTTAGACCCCGCGTCCAAAATTCAGGATCACTGGCATCCAAGCCAAAGGGGGCCAGCAACTCCTTATGTCGCTTGGTGCCGCCAGCGGCCAACATCTCCAAGTATTTCTGCTGAAAACCTTCATGGCCTTGGGCAAACACGTCATAAAGCGAATTCACCAAACAGTCGCCAAACGCATAGGCATAGACATAAAACGGGGTGTGCACAAAGTGTGGAATGTAGGCCCAATAATTTTGATAACTATCATCAAAACGAATTGCCGGGCCTAAGCTTTCGCCTTGGACCTCCATCCAGATTTCCCCCAGACGTTCAACCGACAGCTCACCTTTTTTACGTTCATCATGGACATGACGCTCAAATTCATGGAAGGCCACCTGGCGCACAACGGTGTTGAGCATGTCTTCAACTTTGCCCGCCAACAAGATACGACGACGCGCCGGGTCTTGTTCACCATCCACCATTTTACGAAACGTCAGCATCTCACCAAAGACTGAAGCTGTTTCCGCCGTTGTCAACGGAGTGTCTGCCATCAAAGCGCCCTGATCAGCCGCCAAGACTTGATGAACGCCATGGCCCAATTCATGTGCCAAAGTCATCACATCACGGGCTTTGCCATGGAAGTTCAGCAAAATATATGGATGCACACTGGGTACGACCGGGTGCGAGAACGCACCTGAATCTTTGCCTTCACGAGGTTTGGCATCAATCCAATCCTCATCAAAGAACCGTCCGGCGACGTCCTTCATCGAAGGTTCAAACGCATGATAGGCATCCAACACCATGGATTTGGCTTGATCCCATTTAAACTTGGCTGCACTGTCATCAGGCAGCGGCGCATTGCGGTCCCAATAATCCAGAACCTCTTTACCAAACCACTTAGCCTTCAATTTGTAATAGCGATGGGCCAAATTGGCGTACTGTGAGCGCACCGATGACACCAACGCATCCACCACTTCGTCTTCAACTTGGTTGGATAGGTTGCGTTCAGATACTGGGCGTTCATATTTACGCCAGCGGTCTTCGATGTCTTTGTCTTTGGCCAGCGTATTGGTGATCAAAGCCAGCAAGCGAACATTACTGTCTAAGACTTTACCAAATCCAGCAGATGCTGCTTTGCGTTTATTTTCATCTTTATCCGATAATAAGTTTAAGACCTCTGATTGGGTCAGGCCTTCGCCCACGCCCTCAACGTCAAAACGCATATCGGCAAAGGTTTCTTCGAACAACCGCACCCAGGCAGACCGCCCGGTGACGGATTTTTCCAACAACAACTTTTCAATATCATCGCTGAGCTGATGATCACGATACATACGCACTTCACCGAGCCATGGCTGATAACGTGCAGAAGCATCGTCTTTGAGCTTTTCAGCCAAGACACCATCTTCAAGGCGATTGATTTCCAAGGTGAAAAACAAGGTATCAGACGAAATCTCGGTCACACGTTCTTGTAGGGTTTGATAAAATCGCCCCACTTCACCATCGCCAGTATTGACGGAAAACAGCAGTTGGCCGTAGCTCATGGTTTTGTGGAGAATTTCCGAGATTACTTCGTATTCAGCAATCGCAGTGCCGAATTGAGCACCACTGAGGCCCGCAAGCTTCCCCGCATAGTTATCCGCAAAGCTCTTTGAACGTTTCATTGCCTCTTCTAAATCGGATTCGAGCTGAGAATCATCAGGCCCAGAATAGAGGTGTGAAAGGTCCCATTGGGGGAGTTCTGCGGTTTGCGCCATGTTTTCTTCTCCTAAAAGGCCATCTTGACCGATAACCTGATATAAGGTTGGAATGTGCTTCAGCACAATACGCAATGTGGGGATTATCGACCATGACGACACAAAACTGGCCCAACCTGGTCTCAATGTTCTTCGACCAGGTGGAAAAACACGGCGAACACCCGTTTTTGTGGGCCAAACGTGATGGAAAGTGGCATGCCCTTACGTGGCGTGAAGTGGCCATGCAGGTCACGGAATTGGCACGCGGGCTTCAAGCTTTGGGCGTCAAAAACGGCGAACGCGTCGTATTGGTATCCGAAAATCGCCCCGAATGGCTGATTGCCGATATGGCGATTATGGCAGCTGGCGGCATCACAGTCCCTGCCTATACCACCAATACCGTGGATGATCACCGCCACATCGTCGAACATTCCCAAGCTGTGGGGATGATCATTTCCACCCCTAAACTTGCCGAAAAAGCATTGCAAGCGGGACATCTCTCAGATCTCACCCACTTTGCGGTGATGATCGAAGAGATGGAGTTGAAACAAAGCCTCAACCTGGATGTTTTGAGTTGGCAAGCCGCACTGAACCGTGGCGGTCATACCCAAACCAACATTTCAGAAGAGGCTGTGCAGCTTAACAAATACGACACCGCCTGTATCATTTACACATCCGGCACAGGCGGAACCCCCAAAGGGGTGATGCTCAGCCATGCATCCATAATGCACAATCTTAGCGGTGCGACTTATGTCTTAAAAAAATTGGGCCTGAACGATGAAGTGTTTTTGTCATTCCTGCCTTTGTCTCACAGCTATGAACACACCGCCGGTCAGTTCTGGCCAATGGCTTTGGGGGCACAAATTTATTATGCAGAAGGTGCCGACCAGCTTTTGAACAACATGGCAGAAGTGAAACCCACCATCATGATGGCGGTGCCAAGGCTTTATGAAATGATGCATGCCCGCATTTCCCGCGGCGTCGAAAAGCAAGGCGGTAAAAAAGAAAAGCTGTTCAACAAAACTGTCGAACTCGGCGTCAAAATGTTTGAAGCCTCTAACTCTTTAAGTTTTTGGGAAAAAGTTCAGAACGCCGTACTTGAACGCTTGGTACGCGCGAAGGTTCGCGAAAAGTTTGGAGGCCGTCTTAAAGCCTTTGTCTCCGGTGGCGCTCCCCTCAACCCTGATATCGGATTGTTCTTCACCGCCATCGGCATTCGTATTCTCCAAGGCTATGGACAAACGGAATCTGGTCCGGTGGTTAGCGCCAATGTACCTGAAAAAGTTAAAATGCACGGTGTCGGCCCAATCTTCCCCGACACCGAAGTTCGCATTGCCGAAGACGGCGAAATTTTGGTCAAAGGTGAGCTGGTGATGAACGGCTACTGGCGCGATAGTCCCGCCACCGATGCCGCCATTGTTGATGGCTGGCTCCACACTGGTGACATCGGCATCATTGATGAAGATGGACATCTACACATCACGGATCGCAAAAAAGACATCATCGTCAATTCCGGCGGTGACAACATAGCCCCGCAAAGGGTCGAAGGAATTCTTACACTTGAGCCTCAAATCGCACAGGCTATGGTCTTTGGTGACAAGCGTCCACACTTGGTGGCGTTGTTGGTACCGGACCAAGACTGGTTAAAAGAATGGGCCCAGGAAAACAGCAAGCCTAATAACTTGGTAGATCTTGCAACTGACGAAGACCTACACAAAGCGCTCTCAACTTCCGTGACACACGTGAACAAGCAACTTTCAAACATTGAAAAGGTGCGCAAGTTCATCATTGCACAAGAACCGTTCAGCATTGATAACGCGCAAATGACACCGACCCTAAAAGTGCGGCGTCATAAAATCAAAGATGTATATGGTGATGCCTTAAAAGCACTCTACGGTTAAGCCTTGGTCCGAGTTGCTGGCCCAGTACTGGCGATAGCAATTCCCGTAAAGATCATCACAAGCGCTGTGATGATTTCGGCAGTGATGGCTTCGTTCAAGAACAAATACCCCCACGCCACCCCCATCAATGGGATCAAGTAATTGTTCAGCGCCAAGAATGTCACACCGCGTGATGCAATGACAATAATCAGCAACACCGTCGCCAATGCTGTTGGGAAGACACCCAAATAGACCGCCGCCCAAACAGATGTCCAAGTGTAGTCCACCGCCAAGGGTTGCTCAAAAGCCAATGACATCGGCACCAACACGGCAGCAGAGGCAATCAACACGCCCGTTCCATGCTCCAATGGCTTAGCGGTGGGTAACTTCCGCACCAAGATGCCTGCAATCGCATAACAAATCGCAGCGATTACCACGGCCAATTGACGCAAAGCTTGATCTCCCAGGGCAAGCAGTTCTTCTGGTCCCATCAGCACGATCACACCGCCGAAGCCCACCAACACACCAACAATCCGCCGGGCGTTGAGAACTTCATCGGAAAAGACCCGCCCTAACACCAACGCAGCCAAAGGCATCGCCGCAATCACAATGGCGGCCAAACCAGACGGAATGTGCTGCTCCCCCCAGTTGATCAAACTGAACGGCACCGCATTGCCCAACAAACCGATCAAAAAGAACGACCACCAAACCTTTGGCGCGGTTGGCAGTTTATGACCTTTGGCTTTCAGCCACACATACAAAACCACAGCACCAACCACCACACGAAGCATCGCCAGGGTGATAGGTGGCACAGTTTCCACACCGACCTTGATCACTGTGAACGAAGAGCTCCAGATCATTGCGAGGACAAACAACAAGCCAAGATCACGGCCAATATGGGGGATGTTCGTATGGCTCACAGGACAAACCACATTAATGCTGGCAACGTGGCAAAGGAAATCACCGTTGACAACACCACCGACCCGGCCACGGCTTCGGGTTCGGTGTCGTAACGCGCCGCAAACAGATAATTAAAGACAGCAACAGGCAATGTAGATTGCAAAATCAGCACGCCTTTCATAGCCCCTTCAAAATCCAGAACCTCTGCTAAGATTAAAGCCACTGCAAACCCCATCCCCATGCGCATTAGGGCGATGGTCAGGCTTTTTCCCATGTCACCAATTTTTAACTGCTGCAAGGAAATACCCAATGTAATAAGCATCAGTGGAATGGTGAAACCGCTGAGGATTTCAACCGTATTACCTGCCCAGTCTGGAACCACCGTACCGGAAATTTTAAACGCAAGCGCCAAAATCATGGCATAAATGGTGGGCACCCGTAAAAGTGCTGTCGCCGAAGTCGACCCCGTGCTCACCGCCACCCCAGCGGTAAACTGAAAAATGATGCACACGGTGAAGTAAGCCACCGCCAAGGCCATGCCTTCATCACCAAAAGCCAACAACGCCAAAGGAAGCCCCATGTTTCCTGTATTGGGAAACACCAATGATGGCAAAAATGCGGGGACGGACTGTCCCCAGGTCCGCAAAAAGACAAAGCCGACGCTGCCCATCACGACCAAGGCCGCAACACTGGCCCCTGCCATTTTTGCCAGGGCATTCATATCAATGTTGACGTTAACCAAGGTGGTAAAGACCAGACACGGCACACCGATGGTCGAAACCAAATGGGTCACCATCTCAGTATTGTAAGGTCGCCCCATTTTTGCCCAGCCATAACCAATAGCGGCACAAATCAAAACTGGTGCAATGATGGCAATCAGAGTTTCAAACATTGGGGAGGTACACTTACAGAGGTGAGAACCAAAAGATGATCTACGCTAGCCCTATCGGGGAAAAAAAGAAAGCGGCGTCCACACCATATGTGAACGCCGCCGGATATTTACAAGATTGATAAATGCCCTATTCGACCTTTGCAATATGCATAATGTTGGTCCCGCCCGGCACGCCAAATGGAATACCCGCAACGATGACAATGGTGTCACCCTTTTGTGCAAAATCCTGGCGTTCAGAAACACGAACCGATTTACCCATCATTTCACCAAAGCTATCGACGTCTTTGGTGCGGATGGAGTGAACACCCCAGGCTAACACCAAACGGCGGGCAATTTTCTTATTCGGCGTCAAACCCAAAATAGGTACATTGGGGCGTTCACGGGCAATCCGCAACGTGGTCGAGCCCGTAGAAGAGAACGACACAATGGCTTGTGCCGAAACCGTTTCCGCGGTTTGACGTGCAGCAGCCGAAATCGCATCAGCTGCCGTAGCTTCCGGTGCCGCACGGGCAGCCTCTGTAATCTTGCGATACAGACGATCACGTTCCACACGATTGATAATGCGGTCCATGATGGAAACAGATTCAATAGGGTAATCACCCACAGCCGTTTCCGCAGACAACATCACCGCATCGGCACCATCATAAATGGCCGTTGCAACATCAGAGGCTTCCGCACGTGTTGGAGTTGGCGCTGAAACCATACTGTCCAACATCTGTGTTGCCACCACCACCGGCTTACCGGCAATGCGACATGCGTTGATAATGCGTTTTTGTTGTACGGGGACATCTTCGGGGGGAAGTTCCACACCCAAATCACCACGCGCAACCATAATCGCATCGGCCAATTCAACAATACCGTGGAGATGCTCAATAGCAGAAGGTTTCTCCAACTTCGCCATTACACCGGCTTTGTCACCAACGATTTTCTTAATTTCTGTGACATCAGATGGTCGCTGCACAAACGACAACGCGACCCAATCAACGCCCAGTTTCAAACCATACTCCAGATCAGCACGGTCTTTTTCAGTCAATGGCGACAATTCCAAAATGGCACTGGGGACATTAACGCCCTTGTGATTGGACAGTTCACCACCGAACACAACTTCGGTCTCAGCAAAATCTTTGCCGACTTTATCTACGCGTAATCTGATTTTGCCATCATCCAACAGCAAATCCATACCCGGGCGCAAAGCCGCGAAAATTTCAGGATGCGGGAGTGGAGCTACCGTTTCGTTACCCTTCGTATCGGTCAGTTCCAAACGGAACGGTTGCCCCTTGGTCAACTGGATACGATCATTTTCGAACTCACCCACACGCAATTTAGGACCCTGAAGGTCCATCAAAATACCAATTGGGCGTTGATATTTTTCTTCCAAGCTGCGGATGACGTTATAACGGCGTTGATGATCTTCATGCACACCGTGAGAGAAATTCAAGCGGAATACGTCGGCACCTGCCTCAATCAAATCCGCAATGTCTTGTTCCGAAGAACGGCCAGGCCCTAGCGTGGCGATAATCTTAGCTTTTCTTGTTCTTTTCATCATGTTCCGCAACATACTGCGCTTCGCGTTAAAGCGCCATTAATTTTCTAAGAAGCATTTATGAAAGCAATTAAATACGGCTTCCACAGCAATGCCACAAACGAACCTTGTACGAGATGCTCAGCACAAAGCCATCAACCAAATCTGGGGAGGTGGAAATCTGAGCCCATCCTAGTCAGACTTGCGTTAAATGCAATCTCCAAAACTGAATTTTAAGGTTCTGCGTATATGACTGAATTTGGAAACAGTACAGAATCACGCTAACCTATCCATGATCCGGCACAGATTGTATCCAGAAAGGCCTTAGAGTTATGTCTAAAATCAGCAAAGCCTTGATGTCTCTGCTCCTAGACAAACGCGCACGTTCGGCCTTGGAAGAAAATCAAGCTGCACCAAAGAGCCCAAACACCCCCAAACGCATACCACGCCAGGCCCATCACCAAACTCAAACTGAAATCAAACAACAACTTGATAGCAAAATTGACGAAATCCACAATCGTCCCGAGAAAAAGGCTTCTCTATCGCGCCAAGAGATCATCGCAGAAGCTCAGAGAGTCCGTGCGGCAAAGCAAACAGTATTGGAAGAATTGAGCAAAGAACAGAGACTCAAGCTCCAAGTTATTGCTATGAAGGCTATGATGCCAAACAAAACAAACGCACCAGACAACTGAAATCCCATAAAAAGTGGGTATTTTTAACAACCTTTAACTGTTTTAGCTGTTAAAGTGTATAGACCTATAGCTACAAACATCGCTATAAGGTAACAGTATACTTTCGGTTTAGGGGAAGCGCTTGCCATGACAGCGCCAATTGAAGAACAAGATTCAGCCGCTCTTTACAGTGAGCTTCAAGGCTTACTGCACTACATCAACCGTGTACGTGAAGAAATCGCCAGTATTTCACGCCCCGCAGATGACGACCATGAATTTTCCACCATGTCTGATCAATTGGATGCGGTGATTCAAGCTACGGATGAAGCTTCCAATACGATCATGGCCTGCGCCGAAAGCAACGAAGATGCTGTTCAAAAGCTACGCGGACTCATTAAAGACCCTGAGCAAGTGAAATTGTTGGACGTCATTGCCAATAACGACATGAACACCATTCAAGCATGTAGCTTCCAAGACATCACTGGCCAACGCGTAACAAAAGTTGCCCGGTCATTGACCTATGTTGAAGATCGTGTTGCCGCCCTGACAGAACTCTGGGGCCGTGCTGAGATTGAAAAAGTCGAAGTCAAAGGCAACGAAAAGACTGCCGATGAGGAATTGCTCAACGGCCCGGCGCTTGACCCAACACGTTCCATCAGCCAGGACGAAATCGACGCACTTTTCGATTAATCCAGATATTTTCCTAAAATTGATGCCCTGCCCTACGGCGGGGTTTTGGTTTTGTGCACTCCGTGCTAATTTCCCTGCTCGTTTTTCTTTTCACATCTTGAGGAACACTATGAAACGTTTTTTCCTCGCGTTTGCTGCACTATTCACCGGAGTTTTAATCATGTCTGAAGAGGCCCTGGCCCTGGATCTTGAAAACACATTGTACATGGACCTCAAAGACGGCCGTGTTGTCATCGAAATGCGTGATGACTTGGCGCCTAAGCACGTTAAGCGTATCAAGCAATTGACCCGCGAAGGTTTTTACGATGGCTTAAAGTTCCACCGTGTCATCGAAGGCTTCATGGCCCAAGGTGGTGACCCAGATGGTAACGGTATGGGCGGTTCTGGCGTGAATATCCCTGCTGAATTTACCCGCACACCATTTGAACGCGGTACCGTCGGCATGGCACGCAACGGACATGACATCAACAGCGGCGACAGCCAGTTCTACATCATGTTTGATCGCGCTCCTTACCTAGACAACCAATACACAGTCTGGGGCCAAGTGGTAAAGGGCATGGAATTCATCGACAACATCAAACGTGGCGACGGTCCCAACGGTGCTGTTGAAGACCCCGACGTCATCGTCAAAATGCAAGTTGCTGCTGACGCACAATAAGGCGCAACACAATGCGCCTCGTTGTACTTGCATTGATTGTCATAGCCATCGCCACGGGTGTTTGGTTTTTAACGTCTCAAGGTGCCGTCCAATCGGACGGCGCCATGAGCCTTTACCAAGGCACCGGTGAGACCAACTTAAACCTTAACAGTGATGACAATATTTTGCTGTTGGAGATTCCTGCAGGTACAGTGGTCATCACGATGCGCCCCGATCTTGCGCCCATTCATGTCCAACGGATCAAAGAATTGGTGCGCAAAGGGTTTTACGATGGACTGAAATTCCACCGTGTTATCGAAGGTTTTATGGCTCAAGGTGGTGACCCGGATGGTACCGGACGTGGCGGCAGTGGTTTCAACCTTCCTGCTGAGTTTTCTCAAGAAAAATTTGAGCGTGGTGTTTTGGGCATGGCCCGCGCGCGCTCCATCAACAGCGCCGATTCACAGTTTTTCATCATGCTGGGCGATGCCCCACACTTGAGCGGTCAATACACCATTTGGGGGCAAGTTACCAAAGGCATGGAATTTGTAGACGCTTTGAAAAAGGGCAACAAGAACGCCAACGGCCAGATTTCTGGCAAGCCTGACCGTATCAAACGCATGCGAATCAAATCAGACACACTGAACTGATCGACTCAATCCGCTGATTTTGCCAACACTCGATCTACACAAGTCTCTAAATCTCTCATGGAAAAGGGTTTGGTCAGGGCACATGTGGCTCCAATTTCGTAAGTCGTGTCCATCACATCGAGATTCTTCTTATCACCAGAAATGGCGATAATTTTTAAATCTGGCTGCACGACCTTCAATTCCAAGATGGTTTCAACACCGTCTTTTTCGGGCATGATAAGGTCGGTAATAACCAAATCAAAGTGGCTCAGCTTAAAGACCTCAACACCCTCACGCCCATTAATGGCGGTCTTGACCGTGTGTCCCATACTTGTCAATGCAGATTCCAGCGAGGCGCGAACCTGTTCATTATCTTCAATGAGTAGAACGTGAACCAATGCCCTCTTTCCCTGAACTTAGGTCGTCTGTGAAGCGGGTGGTCGGGCCGCATCATGATTGATGCCACCACCTTACACCGCGACTATAGCGTCACGGTTCACGAGACCCAAGTCTCCAATTTAAAATTGGATTTTTTATTCTGCAGCGGAAGGTTGCTTCACGGCAGACAAAACCGTTTCACGCCCCTCAGCGGGATTATGTGGGATCAAAAATGCCAACATCAACGACCCCATCGCCATTCCAGCACCAGCCAAAAACACCAAAGCATGATCGTTCACCCAGATGGCACCAAAAACGACCGGGATCACCACAGCGGCAATGTGATTGATGGTGAAGCTCACACCAGAAGTGGAGGCAATGTCTTGGGGATCGGCAATTTTTTGGAAGTATGTCTTCGACGCAAAGGACATGGCAAAAAACAAATGATCAAGTAAATAGAGCCCCACCGCAATCCATGCATTGTCAACAAACGCATAGGCCAAAAACACCACGACCAAGCCACTGTATTCGATAATCAATACCCGGCGTTCACCCAACTTACCAATCATCCGCCCAACTTTGGGCGAGAACCAAATTGCCATGGCGCTGGTGGCAAGGAACATCAAACTCATCGCTGCCGCATCAAAGCCGAATTTTTCCACCATCAAGAACCCAGCAAACACCACAAAAATTTGACGTCTAGCCCCCCACAAAAAGGTTAACGCATAAAACAGCCAATACCGTTTGCGCAGAACCAAGTGTTTGTGTTGCTCGGCCTTGCCGACAAAGCGTGGGAAGGCCAGCCAACACCACAGCGTGATGATCAACGTCAAACCACCACCCGCGACGTATACCCAAACCATATCAACCTTCAAAACATCCAAGCTCAACCAGATCAGACCAAAGGCGATCAATCCCGCAAACGATCCTGCAGACACCATCCGCCCCATGGCAACTGGGGCTTTGTCCACATCCAGCCATTGCAGTGCTAAAGACTGGCGCAAAGTTTCAAAGTAGTGGAAGCCGATAGACATAATCACCGTGGTGACGTAAAGCCCCAGCTCTGACGGGAAAAAGCCCGTTGCAGCCGTTCCCAATCCCAATAGCACCAAGGCCATAAATGCCAAGGGCTGTTCACGTACAACCAACAACAAAAAAATCACCCCAAAGGCCAAAAAACCCGGGACTTCTCGCAAGCTTTGTAAGATACCAATTTCCACCCCGGTAAACTGTGCGCGCTCAATGGTGAAGTTGTTGAGCAAGGCCTGCCATGTGCTAAAGCTCAGTGGCAAGGCAATAGACATCAAAATCAACAAAACTTCGGGACGTTTCCAGAGCGAAGTAGGCTGTACAGACATTCATGTCTCCAGGGACTTTTTTGTGTTTTAGAATAATTTGAAAATACCCAAGTTGTGTACTAGGCTTATACACACAATTCAGACAATTTATATCGCAAATATGCCAAAACAACGTCCCATATCATCCATTCCTGGTGTCATCTTGGACACCCGCGACATTCCACGCTCTGTAGTGATCCGCCCAAAATTCATCGAGCGCGGTGACGATGGCCCTGTTCACCACCACAATCGTGAGCAACTGGTCTATGCTGACCGTGGTGTGATGTTGGTGTCCACGGACAGTGGATCATGGGTGGTGCCACCTAATCGTGCTGTATGGGTCCCCAGCAAAATGGACCACGGCGTCAAAACCATCACCGATTGCCGCATGCTGAATGTCTTCTTTGATCCAGGGCTTCTGGCAAAATTACCCAAAACTTGTTCCGTAGTATCCGTACCACCTTTGCTGCAAGAGCTTCTACGTCACGCCAGCACCTTCCCTGACCTTTATGACGAAGATGGGCCAGAAGGTCGCGTTATTGACGTGATTGTCGATTCAGTACAGTCCCTCGACACTGTCCCCCTGCACTTACCCATGCCCACCGACAAACGTCTGCGCCGAGTGGCAGAAGCAATCATCGCTGATCCAGCGGACAAACGCTCCCAAACCGATTGGGCAAAGACATGTGGTGCCAGCGTACGTACCTTGGCACGGCTATTTCCGGAACAAACAGGTATGACCTTCAGCGCCTGGCGACAACAAGCCCGTCTCATGGCTGCACTTGAACGCCTCGCAGCCGGAGAAGCTGTCGTCAGCATTGCACTGGATCTCGGCTACGCCAGCCAAAGCGCCTTCATCACCATGTTCAAAAAAGCACTTGGGACTACCCCGGGAAAATATTTTTCGAATTAGCCTACTAACGCAGCTTCGATAGCATCTAAGCCTGCTTGGGCTTTATCAGCATCGGGGCCACCGGCTTGCGCCATATCAGGACGACCGCCACCACCTTTACCGCCCACGGCTGCAGAGCCTGCGCGGACCAAATCAACAGCACTGATTTTACTGGTAAGATCTTCGGTTACACCGACAACCAGCGACACTTTGCCATCAGACACGCCAACCAAAGCCACAACACCGGAACCAATTTGTCCCTTCATGTCATCAGCCAAGCCTTTGAGTTCCTTACCTGGAACGTCTTTCAACAGTTTTGGGGCGAACTTAATACCCGCGACCTCTTTGGTTTCTTGGGCAGCACCCGATCCACCACCGGATGCCAGCTTCTTGCGCAGATCCGCAATTTCACGTTCCATTTTTTTGCGATCTTCAACCAACTGCTGAACACGGGTCGGCACATCGGCAGGTGCCGATTTCAATACGGCCGCCGCAGATTGCAATGCAGCTTCTTGAGATTCCAAATACTCAACCGCCGCCGCACCAGTCAGGGCTTCAATCCGGCGGACACCAGATGCCACTGCACCTTCTGAGACAACTTTCAACAAGCCAATATCACCCGTGCGGGTCACATGGGTACCACCACACAGTTCGACCGAGTAATCCTTGTCGTTTTCCGTGCCCATGGACACCACGCGGACTTCGTCACCGTATTTTTCACCAAACAAAGCCATCGCGCCTGCTTCCACGGCTTCTTCCGGTGCCATTAAACGGGTGGTAACTTCAGTGTTGGTGCGCACTTGAGAGTTTACAGCCAACTCAATTGCCATCAGCTCTTCAGATGTAACCGCTTTGGGGTGGCTCACATCAAAACGCAGCCGCTCGCTGGACACCATCGAGCCCTTCTGCGTGACATGATCACCCAGTGCATCACGCATCGCAGCATGCAACAGGTGCGTGGCAGAGTGGTTGGCACGGATCGCAGCACGGTTGGTCGCGTTCACACTCAGTGTGACTTCATCGCCTACCTTTAATGTACCTTCACTGACTTTACCCACATGAATGTGAACATCGCCCAATTTCTTTTGCGTATCGGTAATGTCAACAATCAGACCATCAGCCGTGACAATACCAACGTCACCCATCTGACCACCGGACTCCCCATAAAACGGGGTTTGGTTGGCAACCAACATGACTTCATCACCCGCTGCGGCCTCATCCACACGTGCACCATCTTTAACAATGGCAGTGACTTGCCCCTGGGCTTCTTCGGTTTTGTAGCCCAAGAAATCGGTGGCACCAATTTCGTCACGCAGATCAAACCAGACTTCTTCCGTCGCCGCTTGACCGGAACCGGACCAGCTGGCGCGTGCGGCAGCTTTTTGTTTTTCCATGGCCGTATTGAAACCGTCTTCATCCACGGCAATGCCCTTGGACTTCAGCGCGTCTTGGGTCAAATCCAATGGGAAGCCATAGGTATCATAAAGCTTGAAGGCCGTTTCACCGTCAAGTTCACCACCCTCAGCCATATCTCCTGTGGCTTCATCCAGCAGCTTCAAGCCACGATCCAAGGTTTTCTTAAAGCGTGTTTCTTCAAGCTTTAAAGTTTCAGTGATCAACGCTTCAGCACGGTTTAATTCCGGAAATGCGGCCGACATCTTGGCTTGCAGTGCCGGGAACAGTTTGTAGATAACCGGATCGGTCGCGCCAATCATATGGGCATGGCGCATGGCACGACGCATGATCCGGCGCAATACATAACCGCGACCTTCGTTGCTGGGCAACACACCATCGGCAATCAAGAACGCACTGGCGCGGAGGTGATCGGCAATAACGCGGTGGGATACGCGGTGATCACCATCCGGGTCGGTATTGGTTTCACCGGCAGAGGCTTCGATCAGGGCACGCATCAAATCGATGTCGTAGTTGTCATGGCTGCCTTGCATGACGGCGGCAATGCGTTCCAAGCCCATACCAGTGTCGATGGACGGCTTCGGCAGATCAACCCGGGTGTCGGCATCAACCTGTTCATATTGCATGAATACCAGATTCCAGATCTCAACAAAGCGGTCACCGTCTTCTTCCGGTGTGCCCGGAGGGCCACCCCAGATGTGATCACCATGGTCGTAGAAGATTTCAGAGCACGGGCCACACGGACCGGTGTCGCCCATGGACCAAAAATTATCAGAGGTCGGGATACGGATGATGCGCTCATCCGGCAGACCCGCAACTTTTTTCCAGATGTCGAACGCTTGATCGTCTGTGTGATAGACCGTGACCAACAGACGGTCTTTGTCCAGGCCGTATTCCTTGGTGATCAGGTTCCACGCCATATCGATGGCATCGTCTTTGAAATAATCACCGAACGAGAAGTTACCCAGCATTTCAAAGAACGTGTGGTGGCGTGCCGTGTGACCGACGTTTTCCAAATCATTATGCTTACCGCCTGCACGGACACATTTTTGTGATGTGGTGGCGCGGCTATAATCGCGCGTTTCCATGCCTGTAAAAACGTTTTTGAACTGCACCATACCGGCGTTAACGAACATCAGGGTCGGATCATTGTGCGGCACAAGGGGGCTCGACGACACCACTTGGTGATCATTCTTGGCAAAGAAGTCGAGGAAGGCCTTGCGGATGTCGTTGGCGGTTTGCATATGCTGTGTGTCCGACTGGTTCGTATTGAGTTTCTGTGACCCTAAAAGCAGAGTATATCCCCACAAAAAGGCCGAAAACTGCTTTTACTAGGGATCATGCCCCCTGTCCACTCTCCCAGCCCCTAAGCAGGGCCGATTTTCAACGAAAACGCGGCCCCAAACGATCTGGAATGTCGTTCATTGGGGCCGCGCCCTGCGCATGGGGATCATGCGGCAACGGGTTATCTGAGGCTAGACTTATTCCTCAGCATCATCGGCGGGATCGCTATCAGGACCACCGACCAGCATTTCATCGGCAATCAAGCCTGCATTGGCGCGGATTTGGCGTTCCAACTCTTCGGCCATTTCTGGATTTTCACGCAGGTAGTTTTTGGCATTCTCACGGCCTTGACCGATACGCACCGAGTTACACGAGAACCAGGAACCGGATTTCTCCACCAATTCGGCTTTTAAGCCCAAATCGAGCAATTCACCCATTTTGGAGACGCCTTCGCCATACATGATGTCGAATTCGACCATTTTGAATGGCGGGGCCATTTTGTTTTTGACCACTTTGACCCGGGTTTGGTTGCCGACCACTTCATCACGATCTTTGATCGCACCGATGCGACGGATTTCCATGCGAACCGAGCTGTAGAACTTCAATGCGTTACCGCCCGTGGTGGTTTCGGGGTTGCCGAACATCACACCAATTTTCATGCGGATTTGGTTGATGAAGATCACCAGCGTGCCCGAGCGCGCCACAGATGCCGTCAATTTACGCAATGCTTGGCTCATCAGGCGGGCTTGCAGACCAACGTGGTGGTCACCCATTTCGCCCTCCAACTCAGCACGTGGCACCAAGGCAGCAACCGAGTCCACCACCAACACATCCACAGCGCCGGAACGTACCAAAGTGTCGGTGATTTCCAATGCTTGCTCACCGCCATCGGGCTGCGAGATTAGCAATTCGTCAATGTTAACGCCCAGTTTCCTGGCATAAATCGGGTCAAGTGCGTGTTCGGCATCAACAAAGGCACAGGTGCCACCGGTTTTTTGTGCCTCGGCTACAACATGCAGTGCCAAGGTGGTTTTACCGGAGCTTTCAGGCCCATAAACCTCAACAATGCGGCCCTTAGGCAGGCCACCGATACCCAAACCGATATCCAGACCAATCGAACCCGTAGAGATGGCTTCATGTTCCACGGTTTCGCGTTGGCCCAGTTTCATCACCGAGCCCTTGCCAAAAGCGCGCTCAATTTGTGAGACGGCGGCTTCCAGCGCTTTGTTTTTATCCACGGAGTTTTTCTCCACTAAGCGTAAAGCTGATTGCGACATGATCCCCTAGCTCCAATCTTTCATAACGTTTCCAGATGTTCAATGAAGCCAGGATGTACCTATTTTGTTCTTGTTGTCAAAACTTTTTTTAATATATTGATATAAAACAATAAAATAACATATGTTCCTTATGTGTTCACAAAAAATTGAGTAAAGTTGGAACATTCAGCCCCACTGGTTAGTGCGCCATTTGGATCAAGAATCGCACCATAATCGATAATTTTGGGTCTACGCATTTTTTCACACCATAGCTTCAATCCTATCAATGACGTTCTAAAATATTTGTGTATGATGATAACACGACCATTACGGGCACAAGACCATATGGAAACCAGATAAAGCTTTTTGCTCAATCTATTGACATGGCGTTTACTTCTACAACCTGGGGGGGGTGAGATTGGCGGACCACATACAAGCATTTCGTTTATATCAAGTGGTGCAAAGCGCCATGACGGTTTGCACGGAACACGCCCAGAAATGGGGAAAAAGCATCGGAATCATTTGTATTGGCGTGCTCTGCTCCAATCAGGACGTATCCGCGCAAGAGCCACAAACCCGCACCATTGCCGCCGCCAATTCGACCTGCACAACCATCAAAAAAGCCGCAGAAATATTTGCCCAGCGCCACGGCATTTCCTTTTCCTATATCTGTAAATCCTCAGGACGTCTGGCCAAAGGCATCAAGGGCGGCATGATCACCCCCGACTATTTTATTTCAGCCAATGAAATGTGGATGAAAGAGCTCACAAAAAACGGGCACATAAAGGCTGAGGTCGTTAAAGAACTCTGGGGTAATGAGCTGGTACTTGCCCACCCCCGAAATCATCCTCTCAACATAACCACCTGGGAAGATATCGCCACGGACAAAATCGCCCAACTTTTGATTGGTGACCCAGGCACTGCACCGTTTGGACGTTATTCGAAACAGGCTCTTCAGTCCGTTGGTTTATGGAACAAAGTCAAATCGAAGATCAGTACTCGTAAACACATCACGCTGTTGTCCAACGACCTTGCCAACGCAGGGGCCGCAACTGCAGGAATGTTGTTTTCCACCAACCTAACTGAAGATCTACAAACCGTTTTGCATGTGCCGTCTGTATGGCATGACCCAATCCGCTACTACGGCGCCCCCACCGCAGACAATGGCCATGACAAAGTGATGACCTCTTTCGTTTCATATCTCAAAAGTCCAGAAGCTCAAGATGTTTTCAGTAAAGCAGGCTTCAAAATATTGCCTTAGTCGCAACATGAACCAACAAGGCTAAGTGAACTAAAGTTAATAAGTAGAGTGAAGAAACCATGACTTACCATGACCGACCACTCCTATGGCAAATGTTGCTTCCGCTGTTGTTTGTCGGTTTTTTATGGGTGGGTGCAACGGCATTTACCGTTTCAAGTTTGAACGAGTCTCAATCACTCACACGCCAACTCCATGCTGGCCATGTAACTTTGGTGCTCAGACTCGAAAGCCTTAAAAACAGTTTCTCCACACTCAATCAAAATCTCTTGGAAATTTTGGCATCGGAAGAAGCTGCTCGAATAAAAGCTCTCGACGAAAGCATACGCAAACGCCAGTCAAGATTACATGAAGAAATGCTTCAATTGGCAGATGCCCTGGAAAAAGAACATCCCGATGAAATTCCTCTGTTTAACACCCTTCACAACCACTTCGACCAATATACAGCTTCCGTTAAGCACGTAACCTACCTGATCAAAGATTTTGAAAAAGAAGCCGCTTTTAACGAATACCAAAAAACAGCCAGTAAGCTACATGTCAAAATTGATAAGGCACTCCAGAATATGACCCGCATTGAGGTCGCAAGCATGAATGTTGCGTTTGATGAATCTGGAAAACGGGAAGCTGGAAATACCTATCTCGCTTTACTGTTCAGCATGATCTCTGGGGTTCTATCACTGTTGATTTTGGGGTGGACTGCACGACGCACCGTCAAACGGCTGAATGCTGTGGGCAAGTACGCATCGGCTTTAGAAAAGGGTAATTTATCGGTCCCCAGCCCCAAAGCAGCAAAAGACGAGATCGGGCAACTCAGCAGCAACCTGCAGCATATGGCACAACATCTCGAAAGCTCCATGAAAGAACTGGACACCTACCACCGCCATCTTGAAGAGCTGGTCGATGATCGGACCAATGAACTGACCGCTGCAAAAAATAATGCGGAAGTGGCGAACCGTACCAAATCGGAATTTTTAGCCAATATGAGCCACGAACTTCGAACCCCGCTGAACGCTGTCATTGGTTTTTCCAGTGCAATACAATCTGAAATTTTTGGCAGCCTGGGGGATGAAAGATACGCAGAATACATCAACAACATTCACGAATCAGGTTCTCACCTGCTTGAACTGATCAATGATATTTTGGACCTGTCACGCATCGAAGCCGGTGCCTTTACACTCGACGAAGACACCATCGATTTGCCAGAACTTTGCCAACAAATCACAACGTTGGCGCAACCCCGTGCAGAAAGCGGGCAGATAAAACTTGAAAACCACGTGGATTGGAACACGCCGTTGTTGTTTGGTGATAAGCGCCGTATCAAACAAATCCTGTTCAATCTCTTGACCAATGCAACCAAATTCACTGAACCCGGTGGAACGGTCACATTAAAAGCAGACATGAACGGCAATGAATCCTTGTCTGTCACCGTTACGGATACTGGGCTTGGCATGACGGAGGAAGAAATTGAACTTGCTCGGTCTCGTTTTGGTCAGGTTGATGGGTCCTTGTCCAGAACACACGAAGGCACAGGCCTCGGTTTGCCTTTGACTGAAGCCCTCATACAGCTGCATGGCGGGGAAATGAAAATACTCAGTAAAAAAGGGCAAGGCACCGCTGTTTGCGTTTCCTTCCCACCGGAACGCATCATTACCACGTAGACACATGGCACTATGTTTTTCAAAATATACCCAACAAAACAAAAAAAACGCTCCCAATACCAATTCTCCGTTCTCATTTATTGCCTTTTATCTCAAGTCATGAGATAGAATAGCCGTTTGCGCCTCCCCTGCTATCGCCCAATAGCTATTCTAACGAACTGGTCCCTTATGCAGCTTAGAAACTGGCAACAAGAAATCATCGATCAATTTCCGATGATTTTGAAACAATATAAGAAATTTATCCTCAAGGCCCCCACGGGCGCAGGTAAAACCGTGCTCGCCAGCGAAATTGTTGAGCGTTTCTACCCGGACCAAAAAATCATCGTGCTGTGCCACCGTCTGGTGCTGTTGGAGCAACTCCAACGCGCACTGAGTAAAAAGCATTCTGTGCACAAACTGAAAGCATCTGACACGGGCGATGCTTTTGACGGTTACGACATTTTGCTGTCCACCAACATGCGTGCCAAGGAAATGTTGGATGATGCCATCTCCAAAGCCGACCTGATCATCGTCGACGAAGCCCACCGGGTTTCTCCCAATGGCGTAGCGTACAAGCGCATCATCGACCGCTTTCACGAAGCCGGAAAACCCGAAGCTCACTTCGTCGGCCTCACCGCATCACCAGAACGCAGCACCAACGACCAACGTGATCAGCTCAACCTCGCCTTTGATGCGATCATTGATTGCGCCAACATCAACGACCTGATCAACGAAGGCGTGTTGGTTCAGCCGATCTATCGCCCCCACTTCGTCCATGATCTGGAAATCAACGACATTGATGTCAGCTCTGGCGATTTCCCGGTGGCAAAGCTATCGCCCGCGATCATCAAATCCTCAATGATCGACTACGCCATGTGGAGCTACAAGGAAGAGCGCGAAAAAGTCGACCAGCCGATCTCTGCCTGGTTTTGTTCCGACATCAGCGTCGCCGAAGCGACACTTGAAACCATTGAGCTCAATGGTATCAAGGGTGCGATCATCACCGCGGGAACGCCGCTGAAAGAGCGCATGGAACTTTTGGCCCAGCACGAAAATGGTGAGATCGAAGCCATGGTCTCCGTCGGTGTATTGGCCGAAGGCTGGGACAATCCGCTGTGTAACATCATCGTTCATTTGCGCCCGACCCTGTCCAAAGTGCTCTGGGGGCAAACCGTGGGGCGTGGTTTGCGCTCCGCCCCCGGCAAAGACAAATGCATCGTTATTGACGTGAGT
The DNA here is from genome assembly GCA_026196495.1 of Magnetovibrio sp. GTDB lineage: Bacteria > Pseudomonadota > Alphaproteobacteria > Rhodospirillales > Magnetovibrionaceae > Magnetovibrio. The sequence continues at coordinate 47,156 of JAPHSY010000021.1, forward strand.
TCCAACTGGAGCACCTTCGGCCCCGTTGAGCATTTGGAATGGAGCCTGTGGAGCAACCGCCGATCCCACCAACAATTCATGAACCGTTTCAACTGGATCGGACAACAGCACGACTCTGAGGACAGCGAAACCTATCTGCTGTGCAAAAGCGAGCTCGCCAACAAAACCCGATGTTCGCACATCTATAAAAAGGGTGAGCACAAAGACGACACCTGCCCCATCTGCGGCACCTATGCTGCGACCGACATTTACCGCGAACAAAAACTCGACAGTTCCTTGAACGAAAGCGGTTTGCATCACTTGTTCTTTGATCGTGTTCCGCGTGTGTTTGAAGAGATGAACATGTCGGTGTGGGAAAGCCTGGGCGGCACGGCATGGAAAACCGCATCTGAAGATGAAAAAGTCTTCCTCAGCTTCTGCATGGCGTTTGCTGCTGTGTCCGGTGACGAAACCCATTCCGAAACCGATTACTGGGATGCAGCCTTGGCGGCCGAAGCCTCAATTCGCGGTTACTTGGTGGAAAACCAGTTTGCTATGAAAAAGCAAGAAGACTTCGAATTGTCCCTGATCGCCGACGGCATGCTGGCGGGCAAGAAAATCCGAACCTTGCAAGCACACTATGGCATTTCGGTCTGCGGCACCGCATTCCAATCGTGCGACCCATCCGAGAACGAGCGCAAATATCAAAAGGCGATCAAGGTCGCCGAACGCCTCGCCATACTCGGCTGTTCAGCCAAAGACAACCTGCCGTATTTCAATGCAGAAGAGTATATGGCCGGGTAAATTCTGAGATCGCACTTTGGAAGTGTTTAGTTTTTTTATTTTGGACAGGGTTGAGCTAAAGCCTTGTAATAAAACAGAGACGGCCAATATAGAAATCATAAATAACTATTGGTCATTACCAATGTTCAAATTTCTAACAACATGGGTGTTTTGTCTTTTCTTGAGCATTCCCGTTGCTTGGTCTGCACAAGAAGTACCGTTTCTTACCTATCACAATGCCCCACCATTTATTGTAGATGCCGATAAACAAGAAGGGCTGACATATGATTTGGCACGCCTACTATCTGATCGCTCAAATGGAAAATACCAATTTGTTGTTTCATTGCTTCCCCGCAAACGCCTCAACATATTTATAGAGAAATTAAATACCTGTGTCGTTCCATGGGTAAACCCCGCCTGGTTTCAGGATAAAAAAATGAACAAGTATTCATGGACCGACGGGTTCATGAAAGACAGCAACTCTGTCATTTCCCATGCCGCAAAGCCAGTTGAGTACAGCGATCCAGAATCGTTAGTGGGAATGAATGTGATTGGACTACAAGGCGGGCAGCTCGTTAATTTAACCGAACTCATCAAAACCAAAAAAATCAAAAAGGTCGAAGTGAGAAGCTACTTTCAAGCCTTAAAGATGATTGCTGCCAAACGGGGCGACGCTGCGATCATTCCAACCAGTGCAGCAAAACATCTTATTTTTCAGCATCGCATGAAGAATACATTTCATTTTTCTTCAACACGCCACACGCAATATGAGCGCCGCTTCCTCGTTCGGGGCGACCCAGGCATTTTAATATTTTTGCAAAAACAAATTTCATTTTTGAAAACATCACCCGCTTGGCAAGCCAAATTTGCAAAATATGGATTGATCCAATAGTTCAAAATATCATCGTTTGTCAAAGGCGTGTTGCACACTACGGCATTTCGGTCTGCGGCACCGCATTCCAATCGTGCGATCCGTCCGAGAACGAGCGCAAATATCAAAAGGCTATCAAGGTTGCCGAACGCCTCGCCATACTCGGCTGTTCATCCAAAGACAATCTACCGTATTTCAATGCAGAAGAGTATATAGCGGGGTGAGGGCCAGGATGGTTTTAGTCAATTCAGCCATAACCATGAGCTGTATTTACATTGACAAACACACCTATTTAGCATCATCATCTACTCTCTGCCAGATATAATTTAAGGTGGGGGAGTATATGAATACCCACAATGATAAAGGTAGGTATACACCACATTCTCAGTTAGAACGTTGGAAACGCTTCCAAGAAGCAGCCCACGGTGAAAAGTCGTGGATAAATGATCGCATGAGCTGGATGCTCGTGGCTCAGGGGTTTCTGTTTGCCGCACTTGCATGGATTATGAATCCACAAAAAGGAAGTGATCCCGATCAACTCAAAAATATTGCTGCCATAATATCTATGTTAGGTGCAAGCATCGCATTAATTGGTTTCGGCGGAGCTCTAGCTGCAGGAAGAATGCATTACCTATGGACGACTAAGCTCAACAAAATAGCAATTGCCCTTCCAAATGAAGTCACATTCGGACTGAAGCCACACTGGCCTGCAAGAACGACATCCGTTTTACCTGCTGTAGCCGCACTTGCATTTTTTTTCACGTGGGTAGGAGTAGTCTGTGTAATCCCCGATATAAACAAACAGATGTTTTGGGGTGTTATTGTCGCTTCCACTTTTATAGTCGTCATATTTATCTCGTGGATTACTTCTCGTAGCAATGCCCGCCCGCCCAAAATCAAAGCCGTTTTTTTTGATGTAGATGGAGTATTACTCAACTCCTTACCTGAGCACATCAAAGCATGTGAGCAGCTTAACGCAGAATACACGCTAGATCTCTCCATCCCAAATGCAAAAGAATTCAAAAATAAAATCGTCCGAGCCGGTATACAAGTTGCGCCTATGCGGCGTTTTTTTGAAGCCGTCAAGTTCCCTGAAAATCACCTTGATGATGCCGTTACGTGGTATGATGAATATTTTTCAGAAAAATATTCATCACCTTATTTCGAAGGTGTTGAATGCATGATCACGGAATTACATGGTGAGTACATGCTTGGCATCGTGACATCGAACGTTCAAAAAAATATAGAGAATTCTCTGGCTCACATTTATGAAATGTTCGAACAAAAATGCATCTTCACTGAAGATGTGGGACTAAGCAAATCTGAGGCCATTAAACTTGGAGCTTCACGTTTGGGGATTTCAACAAATGAAGTTCTATTTATTGGGGACCAAGAGCGAGATCGCGAAGCAGCAGAAACTGCAGCTGCTAACTTTCTTGGCGTTGCCTACGGTTGGCAATTTAGTAGAAATGACCAATTGGACTTCACACTCGTCAACACACCCAATCAAATCGTTGCACACATACGCAAAATCAATTGTTTATAAAACCATTTCCTCAAACACACTGCATTAAAGACAAAGAAAACGTGTAACTCACTTTCAATCATACTTTGGCCCCATATACGACTTAATAATCCAGGATCATAGGGCAGTTGAGATCAAATCATGCCAATCACTTCTTCTTCGGCTTACGCCCACGCTTTTGCGGACGCAGAACGCGACCCAACTGATCTTCGAGTTTGTCCAAGAACCGTTTGTTGCCTAGCGGGCGTCCGGTGCTGGAATGGGCTTGGAGTTTCTTGACCATATCCGGGTCATCTTTGCCCTTAATCAGGTCGGCCCAATCGTCGCACTTCTTCAACAATGGTTTGACCTTCACCAGTTGATCATCTTCACCTTTCAAATGAGCCTTGGCGCTGCTCCATTTGTATTGGCGGGCAGAGCGGGCAAGGCCTGCGCCCACCGGGGTGCGTTCGACATAGGCCGCAGCGGGCAGCACATGGGCATTGTCCATGGGAAATGAGGCAAAGCGGCCTTGCCATAAATACCCCGACCACCCTTCACGATCATTGATATAGCGGGTATAGCGTCGATGGGCTTCACCCACCGCGCGGGCCAAGCCATCATCCGTTTTCGGCACCAAAATCATCTGCACATGGTCAGGCATCAAGCAATAGGCCAAGACCTGCACCTTGCACTTGGCGCACCACTCGCTCATCAAATCAATATAGGTTTGATAGTCTTCATCGCAGAAGAACGTTTCTTGATTGCGATTGCCCCGCTGCACCAAGTGATGCGGTGTACCGGGGACGACAACACGAGCCAAACGCGCCATAGGGAAGTCCTTTCGTCTCTAATCCAGACGAAAGCATAGCGACAACGACATGAAACGGCAATATTGGATACTATGTCCCCATATAGCGCTGGAATTATTCGCAACACTTGTGCACGATGGTGTTATTGCAAGGGAGTTCATCTAAATGCGTTATGTATTATCCGTTTGTGCCATTTTAAGCCTATCCACAACAGCTATGGCCGAAGATGTTCAAAGTGATTACACCGAAAACACGGTCACACCTTTGTTGTCTTCACCTAAATCCGTAATTGGCGAAACCATCACATATCCCGGTGGCACCAAAGCGAATATCGTTTCTGCCATTGTCACCATAGCACCCGGCAAAGAAACAGGATGGCACAAACACGGTGTGCCGCTTTATGCCTATATGATTTCCGGTGAGTTGACCGTGGATTACGGCGACAAAGGCGTCAAAACCTACACCCCAGGCATGGCATTTATGGAAGCCATGGACAAAATGCACAATGGCATGAACAAAACGGATAAGCCCGCCAGCGTCCTAGCTGTTTATATGGGGGCAGAAGGTTTTGATAACGTCATTCGGCCGAAATAAGTGATTATTCTGCAAGAACCGATTTGACCTTGGCCGCCAAATCTTTCAGCGAAAACGGCTTGGGCAAGAAATTAAAACCGGCATTTTCATCAATACCGCCGGGGATCACATTTTCCGCAAAACCGGAAATCAAAATCACTTTCATATCCGGGATTTCTTGGCGCACGAACTGTACCAAGGTGTGCCCGTCCATGCCCGGCATCACCACATCGGTGACGATCAGATCAATGGGTTTTTCGGTGGCGTTGATAACTTCCAAGGCTTCTTCGCCGTTGGCGGCTTCCAGTACGGTGTAGCCTTTGTTGCGCAGGGCGCGTGATCCGAACATACGCACGGCATCTTCATCTTCCACCAACAAAATGGTGCCGACACCCGTTAAGTCCGTGTCATCGGAACCATCGCGTTCGGCTTTCAGTTCCGGTTGCGGTGTCAGTACGGGTTCAGAGGTTGCACCTTCTACTTTAGGGCCATCAAGCGCCGGTTTGGTGTTTGCCTGCACCTGTTGAACGGTGGGCGTGCCAGCGCTTTCATCAAAGCGCGGTAAACACACGGTGAACGCCGCACCTTCACCCGGTGCGCTGTCGACAAATATATAGCCGCCAGTTTGGTGAACGATACCGTAGACTGTGGACAAGCCCAGCCCCGTCCCCTCACCCACTTCTTTGGTTGAAAAGAACGGCTCAAAAATACGGCTAAGGTCTTCTTTGCGGATGCCTTCCCCCGTATCGATCACATCAATGGTGACGTAATCACCAGCGGGAACCAACTCCATGCCTTTTTGTGACGGCTCATCCAAGCTCATATTCGATGTGCGAATGGTCAACGTGCCACCGCCGGGCATGGCGTCACGCGCGTTCACCGCCAAGTTCAAAATCACTTGGTCAAACTGGGTCGGATCGACACGGATGGGACCAAGATCACGGGAATGTTCAATGTTCAATTCGATGGTCGGGCCGATCAGGCGGCCCATCACTTCAGACAAATCAGACAGCTTTTCCTTGGCATCGATGACTTGCGGTTCCAGCGTTTGTTTGCGCGAAAACGCCAAAAGCTGTCGCACCAATGACGTTGCCCGCACCGCATTTTGGCGAATTTGGTTGATGTCGTTAAAGGACGGGTCCTGCGGCCCATGACGGGTCAACAACAGATCGGAGAAGCCAATCATAGCTGTCAACAAGTTGTTGAAATCGTGCGCAATTCCACCAGCCAACTGACCAATGGATTGCATCTTTTGCGATTGCGCGAACTGCACTTCCAAATGTTTTTGTTCAGTCGTGTCGATGAAGTGCAAGATCAACCCCGTCACTTCACCAAAGGCATCTTCCATGCGCGAGGCATAAAGTGACGCCGTTACATCGTGACCGCTGCGCGCGGGCATGCGCACTTCAATATGGGCGGCGCGCATGATGCCCATGACCACTTTCGACAACTGGCCACCCACTTCACCTTGATCCTCGCGGGCCAACCGCTCGGTAAAGGGCTGGTTGATGACATCGTCTTTATGCAAGCCCAGCATTTTCAAGAACGCACCATTACAATCGGTGATGTTGGCCTTCATGTCCAACATGGCGATGGAAACCGGGGCTTCGTCAAACAGCCAATACAAACGCCGCGCGATATCGGAGATGTTTTCATCATTTCCTGAATGCACAACCACGGCCGTTTCCGGTGGCGGTTGTTTGCGCACCAAATCACGCACAACGATGGAGCGGGTATAAAGCAATTCACCCTCATCACTGATGCGTCCTGATTGCAGCAAAAAGGCCTTAAACACTTCCCCGGCGCGTGATTGCAACGTCACTTGGCCATTGTCACCATCATTCTCATCGCCTTCGGATGGGGCCAGCTCAGTAACAAATTCAGCAAAGCCCAAGTTACCATCACGAATTTCGCCAAGTGTCACACCCAGCCACTGGCAAAGAACATCATTGACATAGACCATACGCCCAGTGCCATCGACAGAGAAAAAGCCCACTGGCAAATTATCTAACAAATCCGCCAGCAAAGCTTCTTCAGCACTGCGGACTTCATCTAGCTCACGTTGTGCCGTAATATCGCGCGCGGCCCATCCGACAAGGCCACTTCCCGGCTTGCCTGCAGGGCGCGCTTTGAACTTCCACAACGTTTGATGCCCACCCGCAAAGGTAATGGGGACCTCGGTCCAATCCTTGGCTCCACTCGCAGCCGCACTCAGCATGCGCCGCAAAGACATAGGCGATTGGCTATCTTGTTCAGAGACCCTCACCGCATTGGGAATTTCCGCCACCGCATTGTGATGGAACAATGCCCGCATGGATTCATTGGCATATAAAATATGCCCCGCGGCATCCGAAAGCATCAACGGCTCACCCGTTTCGCCTGCAGCCATGTAAACTAACAAGGCTTCTTCATCTACGCGTGCGCGGCGACCAAGGCTCCACGCAAATGCAAAGGCCAAGGCACCGCTCGCGGTCAACAAACCCGTGGAAATTAAGTCTGGAGCAATTGGCAAACTTGGCAGCGATACAAGACCTGTCTGCAAGACCGCATAAACACCACCCAATGCCAATCCCAAAATCCCAAATAAAGCAGGATTGGGACCTCGTGGCGGGCGGAAAGGTTTATGTGAAACTTCGAGCTGTTGAGAACCTTTATTTGCTTTTGCCGATGCCTGATCAGATGCCGCATGATCATCAGGCGTCAATGGACCAGCGCGCAGCAATTCCGGCGCTGGATGCAGCTTATGTTGATCCTCATCGGCATCCTCAACTGACGTATCCAGGGGATTACTCGCCACCAGATCTTCAAGGCCCGGCAAGTCAGGTTCATCTGTTGATGGTTTGTCCACCGCCACCTTGGTTGTTTCCTTTCAAGCCCATGACGTAGCCGATAACTTCGGCCACGGCTTGGTAGTGTTCTACCGGAATCTCTTCATCCAATTCCGCCGTCGCATAGAGTGCACGTGCCAATGGTGGGTTCTCAACAATCGGCACATCGTTCTCTTCGGCAACTTCTCTTATTCTAAATGCCAGAGAATCAACGCCTTTTGCAACCAACTTCGGTGCTTGCATATTCTCAGCTTTGTATTCCAACGCCACAGCATAGTGGGTCGGGTTGGTAATCACCACATCAGCATCAGGTACATTGCTCATCATCCGCTGCTGTGCACGTTCCACACGTATTTTACGAATACGCGCCTTAATCTGTGGGTCGCCTTCTGTATCTTTATGCTCATCCTTGATTTCTTGGCGGCTCATTTTCAACGATTTGATAAACTCGAATTTTTGATACGCATAGTCCAAGACAGCCACAGCAAACATGACAAACAAAGCACCTGCAAAGATGCTTAATGCGACAACATAAATTCGGTCTAGAACCCCCCATAAATCGACATCTGGCATCAAAGTGATGTCAACCATCCACGGTGCAGCCATATAGAACGATATGGTCCCCAACACCGTTAACTTAAACAAGCCTTTGAGAAACTCAACAACGGAGCGCACGGAGAACATCCGTTTCACCCCTTTCAACAATGATATATTGCTGGGTTGAGGCATAATTTTACTGGGGGCAACAAGAAGTCCACTTTGTGCCACATTTGCAACCAAAGCCAAAATAACCAACATGCCAAAGAATGGAGCTGCCGTCAGAATAATGTGCAGCAAAATGTCCCCAACCAGACTTGGCATCATAGCGCGGGATAGATGAATATCTTCTACTTTTTCAATGAGTATGAAATTAAACGTTAGAACACGTTTCATCATCCACGGCGCCAATAGGGCTAGGCCCATACCGCCGCCTAACAAAATTGCCCAGTTTTTAACTTCTGGAGATGACCCGACTTGGCCTTTTTCTCGTGCTTTTGAGAGTTTTCGGGCTGTCGGGTCTTCAGTTTTCTGGGAGTCGTCTTCGTCTGCCATGGCACTCCTATCCTATTTCAAGCCTTCTCAAAATGATCCGAAGGCATGGAGGCCATTTTCGAAATAGCGCATAAAAACCAGCATCATGACACTAAATGACGAAATCAGAATCCAGAACTGCAAGGCAATCTGGATTGGCATACCAAAGAAGAACACAGGCAATTGCGGCATTAAGCGCCCCATAATGCCCAACACGATGTAATAAGCCAGCCCTGACACGATGAGCGGCGATGCAATTTGAAGTCCAATCCGAAAACTGTCAGCCACCCTGTGCGCAATGTAATCAGACATATCGCCGATTAAAGGTACACTGGTTGGAGCAAAAAGTGTGTAGCTGTCGACCACGGCTGCCAACATCAAATGATGAGTATTGGTCACAAACACAAGTGTAATTCCAGCAGTCGAAATAAATGTTGATAGAACTGAGCTTTGCGATTCAGAAATTGGATCTTGCGTAAACGCGTTCGACATGGATGAAACCAACGCCAAGATCGTTCCTGCAGTTTGCAATGAAGCCATAAAGATACGTGGAATAATTCCTAAAAACAAACCGACAACTGCTTCTGTTACAATCAACAAAGCCAGTAAAGATGCACTTGTGGGCTCTCCTGGCAATACAGGCAATAGGACTGGCGTCAGCAAAAAGCTGATCAAGAGAGCAAAAGTTAGACGAATGGGAACGGGAACCTGCATGGACCCAAAGCCTGGCATTACAGACATTGCCGTTCCAAGACGTACAAAAATAAGCAAAAAGGCAAATAAATTCAGGTTAATGATCTGGCTTAACATCTCACCCCCTCATTATCCCGTCGCAATACGTTCAAATACAGTGAGTGCAAATTCGATCACAGTGGTCATCATAAAGGGCAGAAAGACAACAATGGCTACGAAAATCACCAAAATTTTCGGCACAAATGTCAACGTCATTTCTTGAATCGTTGTAAGGGCTTGGAACAACGCAATAATCAAACCGATAAGCAGACCAGCCATCATAATAGGTCCAGCGGCCATCAAAACCACCCAGAGTGCGCCTTGCGCAATCTCAAGAACATCTACTTGATTCATGGCTCAGTTTAAGACCTTTAGATACCGGCTTCACACTGAAATCCTCGCATCTTTCAGGCTTGCCAATACGTTATCACATACGTACGGCTCCCCCACCTAATTAGATAGGCATACGGAGAATCTCTTTGTAAGCTTCAACGACCTTGTCGCGGATAGCAACAACCGTCTGCAAAGTAACTTCAGCTTCGCTCACAGCCGTCACAACATCAGTTAAATTTGCCTGATTCTGAATGCCCTGGATGCTCATCTGCTCGCTGCGCTTACCGATCTCATTGGCCTGCTCTAAGTACGAGCCCAGCAGGTTTGAAAACTTGCCTTGGGATGGATCACCCTGATCTTGATCCGGGATCGAACTAGGGGCAACACCATTTTGTTGAGCCTGAGTGTAAAGCTGTGCGGCTTTTGCAATATTCACATTGGGATCGATAGCCATGCCTTACACTCCTGATCTTATTGTTGTTTTAGCGGTTTAACGCAAAATGCCGATGGTTTGTTGCAACATTGTTTTGGACGATTTGATAACGTTCAAGTTGGCTTCATAAGAGCGTTGAGCTTCACGCATATCCATCATTTCCACCAAAGAACTTACATTTGGGGCCTGAACGTAACCGTCGGGACCAGCCGCCGGGTGAGCAGGATCGTAACGACGTTGGAAATCAGAACGGTCAGCTTGGATTCGATCAACCTTTACCGTATCCACACCCAAAGAGCGGTCTAATTCGTTACGAAATGTCACGACTTTTCGTCGATAGGGCGTTTCTCCGGGCTGAGTTGGCAACGAATCGGCATTGGCAACGTTCTCAGAAACCACACGCAAACGTGTACCTTGGGCTTTCATACCTGCAGCCGATATACGCAATGTTTTAAGTAATTCGTCCATAACGCCTGACCTGTTTACCCTTTAGCCGTTAAACCTTAACGCTGTTTGCCAATGGCAATTTTAATCATACTGATGTGTTTGCGATAGAGCTCGTTGGTGAGCTGATATTTCATCTGAGTTTCACCGATTTTTGCCATTTGCTCTTCCAACACCACGCCATTGCCATCGGGGGAAGTTTCATAAGGGCTACGGTTTTCTTCGGTTTTATAGCCATTTGCACTGCTTTGAGAGCTCGCGACCGTAGTCCCGGACATGGTGTTCATCACGTCACGTTTGTGCTGGCGGTGCATCATTTCACGAAAATCAACGGCCTTAAGGTCTTTGGGCTTATATCCAGGGGTGTCGGAGTTAGCAACGTTTTGCGCCAAGACTTCCTGGCGGCGGCCAAGCCACTTCATCTGCCCCTTAACCATGCCAAACAGTGTTAATTTACCGAGTTCCATAACTCTGCCTTCTTAAGTCCATAAGTACGTTGAAAAACAACGTAGATTCGCAGTCCCAGCGAAGTTAATCCCTTTCTGGGCAAAATATGTTCCGTTCTGGAACGGGAAAAGCTTACTGTTCGAGTCTCTCCCAGACCTTTTAAGATTCAATGAATCACCCTCAAAGCACACGTATAACGATTCTTTTTGGGGTGATTCAGAGGATGTTAAGCGCCATCTGTCAGAGTCCAGGCAAGTATTTGATACAGAATCGGAATTTGTGAACGTGCAAAGCGATGATAAGCCCCTTGATGTGAAGCCAACCAACCCCGATGACATCACCGGGGAAGAAGTTGCGGTTGCATTGACTTATTCGCCCGTATCCGACCAAGCCCCCCGGGTGGTCGCGAAGGGCCAAGGGTGGCTTGCACGTCAAATTATAGAAGTTGCCGAGGCCAATGGCGTCGAGATTCGATCTGATTCCGACCTAGCCTTGTTACTGGCACAGGTTGATGTGGACAGCGAAATCCCCCTCGAAGCGTTTACCGTTGTGGCTGAGATGCTGTCGTATATCTATGAAAAGAACAAAGAATGGCCCGATGGTATGGGCCCTAAGGGCAAATCTTAAGGGAAACGGGCAAGTGTGATGAGTGATGAAGTTGAAAACCGTATCCGGGAAGAGTTGGAAAAGGCCGCAAGCCTGATATCTGGCTCACGTCATCTGATGGCCGAGGGACGCCACGTGGACCTCAGTGCTATGGAGGAACGCATTCGTGCTGTTAATGAGGCCATCACAGCCGCGCCAGAACAGATTGCCAATACCTACAAAGACCATCTCATCGCCCTACTCGAAGCCCTAGATGCTTTGGAACAAGACTTGGAAACGCACCACAAAGAGCGTGAAGATGGCTTAAACACCATTCGCATGCGTGAGGCTCAAGACGCCTATGGACCGCCCAAAAAGTAGGACTCCCAACACCATATAAACCGAATCGGAAACTCAAGCGCATACACAAATACAATGCTATCCACAGTGTCATGCCCAAAAACCTTAAGGTTTCTGGGCGTTAAGGTGGATCAGTTTAACCCAACCCCAAGAACGTCTATTGTCTGTGCCTATGGATTATGGAAATTACTTTCGCTTCGTTTTCGCCTTTCTCTTCGTATTGGGGCTCATTGGTGTGCTCACCGTATTGGTGCGCCGCTATGGTTTGGGTATGGTTCCCGCCAACATGCGTAAAGGCCAAGACCGACGCCTCAGCCTTGTTGAAGTGTTGCCCATTGATGCTAAACGTCGCGCAATTTTAATCCGTCGTGATGACGTCGAACATTTGGTCATCGTCGGTTCCGATAGCGATACCGTGGTTGAAACAGGGATCAAAACCCGCCCAGACTTTTCAAAAGTCCTTGATGAAACAACCACGCCCCCATCAGACAAAGTGGGGGATACATGAGACCCTTCAGCCTAACCCGCAAATTATTGAGCCCAGCCATCAAGCCAATGTTGAAAATGACTGTGTTTTGCTTGGCCGTGGCAGGTTTCTTTGCGTTCACCCCCTTGGACGCCTTAGCGCAAAGCCTGACCTTGGACATGGGACCAGATGCCGGTGCCTCGACCACCGGACGCGTGATTCAGCTGGTATTGCTGCTCACCATTTTATCGTTAGCCCCTTCAATCTTGGTGATGATGACATCATTCACCCGCATCATTGTGGTGTTATCGTTTTTACGCACCGCGTTGGGAACACAACAAACGCCACCTAACCAAGTGCTGGTATCATTGGCCCTTTTCATGACCATGTTCATCATGATGCCAACCTTCCAAACGACTTATGATGATGCTGTACAGCCGCTGCTCGACGGAACAATTGATGAAACCATGGCCTTCAATCGCGCTATTGTTCCCTTTGAAACCTTTATGAAGGATCATGTGCGCGAACAGGACTTGGCCCTGTTCGTAGACATGGCTAAGCTGAAAGATGAAGACGTGGCTGAAAACATGCCCATGCGGGTCTTAATCCCGGCTTTCATGATTTCAGAATTGCGCCGCGCCTTTGAAATTGGATTCTTGTTGTTTGTGCCGTTTCTGATCATCGACATGGTGGTCGCCTCCGTTTTGATGGCGATGGGTATGATGATGTTGCCGCCAATTATGATTGCTTTGCCCTTCAAGATCATCTTCTTCGTTCTTGTTGATGGTTGGTACATGATTGTGGGGTCATTGGTGCGCAGTTACGGCGGCGTATAACCCCCCATGTCTTCAAAAAATGGTTTTTTTGTGCTACAATTCCCTCGGGAAGTGTGGAGGATGTCCTCCTGCCCAAGGTGATGAAAAGATCGAACGATCACACCGGTTTTCTCAAATAAGAGGAGGCTGAAATGTCGGTCAAAGTCAAGAAAACCAAAGACGTTGCGACGCCAGAAACGCACGCTGCAGAACCAAAATCCACAATGGAAAGCCGTCTGCAACACCCGTTATTAACACTGCGAGAAGAAGTCGATCATCTGTTTGATAACTTCTTTTCCGGTTTTGCCTTAGGCCCATTTGGTTCATCACGGCGCGACCCGATGCATGCACCGGCCTTTCGTCGTTTTGAAAATGCATTTTCCGGCCTAAGCAGTCCATTCGAAGGTTTGCACATGAAAACCGATGTGCGCGAAACCGATGATGTTTATCGCATTCAAGCCGAACTGCCGGGTTTGGATGAAAAGGACATCGAAGTTAGCGCTACGGATGGCATGCTCACCATCACTGGTAAAAAAAATGAAGAAACCAAGGACGAAAAGGAAGACTACCATCTCACCGAACGCCACTATGGCACGGTGAAACGGAGCTTCCCAATCCCAGATGGAGTTGAACTCACCAAGGCCAAAGCCAGCTTTAAGAACGGTGTTTTGAACATCACTATTCCCAAACAAAAGCTGACTAAACCCAAAGCCAAAAAAATTCCCATCTCAGGTGATTGAGGGCCTCAAATACAAAGCCCGGTATTCGCCGGGCTTTGTTATGTCTTTAGATGCACAAATCTATAATGAACTGAGGCAAGGCAAATGCAGCTTTGTGGACTTCGGGTGTGTAGTAACGTGTCGTTAGGCTAGCAGCTTGAAAACGTTGATTGAGCGTTTCAACATCTACATTGCGCATTTCGCCATCATCTGTGCCCCACCCCAAGGCCATCATGCCGCCCACATAGGTCGGCACCACGGCTGTATAAAAACCATTATCGACAAAGGACTTGCCCATCCGCTGATAGGTGTTGGTGACTTCATCGCCTTGGTAAAACGGAACACCATTTTGGGTTACGAGGACGCCACCGTCTTTCAAACAACGATGGCAATCAGCATAAAAGCTCTCAGTAAAAAGAACTTCACCCGGACCGATGGGATCTGTGGAATCAACAATGATGACGTCAAAACGTTTGTCTGTTTCCGCCACAAATTTGACCCCGTCCGCAATCACCAAATCCGTACGTGGATCATCAAACGCCCCATTGGAAATTTCTGGAAGATATTCCAAGCTTAAGTCAACAACAGACCGATCCAATTCGACCATTGTCGCGCGCTCAATAGACTTGTGACGTAATGCTTCACGCAAGATACCACCATCGCCACCACCAATAATCAAAACGTCGGTAACATCCCCCTTCGCCAAGACTGGCACATGGGTCAGCATTTCGTGATAGACGTATTCATCTCTCGTTGTGACTTGAACAATATTGTCCAAGGCCATGACACGGCCATAGATCGGCGTATCGAAAATCACCAAATCTTGGTGTTCTGTTTTTTCATGAAACAGAACTTTGGTAACCTCGAAGCTTTGCGAATATCCATTGTGGAGGATTTCGTCAAAACGCTTCACTTGATGACACCTCGCCTGTGAGTGGAAACGTCCATATCTTCAGGCTGGAATGCCTTCTTAATAGCAGGCAGCGCATCCTTGGGATTGCAATCGCCGCACATAAAAATGTCGATCGCCGCATAGGATTTTTCCGGCCACGTATGGATGGAGATATGACTTTCCGCCAACACCACAACACCAGATACGCCTGAGTACGGTGAAAAGTGATGGAAATGGCTGTGCAAAATCGTTGCACCGGCGGCCAATGCGCCTGTGTTCAGCGCATCCTCAATAATCTTAGGATCATCAAGGTTCACAGCACCCCATAATTCAACTAAGACATGGTTGCCCGCATAGCGAACACCGTCTTGTTCGATAAAGTAATCTTTGGTGTTGTCCACCACTGGATAGAGAGGCTGGGGAGTTATTTGCTTTTCAGCAACCTCCTCCAGGTTCGTAGCCAATTCAGCAAGCGCGGATTTGTCCATCTACACGTCCATAAATTAGAGTAACCCGAAAGGGATAATCGCCGCTAAATACGCCAATGCGCATAGTGGATCAAGCAAAATTCTTGAAAAATGATACAGATTTAAAACATTGCTTACAGACAGGCACTTACTCAGTACAGAGAGCTCAATTGTCCATCGTTTACACGCTCGCGATACAGCTCCATAAACCCTTGAAAATTCTCAACTTTTTCAACAATTGGCTCTAGACCTCTAAAGTCCACCAAGCCTGTTTCCGGCGGCTCGGCAATCAACTTAAAGGCATCTGCATACGGCCCGTTCACCATAGCATCCCCAAAATTGTCCTGGGTTCGGGCGATGGCAACTTCATTTCCGTCCAGGGTGTATGCAATGGCCAGGGCTAAAACCACAGCGGCTTGCATATCATCAATAGGTTTGCGTGGACGAATACCCAATTCACGGGTTAGCTTCGCCAGCGATTTGGATGCATTTTTCCAATCCCCCGCATCCCAATATATGCCTGAGCGCAACAACTCGGCCTCTCGCCCCACTTCAGAGAGCAACAATTCCAGTGCTTTTTCAGTTTCCCCCAAGCCAATATGGGCCTGTGCCCGCAACAACTGGCGTTGCGACTTCAGATCATTTTCAAGGTTAGGTGTATCCGTAACATTCAAGGTGCTGATGGCACTATCATACTGACGATCAAACAATTGGATCAAAGCCAACCGCGCCCCCACACGTGATTTCAGTTCACCTTTTAAGCGAAATTCGATTTGCGATTCCAGCAGTGCCGCAGCCCGATCAAGGAGATCAACCCCGACCAAACGATCGGCAAGGTTACGGATCATCTCATCACCCAGTTCACCCGGTGGTGTCAATTCCCGGAATTCATCATAAAGGGCAATGGCCGTCACAGGCGGCAAAACATCTGCCCCATTTTCCAAATAAAGCTTATGGAACGCATCACTCATTTGCTTGGTGACTTGGTTGGTACTTTCATGATCCGGGAAATATGTTGCAGCCTGACGCAATGTACGCAATCCATCACGGAATAGTTTTTGTTCCAGGTACAAAGTTCCCAAACGACGCAACAATTTGAATTCAAAGTCATCGCCGCGCCAAACGAAACGCAGTTTTTCATACTCTTCAATTGCATCTGCTGGCGTGTAGTGTTCCAGTTTCAACAGCAGTTCCGTTCGGGCCACAGCAGCACGTGCACGTGATGGACGGTGTCGCCCTTCCATCACACCTTCCCAATCGGCAACGGCCCCTTCGTCATCACCACTGACTTCTTTGACGCGCCCGGCAACCAATTCAATTTGATCACGTTGTGCACGCGTTGGATTGTCAACACTAAGCACTTCCAAATATTGACTAGCCTGCTTTACGTCACCCAATTCAATGGCAGCATCCGCGACCAACGTTGCCATCGGCATTTTGATGGCTTTGGGATACGGCTGTGTGATGGCCCCTGTTTGACGAATTTCATAAGCTGAATCAGGTAATTTCCCTTCACCCGCAATCACAGCAGCACGCCAAAACGTGGCTTCATCAAATTCATCAAGCTTTGAATTAAACAGGGCTTCACGGGCATCGGCCATACGCCCCATCAACCAACTGGCCGCTCCCTTAACCAATAGATATTCTGGTTCTTGCACATAGTCGGGGTTTACCCGAACCATTTCGTGAAGCAAGCCAACAGTTTCGGCGTTAAATCCATTTGAGAATAAGAAAAACATCAATTCACGTTGAGCTTCATTTTTAATGCGTGAATTTTTGGCAAAAGCAATCTCACGCTGCAACTTTTGTTTCGTGCCGGTGAAGTCCAACAAATCTGGGCGTTTCCATTTTTCCAAATCCAGAACACGAGTAAGTGCACGCAGATCAAGTATACCGGTGCTGCTTGCCAATTGTTGTTGCAACTCAACATTGGCCTTGTCTTCAGCACTAACAGGCGAAATCAGCAGATCACCCGTGCTGGTCACTTCCACACCTTGGCGTAGGGGGCGCACCCTCAAATCATCCGTTAACGGCTTCATCACCACACCTTGTTTGGATGGCAAGAACCGCAATTGCGGGTATGTCCACACCCGGCTCATGCCGTGTCCCAAGGGAATCACGGGAATGGCCAAAAGATTATCCCCGACCTCAGGATCACGGAAAGCGATGATGCGTCCCGGTTCAGGAACAGAAACAAACAAACGCGCACCCAGTGGTGAATCGGGTTGAGAATCAGCCTGCAACGGTGCACTGGGGATCAAAGGTTGTGGCAAGAATTCCAACAACCAGGCTAGCCCAGCACGTTTAATTTCTGGATTGATATCTTCCGGCGTACGCATACGCAACACGGCACCATTTTGGGATGGCACTTGCTCCACAGATGTGATCAGACCCGCCCCATCTTGGAGCAAGGCTTCCGTATCTATTTTGGCGCGCTTATCAAACACCACCCATAAATCTTCTCCACGGCGAAAGACCGCCGCTCCAACGGGTTCATCCCAGTTAAATTTAAGCGCTACCCCTTTATCTCCAACCTTAGAAGCTTGTGCACGCGTACCTATCCGGTCCTCAGACAGCGCAGGCTTGGGTGCCCCTGAGGCAATGTCCTCAACAACAGGTTTTTTAGGAGCTAATTCCAACGGTGCTGCACTGCCATCGGGCAAACTGGAAGCCGCATCTTCAGTAATGGTCTCAGCCACTTCAACGGGGGCCACAGGGGCACTTTCCGGTGCAGGCGGTTCCTCCGCTTTTGCCGACTGTTGCACCGCAGGTTCTGACGTCTGGTCAGGCGCCTCGGGCTGCTCTTGGGGCTTTTGAGCCAACTGGGGAGCGGCTGCTTGGGTACCAGGGGCAAAAACATCCACCACAACTTTGGGGCCGCTGTTAAACGCCTTAACTTGTGACGTTGCATCAACGCTTAAAATCACACGCAAATTGCCATCTGTGTTGGAAACGCTAGCTCCAGCGATATTACGGATACGACCACTTGCCAAACGCGACACGTCGCTTTGGCCAGGTTTACCAAACTGAATGATGGCTGCGTTGCCATCACGGATAACTTCAAATGGCGTATTGCTGGGCCAGTCAAACACCAACCGTGAATAGTCATCGTGAACGCCTGTACGTACCCGGATGTTCGGGCCACTCCCCCCTTTTGCAGGGGCGGTAGCCGCTTGGGGTGCTGTTTTGGGTTGAGCACCCACAGTTTGTGCCTGCCCGGCACCGACAATATCAACCACAACGGAAGAACCACTGTCATAACTACGAACCGTAAACTCACCACGAATACGGAAAGCAACACTCGCATTGTTTGGTGCCGGAGCAACACTGGCAACCAGCGCGCCCAGGTTCTGTGTCACCACGTTCAAGTTGGCTTCAATCGGACGGGAAAAATTAACCACCAATTGATCGCCTTGCCGCTGGGCTTGATGCCCAACGGGCTGAGGCCAACGGAAAGTAATTCGACCATAGCCATCACCCTTCGTCGCACGCACACGTACACTGTCGGCCTGCACATCCACAGCTCCAAAAACAGATAGCGTAACGATCAGGACAAAGATGGCTATACGGTGCAGCATTAATCCTCACCACCAACTGTCGGGAACACCACAACATCAACACGGCGTCCCAGCTTTGCACGTTCGACTTCATCCATTTTTGGCAATTGGTGATAACGACTTTCCGCATAACCATAGGCTAAGATATCATCTGTATAACCAGATTCTCGCAAAGCATTAGCCACAGCAGATGCACGTGCAAGAGACAGTTCCCAATTGCTGGCAAAGCCACTGCTTTCACCGGGTTGCAAAGGATCGGTATGGCCGTTCACACCAATTTGGTTGCCGACATTGCGCAACAGGCTCCCCAGCACAAACAGGGCTGAGCGCGCCTCATCTGGCATTTCCGCGCGCCCCGGTGAAAATAACAAATCACCAGGCAGAGCCACAATCAGCCGGTCATCCAACTGCATAATTTTTGAGTTTTTCAACAGCTCATCTTCTTTGATGCCACGCGTCAACACACCGGATAAATAATCCAGATCCGTGGCTTGGCGTCTAAAGATCGTGCCAATATTAAATTCAGCTGTTTGTGCCGCAACCGTTTTCAGTTTTCCCGGATTCAAGGTTTGGGTCAGTGTGTCCGTCATCGCATCCCATTCATCCATTTGCAAAGATGACATGGAAAACAACATCACAAAGAAGGTCAGCATCAACGAAACCAGATCGGCAAACGTGACCATCCACGCCGCCTTGGGCGTGCCACTTTGCTCCATTCCGTCATTTGGATCTTCGACAACCATAACCTATTCGCCTGAAAGGCGGTCCTCCTCGGTAAACTTCAATTTTGATTTTTCAATATCACGGGTATAGAACCAAAGTGTCACCTCATCCACATGACCAGGACGCATTCCCACCGCGATGCTGTCAGGGGGAATCCCGCGGGCGTTCAATTCATTGGCAAAAGCACCGGCCCGCTTAAGTTCCAATGTTTCGGTGGTGGGCATGGTCTTACCGTCACCCGACGTCTCGGCCCCAATTACAAATTCCATATCGAAACGCAGTCCGGCAGGTCGACTGGAAAGGGCTGCAACCATCCGGTCCAGCATCGGGAACAAAGCAGGACGAATTTTAGCTTCACCCTGGAAAAATAAACTGTCCGCTTTTAACACTAAGCGCATTTGGCGACCTGGCTGAATGGTATCCACCTTATCAATCCCAAGTGCGGTCGAAAAAATGCCGGTTACTTGTTGTTGGAATTCTTGTCCCGCCAACACATCACCATCTTTGGATTTAAACGACTGCAAATCTGCCGATGGCGGCACGATGGAAGTAAAGGTGCTGGATAAGCTATCCATTACCTTTTTAGATTTGGTTTCTTCAATTGTTGAAATCGTCACCAACAGAATAAAAAATGCCAAGATCACCAGATACAGGCCCAAAAATAAGGCAACCGTATTGGGGCCATCATCAGGCAGCTCTTGTATTTGGTCATTGCTGGTATCCATGGCGGCACCGCTTGTCGTTTATTCTGATCCAAACGTGCATCGGGCACGGGCGAATCAAGCGCTAGTGGAAATTATCGTCCATAGACCCTAATCAAAGCTTGCCAACAGATCATCAATTTCAGACTGGCTTTTCGCTTTGTCACCCAATTGAGGACCTTCCAGCAGGTCTTCATCCTGACTTGGTTTGGAAGATACTGCTTTAGCTTTGTTATCTTTATCTTTTTTTGGCATTGAAGGTTGGTTGTCCCCTAATGTTTCAACCATCACATCAATACGTTCTTCAATGTTTTTAAGCGCCTCAACCACCTTATTGATACGCTGCCCGGTGATGTCTTGGAATGAACACGCTTCATAAATGCGTGTTGTCGCATCCATTAACTTGGATGAAACATCCCCATCGACCTTTCCCATAACCCCTTCGATGATCTCACAACTGTCCATAATGGCATTCGTGGCATCCGCTGTGGCGCCAACAACCGCATCTAGTTGATCAGTCGCATGAGGCAAATGCTCGTCTTTTACATCTTGAGGGCGAATTTCGGCAATCTCGCGCTTAGCTGCGTCAATAAACGCAGCTAACTGTTCCAATTCGACATAAACATCAAGAGCATCAGACCTACCTTTTTTAGAAGTCTTTGCTTTTGATGTTTTAAGTTTTGAAGACAGTTTTTTACCTTTGGTCACCGCCGCTGCTGCAACCACATGATCAACAGCATTGGCGTCAGCAGGCGGCAACGCCTTGGACTTTACGACTGACCTGCCCTTGGCTTTGCCTTTGTTGGCCTTCGGCTTTGAGGCCGCAGCCGTTTTCGACTTGCGTCCGGCCATGTAGGGTTCCCCTAAAGGTCTTAGAAGTCGCCCAACACGCTGACCATTTTAGATTTCAAAGTATCAGCGTTAAAGGGTTTAACAATATAGTTGGATACACCAGCTTCTTTCGCTGCAATCACGTTTTCAGATTTAGATTCAGCCGTAACCATGATGAATGGAATGTGCTTAAGCTTTTCATCAGCACGAACATGACGCAGAAGTTCAATTCCGGTCATTGGTTCCATATTCCAGTCAGAAATGACCAAGCCAAAATCACCATTGGCTTCTTTCAACTTTGCAAGAGCCTCGGTACCGTCTGTCGCTTCATCGACATTTTCCATACCAAGCTGGCGAAGCAAGTTACGGATGATCCTGAGCATGGTTTTATAATCATCCACGATCAGAACATTCATATTCATATCGACAGCCATCTGAACACTCCATTTCTAGGCCGACTAGAGCCCATAATCTCCGCCACAATTCTATAGCTGTGGCCTTATAATTTCAATCTCAGGGACCACATCTGGGTCCTATGCAGACCTCAGAAATCCGCTAATTTTACGGTCATTTTATGAGTATATAGGGAAATTGCGTTCACATTCACCCCTAAGTTCCCATAGAACCTACATAACATGCCCTTACTTTGGTAAAGGAGTCGCTAACAGTTCGCAACCTTTTTAGACTAAATACCTAGGCTAAAATCCCAGAAATTAGCCGTCAATGCTGCCTGCTGGGGGAATCTTGCGCAAGGCATTCAGTTCCACGGTGACCTCACGAGCCTTAACAGGGTTCATTTTTGCCATTATCGGGGCTAAAGAGCGCTCTTTCATACGTTCTGCGACCTGCAACAAAACATCCATCTCCAACTCTTCAAAAATACGAGCAGCATCCTTGGGCTTCATGTTCTCGTAAATCTTTACCAGAGACATCAATTTTGTATCTTGCTGCTCATCATAGGTAGTGATGAGGCTCTCAATTGTTGCCTGTAATGCTTTGAAATCTTGTATTTTTCGCTCAATCCTAGATTCTGCAGCTGCAAGTAAAGCTTCGCGTGTTTTAAGTTCTTTTGCCCGTTCGTCAATTTCAACACGACGTTCTGCAAGTTTTTGCAAAAGATCTATTTCAGACTGCGTCAACAGGGTCGGATCATCCACCAACATGCGCGCTGCAACGGCAGCTTGATCCTCCTCCGGCATCATGGCGGGGGCTTCACCGTCAGTAGCCATCAAATCCGTTGGCATATCTGCATCTGTTGCCATCGGCAGCGAAGCATCCGTAGGAGCTGGCTCGTTTCCAGTTTGGGCTTGAGTAGAAGCAATGGACAAAGTGCCATTCAAAAGCCCGTCAACACCTTCCCAAATATCGCCAACCCGGACAGTCAATGTCAGGGTCGAAAAGAAGATAACCATTGGCAACAGGCGTACTTTAACCACAATTCGACGCAACAAGCTGGGTTGTTTGACCTCATCATCATAATCATAGTTAAAGTCAACTCCATCATCTGCTGTAACAGATGATGAAATGCTTTCAACGGAATTGGGATTGGCTGATCTTATGGCCATATTTCAATCAACTTCCACACATTCAACAACTTACTTAACCGAGCTTAAGGCTTTAAGCAGCTCACGTGCGGCATCAGAATCTCCAATACTGCCTTCGTTACTACGGCTCAGATGCTCATCCAACAATCGATCTTCCGGGGTAAGCCCCCCTAAGCCGCTACCCATTTGACGATCCGGTTCTGGGTGACCGGACTGATGACGCGTAGCTTGTACGGCTGGCGACACCGTCGGAGCTGTATTCGGCTGCAGCGCAGGCTTTGCTGCAAACATATTTGGTTTTGAGCGGGGCTCAGAATGGGGCTCGGGACGCGGATTCGCCAAGGGTTTGGCGGCGCGAATCGCCTCTTCAATTAACAAACCTTCATCTTCGACAAGATCAGAACGCCCATTTGACCTGGACGACGGTTTCTGTGGTGTGCTTACAGATGCAGCCATCTGATCGGCTGTTCGTCCACCACGCTCCACCAAATATTCCAAATCATCGCGCAATGCCTGGGCTTTTTCGACTTCGGCATGCAGCTCATCACTGGAAATTTTCAAGCTTTTAATGCCAACTTCTGCTTTAGCAGTGGCATCCGCAAATGTCTTTGCTAGTGCTTGCAGTTCTTTCTTATCACCACGCAATTGAGACAAGCGTTGGTTCAAGCGCGCCGCATAGGTGATGGTCAGCACCAAAAGTACTACGATGATACTATCGAGTATGAGCCCTATCTGCACAATAACCTCAACGCGCTCTCACGCTTTTCTTCATTCGAATCACGGCATTAGTCAGTTTTTGGTTTTTCATATCGCCCATCAATCCGGATTGCGATCTGATCACCCTTGCGTCCCATGCGGCCAAGATACATAGGTACGTCACCACATAATAACATAACTTGCGATTCTGGCGTTGCCCCAAGATCAATGTGGGAGCCCTTCTGCATGCTGAACACATCGCCCAGACGCATGGTCTGCGTATCCAAAACGGCTTCCAATTCAACTTCGGTCATCCAAAGTTCTTCGGCCAAGTGAGTTTCCCAAATGCTATCACGGCCAAATTTTTCACCCATGAACATTTGCAGCAACAATTCACGTACAGGTTCCAACGTTGCATATGGCAACAACAGTTCCATCTGTCCGCCACGGTCTTCCATATCGATACGTAAACGCGCGACAATTGCAGCGTTCGATGGTCGTGAAATTGTGGCAAAACGCGGATTGGTTTCCAAACGGTCAAAACGGAATGTCACCGGAGACAGCGGCTCAAACGCGCCCGATAAATCTGACAAAACCACATGCACCATACGTTCCACCAGAGAGCGTTCGATGGTCGTATAGGGCCGCCCTTCAATACGCATCGCAGCGGTACCACGACGCCCGCCCAGCAACACGTCAACGATGGAATAAATTAAGGATGAGTCCACCGTCAACAGACCGTAGTTATCCCATTCTTCCGCTTTAAACACCGATAACATGGCCGGCAGCGGAATAGAGTTCAAATAATCGCCAAATCGAATAGATGTGATGTTGTCGAGGGAAACCTCAACGTTATCAGAGGTAAAATTCCGCAAGGATGTAGACATTAGACGAACCAAGCGGTCAAACACAACCTCCAACATCGGCAGGCGTTCATAAGACACCAGTGCCGAGTTGAGAATAGCCTGGATACCCGATTTCTGATCGGCGTCATCCAGTTCATCATCAAAGCCCAATAGGCTATCGATTTCATCCTGGTTTAGAACCCGGGTGGATTCACGCGGCGCACCACCGCCACCGCCACCACCACCGCCACCACCGCCACCGGAATCCCCGGTGTCCAGCATGGCAGCCCATTCGGCCGCTAGATCGTCACCTTCATCGCCACCG
>JAPHSY010000064.1 GCA_026196495.1 Magnetovibrio sp.
GACCATGCTTTCCGCCCATCGTCAGAACTCGGGGGTGATTTTTGGACCGTTCAAGCCATTGATAAGAAACACTTTGGCGTGCTGCTTGCTGACTTTACAGGCCATGGTGTATCGGCGGCTCTGAATACGTTCCAACTCAACATGCTGCTAAGCCGCCTGGGAATATGCCAAAGCGACCCCGCAACATATCTCAGCACAATCAATGATGAACTGGTGAACGTGATCCCACGCGGTCAGTACTGCACCATGCTATACGCCCTCGTTGATATCGCTAGCGACACCATCACATATGCTGCAACAGGCGCTCCTCCACCGATCTATGGCACCAGCGTTGAGGGCCCCGTACACATTGGTGACGGCAGTGGCATTCCTCTCGGGATCAAAGCAAACAACACATATGAAAACCGCCACATCGATTTCAAACCGGGTCAATTTGCGTTTTTCTTCAGCGATGTATTTATTGAAACAGAATTGGCCGACACCGATATGCTGGAAATTGAAGGCTTAGCAACGTTTGCAGCCCACCACAGCGCCCCAAATGCACACAAAGCACTCGATCAAATGCTGGCAACATTTTACAATAGTGCCCCATCCCCCTTGCCCGACGATCTCACTGCCATTTGGATAACTCGTTAATCTTAACGTTACACGTACCTGAACAGACGATTGAAAAAGCAACTACTGGTATTTATCATACACAACTAACTGAACTAGTCTAAAATGACTAGGCATGTATCTTGAGGCCCACACCAAGGATAATTAATAATGAAATTGTGGATGCTTAAAACCGCTATATTTGGAACACTTTTTTTCGCGTTTACATGGCTACTTATTTCTCTCGATGCATTCGAAGAAATTCATGAATACTCACGTGCGCACGAAGAATGGGAACTTGATGAGATCATCATTGGGGGACTCGTTGGTTTGTTTACAGGCGCATTGTGGCTTACCATCGAAACGTTCCAGGCCATTCAAAAAATCAAACAAAAAACTGAAGAAGCAAACGACGCCACTCAACAGGCACTAGTTGCTGAAGACTTATTTGCTAAAGCCTACAGGTCCAGCCCAGCCTTATTCACCATTTCCACACCAGGTGATGGACAATACCTCAAAGTCAATCAGGCATGGTTTGAAGTGACGGGACACAGCATCAATGAAGCACTCAATAAGACGGAATTAGAATTGAACATTTGGGATAAACCCGAAGACCGTTCAAAATTTATCCAACATATTCTGGATCAAGGTTCTATCCGCAACTATGAAACCGTGTTTCGGTCAAAATATGGCGAAAAGATAGACATGCTTTTGTCTGGAGAACTCGTCCAATACCAAGATAGAGATTGCTTGTTGATGGTGGGTATGGACATTACCGAAAATAAAGAAGTCGAGCGGATGAAAAAACAGTTCATTTCTACGGTTAGTCATGAACTCCGCACACCATTAACATCCATCCAAGGTTCTCTTGGCCTCCTGACAGCTGGAAAGTTTGGCGAGTTTCCCGATGATGCAACCGAGTTACTGGAAATTGGTAAACGGAATTCAGCCCGCCTGCTCGATCTCGTAAATACTCTTTTGGACTTGGACAAACTGGAATCCAGCGACCTACAGCTAAATGTTGAGACCATATCATTAAGCGATCTTGTTGAAGAAGCCGTTGATTCAAACAAACCGTACGCTGATCAATCTAACGTTACTATAGAGATAAAAACGCTCACCCCCAATGTGTACGTTATCGGAGACAAAGATCGTTTGGGGCAAGTCATGAGCAATCTTTTATCGAACGCCGTAAAAGTTTCCCCAAGCGGGGAAAAAATTCAAGTTTCACTTGAACGCTATGATGACATTATTCGCACTTCAATCACAGACAACGGACCCGGCGTTCCCGTAGATTTTCGAAGCATAATATTCGACCCATTTACACAGGCCGATGCTTCCGATGAACGTCATATTTCTGGAATTGGATTGGGCTTAAACATATCCCAAAAAATCATCCAGCAACACGGTGGTTCATTAGATTTCCTGACACAAACGGACAACGGCAGCACCTTCTACTTCACACTGCCTGCATTACACTGATTTTGAATGCCTTATTGTTTGGCTTCTGCCTTTGACATTGGACCTGCAGCCAACATTGGATCCAGATGCGTAGATTTCCACGTCATGCCCCAATGTAAATGTGGACCAGTCGCACGTCCTGTTTTCCCCACCGTCCCAATGCTGTCACCTTGGATCAACACTTGGCCCTCAATGACCGATACATCATCCATGTGTGCATAAACAGTGGTAAGCCCCATACCATGATCAATCATCACCGTCTTGCCTGTATAAAACATATCTTGATGCACCAACGCCACAACGCCATCGGCGGGGGTCACAATAGTTGAGCCACGGGGCGCTGCAATGTCGACACCGTTATGTGGGCTCTTGGGTTTACCGTTCAAAATACGTTGAGACCCAAACACACCCGATATAGGGCCTGTTACAGGCCACTGAAAACCTGACAGAAATCGCGTGTCAGCATTCATAGAAACGCGCACTTTCCAGATCTGAGCATTGTCCGCTTTGATGCGTGCCACATCGGCAGGGTTGGGGGTAACTTTGCGCGACGGCAAGCCATCAATGCGTTGGATTTTATAATTTTGCTTGGCGATGGTGAGCTTTTGGAAATCTGTTTTGCCCCCTGTTATCACCGTCAATGTCGCACTGGGTTTGGCATCCCGGGCAAAGCCAATGACGAAAGCCCCATTGGCCGCAACTTCTATAGCTTCACCGTTCAATTGCACCTGTGCCCCGGGTTCAACTTGCCCGACGACCAAGCCCCCTTGTTTAAAGCTACCGTTCAATTCCAAAGCCTGGGCAGGAATGGCCAACAAAGCACAGAACAGAATCAAATATTTCACAGCAAACTTCCTTGGGCATCATTGTTTTTTTTAGGCATTTTCGCTTTTTTGGGTTTTGGAACCCCACCACCCGTAACCCGTGCACCCACATTGCCGCCCTTCATGCGGATGGTGATGTCATCACCTAGCGATACATCGCCAGCATCGGTAACGGCTTTGCCCTTGGCATCCGTGACCAGCGCGAAGCCCCGATCTAGCACCCGTTCATAGGACAGCCCATCCAGCAAGCGTGCCGTTTGTTCCAACTGCTGGCGTGGGGCTTGGGTTAAACGCTGTGCAGCCCGGTTGAGACTTTCGCTGCGGTTGGCTAAGCGTTCACGCGCATAGATAATTTTGGTGCGCGGGGATGTCAGGGCGCCGGAGACTTCGGCTAGGCAGCGATGGCGTCTGTGGATACCCGATTGTAAGCTCCCCGCCAAACGCTCCCCCCAATCGTCCAGGCGTTGGCGTTGATTGGCCACCAAGCTGTTGAGGTCGGGAAGCCCCCTTGCCAAGCCGGTGAGGTTATTTTTATGTTCTGCCACCGTACGAGTCATGGCCCGCAACAAACGCGAACCGTCGTCGCCCACTTGGGCCAACAATTCAGTCCGCACCGGCACCGCCATTTCCGCCGCAGCCGTCGGTGTCGGGGCACGCAGATCGGATGCAAAATCAATCAATGTCGTGTCGGTCTCATGCCCCACGGCACTGATCAGCGGAATGGCGCTTTCCGACGCAGCCCGAACCACATTTTCTTCGTTAAAGGCCCATAAATCTTCTAGCGAGCCACCACCACGCGCCACGATCAACACATCCGGGCGCGGAATGTCGCCCCCAGGCTTTAATCGGTTAAAACCCGCAATCGCCTCAACAATTTGTTCCGGGGCACCATCACCTTGGACCAGCACGGGCCAAACCAAAACACGACGTGGGAATCGGTCGTTAAGCCTGTGCAAAATATCACGAATAACGGCCCCGGTTGGTGACGTCACCACGCCGATCACATCCGGCAGCAATGGGATATCTTGTTTGTAATCCGGGTCAAACAAACCTTCGGCAGCCAGTTTTTTGCGCCGTTCTTCCAACAGCTTCAACAACGCACCTTCGCCCGCGATCTCCATCGCCTCGACCACGATTTGGTAGTTAGAGCGCCCGGGATAAGTAGTTAATCGCCCGGTTACTATGACTTCCAGGCCATCTTCGGGCTCAACCCCCAACCGTGAAGCCGTTCCGCGCCAGCAAACTCCGTCAAGCACCGCATCGTCATCTTTGACGCGAAAGTACAAATGGCCCGAGTTTGCACGCTTAAAACCGCTGATTTCCCCGCGTACACGCACAAAAGCGAACGAATCCTCCACCACACGTTTGAGGTGACCTGATATCTCTGAAACCGAAAAAATCGGTGCATTTAAGCCATTTTCTATCATTTTTGATCTTTAAGCTCAGCTTTGCTATTCACTACCGCTCGACAGTATGTATGATACGAGAGCACGCTGCAAAACAAGGCGTGAATAATAATCTTGGAACGATTAGAGAATTTGGAAGGCTCTTGCCCCATGAAGGTTTTGGTTGTTGGTTCGGGTGGACGTGAACACGCACTGTGCTGGGCGATTGCAAAATCGCCAAAATGCGACAAACTGTACGCAGCCCCAGGCAACGCAGGCATCGCGGATATTGCCGAATGCGTCAAGATAAAGGCCGAAGACGTTAACGCCATCTTGAAATTTGCCAAGTCTGAAAAAATCGACTTTGTCGTCGTGGGCCCCGAGGCCCCACTGGTTGACGGCCTGGTAGACAAGTTGGAAAAGGTCGGCATCAAAGCCTTTGGCCCATCCAAAAAAGCTGCCCAATTGGAAGGTTCCAAAGCCTTCATGAAAGATTTGCTAGCGAAATATGACATTCCAACCGCCGATTATGGCGTGTTCGACGAACCGGACGCTGCCAAAGAATACATCATCAAGATGGAAGGCGGCGTTGTGGTCAAAGCCGACGGCCTGGCCGCTGGTAAAGGTGTGATTGTTTGTCACAACAAAAACGAAGCCTACGCCGCCATTGATCACATCATGATCGAACGTGCATTTGGCGATGCCGGTGATGAAATTTTGGTCGAAGAATTCATGGCTGGTGAGGAAGTCAGCTTCTTTGCCCTGGTTGACGGCACCACTGCGGTTGCCATGGGCTCTGCCCAAGACCACAAAGCCGTACACGAAGGCGACACCGGCCCCAACACTGGTGGCATGGGGGCATATTCCCCAACGCCCGTGGTCGACAAAGCCATGGAAAAGAAAATCATGGCCGAAATCATTCAACCCACCATCGAAGCCATGGCAGCCGAGGGCTGCCCGTATAAAGGTGTGCTGTTTGCTGGCCTGATGGTCAAAGACGGTGAGCCCCGCGTTCTGGAATACAACGTGCGCTTTGGTGACCCCGAATGCCAAGTTTTGATGGCGCGCTTTAATTCCGACGTTTTGGAGGCTTTGCTGGCATGCGCCGAAGGCAAGCTTAAAGACGCTAAAATCACTTGGAAGAAAAGCACCGCTTTGGTGGTGGTCATGGCTGCGGACGGCTATCCCGGTCATTATGCCAAAGGTACCCACATCAATAACTTGGCCAATGCGAGCTCCGTAAAAGGTGTGGAAATTTTTCATGCGGGCACCAAGCTGCAAGGCAAAAAAGTGCTGTCCGACGGCGGGCGCGTTTTGGGCGTGACCTCCATCGGCAAAACGGTCAAGGAAGCCCAGGAAAAAGCTTATGAAGCCGTTGACACCATCGAATGGCCCGAAGGTTTCTGCCGCCGCGACATCGGCTGGCGCGCCATCGAGCGAGAAGAGGCTTAAACACCCACTTTACGCATAGACACAAAAGCCCTTCGTTCCTATATCTCCAACAGATATTTGATAACGAAGGGCTTTTTCTATGGATAATCAAACACGCGATAAACTCGAAGCCGCCGCCTGGCGCAGCTTCATCGAACACCTGCAAATCCGCAAAGACGTGCAAAACATCGATCTCATGAACCTGTCGGGCTTTTGTCGTAACTGCCTCTATAAATGGTTGCTAGCAGCGGCCGAGGATCAAGGCGTAAAATTGAGCAAGGAAGACGCCATCCAGGCCGTCTATGGCATGTCATATGGCGAGTGGAAAACCAATCACCAGACCAAGGCCACGGACGAACAATTACGCCTGTTTGAGGAAACCAAGCCGCTGCATTCAGAAATCAGCGGGCATCGGTAAATACTTCTTGTCGCTCCCGCTTGGGCAGAAATGACTGCGGGCTTTTGAGGAAGTCGTCTGTCTGCTTATGCCACAATGCGGATATAGTCTTGATTTTCTGGATCGGTGCGGTCCATATAGTTGAATGCTTTCCTTTCTCAAGAAATTATCTTTTGGGGTCCTCGCGCTTATCAGTGGCCTACTATCTCTTTCTGTCCTCGTGGTGCTATTTCTAATTTTACGATACGAAGATGAGAGCATTGATATTGGTGGAAAGCCATTTGTCCTGCGCACCGATATGTTTACTGGGTATAAGTGCGTATATCCCGCTCGCAAGTACCGTTCTGGCCAGTTAGAGATAATTGCAGCAGAAATCTCCAAGGAAACCGACTTGGACGTGTGTTTTCTGGATTAAAATTGAAACCATAAAATTTGATTTCTAACCAAAGACCGCTTCTATCTAAAAGCGAACCGTGCTGTTCTCATCGTTTCAACAGATGCAGAATTACGTTGTAGGTCTACAAATCAACGATCTGATGAACCTGTCGGGCTTTTGTCGCAACTGCCTCTATAAATGGCTGTTGGCCGCCGCCAAAGAGCAAGGCGTGGAGATGAGCAAAGATGAAGCCATCGAAGCCATCTACGGCATGACCTATACGGAATGGAAAGAAAACCATCAAACCAAAGCTACGGAAGAGCAACTTCAATTGTTCGAAGACACCAAACCGCTGCATTCTAAGAGCAGTGGGCATATGTAGGTTTTGGTTTGGATCTATGCGGGCCAAAAGCGCACTTCATTTTCCAAAATAATCAATACACGCTTGAACCTCCTAGAGCCATTATAGTGTGCTTGACCTTCTTCGTGGGCCTCTGAGAGTGGTGGCAAAAAGCCGATGACTTGATCAAAATCACCCTCAAATATAAGTGGTGCATTCGAAAGCAGATAAATAATCAAAACATATTCATCTGCTTGATGGTAACCATCCTTGTTGATGGATGCCGTCTTGCGATACAGCGCCGTACATAGGTCAGCAGCGGCCTCTTTATAAGACTGATTTCCGCAAAACCCTCCTCCAGTATTCTGTCCTTCCCGGTCAGGGGCCATCAATGTAGCATCCTGCCCTTCAGTTTGTGATAACCATCTCTGATAGGCCTCAGGACCTGCATCCGTGTGTTCTATACCAATTGAGCAACCTTCTTGGTCCGTAATTATGAAATCAGGACGTTCGGTCTTTCTAATCTCAATAGGAAAACTGAAATTTTTGTGCTCTTGGGCTAGGAAGTAACCAAAGCAATACCTCTCTCGATGCGCCGCTGTACGACCCTCATTCCGCCCAGGGGGCGACCATGGGGTTCTCTCAGAAAAGATAAAATCTAAAAACAAAGACAATCGCTCTGAATCTTCAACAACCAAACTATCATTATCTTGTAGAAAAATTTGATCAACGTCCAAGGTCACCGCTTCTCCTGAAAAAACACTTTCAACAACTCAGCCGCCACTTGCTCTTCCAGTCCACCGTAAACTTCCGGTGCGTGGTGGCAGGTGGGCTGGGTGAAGATGGCCGGGCCGTGTTCGACGCCGCCCATTTTGGGATCGTAGGCCCCGAAATACACCCGCCGAATGCGTGCGAACGAGATGGCCGTAGCGCACATGGCGCAGGGTTCCAACGTCACATACAAATCACACCCGGGCAGACGGGTTGAACCCAGCTTTTCACAGGCCTCGCGAATGGCCAGAAGCTCTGCATGTGCGGTGGGGTCGTTGTCTTGTTCGGTTCGGTTGCCGGTTTGGGCCAAAACCTCGCCCGTTTCCCCGTCAACGAGAACACAACCCACAGGCACCTCACCACGTTCCGCGGCAAGTCGGGCCTGGGCGAGAGCCAATTCCATCGGTGTTGGGTTTGCATCTATCATGGCCTGAACCTGACGGCCTTTCGCACCCCCGTCAAGTCTATCTCAAGGCTATGCTTGCCCCCAAGTGGTGGGGGGCTTACATTCCCCATATGACAACAGATTTGATCACGCCGGTTATCGGCATCACACTCGACAGCGAAAGTGGCGGCACGGACCAATACTCCAAGTTTCCATGGTATGCATTGCGCCATAACTATATTTCCGCCGTGGTCAAAGCGGGTGGATTGCCGCTGCTGTTGCCACACGAGCCGGATTTGTTGGAAATCTATGCTGACGATATCGACGGCCTGTTGATCCCAGGTGGCAATTTCGATGTGGACCCGTCTATGTACGGTGCCACCACCACCCACGACACCGTCACCACCAAAGACGACCGCACGTCCTTTGAGATGGCAATCTTGCAAGGGGCCATGAAGCGTGACGTTCCGGTACTGGGCATTTGTGGCGGTCAACAATTGTTGCATGTGGCCCTGGGCGGCAAACTGGTTCAACACATCCCCGATAGCTACAAAGACCCATTGGCGCACGAACAACCCAACCCCCGCGATGAAGTTGGTCACGATGTTGAAATTGTTGAAGGCACATTGCTGCATGACATCATTGGCGAAACCCACATCCAAGTGAACAGTGCACACCATCAATCCGTGGAAAATGAACCTGCTGGTGTGAAAATCAATGCCCATGCACCCGATGGCGTGATAGAAGGCTGTGAGGCCACCAACATGTCATTCTGCTTGGGCGTACAATGGCACCCAGAATTTGAAATCACCGACGCAGACGTGCGCATCCTTGCCGCCTTCGTCCAAGCCGCTCGTGAATACGCCATGGGCCGAGAAGCATACGATGACTGAAGAAAACACCAATAAAGGCGAGCGCATTGCAAAAGTGATGGCGCGTGCAGGCCTGTGTTCACGCCGCGAAGCCGAGCGCTGGATTGCGGAACGCCGCGTCGAAATGAACGGACAGGTCATCGACACTCCGGCAACCTTGGTCACCGACCTCGACACCGTTGTCGTTGATGGCAAACCTTTGCCTGCCGCACAAGAAGCGATGATCTGGCGCTACCACAAGCCACCTGGACTGGTAACATCGCACAATGATGAACAAGGCCGCCCTACAGTGTTTGACAGCCTACCGCCACAACTTGGTCGGGTGATCTCGGTCGGACGATTGGATTTGAACTCCGAAGGATTGCTTTTGCTGACCAACGACGGCGGTCTGGCGAGAGAACTGGAACTGCCCTCCACTGGATGGATACGCACTTACCGTGTCCGTGTGTTTGGCTTCATCACCGAAGAAATGCTGTTAGAGCTCAAAGACGGTATCACGGTTGATGGCATTCGCTATGGTGCCATTGATGCCCGGATTGAAAAGAAGACGGGCCGCAACACTTGGCTAATTGTATCGCTGGCCGAAGGTAAAAACCGTGAAATCCGCCGCGTTATGGAATACCTGAACGTTCAAGTTAACCGCCTGATCCGTCAAAGTTATGGCCCATTCCGTTTGGACAAATTGGAACGCGGCGAAGTCCAAGAAGTCCCACGCCGTCAAATGATCGATCAACTGGGCGCAAAATTGGGTGAAGCCGTCATCCCGCCCAAAACCAGCAAAACAGGTTGGGCAAAACCAAAGGCAAAACCCAACCCCAAGCCAAAGGGTAAAGGCAAACCAAAACCCGATACAAAGTCCAAGCCGAAAGGCAAACGACCAGGAAAGCCCCAAGGTAAGCCTAAAAAATGAGAATTGTCGGCGGCATCCATAAAGGGCGCCCCCTCCATGCGCCCAAGGGCCGTGATACACGCCCAACATCTGATCGCGCCCGCGAAGCTATGTTCAATGTTTTGGAACACTTGGCCGAAGGCCCAGGCCTAAATGGTGCAAACGTTATCGATGTGTTTGCTGGAACTGGGGCATTGGGACTAGAAGCATTATCACGTGGGGCCAATCACATTACCTTCGTTGAAAATAACCGCAGTGCGTTGAAGAGCTTATCGGACAACATCCAAACTCTAAAAGCAATCAACGCCACAACCGTGCTTTCCATAAAAGCAAGCGCCCTACAAGACGCCCCCCAGCCTGTAGATTATGCCTTTTTGGACGCCCCCTACGACAAGGGTTTGACGGAGCCAGCGCTTCTTGCGCTCATAAATGGGAACTGGTTGGCACCCGGTGCCGTGTTGATGGTCGAAATTGCCGCACAGGAAAGTATTAATCTGCCATCTCAATTATCTGTGATTAAAGAGAAGAAATACGGCGCTGCCAAAGCACTTTTCCTGATTAATCAAGACTGAACCCACTTATCCACATAATGCTAATGTACTACATATCATGTAATGACTCTTTTTACGTAGTTAATTACATTAAATTTGTGTGGATTTCGCCCCAGACTTTGAGGTAAAACATATGGTCTTACTAATTTACCAATGGGAGAAATGGTGCAATGGCCACTCAGCCGCTTTACATCATGCTTAGCTCAGCTGACCGCGACAAGTTTCAGTTGGCATCCATGATCGCATCCGTAGCGGCTGTATCCGAACGCTCCGTCCACGTTTTTGTATCCATGGGGGCTCTTAAAGTCTTCGACAAAAATGCCAGTGGTAATGAACGCTACGGCGACAGCGGCTTAAATGTAGAGCTGTGCGACCAAAATGCCCCTGACCCCATTGATATGTTTGGCCAAGGCAAGATGTTGGGCGACATGACCATGTGGGCTTGTTCTATGGTGTTGGACGTCTTGGGATGGAACGAGAGCAATTTGGTTGATGATCTATTCGATGGCCAGATGGGATTAACCAAGTTCCTGTCCGATGCCGAGGAAGGCCAACTGATTTCCATCTAAGCCTGCTTAAGAAGGGAAATAAGAATAATGACTGAGGAGTCTGAGTAACATGAGTGAACGTAAAACCATCGACGCCCGCGGTTCGTTTTGCCCCGGTCCACTGATGGAACTCATCGCTGCATTGAAATTGATAGAAGTCGGCCAAGAAATTGAAATCTGGTCCACCGACCAAGGCACCGCCAAGGATGTCCCCGAATGGGCCGCTAAAGTTGGACATGAAACAGTGGAATCTGGAGAAAAAGACGACCACTGGTATGTGGTGGTCAAAAAGACAAAATAACGAAACCAGCAACCTGGCGTACTGGGGAGTGCGTGAGGGGGGACATGAGGGAGGTATTCGATGTCTAAAAAAGTACTCATTGTTGGAGGCGGTTTGGCTGGCACCATTATCGCCAACGGCCTCGTCCGTCACATTGGGCAAGAAATCCGCAAGGGTGACGTATCTGTCACCATGCTGGGTACATCTGATACGCATATGTATCAGCCGGGTTTGCTGTACATTCCATTTGGCAAAATTCGTGAACGTGAACTGTTCCGTCCACAGCGCAAGGTCTTAGACAAGCGTGTGATATTCCACATTGATCCAGCCACCAACATCGATGTTGAAAACAAAAAAGTCACTTGTGAGTCCGGAACCGTGCATGAATATGACTACATCGTCATCGCCACCGGTTCTCGTTTAATGCCACAAAACATCCCGGGCCTGGCCGAAGGCGCACACTGGCTCTATGACTTGGACGGCGCGCGCAAAATGCGTGATGCGCTAGACAATTTCGAAGGCGGCAAAGTCATCGTCAACGTCAACGCACCGCACAAATGCCCAGTTGCACCGCTGGAAATCACCTTCATGTTGAAGGAATATCTGGAAAGCAAGGGCCTGTGGGACAGAACAGAGCTTACCTACACATACCCTATCGGTCGTTTACACGCCCTAGAACCGGTTGCTGAGTGGGCTAAGCCTGCCATGGATGCTGCGGGTATCAAATATGAAACCTTCTTCAACACCAAAGAAGTAGACCCGGCTGCTAAAACCATCGGTTCAGAAGAAGGCGTCACGTTGGATTATGATCTTTTGGTCACAATTCCACCGCACAATGGCGCTGAAGTGATCACTGAATCTGGATTGGGCGATGGCGGATGGGTCCCAACTGATCGCCACAAACTCACCCATCCCGATCACAACGATGTCTTTATCTGCGGTGACACCACCAACATTCCAATTTCCAAAGCAGGGTCTACTGCACATTTTGAGGCCGACACCATCATCGACAACTTGGCATCCTTGTTGACCGAAAACCGTTGGGCACGCGATTACGATGGCAAAGTGTTCTGCTTTGTGGAAACCGGCATGAAAACGGGAACTTACGTATGGTTCAACTATGAAACCCCACCAAACCCCGGTGCTCCTTCACAAATGATCCACTGGTTCAAGCTGGCTTACAATCGCTTGTACTGGTTGTCCGCCCGCGGTCTTCTGTAAGGGGAAATGATCCATGAGCGACAACCAAGAAAACGCAACTCAGCTTATTCAGGCTGCCAATGATGCCCTTACCGATGGGATGGTGGAACGATTAGCCACCACTGGTGGAAATGCATTGGAAGTCTTGGACTTACTGAATGACGATGACACCCGTGATGCTGTTATCACCATTTTGGAACGGTTAACAGAAATACATCGCTCTGGGGCTTTGGATACATTTTTTGAATTGCTAACATTGGCCCATGGTGCCCGCTCAGCCTTAACAGACAGCATGGTCGAACGCTTAGTGGTGTGGATGGAAACCATGATCAGTAACGTCGCCAATGAACACTTAGCAGAATTTGCAGGCGATACCGTTGATGCCATGCATGATGCGGCTGTTGAAACCGCACAAGACAAAGCTACTGGGGGCTTGATGTCCACTCTCTCCATGCTCAGCAAGCCGGAGACACAACAAGCTCTCAAATTCCTGATGACGTTCGCTGCAAAAATGCAAAAGAACGCAACCGACTCCCAGGGGAATACCATAACGAACGGATAGCCCTCCCTTCGTAATAGTATCCCTCTCTAGCCGTGGTTCCCCTTTGTTGCAACTTTTGGGGTTCCACGGCTTTTTTTTGAATTTTCAGACGAGGAATTGACCGCAAGGACAAATCAAGAGACACTCTTTACAAGGGGTGTATAGATTTCTGTGGGGAAAAGTCATTATGACCATCCAATGGGACACAAGTCTAAGCGTCGGTGTCGACAGCATCGATGATGATCACAAAAAGCTTCTCAACATCATCAATGCATTTGGCAGCGACGACGAAAAATCACGTGAAGAACTCACCGTTCTAATTGATGAGCTGTTGGATTACACCCGCTATCATTTCGAACGTGAAGAAGAAATGATGGCAGAAAACGGATATTACCAGTTAGAAGAACACAAGCAGGAACACGGCCAATTCATCAAAAAGCTGATGGAATTGGGCATCATGTTGGACACAGAAGACGTTGAGCAAACACGCAAAGAAACATCACAGTTTCTGAGTATGTGGTTGTCGCGCCATATCCGTTGGTCAGACATGAACTATGTCAGCTGTTTAATATTGGCCGATAAAGCGAAAGCGCAGGCTTAACGTCGCCCAAACAATTTTTCAATATCACTCAGTTTCAGTTCCACATAAGTAGGACGACCATGGTTGCATTGCCCGGAATGTGGGGTGGCTTCCATTTCACGCAACAGCGCGTTCATTTCATTTCCGTTTAAACGACGACCGGCACGAACCGAGCCATGACACGCCATGGTCGCGGCAACATCAGACAGCTTTTCGTGCAAAGACAAAACTTCACCCCATTCTGCCAAATCATCGGCCAAATCTTTAATCAAAGTCTGGACATCCGTTTGCCCCAACATGGCTGGCGTTTCACGCACAACAACGGCACCTTCGCCAAAGGCTTCGATAACCAAACCCAGTTCTGTCAATTCATCAATACGTTTGGTTAGACGTGCTGCGGCAGGTTCATCCAACTCCACCACTTCCGGCAACAACAACCCTTGGCGTTTGATCCCGCCTTCGTCCAGGGCTTGCTTCATACGTTCATACACCAAGCGTTCATGGGCGGCGTGTTGATCAACAATGACGATCCCGTCTGCCGTTTGGCTCACAATGTAGGTTTCATGCACCTGTCCTCGCGCTACGCCCAAAGGGAAATCTTGCCCTTCTTCCTGGATATCAACAGGTTGATAGTCTGTTTCCGCACGTGCCGTTGGGGTCATGTCAAAGTTTTGCAACGGGGCTTGAAACGCTGCGGCACGATCTGACAAACCTGCCGACGGATAGCCAGCCCCTTGATTAAGGCGACGTGACTGAAACTGTGTCGTACCCGCAAAACCGGAATCCTGAACAGCCCCCAACGCCGCATTCGATACCGTTGTGGATGCCCTGTGACCGGCATCTGCCAAGGTGTGTTTCAAGGCACTGACAATCAGGCCCCGTACCAATCCAACATCACGAAAGCGTACTTCCGTTTTAGCTGGATGAACGTTCACATCCACTTGATCCGGTGGAACTTCGAGGTACAGCGCCACATATGGATAACGATCATGAGCCAAGAAATCGCGATATGCACCGCGTACTGCACCGAAGAACAGCTTATCTTTCACCGGACGGCCATTGACGAACATATATTGCTGTTGCCCATTGCCCCGGTTCAATGTCGGCAACCCGATATGGCCTGTGAGCTTGATGCCTTCACGCACCGCCTCAACCAACAAAGCGTTATCAAAGAAATCACGCCCCATCACCGCACCCAAACGGTCCAGGCGCTGAGTGAACAATTCACCTTGGGCCGGAGCCAAACGGATTACCGTGCGATTGCCATCCGACAGGGTAAAGCCGACACCTGGGTGAGCCATGGCGAGGCGATTGATCATCTCAGTCGCATGGGAAAGTTCAGTCCGGGCCGTCTTCAGAAACTTCAGCCGTGCAGGCGTGGCGTAAAACAGATCACGCACTTCAACACGGGTGCCTTGGGGGTGGGCCGCCGGCTCTACCTCACCAACGCGACCACCTTCTACTTTTAGTGACCAGGCACTATCACCATCTACTGTACGTGATGTCAAAGTGAGGCGTGCCACAGCACCAATGGAGGGCAAAGCCTCACCACGAAAACCTAGAGACTGAATATGGACCAGATCATCATCTGGCAACTTGGATGTTGCATGGCGTTCGACCGCCAAAGCCAGATCATCCGGTCCCATGCCCCGCCCATCATCAGTCACGCTGATCAACGATCGGCCACCTTCGCGCAACTGAATGTCAATGTTGGACGCACCCGCATCCAAGGCGTTTTCCACCAGCTCTTTTAACGCGGCAGCAGGGCGTTCGACCACCTCACCCGCAGCGATTTGATTGACCAGAGTTTCCGGGAGACGCCGAATGGTCATCGCTCAGTCCATTTCCGACAAGAACTTACGTGCCAAAATTTTACCTTCTTCCACAGCCGGTTGATCGAAGGCATTCACCTTTAAAAGACCTGCGGAAATTATGGTTTCCAACATGAAATGCATCATCAACGCCCCCATTACGGCCTCGTCCAAATGATCCAATTCAAACAGGCGCGTGGGACAGCCATTTCTGACCAAGGTTTCCGCCGTGGCACGTTGTTCCGCATCCAGCAAATCACCCATGCGTCGGCGTTGCAAATAGGCCAGTTCTTGTTCTTTGACCAAGGCATTGGAAATAAGGCCACCGCGACCCGCAACATTCAAAGTCATCAAAGTGAACATTTTATCACGTGGCCCTGCCAGATAGAGCTGCATCTGGCTGTGTTGATCACGGGTTCCCATGGCACGAATGGGGGTTGACCCCGTTCCATTTTTACCCAGGCTTTCCGCCCAAAGCTGTTGAAACCATAAGCCAAAATTCGCCAATCTGTCCACATATGGCATCAACACCGTGTTGGCGATGCCCTTCTTTTGTAAAAACGCAACCTTGATGGCGGCGCCCACGGCAGGATCGCTTTCGCGCGGATCTGCACTTTCCAGGGTGGCTTTCAAAACACTCAAAGCGCCACGGCGCACGGCATGGGCATCCAGGCCAGCAATCATAGCCGGCAAAAGTCCGACTAGGCTCAGTGCAGAATACCGCCCACCCACATTGGGGTCATGATCCAGAACTTTTAAATTGAGACGGTGTGCAAGGGAACGCAGCGGGTTGTTTTTGTTATCCCGCTCTGTAATCACCAAAGCATGGCGTGGCACATTGTCACGACCAATGATGGTCATCAATCGATCCAAACAAGCGATAAACTGAGCCACAGTCTCAGCCGTGCCACCGGATTTCGATATCACGATGAAGCCTGTGCGCTTTAGATCAAGCTGTTCATACAGCAGCTCAAACGTATCGGGATCGACGTTGTCCAAAAAATGGAGCCGCGGCCCACCCTTTCGCGGACCAAAACCGCTATCAGCCAAGGAATACAGGGTCTGCCCACCCAAAGATGATCCCCCAGTCCCCAAAATCACAACATCATCAAAGGCCTTGCGGAACCGCTTGGCAATAAAATCCAAGTCATCAAGGTCTTCGGTTGTTTCAGGAAGACGCAACAATGGCAGTGAACCATCATCATAGGCCCGCTTGAGTTCATCAATCACAGGACCCGTTTGTTCCTGCAGTTCACGAAACTCTTCATCCCGAAGGCCGTGTTTGCCAACATGGGCCTCAAAACAAGACTGAATAATTTGACGATAGAGCATAGAGCCCTGCCCCTGTATTCCTCAGAATTCAAACCATACACGGGCGCTGACCGCCTGCGCAGAATCGTACTCCAGATTAACACGTCAGTGGCTGGGGACAATGCCTGCGGGGCGCCCAACCACAATGATATCCAAAAGATCAGGGTGTAGATGCTCTGCAGCCACCCGTTTAACGTCCTCTAAGGTCACAGAACTAATATAAGCATTGCGCTTATCAAGGTAATCCAGGCCTAAATCATTTACCTGCATCGCCACCAAAATCTGTGCAATTGCATCTGTTGAGGTGAACCTCAGTGGGAATGATCCGGTCACATAGGTCTTGGCATCATCCAATTCTTGTTGGCTGACCTCACCCGCAGCCATACGCGCCCATTCCGCCCGGATCACATCAATGGTTTCCGACACCCGGGCATTTTCCGTCGCAGCAGATCCAACAATCATGCCCGCTAAGTTCATTGGATACAGGCTAGAGCCCACTGAATAAGCCAAACCGCGTTTTTCCCGCACTTCCTCATAAAGACGCGATGTAAACGAGCCGCCACCGACAATGTGGTTCATCACCAAGGCCGCATAGTAATCCGGATGATCACGCTTTAAACCGCCATGACCGAATACAATGGTGCTTTGGGGAATTTTGCGATCAATCACTTGTAACCGCCCAATCGCCTTGGCGCTGGTTTCTGGTTGATGGGTAAAATTTGGTTTTGCAGGCAAAGAACCGAAGGCCTTGTCCAGCAGCGCCCCCAATTGTTTCGGCGTCACATCGCCGGTAACCCCAACAATTAAATTCCCCCGCGCTAAACGCGTTTCCGCAAAGGCTTTGAGGTCGGCCTGGGTAATGGCTTCGACGCTCTCAACACTTCCATCGCTATCTGAGGCATAGCCATGGCCGGGAAACAAGTTTTCATAAAGGGCATTAAACGCAATCTTGCCGGGCTTTTCACTGCTGGCACGAATGCCCGAGATAATCTGGCTTTTCAGACGTGCAACAGGTTCCGCATCAAAGCGCGGTTTGGTTAAGGCCAAGCGCAACAAATCAAAGGCTTGGTCAGCATTTTCAGTCAGTGTTTTCACCTGACCGCTGAAACGATCATAGCCTGCTTCAAACCGTAAAGTGATGGACTGATCAGCCAAGATCTGTTGAAAGGCCTGACTGTCAATATCTCCTGCCCCTTCATCCATGGTGCTGGCGGCAAGATTGGCCAAGCCTTTCTTGTCTTCAGGATCCAGCTCTGATCCACCTTGAAAAGCAAAACGCACTGACACCACCGGGTTGGAATGATCTTGAACCAACCAAGCCTCAATCCCACTCGGGCTGATGACACGCTCAACATCTACTGCATAGGCATTCAGTGGAAACAGAACAGCAAAAATAAAGAGATAAAGTGGCTTCAGTTTCATTGACTGTCTCCCACTTTATCCGCCGGAAGTAGTTTTGTAACGATACGTCTAGGCTCTGCCATGACGGCTTTTAATGCATTCACAACATCTGCTTCTGTAACCGCCATCACACGTTCGGGCCACTTTTCGATGTCGTCAATTTTGTGCTCTCGGGCCAACACCCCGCCGATAGTCCAAGCCCCAGTTTTCATCGCATCACGAGAAAAAATTGCATCAGCCTGCATCCGTTTTTTGATTTTTTCCAGTTCATCCGGTTTAAGACCTTGGTCCAGCAGTTTCTGAACCTCATCACGTACAGCTTGGGTCAATTGGGCCAACGGTACACCTGGGCGCGGTGATGCATAAAACACAAAGCGCCCATCACCACGTTGGCTTGAGTCGTAATACGTCCCCACAGAATCAGCTAAGGGCTGTTCAATCACCAATGCGCGATACAAGCGTGACGTCCCACCACCACCCAACAACTCGGCCAAAATTTCCAGTGCAACAACACGAGTTGGATCACCATTGGTCAAAGACGGTTGGATAATATTTTCAGACCAACTGATTTGCTTGACGCGCGGGTCGCGCAATACCGTTTCACCGCCTTGAATATCACCTAATGAAATAATCGAGGGACGTTTGTTCACCCCGGCTTTGGCAATGGGACCGTAGTAGCGTTCAGCCAAACGTTTGACATCATCCACTTTAACGTCACCAGCCACCACCAATATGGCGTTATCAGGCGCATAATTGGTTTTGTAAAAGGACAAAGCATCTTCACGTGTCAGTGCCGCCAACTCATCACGCCAACCAATGACAGGACGGCCATAGGGATGGCCTTGGGGATATAGCTTTTGCAACGCTTTTTCATTGAGACGTGCTGCAGGTTTGTTTTCGATACGCTGGTTGCGTTCTTCCAAAACAACGGCACGTTCCGTCGCCACGTCTTCGGCGTTCAAGACCAAGTTGGTCATGCGATCCGCTTCCAGTTCCATCACCATTTCTAAACGATCACTTGCTACGGTTTGGTAGTAGCCAGTGTAATCCAAACTGGTAAATGCATTTTCCTGGCCGCCATGTTGGGCCACACGTTTGGAAAACTCACCATTGGGGAATTTCGGTGTACCCTTAAACATTAAGTGCTCCAAAAGATGAGCAATACCTGATTTACCTTTAGGTTCATCGGTTGATCCAGCCTTGTACCACACCATGTGCAACACCACCGGAGCCCGATGGTTGGGCAAAACCACGACCTCCATACCGTTGTCCAAAGTAAAAGTATGAGGGTTGAAAACACCAGCTTGAGCACGATTGCCAGCAGCGATCAAAACCAGAAACAAAGAAATAACGATAGCCAAAGCTTTTGACATGAAATTCACTTCACTACATTTCAGTTGAGTAAATGTAAGCCGCGATTGCGGCAAAAAAAGGAATAAAAAAAGGACCGGATATCCGGCCCTTTTTTTTATAGAACAATTTTCAATTAGTTAAACCAACCGTCAAAGAGTCCTTCCAAGGGGGCCTTGGATTTCTTTTTGATCACCGGACTATCACCCTCATTGACTGGTTGGCCCAAAGCTTGGTTTTCTTGGATCCGCTTCAACTCACCAGAAGGTTCAACCACATCGCCTGGATCGGGGTCAAAGATCAGAGCTTCCATAAAATTCTGATCTTCTTCCGCATAAACCGACGTTTCACGGTTCACAGTCTGACGAATATTCGGTTCGGCATGTTGGGCACCTGCACGGGCCAATAATGCCGTGGTACCAGGTGTATCAGCTTCAATCGGTTGGGTTTCCAGCTCACGACCACTGAGCAATACACGTTTTGCTTGGGCTTGTGGATCATCCGCCTTGCGTGCCGCAGCTTCTGCTTCAGATGGTGGGCGCAGCCCATAATCCGGCGGTAACGTCAACGGTGCACGTGTGTAGACCGAAAACTCATCCGGTGCTGCCTTCGTTTGTGTCAAAGCTTTACGCGCGCCATCACACCCCGAAAGGATCACGGCACCACACAAAAACAAAGCTGTAATCGTTATCTTTTTCATTTCGTCCCAGCCCCGGCGTTACTCGCCCGATTGTTCATTCTCTTCTTTTGGTGTGGGGGATGCAAACAAAGATTCCCACACAACAAGCACAGCACCAACCACTATGGCACTGTCGGCAACATTAAATGCAGGCCAATGATACCCCAAAACATGCACATCAAGGAAGTCCGTCACTGCACCAAAGCGAAAACGATCAATCACATTCCCTAACGCACCACCGATGATCGCCCCAAA
Source organism: Magnetovibrio sp. (assembly GCA_026196495.1). Taxonomy (GTDB): domain Bacteria; phylum Pseudomonadota; class Alphaproteobacteria; order Rhodospirillales; family Magnetovibrionaceae; genus Magnetovibrio. The sequence goes on from JAPHSY010000064.1 coordinate 20,233, forward strand.
AGCCCAAGCACTTAGGCGAGTTTCGGCCTTGCCCAACCACACCGCCAAAACCACGGATATCACCAAGCTGAGGATGATTAAAATGGTGGGACCATAGTCCCCAACATTGCCGAACATGCCAAAGCTGATACCCGGATTCCAGGCCAGCACAATGTTAAAAAATGGTGTGATTTCATAGTACGGCTGGGTGGCTTCCTGAAACAGGTTCAAGATCAACCACTTAGAAACTTGGTCCGCAACAAACACTGCAAAAGCAATGAACCAGCCCAATTGCTTTGCCGTTTTCAGCTGTTCAGCTGAGGTGCTCATTCAGCAGCCCCAGCTTGTTCACCTGCGTGATCGACAGCATCCGCACAACGGCCACATACTGTTGCATGGGCCGGGTTTACACCAATATCGTCACAGACTTTCCAGCAACGCTCACACTTTTCGCCTTCAGCGGATGTAGGAATCACACCGATTCCCGCGATGCCTTCGACCATAAATGCACCTTCAGGCACATCACCTTCGATGAGTTTAGCACCAGAGGTAATGGCAATTTCAGCCAAATCCACTCCGACCATCGCGTTCACATAATCAGCGGGTGCATAAACAGTTGCTGTTGCTTGCAAGCTGGAACCAATGCGTTTTTCAGCGCGTTCAATTTCCAATGCCCCCGTCACCACACGGCGCAATTCACGAACTTTTTGCCATTTTTCTGCCAAAGCATGATTTTGCCAGTTGGCAGGAACATCGGGGAACAAACGCAAGTGGACACTGTCATCTTCAGGGAAGCGCGCCAGCCAGGCTTCTTCCGCCGTGAAGCACACAAACGGCGCCAACCAGGCGGTTAGACACTTAAAGACTTCATCCAATACCGTGCGCGTTGCGCGGCGCAGCGTGCTATCCGGGCGTTCGCAGTACAGCGTATCCTTGCGAATATCGAAATAGAACGAGCTCAGCTCAATGGCACAGAAGTTATGCAGTTCCGTGAACAATGGATGGAAATGGAAGTCATCACAAGCTGCACGGACCTTACCATCCAGTTCATGCAAGCGGTGCAGAACCCAACGTTCCAATTCCGGCATTTGTGCAAAATCCAGGCGTTCAGTTTCTTGAAAACCATCCAAGTTACCCAACAGATAACGCAGGGTGTTGCGCAAGCGGCGGTAAACATCGGTATGACTTTTGATGATATCGGGACCGATGCGTAGGTCATCGGAATAATCCGAGCCCACGACCCACAAACGTAAAATATCGGCACCGAACTTATCGTTCACGTCTTGCGGGCTGGTCACATTGCCCATGGATTTGGACATTTTGCGGCCATTTTGATCCAACACGAAACCGTGTGTCAAAACCGCGTTATACGGTGCGCGACCACGGGTGCCGCAGCTTTCCAACAGAGACGAATGGAACCAACCGCGGTGTTGATCTGAACCTTCAAGATACAAATCAGCAGGCCAACTCAAATCATCACGGGCTTCCAAAACGAAGCTGTGGGTCGAACCACTGTCGAACCACACGTCCAAGATGTCTTCGACTTTTTCAAAGTCATCGGCATTCAAGTCATTGCCCAAAAAATATTGTGGATCACGGATATACCATGCATCCGCGCCGTCTTCTTTAAAGGCCTGAACAATGCGGTCCATGACACCTTGGTCTCGCAAAGGCTGACCCGTTTTCTTGTCCACAAACACGGCAATGGGTACACCCCATGCGCGTTGACGTGACACACACCAATCGGGGCGTTCCGCGATCATGGCGTTCAAGCGGTTCTTACCGCCCGCTGGCACAAAGCGTGTTTCATCAATGGCTTTCAACGCTTTTTCGCGCAAATCGTTTTTCTCCATCGAGATAAACCACTGCGGTGTGTTGCGGAAAATCACCGGCGCTTTGGAACGCCAAGAATGTGGGTAGCTGTGCTCAATACGATCAGAAGCCAGCAATGCGCCAAGCTCATCCAGCTTTTCAGCCACGGCTTTGTTGGCGGGATAGCGGGTTTTCTTTTTCTTTTCGTCGAAGATCAGAACCGGTAGGCCTTCGAACATCGGCACTTGATCTGTATACAAGCCATCACCGTTGACGGTATTGGGCACGGGAACACCATGTTTCGTTCCCAATTCCCAGTCATCTGCGCCGTGGCTGGGGGCGATGTGAACAATACCCGTACCAGAATCGGTCGTGACAAAATCGCCTGCCAATGCAGGAACATCAAATTCATAACCATGACCAACGAAGGGGTGGCTGCATACCGTACCCGCGAGTTCTGAGCCCATGAAAGAGGCCTCAACTACGTGCTCGGTAATGCCTGCAACTTTGCACACATCTTCCAAAAGTTCTTTGGCGACAACCATTTTACCAAATGCAGTCGCGTCCACGTCCTCACCAGCACGTTCCATGGCTGTGGGACGAAACACAACATACTCAATGGCATCGCCATAAGCCACCGCACGGTTGGCGGGGATGGTCCACGGCGTGGTGGTCCAGATCACAATGGATGCATCTTCAATGGCAGCAACTGATGTTTCTTTGACCGGAAAACGCACGAACAGAGTTTGCGAGTTCACGTCATGGTATTCAATTTCAGCTTCAGCCAAGGAGGTTTTTTCCACCACCGACCACATCACCGGTTTTGCCCCTTTATAGAGCGAGCCGTTCATCAAGAACTTACCAAGCTCCGCCACGATTTGGGCTTCGGCATCGTGAGTCATGGTGGTGTAGGGATCATCCCAATTGCCAATGCAACCCAGGCGCTTAAATTCTTCTTTTTGGATTTCGATCCACTCGCGCGCAAAATCACGGCATTCTTGGCGAAACTCCACCACAGGAACATCGTCTTTATCTTTTCCAGCAGCGCGATATTTTTCTTCGATTTTCCACTCAATCGGCAAACCGTGACAATCCCAACCCGGAACATAGTTGGCATTTTTGCCCAACATTTGTTGGGAACGCACGATCACATCTTTCAAGATCTTGTTTAACGCATGACCAATGTGCAAATGACCATTGGCGTAAGGCGGGCCATCATGCAACACGAACGGATCACGTCCTTCGCCCGCTTTGCGGCTTTGGCCGTAAATATCCAAGTCTTGCCAACGCTTCAAAGTTTCCGGTTCACGCTTTGGCAAACCGCCACGCATGGGAAATTCAGTTTGGGGCAAAAAGACAGTGTTTTTATAGTCCGTCATGATCTTGGCGTACCGCTATAAGTCTGAGGCAAAATGGAAATAATCGAAGGGCTGTTTTAGCCTTCTTTTGACAAGATTTCTCTAGCTTTTTCGCAATCGAGCGCAATTTGCGTCTTAATTGCATCCAAGCCATCAAATTTCTGTTCCGGGCGAAGGCGCTCAATGAGCTGAACACGCAGGTGTTTACCGTACAAATCTGCTTCATAATCAAACAGATGTGCTTCAAGAATGACATCTTCACCGGCATCGAAAGTGGGGCGTTTGCCAACATTGCACACCCCATCAATCCAACGCGTATCAGCACCCTCATCAAGCCCTGCGCGAATGGCATAAACACCCAATGCCGGGCGTAAGAATTCACCTAAGTGTAAATTGGCGGTGGGAAAACCCAATTGGCGACCACGCTGATCACCTTTTTCGACACGGCCTTCCAACTCTGCCGGACGACCCAAAACATGGGCTGCCCCACGTAAATCACCGGCCACCAAGTACTCACGCACACGGGTTGAGGAATATACAATTCCGTCTTCATCAACCACCTTGGGCACAGCCGTAAAGCCAAAGCCTTGGTCCCGGCCCATATGCAAAAGTGTATCGCAATTCCCGGATCGTTTTTGGCCGAATTGGAAATCATAACCTGCCACCACATGGCTGGCACCAAGACCGCCAACCAACACGTCTTCGACAAATTGCTGAGCCGTGAGGCCCGCAAAAGGGAAATCGAAATGCTGTACCAGCAGCTCATCAACACCCAATTGTTCGATCATGTGAGCTTTGGTGCGCATGGTGGACAAACGAAATGGCTCACCATCAGGCTTAAACAAGGCATCTGGATGGGGTTCAAACGACATTACAGCCCAGGGCTTGTTGGTCGCACGAGCGATGGAACCAGCTTCGTTAATAACGACCTGATGACCTTTGTGAATACCATCAAAATTGCCAATCGCGACAACACAGCCGCGGGCATCTTCGGGTAAATCTGAGTAATGTCTAAAAATACGCATGGTGGCGAAAAGTGCCGCCACGTCCGCCCGGGGTCAAGGGAAATCACACACAATGTGTGCAATTCCCCTTTATGAGCCCGAAAAAAGCACTTAGCGCTTGGGTGGCATTAACGTGGCTTCGCCTTCAAGCACCACTTTGCCGTCAACCAAACAACGTGTTGAGAACTGTGCAAACCCGCGTTTTTCAATCAAATCGGTGATTTCCACCTCGGCTGTGACCACATCGCCAGCCTTTACAGGCGCACGAAATTTCAGGCTTTGGTTAATGTAAATCGCACCCGGGCCTGGCAAAACCATGCCAAACACGGTTGAAATAAAGCTGGCCGAAAGCATGCCGTGGGCGATACAGCCGCCAAACGGGGTGTGCTCTGCCGCAAAACCTTGATCCAAGTGTACCGGATTGCTGTCACCGGAAACATCGGCGAAGGCCTGAATACCTGCATCTGTTACTTCTTTTGTGAAGGATGCTTTTTGGCCAATTTCCAATTCGTCAAAATAGTAGGCATTGCCCGGTGCCGAACCGGCACCTTTTATGATGATATCGCCACTCATGAGATATTTTCCCTGTTCATAGTATATGGGGTCTGCTTTGCCCCTTATGCTGCAACGCAACATCAAAACTTTACCCACTTCGCATGTGCGAAGCAAGTATGGCATCGCTTGGTCACGAGGTTTAAAGCAGCTGTGATGCCAAATAAAACAAGAACAATCCATTGAGAATCAGCAACACAGGCGCTGCTTGCTTCGCAATGTCGGGCCAACGTCCCAACACAGCCCCCCCAGCTAGTCCCAATCCAAACAACGCCGGAACCGTACCCAGCCAAAAGGCCAACATAGCAAAGGCGCCCGTAAGCCATTCACCACTGGCCGAAGCGGCCGCCAACGCACCGTAGACCAATCCACAGGGAATAAAGC
>JAPHSY010000007.1 GCA_026196495.1 Magnetovibrio sp.
CCCCAACGTTAAAGGTGTTTCCCCCCCTTCTGGAACACGCCAATTGTTGGAAGAGGAGGGGCCGAAGGCTGTGGCCCAATGGATGCTGGACCAAGACAAGCTGTTAATTACAGACACCACGATGCGGGATGCTCATCAGTCGCTTCTGGCAACGCGTGTGCGCACCGATGATTTGGTGAATATTGCACCTGCTTATGCGGCGTTGGCACCTGAATTGTTATCCGTTGAATGCTGGGGTGGCGCAACCTTTGATGTTGCAATGCGTTTCTTGAATGAATGTCCATGGGACCGATTGACAAAATTGCGCGAAGCAATGCCAAATCTGCTAACACAGATGCTTTTACGGGCTTCCAACGGTGTTGGTTATACGAATTATCCTGACAACGAAGTGAAGTACCTTGTTCAACAAGCAGCGCTCAATGGGATGGATATTTTCCGTGTGTTTGACAGTCTAAATTGGGCTGAAAACATGCGTGTGGCCATGGATGCAGTTTTGGATACGGGCAAAATCTGTGAAGCGGCAATTTGTTATACGGGCGATATCCTTGATCCCAATCGTTCAAAATATGATCTGAAGTATTATGTGTCCCTAGCCAAGGAGCTAGAAGCTGCAGGCGCTCATATTCTGGCCATCAAAGATATGGCAGGTCTGCTGAAACCTCAAGCGGCCAAGGTCTTGATTTCGGCCTTAAAAGATGAAGTCAGCATTCCACTACATTTCCATACCCATGATACCAGTGGCATTGCTGCAGCTTCGATCTTAGCAGCAGCAGAAGCGGGTGTTGATGCAGTGGATGCCGCGTTGGATTCTATGAGTGGCCTGACGTCGCAAGCCAACCTGGGCTCGATTGTATCTGCGTTAAAGAATACGGATCGTGATACAGGCCTAGAAACGGGCGCTTTGCGTCAATTGTCAGATTACTGGGAAAGTGTGCGTGCCAACTATGCTGGTTTCGAAAGCGATATCCGCTCGGGCACGGCTGATGTTTATCATCACGAAATGCCAGGTGGGCAGTACACCAACTTGCGTCAACAAGCGCGTTCGCTTGGTATTGAAGACCGTTGGTCTGAAGTTTCGGATACTTATGCTGATGTCAATCAAATGTTTGGTGACATTGTTAAAGTCACGCCATCGTCAAAAGTTGTGGGTGATATGGCGCTGATGATGGTCACCAGTGGAATATCCAAAGAAGATGTTGAAGACCCGAATAAGGAAATATCATTTCCAGACTCTGTGGTTTCGTTCTTCCGTGGAGAGCTGGGACAGCCCGTGGGGGGCTTCCCAGTTGAGTTGCAAGCTAAGGTCTTGAAGGGTGAAAGGCCTTTGACACAACGCCCAGGTGCGGTCTTGGCTGAAAGTAATTTGGATGAGAGACGTGCTGAAGCTAATGCGACTGTGGGGCGACAAGTATCTGATGCTGAATTTGCATCATATTTAATGTACCCAAAAGTTTTTGCGAATTATGCAAAGCACCAAACGCAATATGGGGATGTATCAATATTGCCTACGCCAACGTTCTTCTACGGTATGGAACCGGGTGAAGAGCTAGCCGTGGATATTGATCGCGGGAAAACTTTGATTATTCGATTCCGTGCGATCAGTGACCCGGATGATGATGGTGTGTGCACGGTGTTCTTTGAACTCAATGGTCAGCCGCGTACAGTGAAAGTCAAAGATGAGACACGGGCTCCTGTGCGTGAAGCACATCCCAAAGCCGATGATAGTGATCCAAGTCAGCTAGGGGCACCCATGCCGGGTCTTGTGGTTGGCGTGTCTGTGGTAGAAGGTCAAAAAGTTGAACGTGGCGATGTTCTGGTATCCATTGAGGCCATGAAAATGGAAACATCCATTGCGGCCGATCGTGATGGAACAATTAAGCGAATCGCGGCTCCCGTTGGAACCCAGGTTGACACCAAAGATTTGCTGGTTGTCTTTGAGTAAGGAGGACAACATGGCCAATCTGCCTGAACCTTATGGTGATTTACTGAAGCATTTATCACTTATCATTCCCGATAATCGTCTGATTACGGATCCGTTGCGTACCCTTGCATATGGAACAGATGCAAGCTGTTACCGTTTGATACCAAAGATCGTGGTGGTTGTTGAAAATGAAAGTGAAGTCGTCAACCTGATGGGGCATTGCCGCACATTGAATGTGCCGGTGACTTTTCGTGCTGCGGGGACCAGTCTTTCAGGGCAGGCAATTACAGATTCCGTTTTGGTGGTTCTGGGCGATGGTTGGAACCAATGTGAAATTAAAGATGATGGTATGGCCGTTCGTGTGCAGCCGGGTGTCATTGGTGCTGAAGTTAATCGCAAGTTGGCACTTCATAGACGAAAAATTGGACCCGATCCTGCATCCATTAACACGGCAAAGATTGGTGGAATTGCTGCAAACAATGCAAGTGGTATGTGCTGTGGAACTGCGCAGAATAGTTACAATACGCTCAAGAGTATGAGGCTTATGCTGGCTGATGGCGCTATTCTTGACACCAGTGATGATCATAGCCGTAATATTTTCATTCAAAGCCATAAAACACTATTAGATCAATTGGCAGACTTAGGTCATCGCGTGCGCCATGATAAGACTCTGGCCAAACGGATTGCACACAAGTTTAAAATTAAGAACACCACAGGTTATGCCTTAAATGCTTTGATCGACTTTCATGATCCTTTTGACATTTTGCAGCACTTGATGATTGGTTCCGAAGGAACACTGGGGTTCATATCTGAAATTACATACCATACCGTCGCCGACTATGCGGATAAGGCTTCAGCACTTGTATTATTCCCCAATATGGAAACAGCGTGTGATGCGGTTGTCGCGTTAAAACATGCTCCAGTTTCATCCGTAGAAATAATGGATCGTGCCGCGTTGCGTTCCGTAGAAGGTAAACCGGGATTACCAGACTACATATCTACATTGGATGAGGGTGTCACGGCGCTATTGGTAGAAGTACGTGGTGAAACCCCTGCAACTTTAGAAGATAACCTCAAATCAACCAAGGTAGCCCTTTCCGGGATTGAAACCGTTAGACCCGTTTTGTTTACGGATGATCCGGTGCGTTATCAGCGCTACTGGAATATTCGCAAAGGATTGTTTCCGGCGGTGGGGGCGGTCCGTGAAACCGGAACCACCGTGATCATTGAAGATGTTGCGTTTCCATATGACAAACTCGCCGCAGCTGCATTGCATCTACAACGGTTGTTCAAAGAGCATGGCTATCATGAGGCGATAATCTTTGGACATGCTCTAGAAGGCAATTTGCATTTCGTGTTTACCCAGGACTTCAATTCACCGTCCGAAGTCCAACGCTATGCTGATTTCATGGATGCCGTGGTTAAAATGGTTGTGGAAGACTATGACGGCTCACTTAAGGCTGAACATGGTACTGGGCGCAACATGGCACCATTTGTGGAAATGGAATGGGGCCAAGATGCATATGCTTTGATGCAAGACATCAAACGTTTATTGGATCCAGATGGATTGCTTAACCCCGGTGTTGTTTTGAATGACAATGAAAAAGTCCATTTGGAAAACCTCAAACCTCTACCCATTGCTGACGCCATTGTGGACAAATGTATTGAGTGTGGGTTTTGTGAGCCCAAGTGTCCGTCAAAGGGCCTAACCCTAACGCCACGTCAACGTATCGTTGGATGGCGTGAAATTCGCAGACGTGAAGCAGCGGGTGAAAAACACAATGATGGCCTTGAGGCATCTTACAATTATCAAGGCATTGATACATGCGCAACGTGTGGCCTGTGTGCCACCGCTTGCCCGACGGGAATCGAGACAGGTCTGCTGACAAAGGCGCTTCGAGCGAAAAGGCTAACCCCATTGCAAGAAAAAACAGGCAATGTTTTGGCGAACCATTATGGAGCGGCCATGAAGACCACCGCTATGGGATTGCGAGCTGCCGATCTTGCTCATGGTGTGTTGGGTTCTCGCTTAATGACTGCAATGACCAAAGGGATACATGACCTTTCTGGGGGGCATATACCAAAATGGTCGATGGCCATGCCCCGTGCGGCAAAATTCACGCAAGCCAAACCAAGGCCGGGTTTGAAAAACAAGGTCGTGTACTTTCCAAGTTGTGCCGCGCGCACCATGGGGCCTGCCCGTGATGATAAAAGCGATGCTTTACCGGATGTAACGGCGCAGGTGCTTCATAAGGCCGGGTACGATGTTATTTACCCTGAAGGCTTAGATGACCTATGCTGCGGTCAACCATTCGACAGCAAAGGATTGCCGGATGCTGCTGATCGAAAGGCGGCTCAATTGGAAGCAGCACTTTTGAAGGCAAGCAATGATGGTGCCTGGCCAATCCTGTTTGATACGTCCCCTTGTGGGTATCGCATGAAAAATTTCTTGGATGATCGTTTGCAAGTGTGTGATGCCACTGAATTTATGCATGACCAAGTTATTGATCGATTGGATATCACCAAGAAACTCGAACCGATAACCGTTCATGCAACCTGTACCACCCGCAAAATGGGCTTGGAGGACAAACTATATGCGATCGCTAACGATTGTTGTGAGCAAGTCATTGTTCCGGCTTCGGTCGGGTGCTGTGGTTGGGCTGGTGACAAAGGTTTTACAACGCCCGAACTGAATGAACATGCACTATCCAGTCTCAAAGATGAACTGCAAGGACAAGCTGTCGAAGGTTATTCCACCAGCCGAACGTGCGAAATTGGCTTGTCTCAAAACAGCGGTCTGATATATCGGTCGATCATGTACCTCATTGATGAGCAATCGTCATGATTCATCACTGAAATAGTATCCGTTTTCAAAGTGCTGCATGCGGCTGAATGGAATGGCGAAGAGAGAGAGGGATTCGAACCCTCGGTATCCGTGAAGGAACAACGGTTTTCTAGCCATTGAGGTTTTGATATATCAGCGGAAAAATTGACATATCGTTTGTTGTTAAACTCCATTCGCCAAGTTGGTTTTGATCTCTAAGTGCGTCAAGAGTGCGTCAAATTGTTGACAACAAACGCTATGCCGAAGACAGCAACACATCTTGTGTTTTGATCGCATTTTACGGCACCACTTGAAAATATTCACAATAAGTTAACGTGGAAAATCGCGTTATTTTAGTAAGTTATGTGATGTGACTGTGTATTCAATAGTGACCATGTGATCGAAATCACATCTATCAGTCATAAAATTATCCACCATTAACATAAAGGGAAGGGGTCGTTCTTGATCTCTCATAATAAAACGAACGGATAAAATCCGTGTGACTGAGGGCCAGTTTGTTTGAGCTTTTGAATAAAGGACAGAACAATGGCTAGCAAGAAAAGCAAAGATGATCTTTTAGACTTAGATATGGAAGAATCATTAGCCGCCATCGGTGAAGATGGTAAGGAAGAATTTCCAGAAGAAGACCCTTCAGCGGACGAAACCTCAGACGGTGATGCTGAAACAGAGCCCTCATATACCGAATCATTTGTGGATGATGCTACTTTCCGTTTTGATGGTGAGAGCGGTGACGATAGCGAAGACAGTGATGGCGATGATGCATCTGAAGATGACTCCAGTTCTGATAGAGATGCTGGTGCATATTCATTTTCTGCTGATGATGAAGCGGGATATCTAACCGAAGGCGGAGAAGATGAAGTGCCTTCAAGCGTTGCCTCGTCAGCAAGAGCTGAAAAAAAATCTGAGCGTGCTGAAAAGAAAGCTGGGAAACGTGACGATGATGATAAAGATGACACGGATGCAGCCTCTGATGAACTTGAAGCTTATGTTGCCACGTCCAAAATCAAAGGCACCCGTGAAGATGATGTTGTTGTTGCCACAGAAGGTGATGACACTATTCGTAACCAATCTCGCCATCTTCGCGCAGGGTGCTTATGAAACGTTTTATGATGTGTTGTGTGGCGGCGGCGTGTTCATTGGCGACAACGTCAGCACACGCGGAATTCAGTTTGTTCGATGCCAAACGACTCGTGGACGTTTATAAACTCAACTAATGCTGAACCATCATCAGGTTTCTATCTTTGCAAAGCAATCGGTCATGCTAGAGTATCATTCAAACATAGGATGTATCCTGCATGACTGACGCTACCCTCGCACACGCCTTTCCTGACCTCACCGACAAGCAAGCCTTAATGGCACAGCTTGCGGAGGCATTGGAATTTGCACGGTATTTGGAAATGACCCAGAAAGGTCTGCAAAGCCGCACGGGTGGTGAGTTGCAGGAATTTATCGACAGCGCGGGCTTGCCGGAAGAAATCGAGGCTGCAGGAAAAACGGTGCGGGCAAGCATGTTGGAAATTCTTAATCGTGTGAACGAAGAGGACTTGAAACAAGCACGGTATGCAGGACTGCTCACACCGGATAATTTCACCGATGGCTTGAAGGCAAAGCATACCATGATCCTGTCGCGTGGGCGCTTAAGTGAGCGGGAAGAGGAACGCGAAGCATGACAATATTTCGAGGAACTCTAATAGATGGAATATCCAAACCTCTTCAAATCTTCTTAGTTTCGGTTTTCCTATTCATTTCTGATGGAAAGGCAGGCACACCCGCCACATCATCCTTGCAAACCTTAATTGATCAAGCCAAGGCCGCCTTGATTGCAGAAGATATAGAGACTTTTGACACTTACATGGCGCGTCTCTTCGAGCGTGTTACGGGCATGTCAAATTCTACAGATCAAGTTCCTACAGGTATGGCTGAAGCCGAATACATTCGAAGAATGTGTGAATACGCAAAAGTCAGCGAGCCAATATATACTCCGGTACTCCTGAATGTTATACGGCACCAAACGGCTCTTACCGGATACATGGCCGTGGTTGATGGTGAAGAAAAGCAATTGCACTTCAGGGTGGCCGCCAATTGCACCCATGATGACGGTCGCCCTGAGATCATCTCAAAATATATGATGGACGGCCTTTCCTGGGCGAAAGAGTTCCTAGCCGCCGATGCCGCACAATCCACGCGCATGGCGCAGGACATAAAAACACTGTCTGAGCAAAACCCCAAGATCGAAGAACTTGCTATTCTGGCTAAGCTGGTTGGGTTTGATGCTGTTGAAAAACAAAGAGCCGAAGACCCTGAAATTCGGAAAGCTGAGCAAAAAGCCAAACAAATTACCTTTCGAACAAGACTTGTCGAAAAGGCACACAAGGGTGACCTCAGTGCTCAGCTTGAAGTGGCGCATGGCCTGGAAACCGGAGACAAGTTCCGCAAAGACATTTCTATGGCCTATTTTTGGTATAAGCGTGCCCACGAAAATTCTGGGGGGGGAAAAGCCCAAGCCGGAATGGACAGACTTCTTCCCCACCTAACGGATGTGGATTGGAGCAAAATTGATTTATGGACCCGAAAGGGCCACAGGCCTTATTGAGCCATATTATGCTCTCTTGAATTCTCGCCTTTGCCCTCATTGTCTTCTACGCACTGTTTATATGCATCAGAGGCATTTTCAGCATTTTCGCGTGCATTTTCCCGTTCCGCTTCCAGTTCCTCAATCTGCTTTGTGATTTCAGCTAGCTCCTCGCGTAAGATCATAATACGCTCTCTTTTTAGTGCCCTTGCATAGCCACGATCTTTTCCGCCTTCAGCACGCCCTCTGGTCAACTTGTCGAGTATTTCCATCCCAACCCGCCCTGATGGATATTTCGAAGTCGTGTCAGAGTTTTCATCTGTCAGAAACTCTCTCTTATGCAATCCCACTAGTTTGTCCCATAGGCGCTGACGTTAGACAATCACCTAAAGCCTGCAGCACAGGCAAAGGTATCTCGGGGCCATTTGGGATAAAGCGGCGCATAAACTCCCCCCATCGATTAAGTGTTTGGACTAGATGGGATTTTGAATGCGATACTAACGCAGGTCTAGGCTTGATTGCAGAGATGCCGACACTACCATTATTAGGTTGTCGCCCCTTCTCTGTGAAAAGAAGGTTTAGACACCCCTTAAAGGCATCTCAAGCAAACTTCAGGGTGTAGGTAAAAGTGTGGGTAAACAAAAAGGACCCCGTAAAGATGGCGGATGACCTGATGTTTTGGCGGAGAGAGAGGGATTCGAACCCTCGGTACCCGTGAAGGCACAACGGTTTTCGAGACCGCCCCGTTCGACCACTCCGGCATCTCTCCGCAACATTGAAATCCTGTGGTACAGGGCGGGCGGAGACTAACTTAATCCCTGTTCACGTGCAAGCGGGGTAGGGACGCAGAGTGTATTTTTTGACCCACATATATATCCACATATATATAAGGTGTGTTTTGGGCCTTTGGATGAGGCCTGAGAAAGCTTGATTTGGTGTCATAAACCGTTGACATACGTGGGTTTCGGGGTATATTGCCGCCTTCCTGAGCCCATTTGGGTTTTCAGGGTGTTTTTAATGCGCAGTTTGAGGCGGCCCTAAGGCCTTTGAAAAGCTCGGTTTTTTTAACCGACGCCACATAACGCGGAGCAGATAAAAAGAGAGCGAAACCATGTTCGCAGTGATTAAAACCGGTGGTAAGCAATACCGCGTCACCGAAAACGACGTACTTGTCGTTGAAAAGCTGGTTGCAGAAGCCGGCGATACCGTGCAATTCGATCAAGTTCTGATGATCGGCGAAGACGGCAAAGCCCCCACCGTGGGCGCACCTTTGATCGACAAAGCTGCCGTAACCGCTGAAGTGGTCCGTCAGACCCGTGGCGAAAAAGTTATCATCTTCAAGAAACGTCGCCGCCAGAACTCACGCCGCAAAAACGGCCACCGTCAAGATTTGACCTTGGTGAAGATTACGGGCATCAGCGCTACCGGCGCGAAGAAGCCTGCCGCCAAGAAAGCAGCTCCGAAAAAAGCTGCTGAAGATAAGCCTGCTGCAGAAAAGAAAGCTCCGGCCAAAAAAGCCGCTGCGAAGAAAACTGCAGCTAAAAAAGCTCCGGCCAAAAAAGCCGCAGCTAAAAAAGCAGACTAAGGAGTAAACACTCATGGCACATAAAAAAGCAGGTGGTAGCTCCCGTAACGGCCGCGATTCCGCTGGCCGCCGTCTGGGCGTTAAAAAATTCGGTGGCGAAGCCGTCATCCCTGGCAACATCATCATTCGTCAACGTGGCACCAAGTACCACCCGGGTGAAAATGTTGGCATCGGCAAAGACCACACCATCTTCGCTTTGGTAGAAGGCAAAGTTGCTTTCTCTGAAAAGAAGGGCCGCACCGTTGTGGGTGTGGATCCGGCTGCGTAACATACGATCAGCCCGAACAAAATTCTCAAAAGGGGAATGGCGCGGGCCGTTCCCCTTTTTTGTGTTTAAATGCCTGTTCATGACAGGCTGACAGAGTTGTTGAGATGAAGTTTCTGGACGAAGCCAAAGTGTTTGTAAAAAGCGGTGACGGCGGCAATGGTTGCATGTCGTTTCGCCGTGAAAAGTACATTGCGCTCGGCGGGCCCGACGGTGGAGATGGCGGGCGTGGTGGTGACGTCGTGCTTGAATGCGTCGAAGGTCTCAACACACTCATTGATTATCGCTATCAACAGCACTTTAAAGCGAAACGTGGCAACCATGGTATGGGCCGCGATCGCACGGGGGCCAAAGGCGATGACTTGATCATGAAATTGCCCCAAGGCACGCAAGTTTTAGCCGAAGATAAAGAAACTATTTTGGCTGATTTGACCGAAGTTGGTCAGCGTATTGTGTTGTTGGAAGGCGGTCAAAAGGGCCTTGGTAATGCACGCTTTAAAACCAGTACCAACCGTGCCCCGCGCCGGACCGAGCCCGGGGAACCCGGCGAAGAAATGTGGGTCTGGCTACGTCTGAAATTAATCGCTGATGTCGGCCTCGTGGGCTTGCCCAACGCTGGTAAGTCGACGTTCATTTCGGCTGTGTCCAATGCACGTCCCAAAGTCGCAGACTATCCCTTCACCACGTTGCATCCCAATCTTGGTATGGTGCGCCGCATGGACGGTGAATTGGTGATTGCGGACATCCCCGGTTTGATCGAGGGTGCCAGCGAAGGTCACGGTCTCGGCACGCGCTTTTTGGGCCACGTGGAGCGTTGTGGTGCGTTGTTGCATCTGATCGATGGCACGGCCGAAGACGTGGTGGAAAACTATCGCATTGTGCGCACGGAATTGGACAAGTACGGCCCCGTTCTCAAAGATAAGACTGAAATCTTGGTGTTGAACAAATCCGATGCTTTGTTAGATGAAGAGATTGAAGAGAAAAAAGCCGCTCTGGAACAAGCCAGTGGCGGTCCAGTACATGTGATGTCTGGTGTTGCCAAAATTGGCGTAGATGACATGTTGAACGTGCTGTTTGATGCAGTCGAAGCTGCGCGCCTCGCCGAAGCGGAGGCTGAAGACGAGGGGTATTTGCCGTGAGTGTTGAACTTCTCAAAAACGCTACGCGTGTGGTGATTAAAATCGGCTCTGCCTTGTTGGTGGATGAAGCCCATGGCACCGTGCACCGCAAATGGTTGGAGGCACTGGCCCAAGACATTAAACGTATGAAGGACCGCGGCCAGGATGTGATCATTGTCTCGTCCGGGGCCATTGCTGTTGGTCGGCGTTACTTAGGTTTGTCCGAAGGCCATCTGAAGCTGGATGACAAACAAGCGGCGGCTGCCACTGGGCAAATCCGCTTGGCTCACGCTTATCAAGAAGTCTTGGGTCACTACGATATCACCGTGTCGCAGATGTTGGTGACATTGCAAGACACTGAAAATCGTCGCCGTTACTTAAATGCACGTTCGACCTTAGATGCAATTTTGCGTTTGGGTGCGGTGCCTTTGATCAATGAAAATGACACTGTCGCCACCGACGAAATTCGTTTTGGCGACAATGATCGTTTGGGTGCGCGTGTGGCGGCAATGGCCAGTGCAGATGTTTTAGTGTTGCTTAGTGACATTGATGGGCTTTACACCGCCAACCCCAGTGAAGATGAAAATGCTGAACACATAGCAGAAGTTGAAACCGTCACGGCCGATATCGAGTCCATGGCGGGCGGGGTGAAGTCCAATGTTGGCTCCGGCGGTATGGTGACCAAGTTGGCGGCAGCGAAAATTTGCCTGCAAAACGGCTGTGCGATGGCGATTACGTTGGGTGAAGGCGATCATCCTTTGCAACGTCTGGAAGACGGTGCGCGCTCGACCTGGTTTAAGCCTTCGCTGACACCGGCACGTGCGCGCAAACGCTGGATTGCTGGATCGCTAAAACCTATGGGCAAGTTGGTGTTGGATGATGGTGCTTTGACAGCATTGAAATCCGGTAAAAGCTTGCTGCCTATTGGGGTGACGGCGGTTGAGGGTGCCTTTGATAAAGGCGATGCGGTTGAGATTGTCGATACCCATGGTGTTGAGCTTGCACGGGGGCTCAGCAGTTATACATCTGATGATGCACAGAAGATCATCGGCAAACGGTCTGGTGAAATCGAAGATATTTTGGGCTACCGTGGTCGGGATGAATTGGTTCACCGCGACAATATGGTTTTGAGTACTTAAAGGGTTAGAAAGATGAGCGAACAAAACATTCCCGCCATGATGCAAAAATTGGGTGAAGACGCCCAGGCTGCTGGTCGTGAATTGGCGCTCGCTACGCCGGAAGCGAAAAACAAAGCTCTCATCGAAGGTGCCAAAGCGATCCGTGAGCGCAAAGCCGAAATCATTAAGGCCAATGAAATCGATGTTGCCGCGGGCAAAGAGAAGGGCCTGACACCAGCCTTGATTGATCGCCTGGTCTTAAATGATGACCGCATCGAAGCCATGGCCAAAGGGCTAGAAGACATTGCCGAATTGGATGATCCTGTCGGCCGTGTGCTGAGTGAATGGGACCGTCCCAATGGTTTGAAAATCCGTCGCGTGTCGGTGCCCTTGGGTGTCATCGGTGTGATCTATGAAAGCCGCCCCAATGTGACGGCAGATGCGGGTGCGTTGTGTTTGAAAGCGGGCAATGCAGCGATTTTACGCGGCGGTTCGGAAAGCTTCCATTCGTCCAGCGCTATTCACAGCTGCTTGGTGGATGGTTTGAAAGCCGCTGACCTGCCTGAAAATGCCATTCAGCGTATCCCCACGACGGATCGTGCTGCGGTGGGGGAAATGCTGACCATGGTTGGATTGATTGACGTGATCGTGCCCCGTGGTGGTAAGTCGTTAATCGAACGCGTCATGTCAGAAAGCAAGGTCCCCTTGTTCAAACACTTGGAAGGCATCTGTCACACATATGTCGATGGTGGTGCCGATATGGACAAAGCCCGTGATGTGGTCTTGAACGCCAAAATGCGCCGGACCGGCATTTGTGGTGCCACCGAAACTCTACTGGTGGACAAAGCTGCAGGTAATGATGTTTTGAAAAGTTTGGTGACCAACTTGTTGGAAGCCGATTGTGAAGTGCGTGGTGATGAAGCAGCCCAAGCGGCTGACGCACGTGTCAAGGCTGCCAACGATGAAGATTGGGATACGGAATATCTAGATTCAATCATTTCGGTGAAAGTTGTGGACGGTGTTGATGGTGCCATGGCGCACATTGCTGCGCACAGCTCCGGCCACACGGATGCGATCATCACCGAAGATGCCAATGTGGCGGACAAGTTCTTGAATTCGGTCGACAGCGCCATTGTGATGCTCAATGCCTCCACCCAATTTGCGGATGGTGGTGAATTTGGTATGGGTGCGGAAATCGGCATTTCCACCGATAAGATGCATGCACGTGGCCCGGTCGGTGTGGAACAACTCACCAGCTTTAAATACCAAGTGATTGGCTCCGGCCAAATTCGGCCCGCATAAATCATGACAGATGGGAAACGCACGGTTGGTCTGTTGGGGGGCTCGTTCAATCCTGCCCACGACGGCCACGTGCATATTTCCCAACTGGCGATGAAGCGTCTAGGCCTGGATGAGCTGTGGTGGTTGGTCAGTCCGCAAAACCCGCTGAAAAGTACGGATGGTATGGCGAGCTTGTCTGAGCGCCTGAAAACGGCAAAATCGGTAGCTTCAGTTGATGAAAGAATAGCTGTAAAGGATATCGAATCGCGCCTGGGAACCCGATACACGGTGGATACTTTGGCCGCACTAAAGGCTGAAAATCCTAATTTGGCCTTTGTTTGGATCATTGGTGCCGATAATTTGCGTCAATTCCCAAAATGGAAGGGTTGGAAGCGGATATTCCGCACCGTCCCCATTGCGGTTTTCCCCCGCGCTCCGTATTCTTTAAGGGCAAGGAATGGCAGGGCTGCCCGGTGTTTTGAGGACGCCAAAATCCCCGCCAGACAAGCACATCGGTTGTCACGGATGATGCCGCCGGCATGGGCTTTCTTAAAAGCCCCCCTGAATGGCCAGTCCGCGACCCGAATTCGAGGTCTCAAAGATTAATCCTTTGCCGTCTTAGGCGGATTTTAAGGGATTCCTGAGAGGCTATATTTCTAACTATTTGGAGGAACCAGACCATTCCTCAGTCTGTAAAAACACTGCCGAAGGGCGCTAAATTGCTCGATGCGGTAGAACAATCTCTCGATGGTGACAAAGCCAATGATGTCACCGTCATCGATCTTTCTGGAAAAAGCTCAATCGCCGATTATCTCGTGGTTGCCTCGGGGACGTCCAATCGTCACATTGGCGCCATTGCAGAACACCTGCGCGATACGCTGAAAAAGATGGGCATCAAGCCTGTCGCTATTGAAGGCATGCCCCAATGTGATTGGGTGCTGGTTGACGGTGGTGATGTGATTGTGCATCTGTTCCGTCCAGAAGTACGCGAGTTCTACAACATTGAAAAAATGTGGGACGTTACCTCTCAGTCGCAAGTTGCGTCTGATGGGACTGTTTTGGAAACACCCCACGTTTAAGCCCGGAGAGTGCAATGCTCACCCATCTCATTGCGGTGGGCCGCATGAAGCCCGGACCAGAACGTGAATTGTTCGCCCACTATGCCGCCCGTCTTAACCCCGCACCTGAAATGCGAGAGGTTGAAGAAAAGCGCAACCTTCCCCCGGCAAAGCTGAAGGTTCGTGAAGGCGAGCTGTTATTGGCTGCAGTCCCCAAAGGGGCGTTCATCGTTGCTATGGATGAACATGGCCGACAGCTGGGTAGCCTAGCCTTTGCCAAGAAGATGTGTGGCTGGCGTGATGAAGGAATTCGTGATGTTGCATTTCTTATCGGGGGTGCTGATGGTTTGGACAAAGCGGTCTTGGACCGTGCCAATATGACCTTATCGCTAAGCGACATGACCTGGCCGCATATGTTGGTGCGCGGTCTTCTGGCGGAACAGCTTTATCGCGCTCACGCCATTTTAACCGGCCACCCTTACCACCGTGAATAAATTGAGATCTAAGAATCTGCTATGACAAACTCCCCAAATACATCCGAAAACAAACCCGTGGTTCTGTGCATCTTGGACGGCTGGGGGGAACGCAAAGAAACCCTCAACAACGCCATCCGCACCGGGGAAACTCCCAATTGGGATCGCTTGGTTGAAACCTGCCCAAAATCGCAATTGAGTGCATCGGGTTTGGACGTGGGCTTACCGGATGGTCAAATGGGAAATTCCGAAGTCGGGCACATGACCTTGGGTTCTGGCCGTGTGGTGTTGCAAGATTTGCCACGTATCGATACCGCAATTCATGACGGATCGTTTGATGAAAACCCGGCTCTGCTGCGTTTTGTTGAAAAGCTTAAAGAAACGGGCGGGACGTGTCACTTGATGGGCTTGTTGTCACCAGGTGGTGTACACAGTCACCAATGGCATATGCGTACCTTGGCCGGCATTGTGTGTTCCCATGGTATTCCGGTGCAAGTCCACGCGTTTTTGGATGGCCGTGATTGCCCGCCCAAAAGTGCATCGGATATGGTTTCGCGTTTTGAAGTCGATATTCGCCACATGAGCTGCATTAATATCGCCACGGTGTGTGGACGATTTTGGGCGATGGACCGTGATAACCGTTGGGATCGTATTGAGAAAGCATTTAATTGCATGGTCGAAGGTGAAGGGGAAAAAGCTCTGACTGCCTTGGATGCCATCAATGCGGCGTATGAAAACAATATTACCGATGAGTTTGTCGAACCGACCGTCATTGGTGATTTTGATGGCATGCAAAATGGTGATGGACTGCTGATGGCGAACTTCCGTGCTGATCGCGCGCGTGAGATTATGTCTGCTTTGGCTGATCCTAATTTTGAATTCTTTGATCGCCCCCGCTCTCTGAAGTTTGCAGCGCAAACGGGCATGGTGGAATACTCCGATGCCCACAATGCCTATCTGGAAGCTTTGTTTCCGCCGGTTGAATTGGGTGATATTTTAGGAGAGGTCATCGATGGTGCGGGCATGAAGCAATTACACATTGCCGAAACGGAAAAGTATGCGCACGTCACGTTCTTCTTTAACGGTGGACGTGAAGAACCTTTTGCAGGGGAAAGTCGAATATTGATCAAATCTCCTCAGGTGCAGACCTATGATCAACAACCGGAAATGTCTGCACCAGAAGTCACCGACAAACTTATTGAAAGTATTGAGAGTGGTGTATTCGATTTCATCGTGGTGAACTATGCCAACGGCGATATGGTTGGTCATACGGGTGATATGGATGCAGCCATTCAGGCTGTGGAAACCGTTGATAAATGTATAGGCCGTTTGGAAGCGGCGGTGAAAGCTGCAGGTGGTACTATGTTGATTACGGCTGATCATGGTAACTGTGAAAAAATGTGCGAAGGTTCAAACCCACACACCGCACACACCTTGTTCCCCGTTCCAGCGGTCTTGGTCAATGCGCCGGATGGTGTGACGGGAATCCATGATGGTGGTTTGGCAGATATTGCCCCGACTATATTGAACTTGTTGGGAATAGAAGTCCCTGCGGCTATGACGGGTAAAACCCTATTAGACGGGAATACATGATCTGGTGTTGATGTCTACATCCGTGTTGAAACACTTGTGCCACATGACATTGGTCTGTGGTGTGGTGGTGATGTATGGAACAGAACCCGCAACGGCGCAAAATGCCGATCAGAAATTGCAATCGGTTCAAGATAAGATCAAGCACCAACAAGCCGAAAGTGTGCGTCAAAAGCAACGCGCGGCGAAGCTGAAATCTGAAATGGCGTCGATTTCTAAAGAACTGGTAGCGGCGGCACGTAAAGTCCAAGACCAGGAGGCCTCGGTTGCGGGCCTGGAAGCTGAGCTCAACCGCCTGGAACACACGGCGCGAATGAAGGAAACACAACTACGTGATCGACAGCGTCAATTTTCTGGGGTGATGATGGCGCTTACGCGGATTGCACGTTTCCCTTCCGAGGCCCTGATTGCCCAACCCATTCCGCCGGAAGACACGGTGCGCAGTGCGATCTTGTTGCGTGCCGCTGTACCAACCATTGAAACACGTGCAAATACGTTGAAGGCGGAATTGAATAAGTTGGCTCAGGCCCGTCGTGAAGTTGATGATCAACGCCAAGTGGTCCTAGCCGCAGCGGAGGTCTTGCGCGCCGAAGAATTACGTATTGAAGGTATGCGTAAAAAAAAGGCGGCGCTGCGTGCTGAAGCCATTTCCAAAAGTCGTGTAGCCCAATCCAAAGCCCGTAAACTGGCAAAGAAAGCCAAAAGTCTACAAGACTTGATCGCAAAGCTGAATAAAGCTCGTGAAGAGGCCCAACGTAAAGCGCAAGCGCAAGCCCGTGCGGATGATGAAGCGCGCAAAAGAGTTCAGGAAAAAGCCCAATCGATTCTACGGCTGAAACCAGAAGACAAGACGGCAAAGCCCGCAATGACGAATCTTATGGCGTCGGCTGATTTAAGTTTGTTGGGGGGAATCGATAAAATTTCGAAAGCACAGGGGAAATTGCCGTTCCCCGTCGTAGGTCAATTGGTTGGTCGTTATGGCCAGGAACTGGACGGCGGTTTGACCAGTAAAGGATTGTCTTTGGAAACCCGTGATGGTGCCCGTGTGGTTTCGCCATTTGGCGGAAAAGTGGTGTTTTCTGGGCCTTTTCGGGGGTATGGAGAACTGCTGATCATTGATCATGGCGAAGGCTATCATAGCCTTTTGGCAGGTCTTGGACGTATCGATGCGGGGATGAACCAGCAAGTGGTTGCGGGTGAGCCAGTGGCAATTATGAGCAATGATGGCTCTCAGCCAGTTCTTTATGTAGAATTTCGCCGCAACAACCAGCCTATCAATCCGTTACCATGGCTTGCACAACGCAAAAGAATACCCCAAATTAATTCAAGGGGATAAACAAGGATTATCAACAGATGAGCCGATATATGACCGTCCGTAAAAAAATCACAACTGCACTGGTCGGTGCAGCGTTTCTCAGCGTACCTGTTTTGGGTGTGACATCGAACGCGTGGGCGGCGGAAGAAAGCAAACCTGAAGACACATACAAGTTGCTCCAATTGTTTGGTGATGTGTTTGAACGGGTGCGTTCTGATTATGTTGAAAAACCTTCTGATAAGGAACTGATCGAATCCGCTTTGAGAGGCATGCTCAGCTCTCTCGATCCGCATTCGCGCTATGAAAGTGCCGACAGCTTCAAAGAAAGCCAGGTCCAGATTAAGGGTGAATTTGGTGGGCTGGGGATTGAAGTCACCCTGGAAAATGGTGTGATCAAAGTGGTTTCTCCCATTGATGATACGCCGGCACATCGCGCTGGTTTGCAACCCGGCGATTACATCACGCATCTGGATGGTGAGCAGGTCATGGGCCTGACCCTTTCTGAGGCTGTAAAAAAAATGCGGGGGCCTGTTGGCAAAGAAATCATCATTACAGTTTTGCGTGAAGGCAAAGACCCATTTGATGTCACCATCGCCCGCGCCATTGTCAAGCTGACGGCTGTACGTTCACGCCTGGAAGAAGATATTGCCTATGTACGTGTGACGAAATTTAACGAACAAACATCCAGCAGCTTATCCAAGGCTATTAAAAAGCTACAGAAAGAAATAAAAACCAAGGATAACAGCTCGCAATTGAAAGGCGTAGTCCTTGATTTGCGCGCAAATCCAGGTGGTTTGTTGGATCAAGCCATTGCGGTGTCTGATGCCTTTTTGGAACATGGTGAAATCGTTTCCATTCGCTCCGAACAGCACCCGGAAACGGCACAGCGTTACAACGCCCGCCCGGGTGATCTGACCAATGGTTTGCCGGTTGTTGTGTTGATCAATGGTGGCTCAGCATCTGCTTCAGAAATTGTTTCCGGTGCTTTGCAAGATCATGGCCGGGCCATCATTATGGGCACCAAATCCTTTGGCAAAGGTTCGGTTCAAACCATTTCTCCTTTGGGACAATACGGCGCCATGTACATGACCACGGCCCGTTATTACACGCCATCGGGTCGTTCTATTCAGTCTGTGGGGATTGAACCTGATATTTACGTGCCGCAGTCCAAGATTGAAAGCCTAGAGCCGTCTAAGCAACGTCGCGAACGTGACCTTCGTGGTGCGTTGGACAAAGACAATGGCAAGAAGGCCGATGAAGAAGCAACCAAGGATGGTGAGGCTCAGGGAACTGACAGCGACACACCTAAGGACTACCAATTGACCCGTGCACTGGATTTGATCCGTGGTATTACCCTGTATCAAGACTTAGGTGGTGCGAAAAAAGGCTAGATTACTTGATTTGGCCATTCGACGATGCCACCGGGAAATATCACCAGGAGACGATCGTGTTTGGGATTATTTTATCTGTGGGGGTGAGTAAGTGAAAATCCCGCTCATCAATAAACTGTCAGGATTGGGCAGCGCTTTTGCGCGCCTGAATCCGGTTGGGCTGATCTCTAAGATCAAGTCTCTGAAGAAAGGCAGTGGTGATGACGAAGATGAAAATCGCAATTTCCACCCTTCCGGGAGCAATGATGACGACTTGTTTGAAGGCTTAGGCGATCTTGATCAAATTGAAGCCGAAGCCGCTGAACGAACAGAGAAGGGTGCGACGTCTGCAGATGATGATGATGAGTTTGGCGATACATTTGACAGTGATTCCATGGATGATGAGCCGGACGTTTTGGATGAGTTTGACCAAGATGATGAGACTGACTTTGCAGACCTCGATTCCGATGAGGCTCAAGATTTAGACTCAGAGACCATTGGCAAGGAAGCGCCAGACATTCCTGA
>JAPHSY010000069.1 GCA_026196495.1 Magnetovibrio sp.
AGGCCCCGGGTTTTGTGGTTTTTCACAGAATCCGCGTGGATTGATAGAAACAAATCCGCCCCAGCTTGGCGTGCCACCTTCACCCGGTCACGCAAACGCAAGAAAATATCGCGATTTCGTGTCAATTTGACCTTGTAACGCCCAGTAGCTTCCAACGCTTTTTTCAACTCACGGGCCATCGCCAAAGTCACGTTCTTTTCGTATGTTTTGCCAACACCAATGGTGCCTGGGTCCACACCGCCATGGCCTGCATCAATGGCAATCACACGCTTGCTTGGCACATTGGGACGTCGCGGGGGCAATATCGCTGTAGAAGCCTGTTGCGGCGCTGCGGGAGCCGCTTGAACCGGGGCAAGATCTGGAGTTGGCGTAACCTTGGCCACCAATTGATCCAAGCTTTTGCGCGCTTTGGCACGCTGTGCCGCCAAACGTTCCAAAAACATGGTCTCACTGGTCGGAGCTAAGTCCATGACAAAACGCCAATGTTGCCCATTGCCAGGCTTCAATATGAAGCTTTGTTTGATCTGAACCGGGCCTTTGACATCCAAAACCATGCGTGATGTACCCGGTGAAAACAGGCCATAACGCATGCGGCTCATCAGGCCTTTGTTTTCGGGAATGGACTGGTTGCCTAATTCCCAACTGACTTCCGGCAGATTCACCACCACGCGATACGGATCCGGTAAGGTGAAAATATCAAATTTCACTTCACGGTCTAAATCCAGCACAATCCGGGTATGTTCCGTATGTTGCCCAACACGAACATCGGAAATGGTCGCCATTTTAGGGTCTGCCGCGTAAATTTCGCCTGTAAATAGGCCAAAAACGGCCAACACAAGCCCCATCAGCGCAAAGCTACGCAACGGTGCATGCATACGGTTTTTCCCGTTTTTGTGCGAAAAGAAGGCCATATTCTTAAGCCTACTCCCATTTTCCTCAGATCACGTTTTGTGTTTTAAGAGCATCGAAACCACAAAACCCACCCCTAAAGCAATTCTTTTGATCTTTGGAGTGCGAAATATAAATCAATTAGACGATTGTCTTATTAATTTACTACCGTTATCTTAACCTCAACCAATAATATAGGATGAAAGTATCCAAAAGCGTTACCACGCTGGAATCTTTCCCCAAACATATTGGTTCGTAAACAGTTTTCCGCCAGCGCGGAAAGCGGATGGCGATTATAGCAGCCCCGGCCCACCGTGTTGGTGAAGCCCACTCAAGAATTTGCTGTTTACCGCCGTGTGGTTCCGCCACAACGCCCTTACACTGGTTTATCCAGAATAAGGGGCCCCAAGTTTTCGACACCCCAGGTTCGAAGTTTTGGAAGTGGTTCAAGGAATACCCCCGCAAAAACCGCGCTTGCGATTGAGTGAAGGTTTCAACCCTATGCTTGCCAGTAGCGCGCAAGCCGCATTGATTTATCGAACTGCCCCCTTAGGGCTGGCAGTTCCGTTCGCGTGCGCGCCTGGCAGCAATCAAATATGTGCCTCCCCCGTCCCTTCTGCTTGGCCTTATGCCAAAGCCGTTGCGGATGCCGGATGCCCACGGAGTTCCAATTTCAATGACCAAACGTATGCTAATCGATGCGGCCCACCCGGAGGAAACTCGGGTAGCGGTCGTAGACGGCAATCAGCTTGAAGATTTCGACGTAGAGGTATCATCTCGCCGCCAACTTAAAGGTAACATTTACTTAGCCAAAGTCATCCGTGTGGAGCCGTCGCTCCAAGCGGCGTTTGTCGACTATGGTGGAAACCGCCACGGTTTCCTGGCTTTTAGCGAAATCCACCCCGACTATTATCAAATTCCGGTTGATGACCGCAGCGGAGAAGATGATGACGAAGACATCATTGACGTCGAAGCCGAAGACGTTGCTGAGGTAAAAGCAGAAGCCCCGCCTGAAGATGAAGCTGCTGAAGAATCTGACGACGAAGACGAAGACGAAATTGCTGCGGCTAGTGCTGACGAACCTTTCATCAGCGAAGATGCACCTGAAGAAACAGCCACAGAGAAGACTGAAGCCGAAGCATCCCCGGCTGAAGAGACTGCGGCAGCTGAAGAAACGCCCACTGAGGACACGCCTGTTGAAGGCGATGCTGAAGACAAGGGTGAAGTAGCTGCGCAGACCGAAGACACCAATGCCGAAGTTGAAGAAGTCATCGATCCTGACAACGGTGAAACTGACGAAAAAGGCCCGGTTGAAACCCTAGGCGGTGACGAAAGCGACGAAGTGGAAGAGAGCCACAAACGCCGCCACAACCACAAGCAATACAAAATTCAGGAAGTCATCAAACGGCGCCAGGTTCTGTTGGTCCAGGTGGTCAAAGAAGAACGCGGCAACAAAGGCGCTGCATTGACCACCTACATATCCCTGGCTGGTCGTTATTGCGTGTTGATGCCCAACACATCACGTGGGGGTGGGATTTCACGCAAAATCACCAATTCTGCAGATCGCAAAGCTTTGAAAGCCATTTTGAGCAGCTTGGACATTCCCGAAGGCATGGCTGTGATCTTGCGGACTGCCGGGATTGGTCGCACCAAAGCCGAGATAAAACGTGATTTCGAATACCTAATCCGGTTGTGGAACAACGTGCGTGATTTGACGCTACAGTCCACAGCACCAACTTTGGTTCATGAAGAAGGCGACATTGTGCGTCGCTCAATTCGCGATCTTTACACACGCGATATTGACGACATCCAAGTCGAAGGCGATGAAGCCTATCGTGCGGCGAAAGACTTCATGAAATTGTTGATCCCCAGCCATGCACGCCGAGTTAAGCAATACAAAGACACTACCGCTCCGCTGTTTCGCAGTGCCGGCGTCGAGAATCAATTGGACGCCATTCACAACCCCGTTGTGCACCTGCCATCCGGCGGTTATTTGGTGATCAACCCGACCGAAGCTTTGGTGTCTGTTGATGTCAACTCTGGCCGTTCCACCAAAGAACGCAACATCGAAGAGACTGCGCTGAAAACCAACTTGGAAGCTGCTGATGAAGTCGCGCGTCAATTGCGTCTGCGCGATCTGGCTGGTCTGGTGGTTATCGATTTCATTGATATGGACATCAACCGTAACAACAGCCAAGTTGAACGGCGCATGAAAGAAGCGCTGAAACATGACCGCGCCCGCATCCAAGTGGGCCGTATCAGCCCCTTTGGTCTGCTGGAAATGTCGCGCCAACGCTTGCGCCCCAGCCTGATTGAAACCTCTTCTGAACCCTGCCCGCATTGCGCTGGCACTGGCATTCGTCGCTCCACCGAAAGCACCGCTTTGGTGGTTCTGCGCGCGATTGATGAAGAAGGTGCAAACCGTCGTGCTTCTGAGCTGACGGTACATATGCCGACATCCGTTGCACTCTATATCCTCAACAACAAACGAAGTGCCTTGGCCGAATTGGAAGCCAAGTACAATATGCGTGTACTGTTGACCAACGACGATTCCTTAATCCCACCGGACTTGCGTTTGGAACGTACCAAAAACTCGACTGGTGAAACCATTTCTGAAATGGTTGCAACGACCCGTGCAGACGCTACCGAAGACAATGGTCGCAAACGTCGTCGCCGCCGTCGTGGTCGCAAACGTGACGACGTGGAAACACCAACAGAAACACAACAAGAAGCCGCACAAACATCCAGCGAAGCCTCTGAGGGCAATCATGGTGATGAAGACGGTGAAGAACACAAAGGCCGTCGTCGCCGTCGTTCACGCCGCGGTGGCCGTCGTCGTCGTCGCAATGAAGACGGCAATGAAAATGCCGTTGAAGCAACCGAAAACACCGAAGGTGAAAATGTTGAGGCTGCGGTACCATCTGAAGCCACAACTGAAGGTGCCGAAGCAGCACCGGAGGGTGAGGAAAAGCCCAAACGTCGTCGTCGTCGTCGTCGTAAACCGGTGGACGGCGAAGCCTCTGATAACAACGAAATCGTTGTCGCCGAAGGTGCTGAAGAACAATCAAGCGAGGCCGCCTCTTCCGATGACGAAGAAAAGCCTAAGCGCCGCCGTCGCACACGTCGCCGTACACCGAAAGCCGATAGCGAAGAAGCCAAAACGGCTGATGCCTCTACGGATGCAAGTGAAGCGGCTAAGGGTGATGACACGGGAGAAGAAAAACCCAAACGTCGCCGCACACGTGCGCGTAGCAAACCCGCTGGCGAAGCTAGTGAAGCCCAATCGGAGCCAAAGCTTTCTCCTCCGCCAACTCCGGCTCCAGCACCAAAAGCCGCTGAACCAAAACCGGAAGCAACTGCAAAGAAAGAACCCGCCGCCTCGGCTCCAGGCGTGGAAACCGTCGTGGTTGGCGATGCACCGGAAAAACCCAAGCGTAAAGGCTGGTGGAATCTGGGCCGTTAAAACCCTGTTCACCCAAAATCAAAAGGCGCGGATTTCAGTCCGCGCCTTTTTTGTTTGAGCATTTCTGGCTCAAAGTGTTTGACGAAATACCTTCAATCGTTTCGCTGCTTCGGCCATATCGGCGGTACTGCCCGCAAACGAGAAACGCAAATACTGATGTCCGCGGCTGGGGTCAAAATCGACACCCGGTGTCACCGCCACGCCGGTTTCCGCCAAGATTTTTTGACAAAATGACAAGCTGTCATTGGTCAGGTGCGCAACATCGGCATACACATAAAACGCGCCTTGGGCGTGGCTGAGTTTATCAAAACCCGCCTTGGGCAGTTCTTCCAACAACAAGTCTCGGTTGGCTTTATAACGTGCAACATTGGCATCCAGTTCATCTTTGCAGGCAAAGGCTTCTACCGCCGCCATTTGCGATAAGGTGGGGGCTGAAATAAACATATTTTGAGCCAAGCATTCGACCGAACGGGTCAAGCTTTCAGGAAATATCAGCCACCCCAAACGCCACCCTGTCATGGAATAGTACTTAGAGAAGCTGTTAACGACAAAGCATTCATCATCGAACTCCGCCATGGTGTGGGCGGGTTCTTCAAAGGTGATGCCGTGATAAATTTCATCGGAAACCAAACGCACGCCGCGTTCACGACAATAGCCCGCCAATGCTTCCAACCCGGCCCGGTCAATCATCGTACCGGTGGGGTTTGATGGCGATGCGATGATCAACCCATCCAGTTTACCGTCTAGCCGATCCAGCAATTTCGGTGTTGGTTGATAGTCCGTTTCCGGCCCGGTGAGAATATCCACCACTTCGATATCCAGAGCCTTCAAAATATTGCGGTAAGCAGGGTAACCCGGGCTGACCAACGCAACGCGGTCCCCCGCATCAAATGCCGACAAAAAGGCCAACACAAAGCCGCCACTGGAACCCGTGGTCACAGCCACACGGGCGGGGTCAATTTCCACCCCATAATCGCGTTTGTAGTGATCTGCAATTTGCGCCTTAAGAGGCGGCACACCAAATGCATCGGTGTAACCCAACAAATCAGCATCCAATGCCCCACGGGCCGCATCCAGAACTTTCTTGGGCGCAGGAGTGGATGGCTGCCCCACTTCCATATGCAAGACATCTTCGCCTGCCGCTTGGCGAACATTGGCAGCACGCATCACGTCCATCACAATAAACGGCGAAATGGCCCCACGCTTTGCAGCTTTCAAGGTCATTTCATGGAGCCCGCAGCCAAGCCAGCACCACGCGGATCAGCGGCCATTTCACAGGTCACCGGGTTAGTCGGCAAACCACCGGGACACGACAGTACGCTCACTTGCCCCAGCACGGGGGTCGCTGCGGTACGATGGCCCAAAGCCGAAAGGTGTGCCTGTGCACTAGCCGGTAGGCTGGGTTCAAAATAGGTCACATCAGGATCACCCCCATTGTGCACCCGTGGTGCAGCTACAGCCGCTTTGGCCGATTGTTCCAGTTCGACAATGCGCGCAACCGTGCTAGCCAATTGCACAGGTGCAACGGCGCCGCCATTCGCCCCAGCAGCCATACGAAACTCTTTAGAATTTTCATTAATCAAAAGCATCGGGGCCAGGCCCACAGGCCCCCGCCCACCTGTGCCCGGTGCTGCGGCCAACATCACACCTGTACCCGCTGCAACACGGCCGGTGCCAAAACTGGCATTCATGGTCACTGCACACGACACCGCGTTTCCGTAAGGGTCGGCGGCCATAAAAGATGTGGTTGCCGGTGTTTCATGCCGGTTTTGGGGACGTGGTACAAAGCGATCGGCCGGACTTTTGCGATCAAAGCGCAAGCCACTTTCCAAGGTCTCAATACGGTTTTCGTTGCTGAGCGCTTTGGCATCTTTGGTACCTTGTCCACGGGCATTGAGCCACGTTTCACGGTCCGCAAACGAATGCATAGCCGTTTCCGCAATTAAATGCGCCCGGTCACCTTCACCACCATCATCAAAGCTGTCATTTTCCACCATCATAGCCAATATAACGCCAGCCTGAGTTGAAGCAGCAGCCGGCGGCGGAGCAAAGTGCGCAATCTCATTACCAACCTCAACACGCACACTTTCGCGCCAAGTGGGGGTGTAGCTACGCAATTCTTCAATGCTCAGAGCACCGCCAGCACGGTTAACACTATCTACAAAATTGTTGGCATACGGCCCTGTATAAAACGGACCCACACCACGTGCACGAAGAAGACCAAGCGTGGCTGCAAGTTCCAACTGTTCCAGTTTTTCCCCTTCACCAACCAATTTACCTGTGCGCTTAGAAGCATAAATGGCACGTGCAGAAGGATCGCCTAAGAGAGCGGAACCGATGGCGTTGAGATCACGCGAAAAGGCCCGCGAAATCGGGTGTCCAAAACGTGCCAAGCTTTCCCCAGGGGCAACAACCTGACGCCACAACAAACGGCCATAGCGGGCTTGTAACGCAAAGAAACCACGTGGATTACCGGGAATCGCATTGGGGCGAACTGCCGTGTTGGGAATTGAATGCGGAGCATCGGCCGTAAAATCTAAAACCTCAGTCTTTCCCGATTTTTGATCAAATGCGACACAAACGCCACCACCACCCAGGCCCGCACGTGACGGTAGGGTCACGGCCAAAGTAAAGTACATAGCCGTGACGGCATCAGCCGCAGTTCCACCCGATGACAAAACATCCCGCCCAATTAAAGCGGCACGGGGTTCATCGGCCACCACGCCACCTAAAAAGCCCTCCACAAAGCCCACAGACCCCTCCGTAAGCTTAGCTTCGCCACCACCACAGGCTGCAAGTCCGAAACCTAAAGCCACAACACCCAATTGACGAGCCAAGCCGGGGGTTTTACGCTGCTGCGACTGCGTGCACTTCGTAAAATCAAATATGGCTTTTAAACTGTTAAAACGGCTAACCACGAATATGTCCTTCAATTCAATCCACACGCCCACCCCATGGGGATTTCGACGATTGTTTATGATCGCCACTTTAATGGCGTTTTGTTGGATGATGCCCAACTCTGATGCCTTTGCGCAAGGGGGACGCGCAATTATTCGTGATGCCGAGATCGAAGGCATCATTCGCGCCTATCTAAGCCCCATCCTCGTAGCTGCCAATTTATCACCTGATAGCGTCCAAGTGCGCCTTATCCAAAACGATTCTCTCAATGCCTTTGTGTCGGGGGGGCGCAAAATCTACATCCATACAGGACTGCTCACCAGTAGTAAGGGGCCAGATGCGGTGATAGGCGTCCTTGCCCACGAAACAGGCCATATTGATGGCGGACACCTCAGCCGCACTCGTGCGGCGATTGAAGATGCTTCCATGGTGCAATTGTTGGGCACCATTTTAGGCACAGTGGCGGCGGTGGGCAGTAAAAACGCAGAAGCAGGCCAAGCGCTTATTTTGGGGTCCCAGTCCACGGCACGGAATATATTTTTGAAATATTCTCGCACCCAAGAATCCGCTGCGGATCAAGCCGCAATTCGGTTGTTGGAAGCCACCGGACGTTCCACCAGAGGACTAGAAGAGTTTCTTAGCCAATTGGGCGACCAAGAAATCCTTAGCACCCAATTGCAAGACCCTTACGCACAAACCCACCCTTTGAGCCGCGAACGAATAGACACCTTGCGGGCTCATATCGCTCAATCCCCGTATTCCGATACTCCCCCGAGTCAAGAAGATGTCTACGCCCATGCCATCATGGTGGCAAAACTGAAAGCCTTCATCAATCCCCTACGCCAAACCTTGCTGGATTATCCCGAAAGTGATCAAAGTTTTCCGGCACGCTATGCCCGAGTGATTGGCTATTATCGTGATACACAGTTGAAAAAAGCACTGCCTTTGCTCGACCAACTCATTTCAGAAATGCCCAAAAATCCATATTTGATGGAACTGAAAGGCCAGATGCTGTTTGAATTTGCCCGCCCGGATGAAGCCCTTATCGCCTATCAAAAATCCGTAGAGCTATCGCCTGACGAACCTTTGATCCTTATGGAATTGGCCCGTGTCGAACTCGAATCGGGAAAACCGGAACTTCTCGACAGCGCCATCAGCCATTATCAAAAGGTCCACCGCCTCGGTGCGGCCAATTCATTTTCATGGCAACAACTGGGCATTGCCTATGGCCGTAAAGGCGATATGGCACTGAGCTCTCTTTCCATGGCAGAGGCGGAATACCGACGCGGACAATTGAGCAATGCCGAATATCACGCAGGCAAAGCCGAAACATTACTGAAGGTTGGCTCACGCGAACATCTTCATGCTCAAGATTTGCTCCAAGCCATTAAAGTTGTCAAAGCACGGCGTGCGAAACGCAAATGATCCGTGTTTCCCTCCTCTTAGCGTTCAGCACCATATCTTTACTTGTCTCCGGCTGTGAGAGCGCTCGTCCCTTGCCCCCTGCACAGCCGACACCGGAAGGCCTGTTAACCGTGATGGGGTCTACATCGGCACTGAACCTAAACGCCCCACCATCGGATTGGGTGATTGTTGGCGGTGACAACAACACCGTCCCCGTCCTCAGCAACGTTACCATGGGCGGCATTCATGCCTTGGAGCTGCGCAGTGGACAAAACCCAGTGATTGCTGTGCGCAAGGTCGACGCCATGATGCTGGCAACGCCTTACCTGTCTTGGTCCTGGCATCTCAGCAATCACGGTGCGGGGATTCACCCCGTTCGCCTCGTAATCGGGTTTGAAGGCGGATTGCGTGAAGGTGATGAAACCGGAAGTCGTGGGGCAGATTTACCGGAACACGACCGCGCCTTGACCTTAGTTTGGGGTGACAGCGCCCTGCGCCGCGGTGCGTTGAGCCTGCCCCCCATAGAGCGCCCCTTTGAGGCCCCGGTTTACACCGTTCGAGGGGGGCGTGAAAATACCCGCACTTGGTGGTCGGAAGCTGTTGACCTATCAAGCCTTTACGCACAAGCCTGGCCACAAGACAACCACCGCCGGGTACGCATTAAATTCATTGGTTTGGCCGCAGCGCACAGCCCAAGCGTGGTACGCGGCCGGATTGCACAGATCGTATTGACACATTGACGCCATGTTGTCGGTCTATCACTTATAGTTAAATTACATATTGAATTGAGAGAGCCCCATGAACTCCGCAAAATCTTTGATCATCGCCAGCATATTGCTGCTCAGCACCCCATTTGCAGTGTCTGCCGAAGAAGCCGTTGGTGATGGCGAAAAAGCAAAAATTGAACAGGTGGTGCGGGACTATATCCTCAACAATCCCGAAATCATTGCCGAAGCCATTGTGGAACTGCAACGCCGCGAAAAAGTGGCTGAGGCCCAAAACCAAAAAGCGGCCTTAAGCGCAATCAGCGCAGAACTCACCAGCAACCCCAATGATCCGGTCATGGGCAACCCCAATGGAGATGTAACCGTAGTTGAGTTTTTTGATTATCGTTGTGGGTTTTGCAAACGCGTATTTGACGATGTTCAGATGTTGATGAAAGAAGACCCAAATGTACGCTACGTGTTGAAAGAGTTTCCAATTTTGGGTGCTGAGAGTATTTATGCATCGCGTGTCGCCATGGCGGTATGGTTGCACCAAAAAGATAAATACGGCGCGTTGCACATTGCCCTGATGAATTCCAAAGGGGCTCTGGATCAGGACAAGGTCTTATCCCTTGCTAAAGAAGCTGGTGTCGACACAGGGGCCTTAACGGCACAAATGGAAGACCCAACCATTGATGCAACATTTGCCGCCACCCGGGCTCAGGCTGGGGCTTTGGGGCTTTCTGGTACACCTGCTTTCATCGTCGGTGAAAACATTGCGCCAGGGGCTATCCCACTGGCTGGTCTAAAGCAACTGGTTGCAGCGGCACGGAACAAATAGAACGTTGTGGATTAACAGTTCGGGTCCGGAAGGGACTCGAACTTTTCCATGCGCAGTTCAATGGCAAAATCCCCATAATCCATAACCCAACGCACCGGAATGCCGTTATCTAAGAAATCGGCTTCGATTTCATAAATGGGCACGCTGGAACGTTCAGCCGGGTCAAAGTAGGCCATGCGAAAATTCCAGCCTGTTTTTTTCAAAGCTGGAGCCGAAAAAGAAGATAGGCGCTCTACAACATCACCTGACATGGCGGTTACAAACGTAACCAACAATTTGGCCCCTTCGACATCCGTACCATCGAAAACATAGTTTTCAAATTGTGTGTGGCCCGCTTGGGCTTGGTCCAAGATGTAGGCCGTGTGTTCAAAGGGAAAGATCGTGCCCTCCGGCAAGGTGAAGTTTACGGGCTCAGGCTTTGTAAATTGGGCTTCCCCGCCAAGTCCGGTGCGTTTGGCTCCACCCAAAATGGTTGTATCTGGTTCATCCCCCATTACAGAGAACCGAAATTGCAGACCGTCTTCAGATTCCCAGGACGAGTAATTCAAGGGTTGTGGAATAACATCACCCGTCGTGGTTTGAAAATACATACCGCCAGCCTGGTTAACCAGCCACGCCCCACAGGTCCGCTTGGCCCCATAAGCAATCTGGCCCGTAACAGCCGTGACATTTGCCCCATTTGAAACATTGGACAAGCGCGCGTTATAGACAGCACGGTACGATGCCAAATTGGCAGCCTGAGCCAAACTTACAACGGCAAAGGTTGCTGTAAGGGTCGCTGTGACCACCAGTATCAACTTCTTAAAAGACATATGTAATTCCAGTTACTAACTCTTTCGAAGCATAGATTACGCGTTCAAATGCTTGGATACCATAGTTCTTATATAGGGATTAAATGTGTGCATTGCACAATTATGCCTAGTCCCCTACCTTGTGGCATATCGTTTTGATTCTAGCTTCGTTCCAGGAGACACACCCAATGAAGGTGACCATCAACGTAGAATGCAGCCCCGAAGAAGCCCGTACGTTCTTTGGCCTTCCCGACGTCAAACCCATGCAAGAAGCCATGATGGCGGAAATGCAAAAACGCGTGGAAAGCGGCATGTCGTCCATGGACATGGAGAACCTGATGAAAATGTGGATGCCCGGTGTCCCCAATGGCATGACCGGCAACATGCCAGGGGTCGAGCAATTCCAAAAAATGTTCTGGGATTCCATGAATATGGGCAATAGCGGCAAAACAAAAAAGGGCAAGAAATAATCTTGCCCTTCTCCGTCGTTTAAAGCCTGTCGCCGTGCTTACAGCTCAGGTAGCGGCGGCAGGTCCATTTCCAAAATGCTCATCATGAAGGAGTAGGAAACTTCACCTTCATCTTCGTCGCGGTGCAATACACCCACGAACTCTTCGCCAATATAAACTTCTACGGGAGCATCCGCCTTCAATGGCGGGGGAACGGCAATGCGATTGTTGTTAAAGGCTTTGCGCAGGTATTCCTGAACACGGGCGATTTCGGCGGTTCTCATAGCGTTCTCGTCAAAATGATTGAATAAGAATCAACATTTAGCACAGGCCAGAAAGATTCGCCACGGCCATCCCATATCGTTTGGCAGTGTTTAATGGGGGGCACCACCCGCAAAAAACAGACCAACGATAACAGCCACCATTAAAAACAGGCCTAAAATTACAATTATCCGTGCCGCCAATCCATAAATTCGGTGATCAGGATGATCCATAACGTTCCCTGCAGAGCGCCAAATCCCGGCGTATACGGCCAAGAAATAGATGCAAATCTGGACCAACCAAGCCAAAAACATCCAACTGACCCAGTCATCCGGCACATCCGTCAGACCCAGCAAAACATATGAACACAAAAGAAGTTGCGAAAACCCACCGACAAAGCCCCATAACCAAAAGGTCTTAGCCAGACTAAGTTTTCCATCCCACATGGCCTGGGGGTTAAAGACGCTATAACTGTGTTGGTCGTTCATATTCATTGCTTTATCATTCATTTATACAAATATTATATAACATCAAAACTCTAACAAATTTAAGAAGTTCATCTTATGAGTAATATACTGATCATTGATGACGATGACGATATCCGAGATATGATAACAATCTATCTGGAAAATGCCTCACATACCGTTACCCAGGCCAGCCAGGGCCAGGATGGTGTTGATCTGGCCAAGTTGTCCGTTCCCGATTTGATCATTTTAGACATCAACATGCCCGTTATGGACGGTACCCGCGTCATCAAAGAACTGCGCGACAACCAAAGTACGGCAAAGGTGCCTGTCATCGCATTATCTGCCATGAACGACACCCATATGCGTGATGACATGTATCAAATGGGTTGTGATGCTTACATCATAAAACCAATTGATTTTGAGGTTTTACAGGCAAAAATCGCTAGTTTGATAAGCCATTAAAGGCCCTTATCAAAATTCTCCTGACCAAGCCGCTCAACCAAATCCAGAAGTTGTTTCAGCTCATTTGCATTGATTGAACCAACTTTATGATAGCCCTTAAAGCGTTCATCGTAAAAGTCTTGGGTGCGTTTGAGAGCATGCTCAAATGACCAGTTGTTCTTGGCCTTGCGCTGTTCCCGGCAAGCCAGAAGCTGACGATGGTCACTGATCACTTCAGCACGAAATTCTTCAAACCAATTTTGTGCTCGATCATTAAAGCTCATCGCAGCTCCTTAGGCTCCCTAGCCAGGGCGCCCATCAATACGCGGGCGTACCAAGATCGGCACATAGACCACACAGTATGCGACCATCGCCAAGGTCCAAGCCACGCCGGATACCATCACCAGCTCGACACTGAGATCTGGCGCAAAGATAATCGCCAAGCGGCTCAGCGCTGCAAGGGTGATCAAGACATATGCGACCACCGTCAAAGGTGCGGCATGTACCGCACGCCCGGTATGGCCCAGCGATGCCCGGCTCATCAGACCCAACGTGTACGTCCCAATCATACCAATGGTGAGGGCATGTACGGCATCACTCATGGCAATGACCCCAAAGTCCGCAAGTCCCATCAACACTAGGCCCACAACCAGCCACAAGTAGGCCAAGTGCAGTATCCATAGTATCGGGTTATCCAATACCCGCCAGCCCTGCCAACCCGCCAAACGAACACCGTGCAACACGGCTGCGATCAATGAGATAACACCTGCATAGACACTTAACGGCAAAACCAGATTAACCGCCAACACCGCCCACGTGATCCAGAATACGGCACGGTCCAGACCTGGGCGTTGTTGAACTTTCACTCCAGGGGTGTTGTGTCCCAAATAGCTGGATGTGAAGCTCGGCGTAACACGTCCACCCATGATGGTGATCAGCACCAACATGGAATCCAGGCCCAAAGTCAGACCTCGTGCGCCCCAATCAATACCCAAGGCATCAAAATCGATAACCCCAAGATGGGTCATAGCATTCGCCAGGATGATAAAGCCTAAGATCGGAACAAAAACAAACTGACGTCTATATTGGGGGTTGATCAAAGGGCGAATAACCAAAGCCAACAGCCCCAACAAGAACAACATATCAGCGGCAATAACCAAGCCATAAGGCAGAACACCTTGGCTCCAAAACGCCACACGCCCCACAATCCATAAAATACTCAGGCCGATTAAAACCGGTCCTTTGCTGACTTTCGCACTGGTCCAGTTGGGAACAACAGTGAGGAAAAAACCTGCTATTGCAGCCGTGGCATAGCCAAAGATCATCTCATGCCCATGCCAAAGTGCAGGCGAAGCAATGAGGTTCATATCCATATGACCGGCAAATAAGCCCACCCAAAGCGGCACGCTTAAGGCACCAAAAAGGCCTGCGAATAAGAAGAATGGACGAAAGCCGTAGTTAAACAATACGAAACTGCTGTTCGGCACGGGCGGTTTGGCAAAAGGGTCTTCAATTTGAATTGTTGGGGGGGTGTTCATGGTTTTGACCATCTGTTGAGTTTTTTCATTTTTGCATAATCTGAACCAAATCTGAACACGCATTTCAGCAAGGTTTCAGGTTGTTATAAGCATAATTGTGTCTATTGAATGTCAGCTGAGGGCTTTTCCCTTCCCCTTTCGCAGGTTCGCAGCTGACTGAATAAGGTGGAGCCATCCTTTGGGGTGGCTCCATTGTTTTAAGAGTTACTCTGATTTATGTGTTTTTTTGACAATGTAAAGTGGGCGCTGTTTGGTTTCTCGAAAAATTCTACCAATATATTCTCCCAACACACCAATAGAGATCAGCTGAACACCGCCAAAGAATAAAACTGCGACCATAATCGAGGCATAACCCGGAACGTCACGCCCCATGATCATCACACGAATGATGAGGAACACAGCATATAACAGACCAATAAACGCTGTTGTGGTGCCAACCCAAGTCCAGAGGCGAAGCGGCACAGTGCTGAATGAGAAAATCCCGTCCAAAGCAAACCGGAACAATTTGAAGTAAGGCCACTGGGTTTCCCCGGCATGGCGTTCTGGACGATCAAACGGTACACCAATTTGACGAAACCCAACCCAAGCAAAAATTCCCTTCATGAAACGTGAATGTTCCGGCAATGCTTTCAGTGCATCCACCACAACCCGATCCATCAAACGGAAATCACCCGCATCTGTAGGCAATTGCGTGTCGCTAAGACGGTTGAAAAGCTTATAAAACAAACTTGCTGTGGTGCGTTTCAACCAGCTATCTTGATCCCGCGAACATCGTGCACCATAGACCACCTCATAACCTTCTTGCCACTTTTCAACGAAATCCTTGATCAATTCCGGTGGGTCTTGCAGATCAGCATCCATAACAATTACAGCCTGACCCTGAGCATGGTCGAGACCGGCACTGAGGGCGGCTTCTTTGCCAAATCCGCGTGACAATTCCAATATCTGCAATTGAGGATACGTCCCCTGGGCATGGAGCAACCGCGTCAATGTATCGTCGGAGCTACCATCATCGACGCATATCAACTCATATGATTGATTCAAGCTGTTCAGAACCGTAAACACGCGCTCGAACAAAGTATTCACCATGGCACTTTCATTGTGCATGGGAATAACAACGGATACCTCAGGGGGCGTGTCGGGTTTATTGGTGCTCATAGTCCTTAAGCTAGCGCGCAGAACTTATGCACGTCTAGCCCCAGGAAGCACATTTCAGTAACTTTTAGCGTGCCTTAGGTCTGAACCCTAGTTGTCACCTTCAAGTTCAGCCTGGGCTTGGGCGTCGGCAATTTGCTTGCGCACATCATCCATGTCCAAACCTTTGATTTGGGTAATCAACTGTTCAAGCGCTTCTT
This sequence comes from Magnetovibrio sp., assembly GCA_026196495.1. Lineage (GTDB taxonomy): Bacteria > Pseudomonadota > Alphaproteobacteria > Rhodospirillales > Magnetovibrionaceae > Magnetovibrio. The sequence continues at coordinate 15,501 of JAPHSY010000069.1, forward strand.
CCGGAAGAGCCCCCGGCTGCGAAAAGATCAAAATTTGTTCACGAAACGCAGCAATCGTTGGAATGGATTGGATACCAAACTGCGCAGCAACGACCTGTTCTGCTTCGGTGTCACACTTGGCAAAAGTCACACCTTCATGCTTTTCAGAAGCTGCTTCGAAAACAGGCCCGAACGATTTACACGGCCCACACCACTCAGCCCAGAAGTCGATCAAAACAATGTCGTTGCCATCAATCGTACTTTCAAGATTGTCAGCGGTCAGAGCGATGGTAGCCATGTCAATTCCTCGTGAACCCAGAGCTCACGCCATGGCCGAATGCTCACAGCTGATCACCCTTGTATATAAGATAAAGCAAACATAACGGGATTAAACGGGAATTACCACCGTCAGCGTCTAAGAAACGTCAGAAAATGTCCGCGCACCATCTTCGTCAATATGGCTGGTGGGTTTCTTTTGTTCCTTGGGCTTGCTTGGTGCACTTTCATACATCATGCGTCCAGGAGGGAAATGGGCACTTACTTCTGTACCTCGATCCAACTCACTTTCAATCACCATCGACCCACCGTGCAGTTCAATAAAGTTGCGGGTCAAATGCAGCCCAAGACCGGAACCATCATACTGGCGTGCCAATGAGCTATCCACTTGACCAAAGGGGCTGAGAACCGTGGCGATATCTTCTCGGGCAATACCGATACCGTTATCTTTTACTGACAAGATCAAGCCGCCACGACCGTCTAGATGGGCCCGAATTGTAATGGCTCCGCCTTTTGGGGTGAATTTCACAGAATTGGACAACAGGTTAATCAGAATTTGTTTAACGCGACGCTCATCACCGTGCATATGAGGCAGACTTTTATCTATTTCGCATGTGATGGTTAGGCTGTTTTTCTGAGCCCGTTCATTGACCAATCGCAAACACGAATCAACCACAGCGTCGATATCTACTTCCTCTTCGCGCAACTCAAACTTTCCAGCTTCAATCGCCGAAACATCCAAAATATCATTAATTAGATTGAGAAGATGTTCACCAGAATCTTTAATATGCCCAGCATAATCCAAATAGGGTGGAGCACCTATTTCGCCAAACATTTCGTGTTTGATGATATCCGAAAAGCCAATGATCGCATTCAGAGGCGTACGCAGTTCATGGGACATATTGGCCAAAAATTCTGATTTTGCCCGGTTGGCCATTTCTGCGCTTTCTTTGGCTTCCAACAATGCTTGTGTGCGATCTTGCACACGGTGCTCCAAATCATCGTGAGACGCTTGCAATAGCTCTTTTTCACGAATGCGCTCGGTAATATCTTGAGCCACCAACATCAATCGATCTTCACCATCGAACGCAATAACTTCGCCAGTGATTAAGAAGTCCAACAATTCACCAGATTTTGTCTTAAATTTCGCTTCAAACGCCTGCACACGGCCACTTTTGGAGAGTTCTTCCGCAAGGCAATTACAATCATTTGGATCAGCCCAGATGCCCAATTCGGCCATGGATTTGCCAAGAACTTCTTCTCGGGTATAGCCCAATTTTTCCAGCCACATTTCATTTACATCATGAAGAATTCGGGTTTCCATCCCCGAAATCCCGACCAATGCGGGGCTGGCGCGAAACGCTAAGGACAGCTGTTGTGCCGAGCGAATACGTTCTTGTTCCGCAAGAATCTGGTCAGTGACATTGTTCCCAGTACCGCGGTAGCCCCTAAATTCACCACTTTGGTCATACACAGGCATCCCATTAACGCGGATATATTTGGAATTTTCCGCATCACCCACAAGATACACAAAATCAACAATCGGACGATGTGCCTCCAAATCTTCAAAATGACGCGCCCATTTTTCAGGATGATCATTCATATCCTGTTTGGCCATATCAGATCGCTTACAGCCAATATAGTTTTCTATTCTGACCCCAACGGCATCCCTGGCACGATTACTGAAATACGTAAACCTGTGATCCTTATCCGTTTCCCAAAGCCATTCTGAGGCCGCATCCAAGAAACTTTGCAAACGGGCTTCGCTGTCCAACAAGGCCCTTTCAGCTTGGCACCGCTCTTCGATTTCGTATTGCTTATCTTCGTACTGTTTTTTCAAAATTCGGTCTGCATGACGGACAATGAAATACAGCACCAAAAACAACATGCCGAACAACACCACCAATAACGTGATCAGCTGAATTGTCGCCGTTTGGATGCGCTGAACTGTGGATGTCACATCCGAATACAGTTCCAACACGCCTACGATTTTATTGGCAAAGTGTATAGGAACATAGCTTGCAACTAGATCTCGGTCTGTGGTTTCACCGTACATGGCGCTAAAGGTATCGCGATGCAAAAGCGCGCTTGAAACTTGACCTTTTCGTGCGGATATAAAGCTTGGGCTATATGACTGATTATCACCAACCTGAGATGTATCTGTCGAATACACCGTGGTGCCATCCAGCAAAAACACCTTAACCTTCAACACATCCAATCCCGTTGTTGCCAAACGGAAATAGAGGTTCAATTTGATAAAGTCTTCACTTTTGCGCAATTCTACGCTGCTGACATTCTCAGCTCGATCCAGAAATTGCTTTAAGCTTGGACCCAGGGTATTTGTAAAAGATTGAGCCAGAGATGCATTACGAATTTCCGTATCTGAGATCATTTCACTGGTCATCTTGGCGTGCAATACAACACCTAAGATTGCACAAACGGCCACAATAGCCAGTGCACTTGCCAGCGAAAAATTACGGACTAATCGATACATTCAGTATGCGCCACAAGGTCGGATTTAACCGACCACCCGTTGCCCCTATTCTTGAACGCGCTACTCAGAATTAAGAATATCTGATATGTGCCGCGTTCTCCCCCTTGGCAGAACAATACCACACCCCAGCACATGGGCAAGCCTCCTAATACTTTTGATCTATATTCAAAAAAATGAGGCCAGAGAAAACCCTGGCCTCATCCATACCCAAAGGGGGTGTTTGGTTTACAGTTTTGCGGAACCGTGACCAAATTCGGGATAGGCTTCCAAGCCAAGTTCGGCTTTGTCGAGACCATCCATTTCTTCTTCTTCGCTTACACGTACACCAACGGTGAACTTTAGCACCATCCATACGATGGTGGAGAAGACAACCGTGTATGCACCGATGGCAATGATACCTGTCAACTGAGCGACAATGGTTGCATCAGCGTTGGAGAAGACCACCGCGATGGTGCCCCAGATACCACCAACCAAGTGAACGGAGATTGCACCAACCACGTCATCAATTTTGAGTTTGTCCAAAGCGGGAACCGCGAAGACAACCAAGACGCCACCAACGGCACCGATCAGGATCGCGAGACCCGGGGTCGGAGCCAGCGGCTCAGCAGTGATAGAGACTAAACCAGCCAATGCACCGTTCAATGCCATGGTCAGATCAACTTTCTTGTAGATCATTTGCGTCATAGCCATCGCAGCAACGACGCCACCGGCAGCGGCCAAGTTGGTGTTGATGTAGATGGAACCAATATCACGAACATCCGCAGCAGAACCCATTGCCAACTGCGAGCCACCGTTAAAGCCCAACCAGCCCATCCACAAGATGAACGTACCCAGCGTTGCCAGCGGCAGATTTGCACCCGGAATCGGACGAACTTGACCGTCGGGACCATACTTGCCTTTACGGGCACCGATGATGATCGCACCGGTCAAAGCAGCCCAGCCACCAACAGAGTGAACGATGGAAGAACCTGCAAAATCGAGGAAACCTGCTTCGCTGAGCCAGCCACCGCCCCAAGACCAAGAACCCTGGATCGGGTAGATGATGCCAGTCAAAATCGTCGTAAAGATCAGGAACGGCCACATTTTAACGCGTTCTGCAACGGCACCAGAAACGATTGATGCGGTCGCTGCGACGAAGACCATTTGGAAGAACCAGTCAGAACCTGCTGAATAGTCCCCTTCTTTAAAGCCGTCAGCGGTGATACCCGCATCCACAGCTTCCCAGATGGAAAAACTACCGATGTAACCGGTAACGTCCATATACATCAGGTTATAACCAATCAGGTAGTACATGATGCCGGCGATAGAATAGAGAGCAATATTTTTCAACATCTGCATGGAAGTGTTTTTGGTACGCACCAAGCCGCCTTCCAACATGGTAAAGCCCGCTGCCATCCACATCACCAAGAAGCCGTGCATCAAGAACGACAACGTGTTGAAGATAAAGGCTGTCTCGCCAGAGACTTCAGCATGAGCCGGAACAGCTGCCAGAGACAGAGCCGCACCCAAAGCCGTGATTTTTAACAAATTGCTTTTCATTGTTCTTGTCTCCTTAGAGGGCTTCGTTGCCAGTTTCGCCCGTCCGGATGCGCATGGCTTTTTCCAGATCAACGGCAAAGATTTTACCGTCACCGATTTTGCCCGTACCCGCTGCGCTGCTGATCGTTTCAATGGTGCGTTCAGCTTGATCGTCGTTGACTGCAACTTCGATTTTTACTTTGGGAAGGAAGTGGATTTCATACTCAGCCCCACGGTAGATTTCCGTTTGACCTTTTTGACGACCGTAGCCTTTGACCTCAGTTACGGTCATACCCTCAACACCAAGGCCGGTAAGTGCTTCACGCACGTCATCGAGCTTAAAGGGTTTAATGATAGCCATGATGAGTTTCATCGGCTTCTCCTGCTAAATTGTTTGCCATACCGACACACCGCGTATCGACAGCTTCCCCCTAAATAGCAACGAGCGTGCCAGAGCCTGAAAAACACCGTAATGAACTGATATAATTTAATTAAATCACCAAACAAGAAGATTGAATATTATGTGCACATGTTATTTTTGCATATATTTTAACCACAAAAATATACGTGCCTAAAATTTAGGCACGTATATTTTGCTTGTTTCACAGGTGTTATATGAAGCCGAGGAACTCAGCTTTTTTCTACAACTGCGGCCTTTAATAACGCCGACTTAGTTTTTTCTGAGATTGTATTTTCTTATGAAACTTAACGGTCGCCTTTTCCTTCTTACGGCGTTCTGCCGTGGTGGCTGCATTGCGTTCTTGTTCCGCCATAAGTTTGGTATAGCTTTTCATACGGCGCTCACTCAGCTCTTCCTTTTCCAGGGCCGCCTTAACTGCACATCCAGGCTCTTGATCATGCTGACAATCACTAAAGCGACAATTCTGAGACAACTCAGCGATCTCTTCAAACACCGTCACCAATCCAGCAACGGCATCCACCATTCCCAATTCCCGTATGCCGGGGTTGTCAATCAACACCGCACCATTATCCAGTGGCAATAAAGAACGCTGGGTCGTTGTGTGTCGTCCCTTTGCATCATCTTCACGGATATCGCCCGTTTTTTGGGACTTTGCCCCAAGCGCATTGGCAAGGGTTGATTTCCCAACACCAGATGACCCAACCAAAGCAATGCTTTGCCCCGGCTTACACCAGTTCTGCAACACGTTCAGCGTTGTAGGATCAAGTGCATTTACGGTCTCCACAATTAAATTTGCGCCTAACGTGCGAGCCTGATCCATATAAGACTGTGGCGTATCAGACATATCTTGCTTGGTTAGTACAATGACGGGATAGACCTCTGCACTATAGGCAATCGCCAAATACCGTTCCAAACGCGATAAGTTGAAATCATCATTACACGACGTCACGATGAACAACGTATCGACATTGGCGACAATCAATTGTTGGGACTTGTCGGTCCCTGCGGATTGGCGCTGGATCAAGCTAAAGCGTTCCAACTGGCGCACAAATGCACCCGTTTCACGCGATACCAAAAGCCAGTCACCGACTGTCATTTGATGCTCTGCGCGTTGTTGCAACATTTTGCCCGTAAGCGCCAATGTCAGCTCTCCTTCACCATGTGACACAATTATTTGGCCACGATGCACGGCACTGACACGGCACGGAACGGTCTGCTCTATGTCTTCAAGGGTGAGTTGTTGTTGTAAACTTGCGTTCCACCCCAATCGGGTCAACGCATCATTTTGTAAGGACATTATTTTTTCCTCATTTACCCACGTCTGAGCATATGAATGAGGACGCCCCAAAGCCGGAGCGCCCATCCATTACATCTACTGGGGTGAATACATCATGCGTAAGGTTGGTTGGCCCGAGGGCTCATGGACAAATTCTTCACACTCACGAAAACCGTAAGCATCGTAGAAACGCCGTCCCACCGCATTTGCTTTGAAAACCTCCACTTTCAGAGGGCCTTTTTCAACAAATGCTTTATCCACCAAAGCCCGACCAAGACCTTGCCCATGGAATTCAGGCTCAAGGAACAGCCCCCCGATTTCATTTTCAATCAGAGCAACAAAACCGACAACACAGCCATCGACTTCAGCCACCCATGTTTCGGCAAGGGCCATATAAACGTTACGCACATTATCAGCTTCTTGAGTAAGGAATTCCTCACTTAAGAAGGGATGGGCGAGCAAGCTTGCTCCCCACCATGCAAAGATCACAGACTCGATGTCTGTGTCTTGATATTTTCTGATCATTGTCTGACAGAACTTTCATGTCTTGACCGCCGCTGTACGGGGTCACGTTGATATTTTTGGAAAAAAGCAAGCACACAGGACTGCTGCGCAAAGTGCGGGCAGGTTTAACTGTTCAGCTTGGGTGGGGCGCACGTTTGCTCCCCAATATCAACGGGACATAAAATCTCCATTACAAGAAGTCGGAAACATAATTCCCGAAATCAGGTAAGTCAATTAGGTGTAATAAGCGAATGAGACCTAATTAGCGCATTACAATGGTCTTGTGACCATTAAGCATCACCCGGCGTTCGCAATGCCATCGCACTGCACGGTTCAAAACCCCTGTTTCCACATGACGGCCTACCTCCACAAGCTCAGCAGTCGAATGGTTATGAGTTACGCGTTCTGCATCTTGTTCAATAATCGGCCCCTCATCCAAATCAGAGGTCACATAATGTGCCGTCGCCCCGATCAATTTAACGCCGCGTGCGTGTGCCTGCTGATAAGGTTTGGCACCTTTGAAACTGGGCAGGAAGGAATGATGAATATTGATGCAACGCCCCTTGAGATCTTCACACATCTCTTCCGTCAGGACCTGCATGTAACGAGCCAGTACCAACAATTCACTATTGGTATCGCCCATCAAAATCAGAATTTGTTTTTCCTGCTCACGCTTATTGTCTTTGTTCACGGGCAAATGATGAAACGGCACATCATGCATTTCCACCAGCTTGCGGAAATCATCATGATTGGAAACCACTGCTGAAATCTCAATCGGCAAACGACCAGTCACCCATGCGTGCAGCAAATCGTTTAAGCAATGGCCAAATCGGGATACCGCCACCATGACGCGGGGTTTTTCCGACGCGTTATAAATTTTCCAATCCATATCAAAGCGTTTGGCAATATCTTGCATACCTTCACGAATGGCAACAATCCCCGGCCAATTGTCGGCCCCCTTGGAAAATACCGTGCGCAAAAAGAAGCGTTCCGTTTCACTATCGCCGTAGTGAACACTTTCACTGATGAAGGCACCGTTCTCTGCAAAGAAGGTGCTGGTTGCCGCAACAATACCAATGGTATCTGGGCAGGTTACCGTCAGAATAAATTTCTCATTCGCCGAAGCCACCATGGCGGGAGAAACTTCAATCTCGTTCATTATTTTGTCCCCATTTTGGGCGCATTTTAAGCAACACGCCGCCAATCTGACGGGACTATAACCCCATCAAATGATGTTTTGTCCAAAAAAATTTAAGGTTCCGTTAGCACCCTAACAAATGCGGGGCAATTGTTCCCCGGCGAGCCAATCCACCATCCGCGTGCCGCCCAATCCCGTTTTCATCCGCACAAAACAACGTCTATCTTCAAGCACTTCGCCGACAATCACAGCATCTTTGCCTTTGGGATGCGCCTTCATCGTGGCGAGCAATTCATCCGCTTTATCCGCCGGGCAAATGGCAATGAGTTTACCTTCGTTGGCAACATAGAGTGGATCAAGCCCCAACAGCTCACACGCACTTTTAACTTCGGGACGAATGGGCATGTCTTTTTCGTCAAGCTCTATCCCAACACCGGACTGTTGCGCAATTTCGTTCAGTGTCGCGGCCAAGCCCCCACGAGTGGGGTCACGCAACACACTGATTTGCGGCACAGCGGTCATCATCTCTTGAACCAAATCGCAAAGCGATTGGCTGTCGGACAGAATCTCGGTTGAAAAGTTAAGGTTTTCGCGTTTGCTCATCACCGCGACACCATGATCACCCAAGGTACCATTGACCAGAATTTTATCACCTGGTTTGGCTTGATCACCACAAACATCAATCCCATCAGCCACCACACCCACGCCAGCGGTGTTGATAAAGATGCCATCGCCTTTGCCACGTTCAACCACTTTGGTGTCACCGGTAACAATGGCAACCCCCGCTTCTTTGGCGGCATCAGCCATAGACTTCACAATTTCCGCCAAATCCGCCAAGGGGAAACCTTCTTCAATAATGAAACCCGCGGTGAGGTAATAAGGCTTCGCTCCAGCCATTGACACATCGTTGACGGTGCCATGTACAGCCAATGAACCAATGTTGCCACCAGGAAAAAACAGTGGCGAAATAACAAAGCTGTCGGTACTCATCACCACACGACCGGGGGGAAGCTCCACCATCGCCGCATCGTGTTCACGGTTCAGCACATCATTGCTGAAATTATTGACGAACATATCCGATATCAGCTGCGCCATGGCGCGCCCACCAGCCCCGTGGCTCATATCCACTCGGCCATTTTTCAAATCCAAAGGACGGGCTGCGGTCTTTGTCATGGGCGTATCTCCAAGGTGCCAAAAAGCTAAAGAAACCTATCATTTAAAAGGTCCAATATCCACATGGGCTGAGCGATATTTCACGCCCCAAACTTAGGTTGAAAAGCCCCTCTCGCCACTCAACCGAACATCACCCCATGCCCAACCCCATCATTGATCCACATTGCGGCGGCCACGTAACAATTCACGGCGCGTCATTGGTGATTGCACTTCCGATTTTGGTTTGCTTTGTGAATTGTCACCAGAGTCGTCATATAACGAAGCTTTCGGTATAGCATCTTGAAGCTCCACAGACTGCGGGGCCTCGAACAAAAGCCGCATGACATCTTCTGCAATTGCCCGGGCCGTATCCTGGTCTTGTATATCAACGACGGGCGACATCAATGAACACGTTTGAATAGGACCAAATCGTTCCAACTCACTGTGAACAAAATCATAACACCCGGCTGGAAACCCATATTCAACTTTGTGCCCAGGGCGATATGAAGACCAATCGGTTTGTGCACCGGCAACCAAGACCAAATTGATGAACCAGGGTGATATCATCACCCCCAACTGCAAACCCTGCCAATGACAAAAACCCACAGCCTCAACCACCAACGCATCATTGCGAAGGGGAAGGTCACGCATTCGGTCATGATCAATACGTTGATAACATGCAACAAGTTGGCTTGCCGTCAACTGCACGTCCCCTTCGGCTGCTCTACCACGCACAGTCATCATATGGTTTTATCTTTGGTGGTGTCTCTGACCGTACCTTGGTTTTGAGGCAATTGCGGTTCACGCTCGACAAGGTCCGCAAACAAATGATCAACGTCTTCACCCCGAAGTGCCGCTTGAACGGCTTTCAAACCATCCGCAATTTGATTGGCCTCTGCTTCATCCATCAATCGTAAGGCGTTATCAAGGTGCACCAAAACCCAATCACCAACGTCGTGGCTATCAATCAACAATGTCGTGACTCGACGTGTGCTGCCATCACGGTCAACACATTGCGCCCAGCCATGACCCAGCTGTTCAATTTTCATCGGAATCCCAAGACACATAGATTAAGCCTTACCCATTATCTGACACCGCGACGTAGCTGGTCTAACAACGCCAAAGAAGTTCCAGCATAGAAGCCGCCAGTCGTAAATACCAGCAGTAGTGCACGACGGAGCCGGAAACCGAAATAGAAGTATTGCCCCAATTTCAGGTCCCTATAGAATGGGCCTATGTGTGAATTACTCGGCATGTGCGCAAACGTCCCCACCGATATTTGCTTTAGCTTCAGTGGGCTTATGTTACGAGGCGGCAAAACAGGGCCGCATCGTGATGGCTGGGGTGTTGGTTTTTATGAAAACAAAGCCTGTCGCATCTTTCATGACCCAAATCCCAGCGCCAAATCTCCAATCGCACAGTTGATCCGTGAGTATCCGATCAAAAGTAAAATTGTCATCAGCCATATCCGCCAAGCCACACATGGACGAGTTTGCTTAGAAAACACCCACCCGTTTCGCCGTGAATTGTGGGGGCGCGAATGGACTTTCGCCCACAATGGCAAACTGCACGGCATTAAAAAACGCAAACTGATCCATTATCGACCCGTGGGCACAACAGACAGCGAACACGCTTTTTGCTGGATCATGGATCAAATGCGATTGCGCCACCCCAACAAGACACCACGCCCCCAAAACATCCACAAGGATTTAAAGGAACTGGTCCACGATGTTGGTGAGCATGGCGTTTGTAATGTTTTGATCAGTGATTCCCTATCACTCTATGCTCATTGCAGCACAAAGCTTGCTTGGATCACGCGACGCGCACCCTTTGGCACGGCAAGCTTGGTTGATGACGAGCTGGAAGTTGATTTTTGTAAGGAAACCACGCCTAAAGATGTGGTGACTGTCCTTGCCACTCGTCCACTCACGAGTGATGAACATTGGAACATCATGAAAAAAGGAGAATTCATGGTGTTGAAGGATGGGCTAACGCGCCACCCCTAACCTCTCCCGGACAATCAAAAATGACCTCAGCAGGAATATGCTGGAACCATTCATAATGGTGCCCAATAGCTGACATCTTGGGAAGACTTGACAAAAGGGCGAGGCCTTCACACATCAATATAAGAATTAGAAATTCCTAATAAAAGGATCTCCCCCATGAACGACTTCATCCCAAACTTCCCACCTTCAGGTGTCGTTACAGTCAATCGCATCATCTTAAAGCCTGAATACGATGTCGATGATCTGCAAGAACGTGTTGCTGTATTGTGTGAAAACGTCAAAACCTACCATTCAGAAACAGGTTTCATTGGTGGTTTTGTTACCTTAAATGCAGGAATGATCTCCAACGAAGGAAGTACGGCTGGCCAAGCTCTTGAAGTGCCACTTAAAGACCGCGAAGCCCTCATCATTACATTTTGGCGTTCTTTTGAAGAGCATGAACAATCTCACAAAAGCAACACCTTTCAGCCCTTGTTTTCTGATGTTTTAGAGCTTTGCGAAAACGGCAATGAAGAAATCGCTTATTCAGTGCTTTGGTCCGGGCGTGCCTATTCACCACAAGAAGCACGAAAAGCCCAAAAAGCAAAAGAGCAATTTGCAGCTTAGCCTAGCAATCAGCGACCTCAGCGTTTTGAGGGCTACTGTTTCTTTGCCACAGATTCATAAGCAC
>JAPHSY010000067.1 GCA_026196495.1 Magnetovibrio sp.
AGCATCGTCGGTTTCACTGATAGTTATGCTTGGCTCTGCTCCGTCTGTTGGTGCTTCTGTTGGAACAGAAGTGGGCTCTGAGATAACCTCTGGTTCCAGTTCAGGCTCAACAACAAATTCAGGTGCGGCTTCAACAACAGATTCCGGTTCTGATGGTGGTTGAACTACTGGCTCTGATTTCGTTTTTGTTTCAACCGTGGGCCGTTCTTGAACTTCAGAGTTGGGCATATAGGTTTTTAACCAATAGCCGATGCGATCACGCACACCCCAATCGTAAGGATCGAAACTGGCCACAAACAGTGCCATTGTGAATGCCAGCACCAATATAAAAATGCCCCAAACGCTCATTCCGCTTGGATAGCCGTCACTGCCTAAGACCTCATCACTTGCGCGTGCAACCAGTTTTGCATCGACATTCTTTTTGCCTTCTACATATGCAGCCAGCAGTGATCGATCACATACTGAGTTGATCAAGCGAGGAATACCGTGGGTGATCCTGTAGACCGCTTTAATAGCACTGTGGGTAAAAACTTGTGTATCCAGTCCCGCGACATTCAAGCGATGCTGAACATAGCCGTAGGTGTCGGCAATCCCCAAAGGGGTAAGGTGATAGCGTGCGGTGATGCGTTGTGAAGTCTGACGCATCTTTGCGAGACCCAATGTTGCATTGAGTTCCGGTTGCCCCACCAAAATAATTTGCAGCAGTTTTTTGTCGGCTGTTTCCAAGTTGGTGAGCAGACGTACAAGCTCCATAACATCTGTGGTGAGGTTCTGTGCTTCGTCTATCAATAACACTGGGTTGCGGCCACGGGCATGGGCGTGCAGCAGGTGATGGGTGAGGTAATCGAAGAATGCCTTCAGGCTTGTGGTGTCGCGGGGATAGGAAATCCGCATTTCATCACAAATTGTTGCCATCAGCTCAAGTTCCGTGAGCTTTGGATTGAGGATCAACGCTAAGTCGGTGTCTTCGGGTAATTGCTCAATCAGAGCACGACATAATGTTGTCTTCCCGGTTCCCACTTCGCCAGTGAGCAACACAAAACCGCCACTGTCACTGACGCCATAGACCAAATGGGCCAAAGCATCTTGATGGCTTTGGCTCATGTACAGATACCGGGGATCGGGAATGATGGAAAATGGATTTTCCGATATCCCGAAATAGTCTTGGTACATGGACTGGGTCATGTGGCGGGCAAATTCCGTTAATCTATAACTCTACCTGGATCAGGCCTTGGTTGTGCATACTAGCACGCACACTTGCTGGGGCCAAAGTGATCAACATCACCATGAACAGAAGAAAAACAAAGGCTTGAGGGCAGTAACAGTCAATTTGGTTGGATATTTACAGCGGTGCCGCTGGCAACCACCATCAGCATGGATTTGCCATCGCCGGAAACCTCAGAATAGTCCAGATCCACGCCAATGACGGCATCAGCACCTGAAATTAACGCTTCGCGGCGCAGTTCCGTTAGACATGTACGACGTGCATCGCGCAAAACCTTCTGTGACGCACTGGAACGGCCACCGACGATATCGCGTATGGAGGCAAACATGTCGCGAAACATATTCATGCCAAATACGCATTCTGCAGTGATGATTTCCAAGCGTTGCGTGACTTTGTATTCCGGCATTGAGAATTCTGTGGTTAAAATCAAGTCCTTGGCAATGTCGTCAATCACCTCTGTCGGTAATTCATCGAATTGCTTGTTATCAATAAGTTCTTGGATTTGCTTCTCATCTTTTCCGAACAACCCGAACATGGTCTTTAATCTCCACACAGATGTGCTTTTCGCACGACATTTGACTAAGGCATTATAAGCATAAGAGTAGATGTGTGCACATGCCCTGAAATTAAGATTTTGCGGGCTAGACTTGTTCTAAAAAGAGGAAATACAGTATGATCTTATTTACAGCATTTGATTTCGATCATTGACAATTTTGCAGTCTATTTGAAAATGTGACAAATATTGAATTCTTGAATACGAATCAGGTCATCTATGCCAGACGCCCAATACAATATTCTTGATGCACGCATTTTGGTTGTTGACGACAACTTAACCAATGTTGTCTTGCTGCAAAAATTGCTGGAAGCGGAAGGTTATACCTTAGTCGATGGTATAACGGACCCGCGCGAAGTTTTTCCCAAATATGAAGAAGAACCCTACGATCTGATCTTGTTGGACATCCGTATGCCGCATATGGACGGCTATCAAGTGATGCACAAGATGAACGAAATCTATAATGGCACTGTCCCGCCCATTATGGTGCTCACCGCACAAACGGATATGGACACGAAATTGAAGGCCCTAGGTGCTGGGGCCCAGGATTTTCTGCACAAACCGTTTGACCGTGTTGAGGCGATGACCCGCATCCGCAACATTATCCATGTGCATATGCTCCACAAACAGATTTTGCGTCAAAATGAAGAATTGGAAGAAAAGGTCAAAGAACGCACCCAAGAATTGGAAGAAACCCGCTTGGAAGTTGTGCGTCGTTTGGGGCGTGCTGCAGAATACAAAGACAACGAAACCGGCATGCATGTTGTGCGGATGAGCAAAATTGCCGAACTGTTGGGGCGTGCTTTGGGTATGGACGACGAAGAGGCGGGCATGTTGCTGATTGCAAGCCCTATGCATGACATTGGCAAAATCGGTATTCCTGACAGTGTGTTGCTAAAGCCTGGGAAGTTAGAAGGTGAAGAGTGGGAGACCATGAAATCCCACGTTAATATCGGCGCAGAAATTTTGGGGGATCACGCATCGCCATTGATGGAAATGGCACGGGTTGTGGCTTTAACGCACCATGAAAAGTGGGATGGTTCTGGTTATCCTGATGGCCTAAAGGGGGAAGACATCCCCTTAGTGGGCCGGATCACGGCTGTTGCCGATGTGTTTGATGCTTTGACGTCAGAACGTCCCTATAAAAAAGGTTGGCCCGTCGATGAGGCCGTTGATTTTATCAAGAGCCAGTCTGGGCAACACTTTGACCCTAAAGTGGTTGAAAAATTTCTTGAACGTATCGAGGATGTGATCAAAATTCGCGACGCACATAGAGATACCGACAACACCTGAACTTAAATTGAGGAACAAGCGCATGAGCGTTGAGCAACAAGCATCTGCGCGTTGGTCGTTGGGCTTTTCGTGTGTTGGTCACACGTATTCACACCTGTTTGCGCCGATCTTCTTTGTGGTTGCCTTGATGTTGGAAGCTGAGTTCAATCTCACCCACGGCGAAGTGATTTCCTTGATTGTTGTTGGGAACGTCTTGTTTGGCGTTGGGGCCCCTTTTGCAGGTTGGATCAGCGATCGTTGGTCTGCCAGTGGGATGATCGGGGTGTATTTCTTTGGCGTTGGGATAGGTATGATCCTAACGGGTCTCACGTCAGGGCCGTTCCAACTTCTATTGACACTGACTTTCACGGGTTTGTTTGGTTCCATCTATCACCCGGTGGGCTTTGCTTGGCTGGTTAGCCAAGTGGAAAAACGGGGAGCCGCGTTGGGGCTCAACGGCGTGTTTGGCACCATCGGGCCGTCGGTTGCGGCGATCACGGCGGGTGTGCTCACCGATCTGATCAGCTGGCGTGCGGCATTCATTGTGCCGGGCTTTGTTATCGTGCTAACCGGCGTGGTCTTTTGGATTTTGCGCGCACGTGGGATCATTCACGATGCCGAAACCTCCACCTATGTGGACCACAAACCGGCCAAGGGTGAAATCATCCGAATCATCATGGTGCTGGCTGTGACCATGTTGTGCACGGGGCTGATCTACCAGACCACGTCACCTGCACTGCCCAAGGTATTCTCCGAACGCCTGGGCGATTTAATCATCGATGGCGGGGTGTTTGGTGTTGGTGCCATGGTGGCGTTGGTCTATGTGGTCGCGGGGGCAGCACAATTGATTGTCGGGCGTATGTGTGACAAGTATCCGCTGAAAACTCTTTATATCATCGCGTTTGTCGTGCAAATCCCGGTGATGATGTTGGCTGCGCAATTGGGCGGCGGAGGGTTGCTGTTTATCACACTATTAATGGTGTCGGCCAATCAAGCCGCACTGCCGGTCGAAAATACACTGGTGGCCCGTTATGCGCCTAAGGATTGGCGTGCGCTGGCGTTCGGGCTCAAGTTTATCTTGGCGTTTGGTATAAGCGGACTGGGTGCACTGTTGGAAGGCCAGCTTTATGATTTGACGGGTGGCTTCTATTGGATGTTTGTAGTGTTGGCGTGTATCGCTACTGTAGGCTTCGTGTCGGGGTGGCTTTTGCCGTCTGAACCGAAACCACAGGCCCAAGTCGCGGAGTAGAGCTCAGCCCAATTTTTGCAACTCAATCTTCGGGCAACGGTTTTGCACTACGACGAGGCCCGCTTCCTCAGCCTCACGTTTAGCTTTGTCATTGGTGATGTTCAACTGCATCCATGCCACGGTGATGCCCTTGTCGTCCGATAGACGAATAGCATCGCGCACGACTTCACCAGCGGCGTCGGATGGGCGGAAGATATCGACCATATCGATGGGGCCGGGGGCGTCTTCTAAGCTGGCGTAAACCGTTTCGCCCAAGATTTCATTTCCGGCTTGACCGGGATTGATGGGGATGACCTTGTAACCTTCACCCTGCAAGAATTCCATGACCTGATATGATGGGCGTGCGGGTTTGTTGGACGCGCCCACTAGTGCGATCGTGTTCACGGTTTCCAAAATCCCAACGATCATATCGGCGGTGTCGGATTTGCTCATGAGCGGTCTTTCCATTTCGGCATAGGTTGTTTGTCAATAAAGGCCTGAATGCCTGCACGGGTGCCATCTTCTTGCATGTTGCAGGCCATGGTCTTGGCGGCCAGGGCATAGGCTTGTTCCAGTGGCAGTTCTACTTGATTGAGCAAAAGGCGTTTACCAAAGGTCACTGAAGCCGGGGATTTTGACGCAATTTCTAATGCCAAGTTTTCAACTTCGGCCTGAAGAACCTCAGCACCCACAGCACGGTTGATGAGCCCCAGTTTCTCAGCATCGTCGGCACTGAGAAACTTACCAGTGTAAAGAAGCTCTGCTGCGGCTTTGCGGCCAATAGCGCGTGAAACGGGAACAGACGGCGTTGCACAAAATAGCCCTAAGTTAATTCCTGATGTGGCAAAGCGAGAATGATCACTGGCAATGGCCAAATCACACTGTGCCACCAACTGACAACCGGCTGCGGTGGCAATGCCATCAACGCAGGCGATAACAGGCTGGGGCAGGTGATGGATTTTCAGCATCATCTCGGCACACGCCCCGAACAGAACCTCACAAGGTTCTTGATCCGGCTTGGACATCATTTCCTTGAGATCGTGCCCCGCAGAGAACGCCTTGCCACCTGCACCGGATATGACCACCACACGCACCGACGTGTCGTCAGCAATATCGTCCAAGGTGGAGCTCATGGCGGCAATCATCGCATCCGACAATGCATTGAGCTTTTTCGGGCGGTTGAGTTCCAGCCACGCTACACCATCGCGGTCTTCGCGGAGAACGTATTGTTCTTCAAGGCTTTTGGCAGTCATGTTGTTTAGTCCGATTCCGAATTTACGAGGTTTGATATGTTGGTCTGTTGAGCGGATGATGTCTAGCCCCTGTCGATTAGAGCCCAGAATGTACCCAATAAGTTTTGCGAGCAGGAAGCTGCCGCGCAAGAGTACAAACAAACAATGGGGATATGGTACAATGTTCTACGCTTTCGTCGCGTAGAGCATATGTTTCATGGATTGGTCGGGGCATTAGGTTATCCACGTTCTTTTCGTGGGACGACTGTTGTTACCTATAAAAAAAATTTGGTTGAAAAAATCAC
The DNA here is from genome assembly GCA_026196495.1 of Magnetovibrio sp. Taxonomy (GTDB): domain Bacteria; phylum Pseudomonadota; class Alphaproteobacteria; order Rhodospirillales; family Magnetovibrionaceae; genus Magnetovibrio. Next base: position 5,816 of record JAPHSY010000067.1, read on the forward strand.
GGAAAGATCAGCCCCTGGGGTGCTTATTCGTTGCTAATGATCAAAATGACTGGATGGAAACCCGTGGACGTGTGGGTAATTTGGCGGATGAACGATATGCCTCAGTTTTAGTTTTAGACATAATGTTGATCCACCACTTCATTAAAGTCCTCGGAATTAGTTCTGAAAGCCCTTCCAGCAGGGTATTTTAATACCGTAAAATTATCCTATTGTTTTTATTGAACTTTTCTCAACGCAATCAAAACAAAACGTTTGACAGGTGGGGCGTTGTGGCTTAAAACGCGGCTTCCTCGTGGATTTGGGCGCTTTACGTCTATATTCACGACCCGATTTTTAACATCCGTGGAACGGAGCCGAATATGAAAACCTATTCCGCTACTCCCGCTGACGTGGAAAAGAAATGGTATGTGGTTGACGCCGAAGACGTAGTCTTGGGTCGTATGGCCAGCCAAATCGCCATGCGTCTGCGCGGCAAGCACAAAGCAATGTTCACCCCGAACATCGATTGCGGTGACAACATCATCGTCATCAACGCTGAAAAAGTGAAGTTGACGGGCCGTAAGCTCACCAACAAAAAATTCTACTGGCACACCGGTCACCCGGGCGGCATCAAAGAGCGCACAATGGAAGCGATCTTGACTGGCGACCATCCGGAACGCGTTGTGATCAAGGCTGTTGAACGTATGATTTCTCGTTCTCCCTTGGGCCGCGACCAAATGCGTAAACTGCATGTTTATGCTGGTCCGGACCACCCGCACGGCGCACAGAACCCAGAAGTTCTGGACATTGCTGCAATGAACCCGAAAAACAAGAGGAGCGCGTAACCCATGGCTGATCTTGGTGATCTTAAGGATCTGGTAGAAGGCGGCGACGTTGCCGTTGCTACGACCGAAGCTGCTCCAGTTGTTGCTGAGCCGAAAATCGACGCTCAAGGCCGCGCCTACGCAACGGGCAAGCGTAAAAACGCTATCGCTCGCGTATGGATCAAACCTGGTTCCGGCAAAGTGACCGTTAACGGTCGCGATCAGGAAACCTATTTCGCACGCCCTGTGCTGCGCATGCTGCTCAACCAACCGTTCCAGGTTGCAGAGCGTGAAGGCCAGTTTGACGTGGTTGCTACCGTTACCGGTGGCGGTCTGTCCGGCCAAGCTGGTGCAGTGCGCCACGGTATCTCCAAAGCCCTCACGTACTACGAGCCTGCGCTTCGCGGCGTACTCAAGTCCGGCGGCTTCCTGACCCGTGATAGCCGTGTTGTTGAACGTAAAAAGTACGGTCGCGCAAAAGCTCGTCGTTCTTTCCAGTTCTCCAAACGTTAAGAGCGTTTCGCTTTACAGAAAGGCCGCTCTTCGGAGCGGCCTTTTTTGTTTGTGCAAAGTGGTTTCTGCCCCCATTTAAGCGCAGAGGTTCCCAATCATGATCGACTACGCACTCTTAGCTCTATTCCTGCCTACAGCATTCTTCATCTCCATCACGCCGGGGATGTGCATGACGTTGTCTTTGACCATGGGGCTGACCATCGGACTGAAACGCACGTTTTGGATGATGTGGGGGGAGTTGGTGGGGGTTGGTATTGTGGCTGTGTCTGCCGCCATCGGTGTTGCTGCGATCATGTTGGAGTTTCCTGAATTCTTCACCGTATTTAAGTGGCTGGGTGGAGCGTATCTGGGTTGGCTCGGGATTCAGATGTGGCTGTCGCGTGGGCGCATGGCAATCAAACTGGATGGGGAAGGGCAAAGCGGCCTTTCGCGCAAAGCGCTGGCAATTCAGGGCTTCGTCACCGCCGTAGCAAACCCCAAAGGCTGGGCGTTTTTTGTGACGTTGTTACCCCCGTTTTTGGATGCGACCAAGCCCATGGCCGTGCAATTGACTGGTCTGGTAACCGTCTTGCTCACCGTTGAGTTCATTTGCTTGATTATCTACGCCAGTGGAGGGCGATCATTGCGTCACTTCTTGGAAAAAAGCGGCAATGTGCGTGCCATGAACCGGGTGGCAGGGACCTTGATGGTGGGTGTCGGGGTGTGGCTGGCGACGGGCTAATCTGCACTTGAGTGTATCGGTGGAGTGTGGCACATCCTTGCCCATTGACCACGTGCCTTAGGATTTTCCCATGCTCAAAGTTATTTCCATTTTTATTGCCGTGTTTATTGCAGAGTTGGGCGATAAGACACAGCTTGCCACCGTTCTGTTTGCTAGCGAAGGTGATCACAGCCCTTGGACGGTGTTCTTTGCCGCCGCAGGGGCGCTGGTTTTGTCGACCGCGTTCGCGGTTTTATTGGGCACATATGCTGGCAAGTTTATGGATGCGTTACCGCTGAAATTAATTGCGGGGTCTGGCTTTATCCTGATCGGGCTTTGGACGGTCGCTGAACACTTTCGGGGTACAGCTTAAGTCAAATCCAGATCGTAACGCACCTCTCCAGTACCTTCATTCCAGGTGTCTTGATCGTAAATTTTCGTCAATTCAAAGCCTGCACGTTCGTAAAGCGTGCGCGCGGCCTCCAAGCCGTTGAAGGTTGTGAGCCATAGCTTGTTCTGTCCACGTGCGCGGCAGGTTTCTAGGGCATGTGAAATGAGTTTCTGCCCCCAGCCTTGGCCTTTGCATTGCTCGTTCATCATAAAGAAACGCAGCCGGGCTGTGTCTGGTTCTGATTGGGTTGAAACTTCGACCACCAAGCAGCCCATCAATTGCCCCGCATTGTCTTCAAGGCGCACGATTTGGTCTTTGTCAGGATCGTAGACTTCCATCAATGCGGTGAAGTCCCGCAGGATATGGGTTTCGAAGTTTTGCCCCAGACCCCAAGTCGGGGTGTAGTAATCCATATGCAAGCGGATCATATCACCGCCAAAGCCTGGGACAAACCCTTCGCGGATGTGGAGTTTGGGCGTAGACGTGAAATCTTTGAGCGTTTGGCAAATTCGTTCGGCGTAGCTCTTGTCCAACAGGGATGGATTTGACAACAGGGCAAACCATATCTGCGCAACGACCAAGTTTGCGGCTTCGCGGGCATGTCCAGGAACGATGGTACCACTGAGTTCCAGGTATTGGGCCAGACCGTTGAGGCGAGGGTGGAGGAAACGGTCTTCAAATATCGTCTTGGCTTTGGGGGAGGATTGGCTCAACGCGACGATGGCTGCCAACAGTTCACCCGCAGGGCCTTTTAAATAGACATCGAACAAGGTCATCAGCACGTCTTTAAAAGGCTTTTTGACAATCAGCTTTTCGCCTAAGGGGGCATAGCTGTCATAGACTTCGATCAACAGTTCAATCCGGGTCGGCCACCAGCGATAGATGGTTTGTTTGCCGACCTTGGCCTGACGTGCGACAGCCTCAACGGTCAAGGCGTTGGGGCCACCTTGTTCTGCCAACTGTAAAGCGGCTGCCAAAATGGCCTTATGGCTTTTCTTTGACCGTGGGGCCCCGCGTTGTGGGTCTGATTTTGTTATCATCTCATGCATCATGATATTATAATAAACGAGACGGTTCGTATTGTAAATATAGTAGATAAATTGGTTCAGGCCAGTTAATGAGGCGTGGTGTTCTCCATGCCGTTTACGCCGCATGCAATTAAACCGTTTGTTGAAAATGTTCAGATGTCCGGATGTGCAAAAAAGGTAGCGTGCTCTAACAATGGTGGTTTGTTGATGCTGGAATCAATCTTTGGTACAATGGTTTTGGTGAGGAGGGGAACGGGAATACAAATGGGGATATTCATGCGCTTTTGGCTGTTAACCTTGGGTTTCTGCCTAACGGCAACTTTCGCACACGCCGTTCACACCTCGGATTGCGCCCAAAAAAATGGTGTTTTTGACCCTGCTGAGTTAGACAGTATTGTCAATACGGCTATGCA
>JAPHSY010000062.1 GCA_026196495.1 Magnetovibrio sp.
CAGTGTGGCTTCGAAGTACCACTTGCCGGTGCTCACAACCTGACCGCCTGCCATCATATTTTGATCGGCAGAGCCAGATTGATTCAATGTTTGACCATTGTTGGTCAGTGCAAATCCAGAAGGGGTTTCGGCATCTGTCAGGGTTGGATCTGCCGAAGCCATCAAAGAGCCAGGAGCACCCACGGATACATTAACGGTTGAAACACTTTTAGAACCGAGGCTGTCTGTAACGCAGAACTGAAAGTTGTTTGCGCCTTTGGCGCCATTGGGATCGAATTCGTATTCGCCCGTTGCAGCATTGGTCACGCGTGCACGTGCGCCGGAAGCTAAAGTCACCCAACCGTTTGCATCCGGCGTGCCTTCCGAAGCATCAATCGCATATGTTAACGAACCCGTGCCACCGCTGCCCATGAGTTTGGAGGCGACAACCCCAGTTTCTGGCGTGAGCATCGCGCTGGAGCAGACTTTGGGTGCTGGGCGGACATCAACCGTTGTGGTTCCTCTATTGGCAAGTCCATAGCTGTCTTTTGCGATATAGTCGAATGAAGCAACCCCAGCGAAACCTTCGTCAGGAGTAAATATGACATCACCGTTACTATCGACTTCGACAATACCGTTTACGGCATTGAGGACTGAAGAAACGCTAAGAGTGTTGCGTGCGAAGCTCTTATCATTGGCAACAAGAGCATCTGTTTTTAACTTGTATGCAACACCTTCGCCCGTTGTGATGCTATCGGCAACAGTATCAGGTGCTGTGTAAGTCTGGTCTTTAAAGGTGAGCTTTTCTATACCGAATAGAGTATCAGTTCCTTCATCCAAGCCATCGATCGTGTTGAGGTCCGTAATGCGGATACCCGAGCCAACCTCTTGGATACGGTAATCGGCCATATTACCGGCATAAACGGCTGTATCTGAACCGGAACCGCCGATGAGTGTGTCATCACCAGCCCCACCGCGTAACGTATCGTCACCCGCGGCACCATCAACACGTTCGTTTCCTGTACCCAGGTTAATGGTGTCGCCGTTGGCAGTACCCGTCAGTGTCGGAAGGTCTGAATTGGTGGATAGTGAGGATGTGCTCGAAGAGCTTGAGCTGCTATCAGTGGCAGCATCGGCATCAGAGAACGTAAGGATATTTGCACCAATGCCCCAAGAATCCCCACCCAAACCTTTCGATGAATAAGCGGCAACCACTGTACCGTTCGAAAGGGTGGAAACTGCCGGATTATATTGCTGGCCTGAAGTATATTCATTAATTTGGTAGACAGGTCCAACAGCCTTTGCATTGGCGTCATAGCGTTGGGCGTAAACACCCAAATCAGGATCGCCTAAAGAATAAGAGGTCCAGGACACGATAAAACTACCGTTGTCCATGGCCGTAATATCAGGGGTAATCCCGCTGTTGACTTCAAAGGTGCTACCAATCTTTGAGCCATCGGCTGCGAACAGTTGTCCAATAAGCATATCACTTGTGTTGGCCCAAACGGAAACGAATGTACCATTGTTTAAGGCAGCTGTATTCGGGGTCGTTCCTGTTCCCAGGTTGAGATCAGCGGTGATGGCTGCTCCGTTTGCGTCATAGATCTTGGTCAGAACAGTGTTGGCCGATTGCCATGTTGTGACGAACCCACCAGATGAAAGGCCCGTAATAGATGGCGAGGATGCACCTGTTCCCAATACAGACGAAACCGTGATGCGAGCTCCGGCCAAGCTGCCATCAGTATTGATCTGTTGAGCGTACATTTTATGGCCATTGGCGCCGTTTTCATGTCCCGTCCAAAATGCAGCAAAGCTGCCATCTGCAAGGCGTGTAATGGATTTGTACGTGACGCTGTGATTGACATCTCCATCAATGTCGATTTCTGCAGATGTTGCCCTACCTTGGGCGTCATAGGCTTGAAATCTTAAGCCATAGTCTTTACCGCCGATGTCAGGCTCTTTTTGTGACCAAATGGCGGCAAAGCCACCGCCATTTGTTGCGGTCACGGCTGGGCGCGTGCCGACGGCCGACACGGCTGAGCCCAACATGAACTCTGAACCCACGGCATTGCCGGCGTTGTCGTAAATTTGTGCTAAAGTGCGTTGATAACGCGCTTTTGATGAATCGCCATCGAATGTGTTTGATTGCCAGACTGCAACAAAACCGCCACCGTCCAGACTCGTAATGTCCGGTTCAACCTGTTCGCCTTGGGTGGTTGTGTTTACCCGGAATTCACCGCTGACAACCGTTGGTGCGTTGGGGTTCGGTTCGGTAGGCAAGGTTTCGCCTGTAAGCGAGAAGACGTTGAGTGCCACACCTGTATCAATGTCGCCGTCTAGGCCCCTACTTTTGTAGGAGACGGCGATATATCCATTGTCGAGTTCCGTAACATCTGGCGCATGCTGCATGCCGCCTTCAAATTCGTTGATTTGGAACTCAGGTCCAACACGGTTGGCATTGGCATCAAATTCTTGGCCGAAGACGCCATAATCCGAATCACGGCTGTCGTTGGAACCCCAAGCGACAAAGAAACCACCATTGGAAAGAGCCGTCACATTTGGGTGTGATTGATTACCCGCCGTCACAGAGTTAATCACAAACCGGCTACCGACAGGAGTTCCATCGGATGTGTAGCGTTGGCCGACAGCTGCGTCACCAGACCCGTCGACACCTGACTCTCCCCAAACCGTAACAAAACCGCCACCTGTCAAAGCTGCCGTCGAAGTTGTAACGCTCCGCCCTAAGGAGTATTGCGAAGACACGGGTGTGCCATTGGCTGCAAACACACGTAACTTGAGATCGCGCCCGACCGGATAAACTGCAGCAAAACCACCACTATCCAATGCCGTAATACTGGGGGGGGCGTAGAGTGTAGATGTCGTCGAATAGATCGTTGTCGGTGTGCCGCTCAGGGTTCCGTTTGAATTGATCCGTTGAACTTGAAATTTATTCTGTGTTGTTGAGCTGTCAGCTGTACGAAACGCCAACATGTAGTCGCCATCCGGCATACGGGTCACTGCGAGATCATAGTGACTTTGTGTGCTGGAACGTGGGACAGTGACCTCTGCCGATGCAGGACGCATTTGATTGTCAAACAGTCTGAACCGGGTATCTGTTTGTGATTGGCCGGAAACTTGGGAAGTCCAAGCAATGGCAAAACCGCCGTTGTCCGTTGCGACAACAACAGGGTCATGATGCTTACCTGTAGCCCATGTCTCAGAATTGAGCCTCACTTCACTAGACATCGGGGTGCCTGCGGCATCAAATTTACGAGCATAGACGCCGATATCTTCGGTCGGAGCACCTGGTGTGCGTTGCTCCCAAACCGCGACAAAACCCCCATCGCTTAATGCGACGATTTCATCAGCATCTTGATGGTAACGGGTCTCGACGTGTGCGAGTCTTTCTCCACTGACGGATTTTGGATTGCTTGATGGAGAAGGTGGGTCTGGAGCCGTGACAGGGTCACCCGGAGTGAAGGTCAAGACACCGCCATTCAAATCGATCTTTTCAACACCCTTTAAAGTATCTTCACCGTCATTGCCGTCGACTGTATTCGAGTCTGTCACAGTCAATGTGTCGCCAACCATGGTGAAGGTATAGCCGGACATATCGCCGCCATACGATGCTGTATCCGTACCGGCTCCACCCGTGAGGGTATCATTGCCCGCACCGCCGGTTAGGTGGTCGTTACCGTCACCACCGCTTAGGGTGTCATTGCCGCCTCGGGCTGAGAGGGTGTTGGCACCACTGTTGCCGGTCAGGGTATTGGCCTCATCGCTGCCTGTGGCATTGATGTTGGCGCTTCCCGTCAGTGTGATATTTTCAAGATTGGAAGTGAGTGTATACGATGATGAAGTCTCAACCGTATCGGAGCCTTCTCCTGCATTTTCAACAATCGTATCATTTGCGTCGCTGAGGATGTAGGTGTCATCCCCCACGCCGCCGCGCAAGATGTCTGTGCCCGTGCCGCCATCCAAGGTATCGTCACCAGCACCGCCTACAAGCGTGTCATTCCCCGCCATGCCATAGAGCAGGTTGTTCACCGTATTGCCCGTGATGACGTTGTCGAGATCGTTGCCATAACCCTGCGCGCCCGCACCCGTCAGGGTCAAGTTCTCGACATTGGCGGTCAGCGTGTAGGAGTACTGAAGTGTGCGCACCTCATCAATGCCTTCATTGGCATTTTCAATAACCGTATCGCTTTCGACCAGATACACATCGTTACCGGCCCCGCCGGACAAGGTGTCGGAACCCAAGCCACCTTCGAGCGTGTCGTCACCGGCGCCTCCGTACAAGGTGTCGTCACCGCTGCCGCCATGCAAGAAATCGTCGCCGTCCATGCCCGACAGCACGTTGTTGGCCGCGTTGCCTGTGATGGTATTGGCCGAGCTGTCGCCGGTGCCGTTAATCGCAGCAGTTCCGCCCAAGACCAGGTTTTCAATATTTCCGCCCAGGGTATATGAGGTGGAAATATGGACCGTGTCGTTGCCTTCGTTCGCATTTTCAACGACCACGTCGGATGCAGAGTCGACATAGTAAGTATCGTCGCCCAGCCCACCAGTTAGTGTGTCCGCCCCGCTGCCACCATCAAGGGTGTCATTCCCGTCACCGCCGATCAATGCGTTGGCTGCCGAGTTGCCTGTGATGGTGTTGTCAAGGTTGTTGCCTGTGCCGTTGATGGCAGAGTTACCCTGCAACACCAAGTTTTCGAGGTTGGAGCTGAGCGTATAGGACGACGAAGCCTGAACCGTATCCGTACCTTCCCCGACGTTTTCCTGGATGACATCTGAAGCGGAATCGATCACATAGGTGTCATTGCCCGTTCCACCGATCAGAGTGTCCGTGCCACTCCCCCCGTTCAACGTGTCATTGCCAGTTCCACCGCGTAAAGTATCTGCGCCAGCTCCGCCGTACAAAATATCATTGCCGCTGCCACCATCCAGCACGTCTGAGCCTGCACCACTGCGCAGAGTATCGTCACCACCGTAACCGTATGCCGTATGTCCCTGCGTGCTGACAATCTCGATTTCATTGTTGAGACTGTTGCCCGATGCTGAACGCCCTGAACCAGATCCAATGAGCCCCGCACCGAGTGCATACTCCGAGTCCGGATCCGTCAGGATTAAGTTTTCTAGGTTTGAGCCCAGGGTATAGGAGATGTACGTACGGACCGTATCGGTGCCTTCCCCGGCATTTTCAACGACACTGTCGGATGCGGAATTGACGAGGTAAGTATCATCCCCATCACCGCCACGCATCACATCGTTACCGGCCCCACCGTTGAGCACATTATTCGATGCATTGCCGATCAAGGTGTCGTTCATAAGACCACCTGTGGCATTTTCGATGTTGGCGCCATAGGCAATGGTATAACCGCCATAAGCACCACTGCGTTGGCTGAGGTGAGTGCCTTCGTTGAGGTTCAGCGTGTACGAATAAACGCCATACCCTGCGGCAGACAAGGTATCGTTTCCGCCCGCATCCCAGATGCATTCATAGCGGGTTTGCATGGCCCCAAGGTTGTAGGTGTTATCCCCCGTGTTATAGGAGGTATTGGCGCCGTAGATGTGTTGGATTGCCGCGATGTCGAAGGCCATCGGTGTCGCGGTCTGGCCGTATGTACCCCAAGAGGTCGAGGTGCTCCACGAACTGTAGGGGTTCCAGGATTGACCAATGTCCTTGTAAGACATCACGGTGTTCAGGCCGTCGTCCAGATGCGCAATGCCCAACTGTGAATAACTCGATGACGTGCCGCCACCGTCATGCGGGTGTGCTAGGCCCAAGGCATGCCCCAGTTCGTGAATCATCACGCTGTAGCCTACGCCACCTTTTTGCAGGCCCGCATCGTGGAAACCACCACGGTCATTGACGAATGCACCAATGCCATACGTTGTTGGGAAAGAGTTGGTGTCCGGCGGGTAAAACAGCGCCAAGGTGGACGAGCCGATCCCCGCACTGGTGGCTTGGGCAGAATTGAGCTGGTACAGCCAGAAATCGGCCGATGTGTTGGACTGTTCTACGAAATTGACGTTGGCAACGTTACTCCACGTTTGGAGTGCGCTCACCAGGGCGGTCTCTTGGACCGGGGTCCAGGAAGAATAACTGTCACGGAAATAATAAGAAATCGGCGTTAAGGCCGTCGTGTTCCATTTGGCGCCCCATAACAGGCCGTCAATGTAATTCGTCCCAGTGTTGCTGACAGACCCCCCTGCGGTTGCCATACAATGTTACTCCGCCCGCAGTAACCTTATGTAATTAAAGGTATATTTAAAATTCTATAAAGCTACAATCACACCATCTTAATCAGTTGCGTGAAAATAACAAACGATCATTAATGCGTGTAGTTACATTAGTTGATATATACATACATTGTCAATGATCTGATACGACTAAAACGGGTGTCTGTGTCCATGTAATTATTTTTTTGTAACAGTGGCTTAGGTGATGTAACGGGTAGGTGTGAAACTGGCCGAAATCGATGCCGTTAATGCAACTAAAACGCAATCAAAAGATAGTTTGATTCAGAAAATTTGGATTTGGGTTTGATCCCTCCGGTCATGCGGGCCCAATATTTTAATAAACCACTGATACGGCACAACTGGCACATGATTATGTCATGAAAGGCAGCCTCTTGGACGAGTCTCAAAGGCTTTATGTGACAAAGTTGTGTAACTGTTTGAGTATTTTGGAAAAATGGTGCCGCCGGACAGAATTGAACTGTCGGCCTCAGCCTTGCTAAGGCACAGTTTCAATTCTAACATTTTGTTAAATCAATGTGTTGTTCGGGTGCTGTTGTGCTTAAAACTGAATAGTGGGGATTAAAATCGATTAAATCGGACTGGGCATGGCACATTTTGGGCACAGTCGATTGTGACGATTCTATAGCACCCGTTGCCTGCTTCTAGGTGTTTCGCTGGCGTCTAAGAGGTTGGATAGTGCCATAGACCAACGAACGCCACACCCATTCAAGTGGACCTAAGTAAAAACCTTTAAGCCACAAAATGCTAAATGCTCCCAGGGAAATCCATACGAACAACACCACTCCATATAGTTCGAAACGCTCAAACGCACCGAACAGGCCAAAACCAAAGCCGTAGAACAAAAAGATCGATATGATCGTCTGAGCGATATAGTTGGTTAAGGCCATCCGCCCCAATGCCGCTAATGGGTGAGTCAAGATTTTGGCCCAGGCAGCTTTGCAGATTAGGCCTATGACACCCACATGGCCGAGCGTCAGAGCCAAGCGATCCATATCGTAGAATGATCGGCTGATTACGATTTGGATCATATTGGGGTCGAAGTTTGCGGCGTATACTTGATACATCCCATAGCCGCGCATGCCGCCGCCGATGCTGTAACCGAATACAGCGAGCCCAAGGTATAGGAGCATCGATCGTGCACCGCTCAGCACACCCAGTTTGAACATCGCCATGCCGATCAGCATCATGCCCCCGATGTCGAACAGATGATTGGTGTACATAGTCAAAGATTCTTGGTCGATCACATCTTCAAATTGTAAGGAGAAAATTGTGAGGTAGTCGGTTCTGTAAATTTCGATTTCTGTCGCCATGTGCTCGTATGCTGCGCCTTTGAACTTTTCGTAGCTCTCTGGGCTGAGCACCACTTCGGTCTCAGAGGGTGCTGGTTCGGCCTCTGTGCTTAGGGACATAACGTGCACAGAAGATAAAGCCAGAAGTGCCAGGGCTCCGGCCAGTAGCGTATAGCCACCAAGTCGCCTTAGTGGAAACAGGAACATTCCCAAGAGCCCATAGGCGTACAAAACGTCGAGAGTGTTGAGCAGAAAGAAGCCGTGAATCATGCCAAATAGCATCAATAGAATCGTGCGCCGATAGTAACGATCGACGACAGCAAGCCCTTGTTCAGCCACCCGTGCTTCGCTCAGAAACACAAGTGTGCTGGCTCCAAACAGTATTGAAAACAGGCCGCGCATGGATCCTTCTATAAAGGTTCCGCTGATAGCCCAAGTGGTTGTGTTCAAAGTAACAGCCTCACCCAACAGGTGGGGTAGCTCCACCGCAGTGGACGGCAGCCCGAATACGAAAACATTGACGAGATAAATGCCGAGCACGGCAACACCACGCATAACGTCCAATTGAACGATACGCAGGTCAGGTGCTGCGCCAGAGCGGGTATGATCTTGAACGAACAGGTCACGGTCATGCTGATCATTGTCTTGATCGTTTCTATACTGATCTGCCATAGAGGTTAGCTTTCAAATTGCGCTACTATTTTTTTGTTTTATAGAGTTTTTGATTGGCTGCATTTTTTGTGAATTCGAATGCGCTCATAGGCCCGTGATGGACTGACCAAATGACAGGTTGTCTTCATTCAACTTCGAACATTTGTTCTATGCTCAGGATCAGCAGCAGCTTTTTATCAAGACGATAGATGCCGCTGCATAGTGAGCGCCACGGCTTCGCAACAGTTTGCGGGACGATATCCATCTGGTCGTGGGGGCAGTCAAGTACATCCCCGACGCGGTCAACCAACAATCCGTAAAGAGTACCTTTGTGCTCTACGGTGATACACATCGGTCTGTGTGACGAGGTCTGTTCTGGTTGCGTCATGCCTAGATAGACCCTGAGGTCTAATACCGTGACGATATGTCCCCGCAAATTGATCAGGCCGGCAACATTGGATGGCCCCAAAGGGATATTAAAAATTTTATCCAACTGAAGGATGCCTTGGACATAATCTACAGATACTCCAAACATTTGATCGCCAATATAAAACGTAGCCAATTTATCGATGGCGTGGTCGTGCATAACGGCCAGCGGGGAGGTTTCTGAGATTTGAGGGACGGTATTCATGCTGTTGACCTTCAATTAGATCGAAGCGAGAAATATCGCACCAAAATTCAGGTCCGTATAATGAATATACTGAATACATCATATTGATTTTTTCGATTAGTCAATTTTAAAATAGTTATTATTTTTCAGTAATTTATATGATTATGTTTGTCGGCAAGGGTTATGCAATTAATTTGCTTTTTCGCTTAGAAGAGTTGGCGGGAAATTGTACTCCGAAGCCCAAATAACTTGGTGATGGAGGATGTCATGACTGTTTCTATCAATAAAGCCAATGAAAAATCTGTTGTGTCGCCCACTGCTAACGATCAGTAGGTTGACACAGTTCAGGCGTTTGCTCATCCCTCATTGACCTTGCGACAAAGGATGGGCCGTTTGTTCGACGATACGTTTTCCGACTTACCCGCTATGCATCCGCACTCAACTGCATTTGACAGGTCACATTCTGGATGTGGTCTGCGCCTATGCATCAACCACACAAGTTCAAAAAGTTTTTCATGAGGGTGAGACCTATAATGCGTCGAACGATGTTTTGAAACAAACCGCCAAATCAAAAACAAGAGAGTAGTTGTAACCTATGATTTTGTGAAAATTATCCGTCGTGGATTGAAAGAAGGCAAAAGTTCTGTTCTGACTTTGTTGCGCGCCACGGGTCAGCTAAATCAGACCAGATGGACCGAAAAAAATGGCAAGCAAAGGCATACGAAGAACGCCAAAATGGGGGTGTGCGTGTTGAATGAGAAAATCTTCTAAAGTGAAAACCTCTCTGAAAAAAGACGGAGTTTTCATTCCGAATTGAAACCCATTTTCCCAATGACGCAAAATTATATGTCATTGAAATTAAGGTGGTTTATTGAAACCTTAATCGATATTTTCTATACAAAATATTCATTAATTTCATTAAGCGAATGATATTAAATTCACTAAACTTAACGTCATGGAGAATACCGGTCTCCTATAACGGAGTTTAAATGTCATGCGCATTCAGAGCGAAGAAGAACGTAAGCAAATCAAAAAACTGATTCAGGTCCAGCGCTTAAAAAAGAAAAAAAGTGGGTTGCAGCGCAAAGAACAGCAGGCAAGGCGTGCTGCGAAGCATAGGGTTTGACTGTCTACAACGATCGCTATCATTTGATGACTTGCACCTTGCATCCCCACTTTCAATCGTGGGGGTGCAATCGGTGATGAGGAAAAAGAATGCCTCCCGATCCCCATGATGTCCTCGAATTTAAACAAGCGTTATCCAAAACGCCCGTTGAGGTCATCACGAAAAAATTAAATGACAATGTTATCATGAGATCCTGGAAACGCGAATTGGCCGAAGCTGAGGTCGCACGTCGTGGCGGGCAGACCCAAAAGGCGAACTCACGTTCAAGTGCGATTCAACACATTCGCCATTCCAGTGCAGAGGTTGCATCATGGATTTTGGCCATTGTAATGGTTTTTGTGGCGATTGTCGTTGGGGTGGCCGCTATATATTGAAGCGACTAATGTATGTTTAACATTAAGACAAGCCTAGCCATTTGTGATCAGGCCGTAATGAAATCCTCAATGATGACTAGTTCTTCAGATTTCAATCCATTGTAACTGGTCGCCATTTCCCGTCCATAGGCACCGACGTTGGCAAACTCGATCCAATCGTTGTCTTGCAAATCGACCGGCAAGTTTACTGTGTATGGCAAAACATCATTCCCATCACAGGTTGGCCCATAAACGGTCAAAGGTTTAAGCCTTTCGTCAACCGTTCCACCGGGGCGGTGGACGGTTACGGGCAGGTGCAATGCGTCGCCGCCCCAATATACTTCTGCTAAGCCGCCAAAAATGCCGTCGTTGATGTAGACCTTATCTTCATTGCGCAAAACGACTTGCGTCAAGAGAGAACCTGCAGCATAGACCAATGCACGACCAGGTTCACAGAGCAGCTTCGTCGACGTTCCTGCAAGTAAGTCATCGGATGCAGCTTTAATGGCTGAGAAATAATCAGACCAAGGTGGAGCTGTGGTGGTTTGATAATATCCGGGAAAACCTCCGCCAATATCCAAAAAGGCGAACTCTACACCGGTCTGTTGCGAAACGTACATGGCTATACGCATAGCGTTTCCATAGGCCACCGGATGTAAGCATTGAGATCCGACATGAAAGGTTATGCCGACCTTTCTCCCTTGGTCTGCAGCGTACGCAATCAGGTCTTTAGCCAGGGCTGGTGGTGCACCAAACTTTGTTGATAAATCGTATACTGAATTGTCCTGAGGAACTGCCATCCGCACTGTGATCTTTGCTGTTGTACCAGTATTTGCCAGAACTTTTTTGAGCTCTTCGATGCAATCCACAGCAAAGTAGCGGACGTGTGCTTTATCATAGGCCCACTTAATGGATGAAGCGGTTTTCGCCGGATGATGATAGTAAAGTGTTGCACCAGGGCAATATGCATTCACCAAGTTGATTTCATGGTCGGAAGCCACATCATAATGCGAGATTCCAGCACGGTTTAATTCCTGCAAAACTATAGGGTGGGCATTGCACTTTACGGCGTACAACGTATCGCCGGGGAAATCATCGAGGAACTGGCGAGCAGCTTGTTGCAGACGGCTACGGTTTAAACAGTGCACGGGGTAGTCTGGCTGCAAGGTTGATATGACCTCAGCCACTGAGCCAAGTCTGGGGGTGATGCCTGAAATTTTCATTTCTCAGATGCCATTCTATCAAGATATGCGAGTCCTTCTTCGTTCACTGGATCGCGGCGACCCGTAATCCAGTTGCGGCAATGGGCTGAGCCGCATGAGCATGGAAACTGGCGAAACAGCACATCTTCGGTCAACGCATAATCGATGGTCAGCGTATCCCCTGCAGCAATATCTGTTAGGGCGAGAACGTCAAGATTTTGCATGTCCAAAAGGCAGTTCGGTGCACACGAATGTGTTAGCAATCCAATAAAGTAAGGATCGTGCAAATGACTAGTTGGTGTCACTTGTAAAGTGTGCTGCAAAACATCACCAATCAATTGCCCTGTAAAACTTGCAACAGCTGATCCTCGGGAAAAAGGAACTTTCGCGCGAATTCCTAACCCGATTGTTCCTGTACTAAAAACATCAAAATCTTTGCGTAAAGCCATACCATATTTGTGTGCCCATTCTGCAGGGTAGAATGTTTCATTGATTTGATCGACTGGTGGAACGACTTGAATTTTAGGATATGTGTTTTGGTTGGTTTTCATATCTCTGGGCTTCCATATCTCATCCTGCGGGTGCCTCAACAGGACGAGGTTTCTAGAAAAAAGGGGGGCATTACGCCCCCCACACAAGTTAAAGGGCCTTAGGTAGAATTAACGGTGAAATCGATGGATCCACATCGGCTTCACAATCTTATGGTTGGTGTCCGGTTCCGCATAATCGCGATTTTCAGGAGCGGTTATGGCGATCATCTCAGTCGACAGAGAGTGTTTCGTCTCTGCAATGCTTTCTAAAATATCGGGGTATTTATCCATACACGTCATTGCCAAAAACCTTACTCAAGAGAAAGTGGAATACTGGGGGTCGGATCACCCAAGTATCATTCGTCGGGGATAAGTTTTCCGTCGATGATGGTAATGGTGTCGGTTGCCTTGGCGGTTACCGTTTGACCATCTTCCAGGGCAATCGTGCATCCGTTGCAAACGTCACGGAGTTCTCCCATAGCATCCAGATCAACGCTACGCTCCGTTTCGCCTTCGATGATGGTCAGTATATGGGGGTTAATGTCATGGCTCAGGATATCGGTGGCCTGGGCGACTTTGCCAAAAGTGAAAAAAACGGCAATTGACGTCGCGGTAATCAGTAGCTTATGCATGTTGTTTGATTCCTTGTTCATGCAATTAGTTATTTGTGTGAAAGAAAATTGCGCTTCAGAGATAAATTTATCAAACGAAATTATTAGATGTGTTATATTGCATTTTCCGATTAGCATTTATGAGGCGCACATGGACATTGATCTCGCCAAAACATTTCTAGCCGTTTACGAAACCGGAACGTTTAACCGTGCAGCGGAACGCTTGCACGTTACTCAATCAACCGTCAGTACACGCATTATAAATTTGGAAGAACAACTCGGACGGTCTTTATTCTATCGATCCCGTTCCGGGACTGAACTGACAGCCGCAGGACATCAATTTCACCGCCATGCCTCCAATTTGGTTCGGGTCTGGCAACAGGCAAAACAGGAATTGGTTTTGCCTGACGGGTTGAAGGAAGTGATGTCTATCGGGACTCAATACACCCTTTGGGATGAACTCATTGCACAGTGGCTCCCATGGATGCGCCAGGACAATTCAGAAGTTGCTGTGCGTGCGGAAATTGCCGTTCCTGAAACGCTGACCCAATGGTTGCAGGAAGGATTTTTAGATATGGCGGTTATGTATATGCCACAAAACCGCGCCGACCTGATTATCGATAAATTGAGTGATGATAAACTGGTTCTGGTGTCTTCTGACTCGAATGCTGGTGGGCCGATGGATGAGAATTATGTTTATGTTGACTGGGGGGTAGATTTTCAGAGCGAACATGCGATTGCTTATCCAGACGCCCCATACCCGGCCTTATCGATCAGTCACGGTATGTTGGCGTTAACGCATATATTGGAGCACGGAGGTTCAGGCTATTTCCCCAAACGTATTGTGCGTGGTTGCTTAAAAGAAAAGTCACTACATACAATCAAACGTGCCCCATGGTTTTTACGTCCTGCTTATGTTGTCTATTATGCTGAACGCATAGAGGATGAGGCATTCGTGTCAGCCTTACGTGGTTTGAAAAAAATTGCTGCAAAAGTTAGCTAAAACCCAAAGGGACCGGAATACAAGGGACGGGTTAACCCTAAGGATATTGAAAAATCATGGGTAAGTGAGACGCATAGGTTATGCGCAAAACGTTGATTGGAATTTCAGCCTTATTGTTGAGTGCGGGGGCCATTAATCTTGGTCTTGGCTTGCAAGCATCTTTGTTGGGCCTACGCGCCAATCTGGAAGGATTTGGCGTTGTCGTGACAGGACTGATTATGTCCAGTTACTACGCTGGTTTTGTTGCCGGGAGCCTTTTTGCGCCCGCAATCGTGAATCGTGTTGGGCATATTCGGACCTTTTCTGCTTTTGCCTCACTGGCTTCGGCCGCTGCATTGTGCCATGCGGTTATTGTGGAACCGATCACCTGGATGCTCTTTCGTGCAATTACGGGATTGTGTTTTGCAGCGCTCTGCCTCGTTGCGGAAAGCTGGCTTAATGAGCGTTCTACAAACCTTAATCGCGGCGTGCTGTTGTCGACCTATTTTATTGTCATTTTGGGGGCGACGGCATTGGGGCAAATGTTACTGCCGATGTCCCCCATTGCGGGATACGACCTGTTTGTCGCTGTATCTGTTATTATTTCCTTGGCGCTTGTACCGGTTGCATTGACCTCAACGCCCACGCCTGTGGAAATTGAACATGATCGGTTCGGACTTAAGCGAATGTACACAGTTTCCCCGGTGGGGCTCATTGGGTGTCTTGGTGCTGGGTTGGCTTCCGGAGCAATGTGGCAGTTGGCTGCCGTTTATGCAGGAAAGAGCGGCTTGATGACAGAGCAGACAGCCGTGTTCGTGGCGGTCATGATCATTGGTGGCCTTTTGACTCAGCTGCCGCTGGGAAAGTTGTCGGATCTTGTTGATCGGCGGTATGTTATTGTGACTATATCTTTTGCTATGGTAGGTGTCAGCGTGCTGCTGGCCGGGGCTTCAAACTTAGGGGGCATATGGCTTTATGTGTTCGGTGCGTTGTCTGGTGGTTTGGTTTTGCCGCTTTACGGATTATCCATTGCGCATACGTACGATTTCATTGAAACCAAACATTTTGTTCCTGCCAGCGCGACACTTTTGTTGGTCTATGGCATTGGCGCAACGTTTGGTCCGTTCATAGCGACAGTGTTTATGCATTTTACAGGTGCAGTCGGCCTATTTATCCATTGTGCGGTTGTTTGCTTTGGTGTTGGTACTTTTGCGCTGTACCGCATTACCCAACGTGCCCCCGCACTGCAAGAAGAAGCTGAAAAATTTAAGATGGTTCCGCGAACTTCCTCAATGGCCTTTGAGTTGGATCCGCGTTCGGATGATAATGGGCAAACTCCCGAATGACAGGAAAACTGAAAATGGCGATTAACCGACATATTTTGGGGCTCAACTTCTCGCCAGCTTTGGGGGCCAACCAGAAGTTTCCTGACCAATCAGTTTGAATTTGTCACGCCACAGTAATTAAAAACTGATGACGCCGGAAAAGGTGCCGGTTGTTGAGAGGGGCAAGGTCTGGTTCAGAGGACGTGTAATTGATGTTTAACAGAAAGAGTAAGCTTAGCGTCTGAGTTATTTTTTGCTAACACCTGCAATGTGAACAGAAGAAAAACAGACTCCACGGATATTCCACGGGTGATACCACATGTTCTCTTTTGGTTTAACTCATTTTACACCATCTGCAAAGAGTGGTGTGTTTTACTAAAGTATTGATTCTAATGAAATAAAATTGTTTCTCCAGACAGAATTGAACTGTCGGCCTCAGCCTTGCTAAGGCACAGTTCTAACATGTTGTTAAATCAATGTGTTGTTCGGGTGCTGTTGTGCTTAAAACCGAATAACAGGGATTAAAAGGGATTGAATCAAACTGGTCATGGCACATTTTTGGCACAGCAGTAGAATTTCCTTAAGGGCTAACACTATGATCGCTTTGCCGCTTAATTATGGGAAATTCTATCACACCATTTTGGCGCAGTGATTAGGCCACCGTCACATAGCCCATCATCCCGGCCTCAGCATGTTCAAGGATGTGACAGTGCAAAGCCCATTTACCAGGGTTATCGGCAACAAAGGCAACTTCCACGGATTGCTGTGGCTGGATCAAGACCGTATCCATGATAATGGGCGTTTCCAATTTCTCACCATTGCGTGAAATCACATGAAACGAATGACCGTGCATATGAATGGGGTGATCAAATGCCGTGTTATTGGTCCAAGTCAGAATATAGGTTTTACCCTGTTGCATAGACAGCATTGGCTCACCTAAGTCATCCTTGGTCATGTGTGGATACATTTTTCCATTCACGGCCCAAAGGAGGCCTTGGCTTGCCAACTCCCGCAGTCCCAAAATCTCGCCATTCAATTCAGCCTGACGCAAACCGCCCATGGCACCACCTTCAAAGATCATGTCATGACGTTCTGCATTGGCAAGATCAGGTTGAGCTACTGGATTGTCCGCCATTTTTTTAGGGGGCTCTAACGCTTCAGTGCGTACAGGTGGCTGATCTGTGTAGCTCCCTTCAATCAACGTAAAGGGCTGGCGTTGGTAATAATTGTCTATGATGGCAAATTTCTCGCCAGGGTTACCCCTGAAATCAATAACCAAATCTGTGCGACCACCGGGGGGGATGACAACCAAGCCCTCTTCCATTTGAGACGGAATGACCGGATGACCATCTACAGCCACACGCCACGGGTTCAAACCTTTAAATTGCAATCCAAAAACCCGAGCATTGGCCGTATTGATAAGACGCAAACGGATACGTTCCCCGCTTTGAACTGAAAATTTCTCATCATAATTGCCGTTGATGGTCGCCATGTTGCCCATACGTCCACCGTGGGCCATATCATGAAACCCACCGAACTCAGCTAACCCTGCATCCTTCTTAATACGCCAATCATCTACGACCCATACAATGTCTCTATCGACTTCAATTGGGTCAGGTTCTTCTACAATCAAAGCCCCGGAAAGTCCGCGCCCAACTTGTTCAGCACTGTTGACGTGCGGATGATACCAGTAGGTGCCAGCATCCTTGGCAATGAAGTCATATGTAAACGTTTCACCCGGCTGAATTGGCTCCTGGGTCAAATACGGCACACCATCCATGGCGTTTACCATTCGTAGGCCGTGCCAGTGAATGGTCGTCGGGTCGGGCAATTCATTTGTCAAAGATACAGACAGTCTTTCACCTTGCTTCACACGCAATTGTGGCCCCGGCACACTGCCATATGACCAAACATCTGTACTTGGAGCATCCTTACCAAAAAAGGCTACACGGCTTGGCTTCGCCGTAAGCGCTGTTGTACGGGGCGCGGCGCTTAAGGTTGGAACCCCAGCCAAAGCCGAAAGTGTAAGGGCTGTTGTTCCCGTCAAGAAACGACGTCGTGTAAGATTGGGCATGAGAGCCATCCTAAATTGGTAAAGGTTATTGTTGTTGAGAGTTGCGCGTCATGCGTTCTTGTGATGCGCGTTGTTGTTCGGGCCATGTGCTTTTGATATACGCCAAGCTCGCCCAAATCTCAGTATCACTTAGGATTTCAGCGAAGCCGTTCATATTGGTTTTGTAATCAACCGGAGCAATGGATGCTGTGCCTTCTTTTGTAATTTTAAACAGCAGATTGTCATCATGATGCCATGTGTGACCCGTTTCATCATGCGGAGGAGCAGGTAAATAACCTTCATCATCACGATCACGCCAATTGGGCTGGCCTCTTAACTCGGCACCGTGACAACTTGCACAATTGTCGGCGTAAACTTGTTTTCCAAGCGCCACAAGTTCAGGGTTTGAGGTATCCGCACTTGTTGCTTCAGAGTTCGAGCCCATAAACAAGGCACCAATCCCAACTCCGATAACGGTAAT
The DNA here is from genome assembly GCA_026196495.1 of Magnetovibrio sp. Taxonomy (GTDB): domain Bacteria; phylum Pseudomonadota; class Alphaproteobacteria; order Rhodospirillales; family Magnetovibrionaceae; genus Magnetovibrio. The sequence continues at coordinate 17,457 of JAPHSY010000062.1, forward strand.
GACCGCTATACTCAATCCTATCACTCTCATAAATTTGTCTTTCGTCTGTGGCGGACTACAACGGCAACTTCAAAGTTGCCTTCAGCCCCGGCGTTGTGTTTTCCAAAGTGAGTTCCCCCCCATGTTGATGGGCCACGGATTGTGCAATGCTCAGCCCCAGACCTGCCCC
>JAPHSY010000055.1 GCA_026196495.1 Magnetovibrio sp.
AGCCCGCTTCTGAACTTCCGGTTCAAGAACCCATGTTGTCCAACAGGCCAGATCACATCTTCCCACGCGACGGAACTTTTGAAGCGCCGAACTCTGACAAATTTGGCTTCAAAATGGATGTGCCGGAACAGCTGTTTGATCGTGGTGAGGTCTATAACCTGTCCATCGCACGCGGCACGTTGACCAACGAAGACCGCTATATCATTCAAAACCACATCGTTCAAACCATTGTGATGCTGGGCCAATTGCCGTTCCCGAAACACCTCAAAAACGTTCCGGAATACGCAGGCGCTCACCACGAAACCTTGATCGGTACAGGCTATCCCAGGAAGCTCACCAAAGACGACATGTCCGTCCCCGCACGCATCATGGCCTTGGCCGATGTGTTTGAAGCCTTAACCGCAGCAGATCGCCCGTACAAAAAGCCGAAGACGCTGAGCGAAAGCGTGAAGATCTTGTCGTTTATGGTCAAAGACCAACACATTGACCCGGAATTGTTCCGCCTGTTGTTGGAAAGCGGCATTTACAAAGACTATGCTGAACGCTTCTTGAAACCCGAACAAATGGATGAAGTGGACTTATCGCAATACTTGGACGCTGCGGCTGAATAGCATTTCATGACTAGCCCCATTGAACACGCCCAGGCCTATCCATTCCACATCCCAGATCATTCCTATGTGATTGATCAAGATGGTTGGAAAGAATTTGATACCGCTAACTTTGACAACCATAACCTTCACGCTGTAATCGCTTCAGGCTCCAATGCTTCCCCGGATCGTTTAGCCGCTAAGTTCCAAGACCACCCTGAACTGTTAAAGTATCCCATCTATGTCACCCAGGCTGTCTTAGATGATTTTGATGCCGTCTACAGTGCTCATATCTCAAACTACGGCTCTATCCCGGCAACGTTGGCTCATGCACCAGGGGCGAAGGCACAAATCTTTGTTACATGGCTGACGAATGATCAGCTGGAACGCATGCACGAAACTGAGGCCTTGGGCACAAACTACGATTATGTTCGCTTGAAAAATATCACACTAGAGCTTGAAAATGGTCAGACCCTCAACAAAGCACATGCATACTTATCGCGCTGGGGCTGCTTAAACCGGGGAGAGACACCCATCGCATTGATGGAACTCAAAACCCATGGGCGCATATGGCAATCCATGAGCCAGTCCGAAGTTCTGGTTTATGCTCAAAGTCTCTTTAAATCAGACCTCGATCATCACAGCTTCATTCAAAAACACATTGATTCTGAGGCCATCCGCAAAGGTCGGATAGCACGTTTATCCCTTAGCGCCATAGAGCATGGTTGGCCCCATACAGAGATCATTAGCTAAGCAGCTGCCCAACGACAATTGCAAAACAAACCAACAGCCCAAAATCACGATTTGATTTAAACCGCACCAAGCATTGTTTGGGGTTGTTGATATCCAAGGTTCCCACCTGCCAAGCCAATTGTAGGCCCGCCGGGATCAAGGCCACGAAGAACCACTGACTTAATCCGGCATAATGGCCGCTCAGCGCAATCAAGCCCAACGCACCGCCATAAAAACCCATCAACCAAATTCGGGTGCTTGAGCCCAGTTTCAAAGCCGTGGACTTAATACCAACCAGGATGTCGTCTTCTTTATCTTGGTGGGCGTAAATAGTGTCGTAACCTAACGTCCACAAAATCCCAGCGACATAAAGCACACCCGGTGCCGCACTGAGTTCACCCTTCACAGCAGCCCAGCCCAAAAGTGCGCCCCAATTAAAGGATAGGCCTAAGAACGCCTGAGGCCAGTAAGTGAAGCGCTTCATGTATGGGTAAAGCATCACAGTGGCTAACGAGAGTACACCAATGCCAATAGCAAACAGGTTGAACTGTACCAAGATGGCAAAACCACTAAAGCCCAACAGGCCGAGGAACAGTACAGCTTGTTTAACCGTGACATCACCTGCGGGAATAGGTCGCATTGCGGTACGCGCCACTTGACCATCAAAATCACGATCAGCAATGTCATTCATGACACAACCAGCACCGCGCATAATCACGGCCCCTAAGGCAAACAGGCCCAACATGATTGGGTCCGGCCAGCCGCCATCCGCAGCCAAGGCAATTGACCACCAACACGGCAACAATAACAACCAAGATCCATAAGGACGGTCCAGGCGCATCAAGTACATATAAGGCTTTAGCGGCTTCGGCGTCAGACGCGCAATCCAACTTTCGGTACGAATATCACTGGCTGAGGCTTCGGCTGTATTGGTCGTGGTGTCGTTCATGGACTAAGTTGTACGTCATTGCTGTGCTTAAACGCAAACATGCTTATGATCAGAACATGCAAGAATCAAAACCCATCACCAGATTATTTAGTGAAAACGGCTTAAAACGCAATAAAACCATTGAGTTAGGATCCGGTCCTGCCCATAAGTTACGCTCCGTTTTACGTGCACAAACGGGGGATGAAATCACACTTTTCAACGCCCAAGATGGCGAATGGCGCGCCGTATTGGATAGCATTGGTAAAAATAAGGCCTCTGCCACCTGCCAGAACCAGCTCCGCACACCTCGACCAGAGCCCGGACCGTGGCTAGCATTTGCCCCATTGAAAAAGGACCGCCTGGACCAGATTGTGGAAAAAGCAGTGGAGTTGGGCGCAGAACGCTTGATTCCCGTCATCACAGCGCGAACCGAAAACCGCCGGGTAAAAATAGAACGCCTTTATCAACAAGTGATCGACGCGGCTGAACAATGCGAACGCCTTTCTGTACCGCTCGTTGATGAACCTATTCCCCTTTCAAAGCTTGCCCTAGTGTGGCCCAAAGATCGCACCCTCTTTGTTGGCGCTGAACGCCGTGATGCAAAACCATTGGTGTCTCAAGCTGCAAATACACCACCACCCCACGGTATATTGGTCGGACCGGAGGGTGGTTTTGAAGCACAAGAGCTTGACGCCGTGCTAAAATTAACCATTTCTACCCCTGTAAATCTGGGACCACGAATTTTACGCGCCGAAACGGCCGCCATTGCAGCGCTGGCAGTCTTGCAAGCCCAAGCTGGCGACTGGCGCAACTGATAACGAAAAAAACGATAAGGCCGAACCATGAGCGAACAAAACGCCCCCCTGACCGATAAACAGAGCTTGGTTGAGTACATCGAAAGTGGTTGTAAGCCGCGTGATCAGTGGCTCATCGGTACAGAACACGAAAAGTTCGCCTATCGTTTGGATGACTTACGCCCGCTGGATTATGAAGGCGCCCAAGGCGTCAAAGTGATGCTGGAAAAACTCACCCGTTTTGGTTGGGAACCGGTCACAGAGGACGGCAACATTATTGCCTTGAAACAAAACGATGGCTCATCCATCACCTTGGAACCAGCAGGCCAACTGGAACTGTCCGGCGCACCATTGGACAGCATCCACGACACCTGCAAAGAAGTCGGAACCCATCTCCAACAGGTCAAAGCCGTAGCTGCTGAAATGGGTATTGGTTTTTTAGGTATCGGCTATCAACCCAAATGGTCACGTGAAAGCATGCCGTGGATGCCTAAAAATCGTTACGCCATCATGCAAAAATACATGCCCAAACGCGGCAACTTAGGCCTCGACATGATGCAGTCTACCTGCACCGTACAAGTGAACCTAGACTTCGACAGTGAAGCCACCATGGTGAAAATGTTCCGGGTATCTTTAGCCTTACAACCCATCGCCACGGCTTTGTTTGCCAATTCACCGTTCAAGGAAGGCGTGCCCAGTGGATATCTAAGCTATCGCAGTCACATCTGGACCGACACTGACCCGGATCGCACCGGCAGCCTGCCGTTCGTGTTTGAGGATGGTTTTGGATTTGAACGTTACGTTGATTACATGCTCGATGTGCCCATGTACTTTGTTTACCGCGATGGCAAATATATTGATGCCACGGGCCAATCTTTCCGGGATTTTATGGCCGGAAAACTACCCGCCCTCCCCGGTGAGTTTCCCACCGTCAAAGATTGGGAAGACCATCTCACCACTGCGTTCCCCGAAGTCCGTTTGAAGAAATTCTTGGAAATGCGCGGTGCCGATGGTGGCCCCTGGAGCCGCCTGTGTGCTCTTCCCGCACTCTGGGTGGGATTGCTATATGACCAAGGCTCTTTGGACCACGCTTGGAACATCATCAAGCATTGGAGCGCCGACGAAGTCGATCAATTACGCGCAGATGTGCCACGGTTAGCGCTAAACACTCCATTTCGCGATACCAATGTCGGTGATATTGCACTCGACGTCTTGGAATGTGCCCACGAAGGTCTTGTTCGTCGTGCCCGCCTCGATGGGGTGGGATTGGATGAAAGTCGATTTTTAAAACCCCTATTCCAAATTGCTGATTCCGGCATGACACCTGCCGAAGATTTACTATTTGCCTATGACCGACGCTGGAAAGGCTCAATTGACCCGGTGTTTAAAGAATACGCCTATTGATTGATCTTAAAATCTCAACAAGCGAGTTCTTATTGCCTGTGATTCCAACCCTGTGTACGATTCTTGGGTACAGGGAAGGCCATATCGTTGGCTAAGGGACAAGAACAAAAATGACTGACAGCAAGATCACCCTTGCTGAGATTGAGCGAGCACTGCACGACGGTGATCTTTGCTTTCACTACCAGCCAAAACTATCCTTTGAAACCGGACGTATTGTCGGTGGTGAAGCGCTTTTGCGCTGGCAAAAGGATGATGGCTCCATTGTGCCCCCTGGCTTGTTCCTGCCCCAGGCGGAAGAGAGTGGATTTATCACCGATATCACTGCGGTGATGCTTACGGAGCTGATCGAAGACATCGCCCGCCTGCGTGTCACCAAGCCCGATATTCAGGTGGCCTTTAACGTTTCCGCACTGGATTTGCACTCTCCTTATTTGGTCAAGATGCTGCGCAGCTTCATCGGCAATCACGTCATCAATCCAGGCAACATCCAGATCGAAATTACTGAGACAGCGGTTGTCAACCAATCACCACGCGTACACGCAACATTGTTGGATTTGGTCGCGCTTGGCATTGAAATTGTTATGGATGATTTTGGCACAGGGTATTCATCACTGGACCTTCTTAGCCAATTACCGTTCTCAGCCTTAAAGCTAGACCAAGGTGTGGTCGGACGTATGACCGAAGACCCCAAAAACACTCATATCGTGCGCTCCAGTCTTTTGATGGCACGCGACATGTCCATCAAGACCATCGCCGAAGGCGTCGAAACCGAAGGCGTTTACACCTTCTTGCTGGCATCGGGCTGTAACGAAGCCCAAGGGTTCTGGATGAGCAAACCGCTGCCCATCAAGCAATTCATACAGATCATCAAAGACGATCCGAAATGGCCGTCATCGGAGCTGGGCTTTTTATACAACGCCTGGGGCAACCACTTGTCTTACCGCCGCAAAGTCTTAGACACGGTCTATACCATGACCATGACCAGCCCGAAAGAATGGGACAAAATGCCCCTGTTGGACTTGCGTCACAACCCAGCCTACTGCCGTTTGGGGCAGTGGTATCGCGACATTAAACGCGCGGGAATTTCTGATGATGGAACTTATGAAAGCCTTGAACAACTCCACCGTGAAATGCATGCAGCAGGTGACATCCTGGTCAAAACGGTAAAGTCTCAACAAAGCAAAGATGCCATCATTGAAGCTACTGACGACTTTTTACGTTTTTCTGAATTGGTTGATAAAGAAGTGACACGTATCGTGTCCCAATCCTTTGCCGCAGGCCTACATGCCCATGGGCTTGATGAGTTTATCGATCAAGCTGAAGGGGCAGAGTAATACACTCCCTCAAACAACTTGAGTAAAATGCCCCTTCCAAAACCGAACAGCTCGGCCAAGCATGCGGCAAGCCGGAATGCCCGCAATCATACAAAGCTTGCCACGCACCGTCCCAATTCCATTCAGCCCTTCGCGCGCCGACATTTCATCCGCCCAAGCTTGGGCAAAACCTTTGTAGACTAAGGTCGTCAGTATCTTTGATCGGCGCATGCCTTTGGCAAGCGGTTTACCCCACAGATGGTATCCCACGACCACATCTGGATCTTCCACTTTCATCCGTGCCCCAAAAATCTGGTCTGCACGATAAACATCATCCGCAAGCAAACCTTGACGATGGAGTTCTGTACAGATGACTGAACCTTCTGAACTAGAATCGCTCCCATCGTTAAAGTCTTTATCCTGCTCTGCCAATGATTTCGATTGCTCACTACCACGAATGGTTCCGTAGTCTGTCAAATCACTAACCCCAACTTCCCCATGATTGCCAGACTTTGATAACGCGGTCGCTAGATCCTGGTAATCATTGTACCCCGTAGAGCGACCAGTACCCGTACCCATTGCAATTTGTGTCGCTGCAGCTTGGGCTTTTTGCGCAACTCGCGCATCAATCTTTGCTTGTACTTGTACCTGTGCCTGTGCTGCTTCTGAATTTCCAACGAGATCAGGATTCTGCGAAGGCGCAGCATTCAGACCATTCTTCGCTTGCGCCTTGGCACTCTCACCCAATTTCTCAGCTTTGGGCTGTGCTGCCATTAAATCGAAAGGTGTATTTTGTGCCTTTGGAGCTGACGCTTTCACACTTGCAGCCCGGGCCATTTGTGCGGCTTGGTGTTGCTGGCTTCGCTGAGCTTGTTCACGGTCAATATTGTTTTGAACCGTCGCCCAATCTGTGACCGTTGGGCCATGTGGGTTTGTGGCAACATTGGTGTTACTGGCTTTATCTGATGTCTTTGAAGCCAGTGATAACCCAGAACCCAAATAGCCCATATTTAGTGAAATTTCAGGTTCAGCTCTACTCACGGCACCACGAATTGCTTCATCGTTGAAATCAAACATCGTGTCTTGAGCTTTTGTATTTGTGGCTGAGGTATTGCTCGCTTTAGACACATCAAAAGGGGACACTGCCGGTAAATTGAGCATGTCCCGCGAACGGTTTTTGTTTACAGCTTCTTGAGCCGAAACAAATTCATTGGCACGCGTGCGGGCTTTGGCTGCTTGCTCTCTCGCTTTGGCCTCATCGTATATAGCTTGCCGATTGACTTCACGCTGTTTGCTCGTGAGTGCCTGCAACTCTGCGCGTTGCGCAGGCGTCATGAACTCTTGTGGACTGACCTCATGAGATGGACCGGCATAATAAGGACTTCCAACTGAACGGTCTTTCTCCGTTGCCAGAAACGCATCTGCCGGGTAACTGTAATCCGCTAAATAATCGGTTTTACTTATAGCTGGCGCAGCTCGATTTCCATGGCGCGCACCACGACGTTCTTCTGCTGTTTGGTAGGACGGGTTTTCTTCAACATCTAAATTTAGATCATCTAAGTCAATTCCGTAAAACTCACCAAAACTTAAAGTGTAATCATGTACGGACGGCTGTTTTGGGTTAACCGCATTTACTGCAGCAACTGTTGCCAATTCCTGATTTCCAGTTTTTTGGGCAGTTTCAAAATAAGCCATGCCTCCAATCTGACTTTCACGCGAAAAACCTGCTCCACTAAGATAGGCTCCCACTTCTTCTACTGTTTCAAATGGGCCTAACGATGTTTGAACCAGTGCCGACGCGAATTCGTACTGACTTAAATCATAAGGGTTTTGGGGCATAACTTGTTCGATAAGACTCTGCGGAGCATTCAGTTCTACTAGATTCTCTTTTAGAGTACCTGCATGCGCCATATGGTCTAAGCGGTCATAACGGTCAGAAGTTTCATGGTGTTCATCCCAGCCCTGTGCATGCCCTTTATCATAAGCGGCCAGTTCACTGGCCGTTTGCTTAGCGGCCTCTTTTGCCCCCTCTTTTGCACTTTTGCCTAGACCTTTAGCAAAATCACCTTTAGATAATATGCCTTTATTCCTACTTCTGGAGCTCATCGTAATTTCCTTTGGTTTTTCCTAGGTCGTCAGTTGAGTTGGGGGCGACTATAGAGATGCTTCCCTGCACGCTTTGTCAGCAGGAAAGGCAATGTCATTGATTACGGTCCACAAAGCTTGGTTCGGTGGAAAGTCATAGTGTTCACAGACACAGCTTTAGCAAAAAGTGAAAATAAAAAAGCCCCAGAACCACACATAATGTGGCCCACAAGGCTTTCAAAAAATTCAGCATTTCGTAATTAAGAAATTAAACCACAAACCATTCCAGGCACACGTATCCTGTTCGTTAGATGCACCTTAACAAAATCAGAGCACAATTGTCAAGGATTTTTTTCCTTTAAATAGATTTTTGACCCTTCCAATCCAAAACCTAGCCTACGCACATATTTTCTGCCGCCATATTGGCACAGTCCAATTGCATTTCACCACTTGCTTTCGTACAATTTTACTAGGGTAACAAGCAGGCAATGAGACTCCATTCTGCTTTCTCTTGCACAATAATGAATAACAATAATGAGGAGGATTAAAATGCGTACCACCAAAATTGTAAAAGTCTTGGCTGTAGCTGGAATTGTGAGTGCAGCAGCTTTGGCCCCAACCGAAGCGTCCGCTTGGGGCTGGGGTCCTGGTTGGGGCGGCCCTGGCTGGGGTGGGCCCGGTTGGGGCAACAACAATTGGGGCAACAATTGGGGCAACAATGGCTGGGGTAACGGCTGGGGCGACGGCGACTTTTCTATGAACTTTAGCGGTAGAGGTCGCGGCAACAGCAACATGTATAACAACTGGAACGGCTATAATGGTTGGAACGGCTACAACGGTTACGGTCCCTATGGTAGGGCACCGTATGGCCATCGAGCACCATACGGATATGGCGCGCCCTATGGCTATCCACCTGCTGCACCAGCAGCACCTCAGGCCCAATAAGATAACTCCTACGCTCTCAATTGAGTGCACTTCAATGGGGCGGTGCTGCCAGCACCGCCCCATTTGCTGAGCAAGCCGTAGTGCTCCACACAAATAGAAAAGCGACACTCAACTGAATGTCGCCTTTCATTCAAATCATATCACTTGTGAATGGGGATTTCTTTACGGCTGGATTCTGACGCTTTCTTTGCAATGAGAATTTTCAAAACCCCATTGTTAAAAGCCGCACTAATTTTGTCTTCATCAGCATCCCCAGGCAAGCGAAACGTGCGTTGGAACTTTCCGTAACTGACTTCAGAGAAAATGTACGTCTTCCCTTCATCATGGCGTTCGCTCTTCTTCTCACCAGTAATCATTAGCGTGTCGTGATCCACCGACACAGAGATGTTATCCTCTTCCACACCCGGCAGTTCGATGCAGACTTCATACTTATCCTCGTCCTTAGATGCTTCCGCGACAGGAGAGAAAAAGTCCGCAACTTTCGTTGCCATCGTGCGTAATGGATCGGTCAGACTACCCCACCAATCATCCCCAAAACGGGCCGGGGTTCTGCCAGCAGTTTCAACCATGACAGCCTCCTAATTTTGGTTTTTCACCCTGTTTTATTATAGCAAAAATTGGGGTCTGGTTTAAGGCAAACCACCTTAAGCCGCAGTTCCTCCAACCGTCAGGTTTTCAATACGCATGGTCGGCTGGCCTACACCAACGGGAACACTTTGACCGTCTTTGCCACACATGCCGACACCCGTATCCAACTTGGTGTCATTACCGATCATGGTGATACGTTTGAGGTCCTCGGGGCCACTGCCGATCAACGTTGCGCCTTTAACCGGAGCCGTAACTTTTCCGTCTTCGACCATATAGGCCTCAGTGCAGCTAAAGACATATTTTCCGGACGTGATGTCCACTTGGCCGCCACCGAAGTTGACGGCATAGAGACCGTTTTTGACGGAGGCCAAAATTTCTTCCGGATCTTTGTCACCGTTGAGCATGTAGGTGTTGGTCATGCGCGGCACCGGGGCGTGTGCATAGCTTTGACGACGTCCGTTTCCAGTGGGTTCCATCCCCATCAAACGTGCGTTCATACGGTCTTGCATGAAGCCTTTCAAAATGCCGTCTTCGATCAACACAGTATTGGAACTTGGCGTGCCTTCATCATCGATGGTCAGCGATCCGCGACGCCCTTCCATGGTGCCATCATCAACCACGGTCACGCCAGGGGCAGCAACGCGTTCACCCATCAATCCGGCAAAGGCCGATGTTTTCTTGCGATTGAAGTCACCTTCCAAGCCGTGACCAACCGCTTCGTGCAACAACACACCGGGCCAACCCGGGCCCAACACCACGGTCATTTCACCGGCAGGTGCAGGAACGCTGTCTAAGTTTACGATGGCTTGGCGCAATGCTTCGTCGGCAATGCCCTTCCAGTTTTCCGGCGTAACGAAGTTATCGTATTCCGCACGACCACCCGCACCGAACGATCCGTTTTCCATGCGCCCGTCTTGTTCCACCACAACGGAAACATTGATACGCACCAACGGACGAATGTCAGAAGCCGACGCGCCACCAGGACGCAACACTTCAACCGCCTGCCAGTTACCAGCAAGTGAGACAGAGACCTGTTTCACCCGTGGGTCTTTGGCGCGCACGTAAGCATCAATTTCGCTGAGCAAGTCCACTTTCACATCAAAGGCGATGCCTTGCAGTGGGTTTTCTTCACCATAAAGTTTGGCGTTGGTGCCTTGGGGCGGTTGGGCCAAGGTGCCGCCACGGCCACGACAGACAGAACTCACCGTTTGCCCAGCCCGTTTGATGGCATCTTCAGACAGCTCCGTCGCGTGGGCATAACCCGCCGTTTCACCAGACACAGCACGCAGGCCAAAACCTTGAGCCGTATCGAAATTGGCCGATTTCAATTGACCATCATCAAATAACAGGCTTTCAGATTGGCGGTATTCCAAGAACAGTTCTCCGTCATCCGCCTTACCCAACGCGTTTTCGACAATCCCGTCGACACGCCCCCGGTCCATTCCGGTGCGATCAAAAAACAAGTTGGTGGTGGTGGCGGTAAAGGACATGTGAGCTCTCCAAAATTCAACTCCCTCTCGTATGCCAGAGGGTTAACTGACCTGCAAGTTATATGGGGGGCTATCTGGGCAATCACCAGCCCTTCATTTCCCACAGTATGCATGTAATACAATTCAATACTCCCTTGACGAACGACGCTTCATTCGACATTTTAGGGTCCAGAACGACGTGGTGATTTGGCCGATCGGCTTGCGGCCACGTTAAACAATCCGCTAAAAGATCGAAGCAGATGGGATAAGCATGCATCAGCCCTGACCTTCGGTCCGGGCTATTTTTGTATGTTAAGGAACTTTCGACATGAGCAACGACGATAAAAAACAACAAGATACCTCTAAATGGCGCGCAGCCACCCGCCAAGTGCGCGCAGGTATGGACCGCACACCGTTTGGAGAAACATCCGAAGCGTTGTTCATGACGTCGGGCTATGTCTATGACAGTGCAGAACAGGCCGAGCGCTCCTTCACAGGTGATGAAGATCACTATGTCTATTCCCGTTATGCCAATCCCACCCTGAGCATTTTCGAAGACCGCTTGGCCGCCGTTGAAGGCGCCGATTTCTGTAAAGGTACTGCCAGCGGGATGGCGGCCGTGTTTGGTGCATTGGCCTCACACCTGAAAACAGGTGACCGTGTGGTCGCGGCCAAGGCCCTGTTTGGTGCGTGTTATCACGTCATCGCTCAAATCTTACCCCAATGGGGCATCAAGGCCGAATTTGTCGAGGGCACCGATCTCAACGCTTGGGCCGAAGCCCTCAGCACCCCTGCCCAAGCTGTGTTCTTGGAAACCCCGTCAAATCCGGCACTATCCATCATCGACATTGCGGCTGTATCCGAGCTGGCCCACAAAGCCGGTGCAATTGTCATCGTCGACAACGCCTTTGCCAGCACGGTATTACAACACCCCTTGGAACTGGGCGCAGATGTTGTGACCTATTCCGCCACCAAACACATTGACGGCCAAGGACGGTCGCTCGGTGGCGCAATCTTGTCCAACAATGAAGACTACATTGAAAAAACGGTTGCACCATTTTTGCGTCAAACCGGTCCAGCGCTCAGCCCCTTTAACGCCTGGGTTTTGCTTAAAGGATTGGAAACCGTGGAATTGCGCGTTGCGCGCCAATGCGACAATGCGTTGGCGATTGCTGAGTTCTTGCAAACCCAAGGCGTCATCGACGAAGCGGTCTATCCCGGCCTCGCCAGCCACCCGCAACACGATTTGGCCATGAAACAAATGTCTGGCAAAGGCGGAACCATTGTTGCCTTCCATGTCAAAGGCGGCAAGGAAGAAGCCTTCAAGATCATGAACAAGCTGGAGATTATCGACATTTCCAATAATTTAGGCGATGTCAAAAGCTTGATCACACATCCGGCCACCACCACCCATCAAAAGATGACAGAAGCCGAACAACTTGATGCTGGCATTCGCCCCGGCACCATTCGTTTATCGGTTGGAATTGAAGATGTGAATGATTTAATCGATGATCTATCCCAGGCTTTGAGCTAAGAGTTTCTGCGCGACAAACCGCAGGAAACCCTTCCACGTATAACGGCTCTGCTACATTAGATATTTCTGGTTATTTGCATAATACAATATACTCAAAGGCGGGTAATCTATTGATAAGTAAAGAGTTACATTTGATTAACTTAACATGATCATCTATTCTGCTGGATCAGGCAACATAATGGGGCGCACAATTACGACTGGATGCGCAAAGGAATATGCCAATACGTATACGAATTCTGCTGTTGGCATTTCTCACCATCTCTAGCGTCGGCGTAACTCTGTTTGTGCAATACCGTGCGGTTAGTACCGAAGTCGAAAGGCTTGAACAAAGCAGCCAAATAATTTCTGAGGTGCGCCACACTTCATTACTGATCCATGCACTACAAAAAGAACGCGGCCTAAGTGCAAGTTTTTTGGTAAATATGGATGCAGTTAGTGTTGAAACAATTCAACAACAGCGTCGATTAACAGACAGCATCATTAATCAGAGCAAAGCTCCTATTTTAACCGCTGATTGGCTCACCGCTTTCCACAACGGACTGCCCACAATACGTGAAAGGGTTGATTCCGATATCACCAGTTGGAATGCGGCTCGTTCTTTTTATACCGATGCCATCACTTCCGCCTTAGATACCATCACCATTAAAATTCTAGATGGTGAACAGGTGGGCTCAAACCGTGTGATGATGGCTGTTGTATCACTAGCCCATTCTCGTGAGCACTTAGGTCTAATTCGTGCCGGCATTTCACGTATTTATCGTCAAAATACATACATGAATGATGATATTCAGGATGTTACCCGCCATTACGGTGCTTATACCGAACATCAGCGGGCATTTTCCCGCGATCTAACAGGACACAATCGCGACCTTTTCATGTCACAGGTATATACCGATGCTCATGAAACCGTCACCCATAGAATTGAGTCCGTTCTTGGCTTTCTCAAAGGGCATCGTGACCACCACACAGCCAATACATGGTGGGACGAAGTTACCCTGGTGATCGACACAATGAAAACGGTCGAGGACAATATTTATGGTGATTTATCGAGACAAATATCACATCAAATTGAAGGCAAACAAGCCCAACTCATAAAGTACTCATTAGTTGCTCTCTTCCTCGCAGCGATAATTGCAGTACTCACCGTACTAACGGTAATTCGAATACTTAAAGCCATGAAGGTGTTGGTTCAGACGCTATCACATGTGATGGCCTCCCAAGACTTCAAAACCCGGATACCTCATGGTGCGACGGTTGATGAATTCGAAAAAATCAACTTCTCGATCAACAATCTTTTGTCATATACCGACACCCTCATTGAAGAAAAAGAGTTTCTGGCCAATACAGATAATCTCACTGGCATTCTCAACAGACGTAGTTTTACCGAAGGTGTCCAGAAAGAATTAGACCGTAAAAAACGTTACGGGGGATCACTGGGGTTGGCTGTCTGCGATATAGACCACTTTAAAGCCGTGAACGATACCTTTGGTCATAATGTAGGCGATCAAGTGTTAAAATATTTTGCGAGCTTATTGCAGGCCCAATTACGCCAATCAGACCTTCTTGGACGATGGGGTGGTGAAGAATTCGTCATACTGGTACCACAAGCCAAAGAGGACAATCTTAGAGCATTAGGTGAAAAGCTGCGTGCGTGCATTGAAGAAGCTGATTTTCCCGGTGTTGGGTCAATCAGTTGCAGCATCGGATTGGCTGAGGTGCGTTCAACAGAAACGTTTGAGGACATATTTAGACGTGCCGATGATGCCCTGTATAAAGCTAAGAACAATGGTCGCAACCGGATCGAAGTGGCTTCCTAATTGGCCACATCTTTAGATTGGTGAAATTATATCGCTATTCACCATTGCTTAATCCGTATGCTTTCACTAACGCAATGGGTATCTACATATTCCATATTTGAAAAAATGTTATATTGCCTTTATTTCAGCTAAATATCCCAGACCTAGATAACCCACAATCAAAATGAACCCCGTTGTCCAAGTTAAAATATTGTTCTTAGTTTAAAAACTTAAGATGTTCAGCTACCCTTTGAACCGATTTTAAAAGCATCTGAATAAAGTTGGTTTTTAAAACCAACTGTCGGCTGCTTTAATGTGTTGGGCACCTCGGTCTGAGAAGGGCCCGCAAGCAACCGACGAGGAAACAAAATGACCAATCTTGCGCTGCTACGCCCTTTTGCCGCACTCCGTCCCGCCAAGGGTAAAGAAGGTGAGATTGCAGCCCCCCCCTATGACGTGATGAACACGACAGAGGCACGGGAAATGGCAGCCGGAAAGCCTTGGAGCTTTCTTCACGTTTCCCGGGCAGAGATCGACTTGGACGAAGGCACAGACCCCTATTCCAATACCGTCTATGCCAAGGCCGGTGAAAATCTGGAAAAGATGATTGCCGCAGGCATGTTGGTCCGTGAAGACAGGCCCCATTATTACGTCTACCGCGCCACCATGGGTGAACATGTGCAAACGGGTATCGTTGGCGGCGCCAGCGTTCGCGCTTATGAGGAAGGACGGATCAAAAAACACGAACTCACCCGCCCTACCAAAGAAGATGACCGCGTCAACCAGATTGAGGGCGTGAACGCACAAACGGGGCCAGTTTTTCTAACCTATCGTGCCAATGCTGAACTTAGCACCATCTACACTGCCGTCACGACTGAAGCACCGCTCTTGGAAGCCGATCACGGCGATGGCGTTCTACATCAAGTTTGGGGCGTGGGCGATGCCGAAACGGTTAAGCGTATTGAAGACATCTTCACACACATGGATGCGCTCTACGTCGCAGATGGTCACCATCGCAGCGCAGCAGCGCTCAGGGTTGCGGCCACACGACGTAACGAAAACAATGATCCAAATGCTTCGCACGAATCTTTTCTGTCCGTCGGCTTCCCCGATGATGAGGTGATGATCCTTGACTACAACCGCATCGTCAAAGACCTCAATGGATTGGATACCGCCACATTCTTATCCCGGCTCGAAGACGCATTCACAGTTACACCATCAGACACCCCCTTCAGACCAGAGCACCCGGCGTCATTTGGGCTTTATCTTGATGGAAAGTGGTATGCTTTAGCGTTAAAGACACCGCCGAATGCTAATGCCGATCCGGTGACGCGCCTTGATGTCAGCCTACTTACAGATCACATTCTCGAACCCATTTTGGGCATTGGTGATCCACGTACCGATACACGTATCGATTTTGTCGGTGGTGCACGCGGGCTGGACGGACTGGCCGCACGCGTTAACAGTGGCGAATGGGCCTGCGCATTTTCAATGTTTCCCACCAGCCTCGGCGACCTGATGGCCGTGGCCGATGCAGACAAGATCATGCCACCAAAATCAACTTGGTTCGAACCAAAATTGGCTGATGGCTTGCTGTCATTGGTGCTGGATTAAGGATGTAAACAGGCTAACCAAATCACGGTTGATGTTAGCCATTAATGACACTTTCTACCGATCAGAAATAATCTGACCATAGGAACGCAGAATTTCATCAATTATGCCTTCAGAACGAAGAGACTCCATTGCAGCCCTAAGTTGATTCACTGTATTGGAATCCATATGACTACTTGATGCAAGCCACACGGGATGCTTACGCACAGGGGGGCCAAACACAATTGATCTTTCACCTATTCTCTTGCGCCCTTTAAATTTTGCACGCAATTCAATTAAGCTGCCATACCAAGCATCAAATCTTTGCCTTTCAAACAATTCAATTATTTGCTTATCATTGACCAAAGCGTGAAGGTTCTGGAACCCATCTTGAATTAGCTCCTCCTCCATGGAGGAACCTCTCCAAACCCCAACGATATTCAGGTTTTTTGCGACCTCTTTATCGTTGATGCTTTGGTCGAGCGAAACAAAACCAAACTCGAGCTCATACAACTCACCAATCCATTGATAGTTATCTTCTCGAGTATGGGTTCTTGTGAATGGCGCAATCATGCCATTTTCATCTTTCTGCATTTCAACAATCGCCCGAGACCACGGCAAAAATATCTCATGAAGATCCCTATTTGCCCGATGCGTAATTTTACGGATTAGCGCCAATGCCATTCCCGGGTTATCGCGATCACGCATGGTTTGACCTGGAATATCAGAAATGTACAGATTGAGTTTTTCCGCCGCAAAAGTGATGCGCGGAAAGAATAGGGCCAAGAAAACCAATATGGATGTAATAATACGAGACATATAGACTCAGTTCGCAGTAATCCAGATTTCTTGTTACATAACGGCAGGCGGCTATAGCTACGATAGATTGTGACTGGAGAGTATTATCGCAACAACCGCTGGGTCATTAGCACCGTGATCAACGTTGTTTCCAGCCACATTAAAAGGCAGTATCTCTCAATTGGCGGCGCTGGTGGCTTGGCGCTGTTCACGCACCCAACGTGGATAAGACAGACCAGACGCTGGGCCATCTTTCACAACGTAATCAAATCCACGTTTATAAAACTTCAAGGACATAAATCCCGGCATGCGAAACACTTCTTTTCCAGAAGCATCATAAAAAGCGGTGGTTGGGGTGAAGTTGGCCCTATGCTTTTCAGCAAACATTGACTCGGTCATGACTTCACCATCAACATCCGTGACTTCATTATCGCTATACAGATTGATTTGAATTACATCAAAATTATCGGTGATATATTTCACCAACTTTTGATCCGCAAAATTGATTTCGTGCAACCGTCTGCAAGAACCACAACCTTGTTGTTCATATATAACAACAAGGCCCTTCTTCCCACTTTCAACGGCTTCTTTAATGTCTTCACGGATATCCAGAAATGACGTTTTGATCCATGGTTGATAATGCAAACCATCATCGCGCATTTCCACTGCGCTGACTTCAAACGGCATAAAGATCAAAGTAATCAACGCAATCAGCGCTGTACGCATGGTTTCATTCCTCTCCATCAGATATGTCATATTTAGCATATTTCTAAATTGGACGCAAAATAGAGACGGTATCCAACACAATCGTTCATGGTTATTCAAAAGACCCAATGAAGTTCAAATTGGCTTCATGGGGTCAAAATGTTTTCCCCTAAAACCTTGGCTTAGGCATCTTAATCCCCTACATACGTGGGATAGTTATTCTAAATCTTAGGGGACATTATGTCGGCTGATATCCAAGACAAGCTCAACCTTCTGCAAGACTTGATCAAAAGTGCGCAAACCCAAGGGGCAGACGCAGCGGATGCTGTTTTTGCGGAGGCCACCTCGCTGTCCATGAACTACCGTTTGGGTGAAGTTGAGCAATTGGAGCGTTCCGAAGGCCTAGATTTGGGCCTGCGCGTATTTGTCGGCAAATCATCCGCCATCGTTTCATCTTCTGACATCGGTAAAGAAGCCTTGGATGAATTGGTAGAACGCGCTGTGGCTATGGCCAAAACGGTCCCCGAAGACCCATATGCGGGCTTGGCTGATCCCGACCAATTGGCCACCGAATTCACCGATTTCGACATGTTTGACGCTACCGAGTTTAGTGCCGAGCAGCTCACCGAGGTCGCTCGCATTGCCGAAGAAGCCGGAATGGCTGTCGAAGGTGTCAGCAACTCTGAAGGGGCCAGCGCTGGTTTCAGCAAATCCGCTATTGCCTTCGCAGCCTCCAACGGTTTTGCCCACACTTATCAACGATCGCGCCATTCTTTAAGCGCATCCATGCTGGCGGGTGAAGGCACAGGGATGGAGCGGGACTACGACTACACTGGCGCCGTTTGGGCCGAAGACCTGCAATCACCGGAAAAAATCGGTACAAATGCCGGTGAACGCGCTGTTAAGCGCTTGAACCCAAAGAAAATGGAAACCCAGCAGGTTCCTATCGTATTCGATAACCGCGCGGCACGCTCCCTTGTCGGGCATTTATCCAGCTCCATCAATGGCTCCACCATCGCACGTGGCACATCTTTTTTGAAAGACAGCATGGGTGAACAGATTTTTGGTGAAAACATTAACATTGTTGATGATCCCCACCGTGTGCGCGGCCTACGCTCTTGCGCTTTTGATGACGAAGGCCTGAAAACGCAACGCCGCAACGTCATTGAACAAGGCAAATTAACCACTTGGTTCTTGGATTTGCGATCAGCACGTCAATTGGGCCTGGAATCCACCGGACACGCAGGTCGTGGGGTTTCTAGTCCACCATCACCGGGGGCATCTAATCTGTATCTGGAAGCGGGTGAACAGTCCGTCCAAGAATTGATCAAGGACATCAAATCCGGCTTTCTGGTTACCGAATTGATCGGTATGGGGGTCAACACCATTACGGGTGATTATTCCCGTGGCGCCAGCGGTTTTTGGATCGAAAATGGCGAAATTACCTATCCGGTGTCCGAAGTCACCGTGGCCGGGCATTTGAGCGAAATGTTTAAGTCCATGACCCCAGCCAATGACTTAGAATTCCTCTATGGTGTCGATGCCCCGACTGTGCGCATTGAAGGCATGACCTTAGCGGGGTCTTAACCCTTAATCTTTAAGGCTTAAGCAGGCTTTGGCCCTGGGCTGGGCCGTGCTATTGTTCGCCCCGATTAACAATTACAGAAACTAAGCGAAACCATCGTGCAGCATGATTCCACCTACACACTGATGTCACGTCTCTGGCGTGAGCACATTCGCAACTATTTCGGATGGCTATTGCTGGCCCTGTTCTTTATGGCGCTGATGGCGGGTGCAACCGCGCTCAGTGCTTGGTTGATGGAGCCCGTGGTCAACGAGATCTTTATTGCGCGCGACAAAGATATGCTGTGGTGGATCGGCGGTGCGGTGTTGGGAACCTTTGTCGTCAAAGGCTTTTCCAACTACATGCAGGCCACGTTGATGGCTTATGTCGGTATGCGTATCGTTGCCGATTTGCAAAATCGGCTGTTCAAACACCTTTCCGGCCTGGATATTGGTTTTTTCCACGAAAACGCCACGGGCACTTTGGTATCACGTTTCACAGTTGATATCTCATCTATGCGCGTTGCGGTCGCACATGCCATCACTGTGTTTGGTAAAGACATGCTGTCGCTCATTGGTTTGGTGAGTGTGTTGTTTATCCAAGACTGGGAACTGGCATTGATTGCGTTCTTCGTCTTCCCCGTTGCTATCTTGCCCATTGCCAGAATTGGGCGACGGATGCGCAAAGTAACCATCAACACCCAAGAAGAAGTGGGCCAACTGACCACGACGCTGGAACAGACCTTCCAAGGTGTGCGCATGGTCAAAGCCTATTCGATGGAAGACTACGAACGCGGTCGCGTTGCGAAATTGGTTGAAAGTATATTCCAGCTTCAATTTAAGGGCACGCGCACGCGCTCTCTGTCCAGCCCAATTATGGAAACTCTAGGCGGTGTTGCGATTTCCGTAATCATCATTTACGGCGGTTACCGTGTTATTCAGGACGCCACTGACGCTGGCAGCTTCTTTTCCTTCATCACAGCACTGTTGTTGGCATATGAGCCCATGAAGCGTTTGGCAAACCTAAACGCAACGGTTCAAGAAGGCTTAGCGGGTGCGCAACGAACATATCAAGCCCTCGACCACGCCAACAGCATCATGGAAAAAGATGGGGCTGAACATCTTCATGTCCAAGGCGGCGAGCTGAAGTTTGAGGACGTTTCGTTTAGCTATCCCAAAACCAACAAAGATGGCCTACATGATGCGGCCCTGAACAACGTCAACATCACTGTTCCAGCAGGAAAGACCGTGGCACTGGTGGGTGCATCGGGCGCTGGTAAATCGACCATTATCAACTTGGCCCCACGTTTTTACGATGTCACAGGCGGCAAAGTCACCGTTGATGGTCAAGACGTGCGTGATGTAACCTTTGACAGCCTGCGCGGCGCCATGGCGTTGGTGAGCCAAGAAGTCACCTTGTTTGATGACACGGTGCGTGCCAACATCGGCTATGGTCGAGAAGGTGCCTCTTTCGACGATATTCAAGAAGCCGCCAAACACTCTGCGGCTCATGACTTCATTATGGAATTGCCGGAAGGCTACGATACTAAGGTCGGCGAACACGGTGTTCGTTTATCTGGCGGCCAACGTCAACGTTTGGCAATTGCCCGCGCCATGTTGAAGAATGCCCCGATCTTGTTGTTGGACGAAGCGACCTCAGCGCTCGATACCAAATCGGAACGTCATGTTCAACATGCATTGGAAGAATTGATGGCAGACCGCACCACATTGGTGATCGCCCATCGCCTTTCCACCGTTGTCCATGCAGATTTGATTTATGTTTTAAATCAAGGCGAAGTTATCGAACAAGGCACACACGCAGAACTCCTGAAAAAGGATGGTCAATACGCGAGCCTGTATCAACTTCAATTTGCCGCTGAGGAAGCAACGAAAAAAGTCGCCACCGTCTGAGCTCTGGGAAAGGACACCCGGTGAAACTATACAAACGCATTTTTGAAAAGCCATGGGCACAAGAGGCAATCTCCGCCTTGGCAGCTGGCTATATGCGTTTTGTGCGTATCACCAGTACGTGGGAGTATCGTGGACAGGAGCACGTCAATAAGCTTGTTCAAGAAAACACCCCCATGCTTATTGGATTCTGGCATGGTCGTTTGATCCCTAGCCTCTTTGGTTGGCCATACGCATCCACCTTGCATATTCTTTCAACGCCACACCGTGATGGGCAGATTGCCGCCAAAGCCTATAACCGCTTTGGCATTCAGACCATCTGGGGCTCAACGAAAAAAGGCGGCACGGAAGCTGTGCGTGCCATTATCAAAGTTCTTAAATCCGGTGGTGTGGTGGGGATTACCCCAGACGGCCCAAAGGGACCACGCCAACGAATGCAACGCAGCTCCATCGATATTGCACGCATGACCGGGGCCAAACTCGTTCCATTCTCCGTATCGGGCACGCGCATGAAATGGCGCAATAGTTGGGATTACATGGCAATCCCAAAACCGTTTTCTCACTACATCATGCAGTTTGGCGAACCCATGGACATCCCGCGCAAGGCTTCGGATGAAGAGTATGAACAGCTTCGCCTGGAGTTTGAAAACCGCATGAACGCACTTCAACAAGAAGTGGATCAGGCCTGTACTCAACCCAGTCCAGAACCAGCAACTGTTGCCGAAGGGGAGCCGGCATGAAGCTCTCCCTCTACCGTATGGCAACCACTTTGGGCGGGCCACTCATTCGCTTATACCTCAACAAGCGTCTAAAGCGCGGCAAAGAAGATCCCAAGCGGTTTGATGAACGCCTTGGTATTGCTTCCCTGCCCCGACCTGATGGAAAGCTGGTGTGGTTTCATGCCGCTAGTGTGGGGGAATCCTTGTCCATCCTCACCCTGGTCCAACGCATCATAGATGACATTCCGAACTGTACCGTGCTGGTGACAACGGGGACCGTGACATCTGCACGACTGATGTCCGAACGTTTGCCCAAAGGGGCCCTTCACCAATACGTCCCGGTTGACCGTGTCAGTTATATTCGTCGGTTTTTGGAACACTGGAAACCCGACATGGCGCTTTGGGTTGAAAGTGAATTCTGGCCCAACCTCGTCATTGAAACCCGTGCCAGCGCTGTGCCGATGGTGGTGCTCAACGGCCGCATGTCACTAAGCTCTTATGAAGGCTGGCTGAAAAACCGCGCCATGATCCAACGTATCCTTTCATCATTCCCACTGGTTTTGGCACAAAGCCAAACTGATGGAGAACGTTTCAGCGATCTGGGTGCCAAGACCGTGGAAGTTCCTGGTAATTTAAAACTAGCTGCTGCCCCATTGCCTGTTAATGATACCGCACTGAGAGCATTGCAAACTAGCGTGGGGGAGCGCCCTCTATGGCTTGCTGCATCAACACATCCTGGTGAAGAACTCATCTGTGCGAAAGTACACAAAGGCCTAAAATCACGTGTCAAAAACCCGCTGACAATCATTGTTCCACGCCACCCAGAACGCGGTGAAGACATTGCTCAAGAGCTTTCCAAGGACTTAACCGTCCACCGTCGTTCTGCGGATGAAACCATTAAGAGCGAAACAGATATTTATATTGCCGACACTTTGGGTGAATTGGGGGTATTCTATCGATTGTCAGACATCGTCTTTATCGGTAAAACGCTGAAAGGTGTTGGTGGACAGAACCCGATTGAGCCAGCGCAACTAGGCTGCGCCTTAATCTTTGGCCCGGATATGTCCAACTTTGAAGATACAGCCCAAGTGCTTTCTCATGCTGGGGGGGCGCGTACGGTGCAAAATCAACAAGAACTGCTATCAGCTGTCGAGGAATTGATGAACAATCAAGAGAACCGCATAAATGCGGCAATTGCAGGCCAAAAGGTCGCCAAAGCCCAAGCAGATGTGCTAGATCGCATCATGGATGCACTCACACCTTACCTTAACCAAGAACACGGTGAACAACATGCGCGCACCTGATTTTTGGGATCGTAAAACCGATGGCCTGCTGCCCAGCTTTTTACGCCCATTGGGATGCCTGGTCGCAGGCCTCAACGCTATGCGCCGTAAAACGGTGACGCCTTGGAGCGCACCCGTTCCGGTTATCTGTGTTGGCAATTTGGTGGCCGGTGGTGCTGGAAAAACGCCTGTGGTAATTGATCTGGTTCAGCGTCTTGTTCAACGCGGTCAAAATGTACATGTGGTTTCACGTGGATACGGGGGCAGCTTATTGGGACCAGAACGTGTTGAGGCAAATATACACACCAGCAAGGAGGTTGGCGACGAACCCTTATTGCTAACACGTTCCGCACCCACATGGGTATGTCAGGACCGCCGCAAAGGCATCGAAGCCGCCGTCGAGGCCGGTGCAACTCTGATTGTTATGGATGATGGCTATCAAAACCCAAGTGTCGAAAAAGACTTGTCATTGGTCGTCGTTGATGGGGCCTATGGTTTTGGTAACGCCCGCGTTATGCCAGCAGGCCCCCTTCGTGAACCCATAGACGTCGGACTGAAACGCGCCGATGCCGTTATTTTGTTGGGTGCCGATGAGGCTGATGTGTGGGGGCGGATTCAACGTTTGGGCTACAAGGGCCTGGATATTCTGCGTGCCCAATTTGAACCAGTTGGTGATTTTGAAGATCTCAACGGCCAAAATGTCTTTGCCTTTGCAGGTATTGGCCGACCTGAAAAGTTTTTTGATACCTTAAAATCAATTGGCTGTCGCATTGTGGGTGCCAGATCATTTGATGATCATCACCCTTATACCGAGGCCGAAATTTTGTCGATACTGGCCGATGGTGTAAATGCCACTGTCATCACCACCGCAAAAGATCACATCCGCATTCCTGAAAAACATCAAAGCCGAGTACGCACCCTGGACATTGCGCTGGTGTGGAAACAGGCTGATGAAATTGAAAAGTTGTTGGATCAACTGCTCAACACCGAAGAAAGCCAAACACAAAGCGATGACTGAAAATCTCACGCCTGTCAAAACCCGTGAAGCAACCTTGATGGATTACATCAGTGCGGGTTTTGCCTATGGGGCCATGAGCATTTTACGCCTTCTTCCTTTTACATTTGTTTCGGCCTTGGGCGGAAACATTGCTTCAACTTTTGGGCCTATGCTCAAACCTTCAAAGAATGCCCGTGAGAATTTAAAACGCACATTCCCAGACAAACACGAAGCTGAAATTGAAATGATTTTGCGCGGTGTCTGGGAAAATATGGGACGGACTGCCTTTGAGTTTGCTGTCATGGACCACCTACTTACGCCGCGCGGCAAACAACGCGTCGAAATCGAAGGCCAAGACAACATTAATGCCGCTTTTGCAACCGGCAAGCCTGTGTTGTTTTTTGGGGCTCATCTTGCCAATTGGGAACTGTTGCCGGTATCCGCCGGCATCATTGGTTTTGGTGTCCATGTTTTTTACCGTGCCCCCAATAACCCACTTTTGCAAAACCTATTTGCCAAACGACACGGTCCAGGTGAACTGATCCCCAAAGGGGCACCTGGAGCCAAGCGCGCCTTTAGCAAACTAAAAAAGGGGGAAAATCTTGGCATCTTGGTGGATCAAAAACTCAACGACGGGATATCAGTTCCATTTATGGGCCGTGAAGCCATGACTGGCACAGCCATTGCCGAGTTTGCTTTGCGCTTTGATGCACCTTTGATCCCCATTCAGTGCATTCGCTTGCCGGGAGCACGGTTTAAATTGATTTATCATCCAGCCCTAGAGGTCATGCGCACAGATGACAAAAAAACCGATGTTCGAACCATCATGACCGATATCAATGCCATCATGGAAGGCTGGATTCGACAGCATCCAGACCAGTGGCTATGGTTACACAATCGATGGCCTAAGTAGAAGATAGTCTCTTTTCGCTTGCCGCATACATAGGTATGATATCCTCCATGTATTTGCCCCAATCCATTATTGATGCCATTCCCACATGTCACATTTTGATCGTCGATGATGACGAGATGATCCGACAATTCATTGATATTTTGCTGGAAGGGCATGGGTATAAAAATCTTCATCACGCAGAAAATGGCTGGGAAGCCCTTGAAATCATAAAGACTACACGCTTGGACTGCTTAATATTGGATATCAATATGCCAGGTATGAGCGGTCAGGACGTCATGCGCCATGTGCGCAACAGCCCCTCCACCGAAGACCTACCTATACTGGTGGTCACAGCCCATGACGATCGCCAAGAGCGTAATGATATTTTGAATTCTGGAGCCTCAAACCTAATTTCCAAGCCTATTAATCAGGACCTTTTACTCAAACGCCTGAGCAGTTTGCTTGAACGCAAATTAATGATTGAAAAGCTTTCTTCTTATCACGAACGTCTCAGCCAGGAATTGACCCTAGCTGCACGCATGCAAAAAGGGTTAATTCCCCCAGCCGAAACCATTGATCAAATCGAAAAGCAATACGCTGTAAAACTGGCCCATGCTTTCCGCCCA
>JAPHSY010000033.1 GCA_026196495.1 Magnetovibrio sp.
GAATTGATTAAATTTGTCGGTGGTGCGCCACTTATTGTCAAGCTTTTGGAAGGCACACAAGGGCGCGGGGTTGTTCTGGCCGAAACCAAGAAAGCCGCAGAATCCGTGATTGGCGCCTTTCAAGGTTTGAAGGCCAATATTTTAGTGCAGAAATTTGTCAAGGAAGCTGCCGGGGTGGATATCCGCTGTTTGGTTGTTGGCAATCGAGTTGTGGCCGCGATGAAGCGACAGGGTGAGGAAGGTGAATTTCGCTCTAACTTACACCGTGGTGGTAAAGCCCTTCGGGTTAAGTTGACCAAAGATGAGCGGGCAACGGCAGTCAAAGCCGCCCGCGTCATGGGGCTGTCTTTGGCTGGGGTGGATTTGCTTCGATCAGATACAGGGCCTAAGGTCTTGGAGGTGAACTCATCACCAGGATTGGAAGGTATTGAAAAAATTACGGATAAAGACATTGCCGCGTTAATTTTTGACCATATCGAAACCAATGCCCGTCCTCCAAAAGTTTATAAGCCGCGCAGGTTGTAATATGATTTTATCAACAACGTTGCGAGTACAGGTCAACCATGCGCCCTCCTTTTGAAATTGGTGGAACCCAGGTTCAGCCGGGTGAACGAACCACCGTCGACCTGGCCGTAGGTTCTTTTAGTAATCACATGCCTGCCGTCATGCCAGTCCGGGTTATTCATGGGCGCAAAGATGGCCCTGTGATCTTTGTCAGTGCGGCCGTGCATGGTGATGAGGTCATCGGGGTTGAAATTATTCGTCGACTTCTCAACTCCAGCAAAATCCGTCGCCTGAAAGGGACGCTAATCTGCATTCCTGTGGTGAATACATTTGGGTTCGTTGGGGGGCAACGTTATTTGCCAGACCGGCGGGATCTCAATCGGTCTTTCCCAGGGGCTGCAAAAGGCTCTCTAGCCGGACAATTGGCTCATCTTTTTACAAATGAAATCCTGCAGAGGTGCGATTGCGGCATCGACATTCATTCCGCTGCTTTGCATCGCGTGAATTTACCGCAAATCCGATATTCCTCGGAAAATCCAGAAACGCACGAAGCCGCGATCGCCTTTGGTGCGCCCATCGTTATGGAGGCGCCGTTGCGGGAAGGTTCGTTGCGTATGACGGCCAATGAGCTCGGAAAGGATGTCCTGCTATATGAGGCAGGCGAAGCTTTGCGATTTGATGAGTTTGCCATCCGTGTTGGCCTTAAAGGCATTTTGAATGTCTTGAAACTCAAAGGCATGATTGGTGGGCGTGCATTATCACAGCCTAGGCGCCTTCCAATTTCAGTTCAAGGCAGTCGGTGGGTACGCTCTCCGGTCGGCGGCATATTCCGTGCCATGACCACCATTGGCGACCAGGTGCGGTGCGGAGATACGTTGGGTTATGTCTCCGACCCGTTTGGTGATGAAGACGAACCTGTTGTGTCGACCGACGATGGCGTAGTGATTGGGCGAACGAACCTACCATTTGTAAATCCAGGCGACGCCCTGTTCCATATCGCACAAGTCAAAAAAATGAACTTGGCTGAAAAGAAAATGGAATCCATCGAACAGGAAATAGAATCCGATCCGTTGTTTGATGAAGATGAGATTATTTAACAGTTCGTATTGACCAATTTTATTCTAAGCTTCTAAGTTGTCTTGCCCCCTATAACTGATCCAGTTTTGGTATAAAGTTCACTGGATCAGAAGGGGTGATTAAATGACACGCAAGCGGTTTTCAGAAGAATACATCCTCGGTTTGTTGCGCCAGATTGAACTGCATCTGTAATCTGGCTCATGCGTTGCGATGGCGCTCCGCACGGCGGTCCTGCCGCCTGTGCGGATAAACGTCACAGTCAACCTTGCCGATCTTGTCAATAGGTGTGCCTTTTCCCAGATGGTCTTCGAAAAAGGCAGGTAGGTGATCCGTCAGCGTGCGACGCAGTTCACCGCGAATGTTTGTCGCATGGTTTTTCTTGATCTCACCACGTCTCTCACCAAGGTCAACGTCATCCAAGAGCTCTCGCAGGCGTTCCTCCGCCGCGTCACGAAAAGACAGTGCCTTAATGGCCTGTTCGCGGGTAGTGCGATCTTTGGCTTCTTTGTATTTTTCTTTGGCTACGTCGACGGCTTTGGTTAGGTCAGTGGTGCGGGTTGATTTGTTCATCTCGTCACCGTCAATATAAATATAGTAGTACCACTTTGAACTTTTGTGGAGCCGGGGCTTTTGTTTGGCATACGTCTTGCTGGGATTCTCCCAAAACCTGGAATGACAGCCTATAGCCAGACATGGGCGGTGGCCTAGATATGCGAAATGCAATGTCTTGCATATTGCAGTGCATTTCGCATACAAAAGTATGTTGGCGCCAGGTGTCGTATGTGGCCTGGAGGGATAAAAATGGAAGGGTATGTGTTAACCGAGCTTAAGGTTCTGGTGGTTGAGAAGCAGTTGTTTATGCGTCGTCTGTTGGGGGATGTTTTAACTCAACTGGGCATGACAAAAGTTGTCAAAGTGCCGACCATTGCGCAGGCCTTAGCGATTGTTGCTAAGAATGATGTGGATCTGGTTTTGCTGGATTGGGCACCGGATATGGATGCTTTGGGCTTTTTAACCACAGTCCGCGATGCCAAGGAAAGTCGTGATCCGTTTATCCCGGTCATCGTGGTAACGGCTTATTCCGAATACGCTCACGTCTGTAAGGCGCGTGATGCGGGGATGACGGAGTACCTCACCAAGCCCATATCGGCTAAGGGGCTCTATAACCGCATCCGATCAATTATTGAACGCAATCGTAACTTCGTGCGAACCAATAATTTTTTTGGTCCTGATCGGCGCCGCAAAAGGATGGAGAATTTACCCGAAGAACGCCGTCAGTATAAGCCTGAGGTCCTTCATGTGAACAAAGCTTAGCTGGTTACTTATTCACGGCTTTATTGGCTTCGGCACGTAAGCGTTGGGTGAAGGTTTGCAACAGCAAGCCAATGACTTGGTCTGATTTTTTTAGGCGGGCTTGGAAGTCTTCTTTAGAAATAACCATGACCTCCGTGTGATCTAAGGATATAGCACTGGCTGCACGGGGGTGATCGTCAATTAAAGCCATTTCGCCAATGATATTGCCTTTTTTGAGCACGGCAATGGTGGTTGGCTGTTCGTTGCCATCCAGCTTGGTGATTTTGACCTCACCGGATTTGATCAAATAGGCGTGCTCACCCGGCTCACCTTCTTTGAAGATCGTATCGCCAACAAGGTACGTTTTTTTTTCCATGTATATTTGTCCGTTTGAGCTTATGTGTGGTTATCAATCATAATCCATGCCTTGGATGGATATCTACCTACACGATCAATTATGGTTTAAAAAAATAGATAATTTTTGCCATGTGTTGTTATGGTTGTGCAGATTTATCAATATGGGGGCGACATTGGAAGCCATACTTCAAACAATTCAAACTGGACTGCCCGTACTCGCAGCACATTTAGGTCTAACCATCTGTTTGTTTGTGATGGGGGTTTTTGTGTATGTGCGAATTACACCGCATCATGAATTTAAATTGGTCAGGGAAGGCAATGCTGCGGCGGGACTGTCGTTGTCCGGGGTGGTCATCGGTATGGCCATGCCTTTGTCCTTTTCTTTATCGGCCAGCGTGAACGAACTGGATATCTTGTTTTGGGGGTTGGTGGTTATTGTCCTGCAAATTGTTGCGTTTGTTGCGGCGCACTTGCTTTTGAGGGATGTTTCCAGGCGTATTGAAGATGGTGAAATGGCATCGGCCTGGGTCTTATTTAGCTTCAATATTGCCTTGGCCATGATGTTGTCGGCAGCCATTGCAGGTTAGTTGATATGCGTGGCATTGATCGTTTCTTCGTCGGCCTTACATTTATGCTTATTTTGGCTCGGCTGTTTGATCAGGTATTGCTAGACCCTGAAAACGGTTCGGGACCTGAGATTCGTCGGCCTGTGACTGTTTATGAAGGTGTTAACCCTCAACTGCGAAAGATCAAAATTGATTTGAGGGATGCCACTATCAATCCTTCTGATGCCAAACCGAACAGCTTTTACACAGGTAGTGCCTTTGCACTGTCGGATGTCGGGCATTGGGCGACAGCTGCCCATGTCACGAACCCCTGTGTTCAGATATTGATCTTGTATGAACAAAAACAGGGGCGGCATATACCTCAATTGGTTGAGGGTTGGCGAGCTTTAGAAGGAACAGATGTTGCGGTAATGGATACATCCTCAGGAATGCCCGGCATGAGGCTTGCCAGCACCCCTGTTGAAAAGGGGGCAAAGGGTTATTTCTTTGGATATCCCAAAGGCAAACCCAGTGCGGGATATGCTTTGCATATAGGGCGTACGCGCATGGTGCGGTTTGGGGGAAAAGAAAAGGAACCCGCAGATGCGTGGGCTGTGAAAGAGTTGTTGCCGGGCAAAACCATAGCCCTTGGTGGTAACAGTGGTGGTCCGGTGTTGAACAGTGTGGGTGAGGTGATTGGTGTGTTGTCAGCCGGAAATGACCGCCGCGGGAGGATGTTCAGCTCCATGGTTCCCGTGTTGGGGGGATTAAAAACATTTTCTCGTCCGGATCATATTTCAAAAGTCACTCTGACACCCCAAAATTATGCCCAGTATGGAGAAGCACTACGGATGCAAGGGTTGGTGACAAGAGTTCAGTGTCGGACGTGATATATCAGGTATATTCCTTATAGTTCGTTACCCATTCTTCGGCCGTACCAGCACCGCTTGCAGTGTTGTAGTGGTCTTTCCAGTATTGCCCTAAGGCTTCTAGGTCGTTGGCATCCGTTGGCATTGCGTTAGGGACACGCCAGTAGATCATGCGGGCGATGGCGACGCTGTAGCCCATATTCCAGCTGAGTTGATCGGCGTTGTGGCTTGATCCTGCAGATAAGCTCTGCATCATGGTGGCGGCCTCTTGACGAAAATCGAGGTAATTGGTCCACACATCGTCGTGCGTGTTGGGTTCTATCTGCATCACGCCTAAGGCTGGACCACTCCCCAATTGTTTGAGATATGTCAGGCGGCTTTCTTGTATGGCAGTTCCCACCAAAAGGTTTTCGGCCGCAGGGGTGTTGATGGTGCTTTGCCATGTGGCCATCTGGGTGAGGATGGGACGAACGGCGTATTCGCGAAAATGTTCTACATTGATCATAATGAACCCTCAAAGATTGCGCTGATTCTGGCAATTATATATCAAAAGTTGATTTTCAAGAGATGTGATTTGGAGCAAAACTTGCCGCATCAACTTTTTACTGTCAGGGCCATATGGCGTTTACACCATTTTTTTGAATCATCCTTGTTTTTCATGGGTAATTGCTTATGACTTCGCACGCCTAAGAAGTTTGATGCACTGCATCAACGCCAATGACGAGTTGTAGAGTGTTTCTTATATGCAACACTTCTTATATTTTATTTTGCCTATATCAAAAAAACAGATTGACTATGTGAAATGCTTTGTTAACGATTTAAGTCGACAATATTACAGTTATGTGTGGGCTCGATTGTTTTAGCCTTACACGGAACCTGTAGACGCAGTGAAGGCAGAACAAGGGAAATAGGAATGCTCCATCCCATTACGAGCCAAGTCTATCTTGTGCAGTTATACAACAAGGCTGTACGCGCCTTGGTGAAAGAAAACCAAAGTCATTCGTTCTACGAAGATCATTGGGCAGATTCCCATACGCAGGACGTTGTCGCGGCTAGCGAAGACGAAGCGCGTACGAAGATTGCCAAGCGTTTTCCACCGGAAGACGGTTTTGTGATCGAAATGGTGATGGCTCCTAGCCACTAACATTGCGTTTGTGTCGCAGCTAAGCTGCGCATCAATGTCTATTCGTTAGGTGCGCGAGAGCTTACTGAAGTGTGATGTTTTGTTCATGTCACACAATGTTTTTGATGGGTTTCGTTGAACTCACTATGAACTCCGTTCGCGTACCACAAAGTTAATTATTTGAAGTGATTGCTACTGGTCTTCTTGATCGCCTTCGAAGTAGCGCCACGCATCTGTCCCCTTCAACACCACACCATCAAAGCCTTGGGCCAAAATGCCGTAGAGGTAAGAACTGGTGTCGCCTGCAATTACGGCTTGCCAATCCGGCTTCCAATACTGCGTGCGATAGCGATCAGGGTCTGTGCGATGCGGCACACTGATGAATTCGGGTTTGCCGATTTCCCAATCAGGTTGCCAGTAATAGTGATACGTCGCGGCGGATGAGATATCCATTTCTGCCAACACCAAACGCCGTGCTCCCAACTTTTTATACTTTAAGCGATTGACCTCTTGCGGGGTGAGGGGATTGCGTCCGTGAAACACGCTGGTGATGACCACGTCATAGTTGGTCATGGACAAGGCTTGGACGAAATCTGTCGAGGTACCAAAGCCTTGGGAATGGGCAATATAGATGAAGTTCTTGGCTTGTGAGATTTTGTCCAAGGATTTGGGATTGGCGTGAACGGCATATTTTGGGTATTTGGGAATCCGTCCCAGCAATTTGGATTGCGCGACATATGCGGAAAAACCACGTTTGTCGCTGGAACGATAAAAGCCATCAATGGTTTTTGCATCTTTGGCATATTCAAGGTTCAGAACGCCAACCCCCATAATTTCGGCGGTTTCTGCATCCATTGTCATGCGTTCGCGCGCTTCTGTGATGGCAGGGTCTTCCTTGGGGGCATCATCAGGGCGTTTTAGGGGCTCTAAGAACTTGATCAGGTCGTGTTGTAACACACCGTCAATGGCGCTGATGTAACCGCGGGCAGGGAACAATTGAGTGTCGTCTTGTGGGTCGGGTTTCGATATCAATGGCAAGCCGTCTTCAACCACAATCATAAAATTGGGGTTAAACGAACGTGCATTGTCACTGATCGTTTCGACCCATATCCGCATTTCTTCGCGGAAATTGATAACATCTGCACCGCCCTGTGCTTGAGCGTATTGTGGCGCCCAAACCAACGCAGATACAATCGTTGTCCCCACCAGTGTCATGGCACGGGTGGTTGAGATGAAGCGCTGAAATATGCGCACTTTGAAATCATTGAACTGCATAGACTATTTGTAACCGATTCCCGTTAAATATGGTACGCCCAGATTATACAATGTTGGTAAAGGCAGCGCTGTGATGGTTGTGGGTCTTCCTTGAGAATGATGCGAGCAATCCCCATATAGTGGTCATGGCGTATGCACGTTACCCCCGTCGTTTTGTTTTGCGCACATTTGTTGGTGTGGGTGTGTTGGCGTGGTTGGGCTTGTGTGTGTGCCAAGGTGCTTGGGCGACCAATCCTTTTGCGAACGATGTGCCACGCTCTTGGACGGCGGAATGGCCGGATACGGATTTTTCCAAATCATCCGTGGCATTTGGTGATATTATGTCCGGTGGCCCGCCCAAAGACGGCATTCCGGCTATCGACCAGCCGAATTTTACCAATATTGCTTCCATCAAAACCATCCCTGATACCGAACCAGTTATCGCGTTAACTTTAAACGGCAAAACTAAGGTCTATCCGTTGCGTATTTTGACATGGCACGAAATCGTCAATGACACGCACGAAGGCATTCCCGTGGCGGTAACCTATTGCCCGCTTTGCAATGCGGGTATTGTGTTTGATTCGCGCTTAGGCGATGGGGTTTTGACCTTTGGAACCACGGGGAAATTACGCAATTCTGATTTGGTTATGTATGACCGCCAAACTGAAAGTTGGTGGCAACAGTTTTCTGGTGAAGCCATCATCGGCCAGCTTCAGGGCCAAACGTTGAAGATGCTGCCATCGCGGATGGAAGCCTTTGGCAAAGTTAAAGAGCGGGCCCCAGATGCCCAGGTCCTAGTTGCCACCAGTTCCTTTAGCCGCCCCTATGGATCAAATCCATATGTG
The DNA here is from genome assembly GCA_026196495.1 of Magnetovibrio sp. Taxonomy (GTDB): domain Bacteria; phylum Pseudomonadota; class Alphaproteobacteria; order Rhodospirillales; family Magnetovibrionaceae; genus Magnetovibrio. The sequence continues at coordinate 7,868 of JAPHSY010000033.1, forward strand.
GGCTATGACACCTCTGTGCGCCCCTTCTTGTATGGTGGTGATCTCCCCCCAGATATTTCCCCAATGATGCGGGTCGTGGTGGTTGATGGCAAAGCCTGGACCCTGCCGTTTCTGAAAAAACGCAAGAAAGTCACGGATGGTGATGTTGTACTGTCATGGACGTCAGGGCAGAACTCGGCGTTGGATACCCGCTATATCTACAAAGGTCGTGATGTCGGTAATGTGACGGTTCAGCAAAAGACCGATTCGGGCCTTGAAGACAAAGTTCACCACGTAACCTTCGCGTTTGTGTTCCATGCATTCCACCCAGATGGCCTGCTTATCAAGGACTAAGCGATCTTCTCTTCTCATGAACGTTTTAGCGGCCTAAAGTTCGGGCCATGAATACACATGTCATCGTCATTGGGAATGAAAAGGGCGGCAGTGGGAAATCCACCACCGTCATGCATCTGAGCGTAAGTTTGATGCGGCTGGGCAAACGCATCACAGTGGTCGATTTGGATGCCCGCCAAGGCACCATTTCGCGCTATTTTGAAAATCGTCGTTTGCACAATGAACGCCGGGGCTTGAGTTTGCCCGTACCTGAGCTATTGACGTTACGTCCCGAAGACGGCGGTGGTGACGCGGAAGGCATAGAAGCCTTGCTCAGTGGTGTATTCGAAGATGCGGGTGATACAGCCGATGTGGTCATTGCTGATACGCCGGGATCGGATACCGATATGTCGCGCTTAGCTCACTCCTTTGCGGACACCTTGATCACACCGATGAACGACAGCTTCATTGATCTGGACGTCTTGGCCAAAATTGATCCTTCGAACATGTCCATTAAAAATCCCAGCCATTATGCAGAACTGGTATGGCAACAGCGGATGCTGCGTGCCAAACGCGGGCAGAAGGCGGCGGACTGGATTGTGATGCGTAACCGCATGGGCCACACGGATTCTAAAAACAAGCGTGAGATCGAGCGCTTGGTAACCGATTTGTCCAAGCGAGTTGGGTTTCGCACGGTTCCGGGTTTTTCCGAACGTGTGATTTTTCGTGAATTATTTCACCAAGGATTGACTCTAATGGATGTTGCCGAAGTGGAGGGTGAGGGCGCTTTGTCCATGTCTCACGTTGCGGCGCGTCAAGAAGTCCGCGCACTTGTTGAAGCCATCAACCTTCCCTAATCACACATTCGTGACTACCTTTATGGTATGAGCAGCGATAACGACGATCACTTACCAGCTAAAGCTTCAAGCACTTCAGACATTGAAGCGTTTTTGGAGACAGCGCATAAAACGCCTGTTCCGTTCGAAGGCGGTGGCGGGGGGCGCTTGTTGTTTGCCATGGACGCCACCGCGTCTCGTGATGCGAGTTGGGATATGGCGGCTAACATTCAAGGCAACATGTTTGAAGCCACGCGAAGTATTGGCGGGCTTGCGGTGCAGTTGGCATTCTTTCGTGGGTTTGGTGAGTTTAAAGTTTCCGGTTGGTCGTCCGATCCTCAAGAAATTCATCGTTTGATGAGTTCGGTGTTTTGTCTGGCCGGGCAGACACAGGTAGATAAGGTGTTAAAACATGCCCGGAACGAAGCCGCACGCTCGGGCATTCGTGCGGTTATTTACGTTGGTGATTGTTTTGAAGAAAACATTGATGTCGTTGGGCAAGTTGCCGGTGAATTGGGCATCCTTGGTGTTCCTGTTTTTTTGTTCCAAGAAGGTGATGACCCGATAGCGCAAAGAGCCTTTCAACACATAGCTAAACTCAGTGGTGGAGCATACGTGCATTTTGATGCCTCCAGCCCCGATGTGCTGAAGCAATTGTTGGGGGCCGTTGCGGTGTTTGCGGCAGGTGGACGTGGGGCGCTAGATGAATTTGCCAAAGTCCAAGGTGGGGTTTTATTGCAGATCACCGATCAGATGCGGGGTAAACGATGATCTCTCTGTTTATTTTCGGCATAGCCTTATTGATTGCGTTGCTGTTGGTGTCGCGTTGGTATGTTTCCGCTGATCCTAAGGCCTTACTGAAGGGGCTTAAGTGGTTGGGCTTTACGCTTGTGGTCGTGGTGGTGGCTTGGTTGGCGTTGACTGGCAAGCTGTGGGCGGCGGCCGCTGCTTTGCCGGCTATCTTGGTGTGGTTTTTGCGCATGTTTACCGGGCTTCGGTATGCACAGATGTTTGCGCGGCTGTTGGGGCTTGGTGGTGGTGGCAAAGGTTGGCAAACTCCGGGGGGTAATCCGGGAAGTGCGGGGCAGGGCTCCGACGTGCGAACGCGATTTGTGGAAATGCATCTGGACCATGCATCCGGGCATATGTCAGGCCAGGTTTTGGATGGGCAGTTTATAGGGCGTACATTAGACAGCCTCAGTTCTGAGGAATTGCAACATTTCTATGCCGAAGTTCAGGTCGATGCGGATAGCGTGCGCATTGTTGAGAGTTATTTGGATCGCCGCGACCCCAATTGGCGTGGGCAGGCTCAAACTTCGCCACCTGAAAGTGGTAATATGAGCCGGAAAGAGGCGCTCAAGATTCTTGGTCTTGGTGAAGGTGCTCGTCCTGATGAAATCAAAGCCGCACATCGCCGACTGATGTCGAACCTTCACCCCGATAAGGGCGGCAGTGATTATCTGGCCCAACAAATCAATCGGGCCAAGGATGTGTTGCTGGATTAAACCCCGGGCTTGTGGCACAAAAATGCCATGACGTTTTCTGAGTTCCTTTTTTATGCTGGTTTTGGTGCTGCTTTGTTGGCCCTGGCCGCGTTGTTGACGTGGTTGCTGATGAAGCGTGTGCGTATTATTGATGTGCCCAATGAGCGCTCATCCCACAGTCGACCAACCCCGCGATCTGGTGGCATTGCCATCGTTGTAACGTTTTTTGCGGGCCTTGGGGCCATGTGGGCGATCAGTGACAGTCCGGTGCTGGGGACCAGTTATTTCTGGGGCTTTTGCGGCGCGGCCTTTGTGATTGCAGCCGTGTCCATCTTTGACGATCTGTCGGGGCTGAGCTTTAAAGTCAAATTGTTGCTGCAAACGGGCTGTTCCGCCTGGGTCATGGCTTTGGGTGTGGTGGCGGATCAAGTCTATTTGCCATTTATTGGACTGTGGGAACTGGGGTGGCTGGCGTATCCGGTAACCTTGGTGTGGATTATCGGGCTGACCAATGCTTTTAACTTCATGGATGGCATTGACGGGATTTCCGGCGGCACTGCGATCATCGCCTCAGGATTCTTTGCCTTTGTAATGATGAACGGTGGCAGTGCCTTCCTGCATCATGTGGTGTGGATTGTGCTGTGGGCTTCCTTGGGTTTTTTGCTTTGGAATTGGCAGCCGGCAAAAATTTTCATGGGTGATAGTGGCAGCCAGTTTTTGGGCTTTATCCTAGCGATCTTTGCCGTGATGGCGGGGCAGTTTGACGAATCACACGTGCCTTACGTGGTGATGCCGTTGTTGTTTTTTCATTACATGTGGGACACGGTTTATACGTTTGTGCGTCGATATCGGGCCGGGGAGGCCGTTACTGAGGCCCATCGTTCACACCTATACCAGTTGATGAACCGCCTGGGGATGAGCCATGCCCGGGTGACTTTGACCTATTTGGGCATCGGTGCATTGCAAGGCTTAGGCGCGCTGGTTTTGGTCCAATTGCCTCCCGAATGGCAGTTGCTGGTCTTTGTGCCATTTATCGGGCTTCAGTGGGGTTTGACCCGCAATGTGGTGAGACGTGCCAGGGCTCAAGGTCTTATTGCTTAAACCCCTGTGCTGTGGCACAAAAGAGCCCTGTTTTTAGGGGACTTTCATGACGACACCAATAACCAAAGTGGTCTTTCCCGTGGCCGGGTTAGGCACCCGTTTTTTGCCTGCAACCAAAGCCATTGCGAAAGAAATGCTGCCCGTGGCGGATCAACCGTTGATCCAATACGCTGTACAAGAAGCCCTGGAAGCGGGAATTGAAGAATTTATCTTTGTGACCAATCCCACCAATGAACGCATTTTGAAGGCACACTTTGAAGCTAACGAAGACCTAGAGGCCACATTGGCGGAGCGGGGCAAAACGGCTGAACTGAAAGTTGTGACGGAAACCACTTTGGCGGACAACCAAGTGAAGTTTTGTTATCAAGACCAACCGTTGGGTTTGGGCCACGCAGTGTGGTGTGCACGCGAATTTGTCGCCCATGAGCCATTTGCGGTGATATTGCCTGATGATTTGATCATGGCGGCGCCGGGATGCTTGAAGCAAATGATGGATGCCCACACCAAGTATGGTGGCAACGTGGTTGCGGTGGAGGATGTTCCGCGTGAGCTGACCAATCGTTATGGTATCTTGGATGTTGATCAAGACGACGGAAAAGTGGCTTCTGCTAAGGGGTTGGTGGAAAAGCCAGCACCTGAAGAAGCCCCTTCAACGCTTTCGATTATTGGGCGTTATATCCTTGATGCCCAGGTTTTTGCCCATTTGGATAAAAAAATGACGGGTGCTGGGGGTGAAATTCAGCTCACAGACGCAATTGCAGCCACCATTGGTGATGTAGCCTTCCACGGTCTACGCTTTGATGGGCAACGCTTTGATTGTGGCTCGATGAACGGTTTTGTTGAGGCCAATGTTGCTTTTGGTTTGAAACGATCTAACCATCCTGATGAATTGCGATCCGTTCTCAAAAACCACATCTAACTAAGGGAAATGGGCTGTTTTCCTTGCATGGTGTCGGTCCATCGCCTAAAAACCCTCAAACCTTAGTGTATTGGGTGATTCGCCCGGATTAATTAGGAAGAGATCTATGCGCGTAGCGATGATCGGCACAGGATACGTTGGCTTGGTTTCGGGAGCATGTTTTTCCGAATTTGGCGTCAACGTGGTGTGCGTGGATAAAGACCAGAAAAAGATCGACATGCTTGAAGATGGCGTTATGCCCATTTATGAGCCTGGGCTTGATGATCTGGTTGAAACCAATGTCAAAGCAGGTCGTTTGACCTTTACCACTGAACTGTCCGATGCGGTCAAAGGTGCGGACGCTGTGTTTATTGCCGTCGGCACGCCGACACGTCGCGGTGGTGGTCATGCGGATCTTAGCTACGTGTATGCAGCGGCGAAAGAAATCGCAGAAAACATGGACGGCTACACGGTTGTCGTGACCAAATCTACAGTACCTGTTGGTACGGGTGATGAAGTGGAAAAGATTATCCGCGAAACTCGCCCGGATGCTGATTTTGATGTGGTCTCTAATCCTGAATTCTTACGTGAAGGCTCTGCCATTGCGGACTTCACCCATCCTGACCGTGTTGTGATCGGTACCGAAGTAGAACGTGCACAGGAAGTGATGCGTGAACTGTATCGTCCGTTGTCACTGATCGAAGCTCCGATCTTGTTTACCTCGCGCACGTCGTCAGAACTGATCAAATACGCTGCCAATACGTTCTTGGCCACAAAGATCACCTTCATCAACGAAGTGGCTGACTTGTGTGAAAAAGTCGGTGCCGACGTTCATCATGTTGCCAAGGGCATTGGCTTGGATGGTCGCATCGGTAAGAAATTCTTGCATGCAGGCCCGGGTTACGGGGGCTCGTGCTTCCCCAAAGATACCTTGGCTTTGGTTCACACGGCCCAAGACGTTGGTTCACCACTGCGTATTGTGGAAGCGGTGGTTGATATCAACGATAAACGTAAAAAAGCCATGGCCAACCGTATCATCGAAGCGTGTGGTGGCTCTGTTGAAGGCAAGATCGTTGCCGTCTTGGGTGTGACCTTTAAGCCCAATACCGACGATATGCGTGATGCACCGAGCCTGGACATCATTCCAGCCCTTCAAGATGCTGGTGCCACGGTTCGTGCTTTTGATCCCGAAGGCATGGAAGAAGCTAAACCCATGCTCGGTGGTGTTGAGTGGTGTGATGACGCGTATGGCACCATGGATGGTGCGGATGTTTTGACCATCATTACCGAATGGAATGCGTTCCGCAGCTTGGACTTTGATCGTGTGAAATCGTTGTTGAAGACACCGACTTTGGTCGATTTGCGCAACATTTATGAACCCCATGAAATGATCGAAGCAGGCTTTACCTATTCCTGCATTGGTCGCCCCGAACAATAAGAGACCTCAATGAGCCATTCCGACGCCCGCACTTTGGATCCGGAAATCCTGCGTGAATACGATATTCGCGGGATTACATCTGAAAACTTTGGGGCTGAAGATGTGTTCGTCATCGGCCGTGCTTTCGCTGCAATCTTGCAAGGGCGTGGCGGTAAAACGTGTGCGGTGGGCTATGATGGTCGTCTGACATCACCGGAACTAGAATCTGCCCTGGTCAAGGGGCTGACCAAGAGCGGGATTGATGTGACGCGTATCGGCTGTGGTCCGACGCCGATGTTGTATTTTGCCGGAGCAACCTTGGGTGTGGACGCGGCCTTAATGATTACGGGCAGTCACAACCCATCGGAATACAATGGCATCAAGATGACCATTGGCGGCAAATCTTTTTTTGGTGATGATATCCGCAAGCTTGGTGAAGTGGCCGCTTTGGGTGCTTTTGTTGATGGGGATGGCGTTGCCAAGGAACTCAACATTTTTGATGATTATGTTTCTCGCGTGTTCCAAGATTTTCGCGGTGACAAAGAACTGACCGTGGCTTGGGACCCGGGTAACGGTGCCGCGGGTGATGTTGTTACGCAATTGATCGAAAAGCTGCCCGGTAACCACCACATTATCAATGGTGAAATTGACGGCACGTTTCCGGCGCACCACCCCGACCCCACAGTGGAAAAGAACTTGGATCAATTGAAGGCCCTGGTCGCGGAAAAGAACTGCGATATTGGCTTTGGTTTTGACGGTGACGGTGATCGTATTGGCATGATTGATAGCCAAGGCCGTGTGCTTTGGGGTGATCAAATCATGGCCTTGGCGGCGCGTGAAGTTTTGGCCGATGAACCCGGTGCGACCATCATTGCCGATGTGAAGGCCAGCCAGCTGTTTGTTGATGAGATCGAACGCCTGGGTGGTAAGCCGATGATCTGGAAAACAGGTCACAGCCACATTAAGACCAAAATGTACGAAACGGGTTCCCCCTTAGCGGGTGAAATGAGCGCCCATATTTTCTTCAAACATCGCTACTACGGTTATGACGACGCGGTCTATACGGCTGTGCGGATGATGAGCTTGGTTGCCAGTTCTGACCAAAGCTTGGATCAGATGTACGACAGCTTGCCCAAGATGCTCAACACTCCTGAAATTCGCATCGACTGCACGGAAGATCGCAAGTTTGTGATTATTGAAGAGGTACGTGAACGCCTCAAAGGTGTGGACGGCATTTCCGTGAATGAGATCGACGGTGTACGTGTATCCAACGCTGATGGCTGGTGGCTGCTGCGTGCATCCAATACTCAGGCCGTATTGGTAGCACGTTGTGAAAGCGATACCGAAGAGGGGCTCTCACGCTTGAAGGGCTTGCTCTGCGCTGAAATCGAAGCCAGCGGCGTGACACCGCCAGATTTGGGCTAAGCTTACAGTACAGCCCCTACACTTAAAAAGTTAAGTCGTGTACCATTTAGTCTTCATTGGTTGATGGAGATTGAAGATGGATGAGCTGTTTGAATTCAATTTTGATCAATGGGAAGACCCTTACCCCCCCTTGATATCATTTGTTTCTGATTTAGTTCCGTTTTTTCAGAAGCTTATGAAAAATTATGAATCTCTCTTCATACCTGAAAGACTAGAATTTGCGTTTCCAGCCTTTGAAGAGGTGCAGGAGCATATAATGAACACCCTATCAGATCTTGAGTTTTTCCAAGCTCAATCTGGGGCAGATAGTACGCGACGTTTCAATGTTCGAGAGCGTCTTGTGTTTCATGGCCTCTCAGGCCCCCAGGCTAAATTCAAATTGGGCAACATAAATTATTGGAAAAAACGTTTTTTGGTTACGCCTGTCGGTCAAGTATTGGTTTCGCTACTGAAGAGCATCGACGTTGTTTTGGATAGCCTGCTTCAAGCCATTGGCGCATCGCACGCGATCAAAGAATTTAAAGATGGTTTGATGAACGTTGTGGACAATGTTCCTGGGGAGCCGCAACCTATCTGACTTTAAGGTTGCTTAGTTCAGTGAAGCAACCTCAGTTGGGCCATAGGTTTTCAGCGGCATACAGCCCAACTTGCGTTTTTTGAGATATTTGCATGCGCGGTAAGCTTGCTTTTTGCTGATGCCCATGACCCGCCCACGGTAAAGCACGCGTCCGCCTTTTTTGTGCAATGGCGCGACCTTCACATCGCCATCTGATAAGTAAGACGGGGCTATGCCCATGGCGCGAACAGCGATCGCATATGCTGGATCGTAAGTCTTGTAAGCGCCGATCTGCACACCCCAGATGGTGGTTTTCTTAGCCGTTGCTTTGGGCTCCACCTTTGCCACTGTCGTGTCGGGATAAACCTTAGCCCAGCCCTTATCCAACAGCTTCACCATATGATGGTTGCGGGTTTTGGAGTTTTTCGCACCAAACACCACGCCGATAAGACGCTTATCGCCGCGTTTAACCGAAGCCACCAAGTTAAAGCCAGAAGCACGGATGTATCCGGTTTTGATGCCGTCGGTGCCTTCGTAATTGGTCAGTAATTTGTTGTGGGAGTTATAGGTTTTATTCGCAAACTTGAATTTTGGTTCGGAAAAATAGTGATAACGGTGCGGGAAATGGGTCAACAACATCCGCGCCAGGGTGGACATGTCACGTGCGGTGGACAATTGTCCACGATGGGGCAGACCCGATGCATTTCGAAATGTGGTGTTGCTCATACCCAGCTTACGGGCTTTGGCTGTCATCAGCAGGGCAAATTGGCGCTCAGTCCCACCTAAGTGTTCAGCTGCGGCTGCAGCAACGTCGTTGGCTGATTTCACAGCCAAGGCACGGATGGCGGTTTCAACACTGAAGGTATGTCCGACTTTAATTCCCAACTTGGATGGTGGCTGACGGGCAGCGCGTTTGGACATCATGATACGGTCGTCCATACGTAAGCGACCTTCTTCTATAGCCTCAAACATCATGTAGAGCGTCATCATCTTGGTTAGGGATGCGGGGTAGTTGCGAGTGTCTGCGTTGATTTCGTGCAGCACTTCGCCGGTTTTTGCATCAATCACAAGGGAAGCGTATTTGGCGTGGGATAGGGTAGGGGCCAATAATAAGGAAAACAACAAGACCAGCGTGCTCAGCACTAGTGTTCCCGTTCTGGGCATCATAAATATCGGCGCTTCTGCGTCTGGGTTGCTGTTCACGGCCGCAGGTGTCCTTTGGCTTGCAGTTTGTTTTTGGGCCCTGTTGTGCGGATTATTCCGTCTGTTTTGGCCCAGCTGAATGTCCAGTTGCCCATATTGTTAGGGAAACCAGGGGTTTGAGCAAGAATAAACGGGGTTTAGCCCTGCTGTAGATTGTTATTTTTACGCGGCTGCATCTAAAAAAAGGTTAAGATTCTCCTCTTTGTATAACGCAAGCTGGCTTGTAGATATGCCCTAACATTATGATTTTGTTTCATTTTGATGAAATTATTGTGCACTGCAAAATAATTTATTGACAATTGTTGCACTGCAACATATATTGAATTTGTAAGCAGGACACAGGTGGGCACTTAAAGCAACCTGGTCCGGTGTCGCAAAGAAGCTTTGGGTAGAAGTTTCGCGAAGGCGACTGAAACCAAATTTAGGAGTGATGATAATGTCCGCTAAGAAAAAAGCTTCCGCAGCTAACTCTGCAGTAGACGCAATCGATGCCGCAGCTGAAAACTTTGACGCAGCTGCAAACATGATCAAAGACGGCGTAGATGCCGCAATCAAAGCTGGTTCTGAGCAAGCTAAATCTGCTCAAAACGTAGAAGGCTTCGATTTCTTGGGTCGTGACAACATTGATGCTGCTGTAAAAGCTGGTGAAGCATATGTTGCTGGTTTTCAAACCATGAATGATCTGTTTTTCAAAGCCGCTAAGGAAGCTGTGCACTTCAACACTGAAGCTGCTAAAACCCTGAGCGGATGCAAGACCCCGGAAGAAATTTCCGAAACCCAATTGAAACTGGCCCAATCCGGTTTCGAAGTTGCTGTGGAAACCAGCACTGAAATTACCCAAACGGCTATGAAGCTGGCGAACGAAATTGGTGAACCTCTGGTTTCTCAGTTCGGCACAGCTTACAAAGACCTCGTTTCCAAGACCGCTGCCTAAAACTCACCTCCCCCATACCCCCCTTTGGGCAGCGAGACCTAAAAGCCTAGCGATTTATTCGCTAGGCTTTTTTTTATTCTGATGATGGCAACCGTACTCATTACGAAAAGTTATCGTAAAGGGGCTGGTTTTTTGTCTTTTTGATCCCAAATTTGTGAAACGTGTCCGAGTTGGCTGAATTTACGCATGGGCGTGTTCGGGGTATCATGGATACTCAGAAGTGATTCCCGCGCGGTTGCGGTGACGAGAGCATTATCAGGGACTGAAATACGTGACGAAGATCAAAGAATTCGCACCTGTGACGGCACAAGGTGGGTCGGGACAAAATGGCGGTCATGATGATGACGGTGATACCGGGCTGATCCTCAAAACCCGTCAAAAGACCAAAAAACCGTCGATGTATAAGGTTTTGATGCTGAACGACGATTACACACCAATGGAATTTGTGGTCCATATTTTGGAGCATGTTTTCAACAAGTCCCAAGACGAAGCCACCACCATCATGTTGCATGTCCATCAAAAGGGCGTCGGCCTGTGTGGGGTATTTACTTACGAAATTGCAGAAACCAAAGCCAATCAGGTGATGGACTTGGCACGTCAAAATCAACATCCTTTGCAATGCACCATTGAAAAAGATGCCTAAAGGATGCCTAGCGACGGACCGAATTGATGCCTAAATAAAGAATAAGACTGAAACCAAACGGCCTAATCTGGCCTAAATGAGCGGAGAGCAAAGCGTATGTTGTCGAGAAACCTAGAACAAACTCTGCACCGCGCCCTTAACATTGCAGGTGAGTACCGTCACGAATTCGCGACGTTGGAACACCTGTTGATGTCGCTTTCTGATGATCCAGATGCCGTTTCGGTGTTGCGTGCTTGTGACATTGATTTGGACAAGATGCAGGCTGATCTTACTGATTTTTTGGAAAATGAGCTGGTGTTGCCCGCGCTGGATGGGCTGGAAGATCCCAAACCGACATCTGGGTTTCAACGCGTCATTCAACGCGCCATCATTCATGTTCAGTCGTCGGGCCGCGAAGAAGTTACGGGGGCCAATGTCTTGGTTGCGCTGTTCTCTGAACGCGAATCCCATGCGGTTTATTACCTCCAAGAACAAGATATGACGCGCTTAGATGCGGTGAACTATATCAGCCACGGCATTGCCAAAGCACCGGGGGCATCCGAAGAACGTCTGGTTACCGGTGCCGAAGAAGACATGGACGAAGAAGGCCTTGTCAAAAAAGGCCAAGAAGCGTTGGAAGCTTACTGTGTGAACCTCAACGAAAAGGCTGCTGCAGGAAAAATTGATCCACTGATTGGGCGTACAGAAGAAGTTGAACGCACCATTCAAGTGCTATGCCGTCGCACCAAGAACAATCCGCTTTATGTGGGTGATCCGGGTGTTGGCAAAACCGCCATTGCCGAAGGATTGGGACGTCGTATCCATGAAAAAGATGTGCCCGAAGTTCTTCTGGATGCACAAATTTGGGCTTTGGATATGGGCTCACTTTTGGCGGGGACACGTTACCGAGGTGATTTTGAAGAACGTCTTAAAGCTGTGATCAAAGAGCTGGAGGCCGCTCCTGAAAATGTGTTGTTCATTGATGAAATCCACACGGTTATTGGGGCTGGTGCCACATCTGGTGGATCCATGGATGCATCAAATATCTTGAAGCCGTCGTTGGCTAATGGTGCGCTACGTTGTATCGGTTCGACAACCTACAAAGAGTATCGCAACCATTTTGAAAAAGACCGTGCCCTGGTGCGTCGTTTCCAAAAAATCGACGTCTATGAGCCGTCTGTTGAAGACACAGTGAAAATCTTGAAGGGCTTGAAGCCTTACTACGAAGAACATCACAACGTGCACTATACCGACCCAGCTATTCGAGCGGCAGTGGAATTGGCAACGCGTTACATTAATGACCGCAAGCTTCCTGATAAAGCCATTGACGTCATCGATGAAGTTGGTGCTTCGCGGATGTTGTTGCCGGAAAACAAACGCAAGAAAAACGTGTCTGTCAAAGACGTCGAAGCTATTGTCGCCAAGATCGCTCGCATCCCACCGAAAAGTGTGTCCAGCGATGATGCCAAGGTTTTGAAGAACTTGGAACGTGATCTCAAATCTATGGTTTACGGTCAAGACAAAGCTATTACCGCGCTGTCGGGTTCGATCAAACTGGCCCGTGCTGGTTTGCGTGAACCGGACAAACCTATTGGTTCATACTTATTCTCCGGCCCCACAGGTGTGGGTAAAACCGAAGTTGCACGTCAGCTGTCCATGACCATGGGGGTTGAGCTGGTGCGCTTTGATATGTCGGAATATATGGAACGCCATTCGGTGTCGCGTTTGATTGGTGCACCACCGGGCTATGTTGGATTTGATCAGGGTGGTCTGCTGACCGATGCGGTAGATCAGCAACCGCATTGCGTGTTGTTGCTGGACGAAATAGAAAAGGCCCATCCTGATCTATTCAACATCTTGTTGCAGGTCATGGACCACGGCAAGCTCACCGACAACAACGGGAAATCCATCGATTTCCGAAATGTGGTTTTGATCATGACCACCAATGCCGGTGCTGCTGATTTGGCTAAAGCCGTCATAGGGTTTGAGCGCACCACCCGTGAAGGTGATGATCAAGAAGCCATTGAAAAAATGTTTACCCCGGAATTCCGCAATCGCTTAGATGCAATTATTCCCTTTGCCAATTTGTCACCCAAGGTCATGTCACAAGTGGTCGACAAGTTCATCTTGGAATTGGAAGTCCAATTGGGTGAGCGCAACGTTACCATCGAACTGTCCAGTGAGGCTCGTGAATGGTTGGGCAAGAAGGGCTATGATCGTAACTTTGGTGCGCGTCCTTTGGGCCGTGTCATTCAAGAACACATCAAACGCCCCTTGTCTGAAGAGCTTCTGTTTGGTTCCTTGGTCAGCGGTGGTGAGGTTCTGGTCAAAGTGGAAGATAACAAAATCGCGTTTGATTTCCCGTCGCCCTCACCGAAAACGCCAAAAAAAGGCGGTGGTTCTGGGAATGGCAAGAAGGGTGGTCCCAAAAAGGGCCCCAAAGGTGGCAAAAAATCTAATTTGCCAGCCAAAGCAGGGCGTTCCCCTGTTCCTGCTGTGGTGAAATAACGGATCTTCATGTAACCAATCACACGTATGTGGCGTATTTATTCTCAAGCAACTGGCATGGGATGTGCATCTTCTATTCACAATCCCTGTGTCATTTGCGTTTTGCAAATACGGAACATTTTTCTGTTCTTAATATTGCTGGGGAATTTGATTGGAGATTTGTTATGAATATGGACATCTACACTGGCCGTAAATTTAACGCTAATCATCAATTGGCAATTTTGCTGACTCGTCACTTAGGCTTTGACGGCGCCCGCAAAGAAGCCCGCAAAAATGGTTGGGATGGTGTTTTAGAAGCTCTGACCGAACAAACGGCCATTATTACACGATCACACTGATATGCTTTAGCGTATAGCCTTAGGGCATTCCATTTCGCTGGTGATCCGAGTGATGCCGGGGCCACGAAAAGGTAGAGGTTGGCGAGAGCCCTTTGCGATATTGTAATCGCGCATATTTGGTGTGCCGATGTTTTGACCAGGACGGCGCCGTTCTACTTTGACAGCTATGCACGTGCGACAACGATTGATGATGATTTCGCGCCCACCTTGATCACGAACCAACTGGGCACATTTGTTTAGCGGAATGGCTGCGGCATCTTCTGCCATCGTCATCCCCAGAACACTTAAGACCAAAAGTTTTGCTAGATTCGCCATGCTTTATTCTAGCTCTGGCGATAAGGACTGTCTTGCATCAATAATGCATATTCATGTTCAATTGCATGTTTTTCATGATTTAAGAACTCTGCGATGGCACCACGAAAGTTTTCATCGACGATATAATGGGCTGAATGCGTGAGCACCGGTAGGTAACCACGGGCAATTTTGTGTTCTCCTTGGGCACCGGCTTCAACCCTTTTGAGCCCGCGTTCTATGGCCTCGTCTATGGCTTGGTGATAGCACAGTTCAAAATGCAAAAAGCGGATCTCTTCTAAGCAGCCCCAATAGCGTCCAAATAGCGCGTCTTTGCCGATGAGGTTCATGGCTCCGGCAATGATTATTCCATCACGTTCTGCCAGAATCAGTAAAATTTGTTCGGCCATGCGTTCACCCAACAAGGCGAAGAATTCACGGTTGAGGTATGGTCGCCCCCACTTGCGCGTACTGGTGTCCATGTAAAACTGATACATTGCATCCCAATGATGTGCCTGAATTTGGTTGCCATTAAGCCGATGGATCGTGAGGCCATCTTTTGCGAGGCGACGTTCTTTTTTCAAGGCTTTGCGTTTGCGTGATGTCAGGGCATTTAAAAAATCGTTGTAACTTTGATAGTCGTTATTGTTCCAGTGATATTGAATCCCAACACGGTGCAGATACTTTGTGTCAACGAACACGTCGCGGTCATCTTCAGAAATAAAATTAACGTGGAGGCTGGATAGATGCGCACGGCTTGCAAAGTTCGCCATTGCAGTAACGAGTTGGTGTTTGAGTTCAAATTGTAAGACCGGACTGAGGCTGCCGTTTACCAATAATCTGGGTCCGGTCGCCGGGGTGAAGGGTACGGCGCAGATTAATTTGGGATAGTAATTTCCGCCTGCACGTTCAAATGCTTCAGCCCAATTCCAGTCGAATACATATTCGCCCATGGAATTGCCCTTAAGATATAAAGGCGCACAGGCCAAAAGCGTGCCGTGTTGGTCTTTGATCAAAATATGGCGAGTGACCCAGCCCGTTTCTGGTGTGATGCAGCCTGCATCTTCAAGAGAGCTGAGAAAGGTGTGGCTGAGAAACGGGTTTTCTGTCCCCGCACAAGCATCCCATGATTGGGCGGGGACGTCGGTTAGGCTTTCGCAAAGAGATATATTGAATTGTTCGTGTCCGTCAGGCATGGCCTAGAGATGTGGTTGCCGTACCATTAAGGCAAGTTAAATCTAGCTGATTTCAAACATGCCTTCGACTTCAACTGCGACACCTAAGGGTAGGGTATTGACACCCACAGCAGCACGGGCATGTTTGCCTTTATCGCCAAAAACTTCAGCCATCAAATCTGATGCACCATTAATGACTTTGGGCTGATCGGTAAAGTCATCGGTGCAGTTGACGAAACCACCCAATCGCACGACCCGCTGTACGCGGTCTAAGTCCCCCTCACAGGCAGCTTTGACTTGGGCGATTAGATTGAGGCCGCAAAGTTTGGCGGCTTCATATGCTTCGTCGGTGGTGAAGTCTTTGCCTACACGTCCAACATATTTTATCGCACCATTTTCCATAGTGATTTGGCCAGACACCACCACCAGATTTCCGGTTTGAACGTAAGGAACATAGTTTGCAGCAGGTGCGGCTGCTTCGGGTAAGGTCAGGCCAAGTTCAGATAGGCGTTGCTCAATTTGGGACATAATGTGCCTTTCGCATTATCATTGGAATCAAATGTTAGTCTACGCATGCAAGGCAATGGTCACAAGTTAGGATCAGGTTGTATAGGTAGATAATATTACTACTTAGGTATAATTGTTCACGTGTTTGTGCTATCTATAATGCAACTGGGGGATGTGTGGCGTAAGGAGAACATTTGTGCCGAACATACTGGTCGTCGATGACGATGAAGATTTGCACTTGTGGTTGGAACAAGTTCTGTCACAGCAAAACTATACATATGCGGGGGTATATTCTGGCGATACCGTTGTTAATGATTTGAAGCTTGGTGGTGTTGATCTTGTGTTGATCGACTATGATTTACCTAGATTGGATGGTTTATCGCTTTTGCGACAGATTCAGGATAGCAATATTAAGACGCCCTGTATCATAATGACGGCGAACAGTGCGCAAAATGTTGCTGTTCAATGTTTTCGTAATGGTGCAGTTGATTTTATAGCCAAACCTCTCGATCCTGACTATTTGCAAATTATTATTGAACGCGCCTTGGCATCACATGCCGGACATTTGCGCAATATGGCCTATCGTGCGTTGGCCTTTGTTAAACACAAAGAAGATTGTATCCATGGTGATAACCGTGAACGATGCAATTGTGGTTTGCGTGAAGTGATCGATGGGATCCGAGATTTTTAAAGGTAAATGGAGATGAAAGCTTGCATCTGATGTCTGGGCGCGATTACATGCGCGCGTATATCAGATTCTGAGGAGTAGCTTTCCGTGTTTTCCGTAAATGAATACTTCGACGGCAACGTCAAATCCATTGCTTTCCAAGGCGAGAAATTGCCAGCCACCGTTGGTGTCATGGCTCCGGGTGAGTATGAATTTTCTACCAGCCAAAAGGAAGTGATGACTGTGGTGTCCGGGGCATTGACTGTTCAATTGCCGGGGGAAGATGGTTTCAAAACCTTCGCGTCTGGGACATCGTTTGAAGTCGCCGCAAACCAAAGTTTCCAGCTCAAGGTTGAGCAGGATACGGCGTATCTGTGCACTTACGAATAAGGTGCGCGCTGGCGCGTTAATTCACGACGCGCCAGCTGCCATCAGCTTGACGACAAGCGGTTCCCGTGGCGACATGGTCTTCGCCATCCACATTCACAACTTGCTCAAATTCACGACAATAGGTTCCGTTACTTTTTTGGTACGTGCGGGTTGGCGTAACGGACCCACTGTGGCCAGAATCTGGATTTCGCCAGGTAGAGGTCGACCCCGTGGAGGTGTGTTCCAAGGATGCTTGGGACGTGCGATTCATCATGGCCTTATCTTGCTCATCAAGACTGCGACCAATACTTTTGCCCAGCCATCCACCAAGTACAGCACCTGCGCCCGTTGCCCAAAGCTGGCCTTCACCTTTGCCCATTTTAGAGCCGATGATGCCACCCAAAACCGCACCGGCAATGGTGCCGACGGTTTCTTTTTGGCCCTGATCTTGTGTGGTGCTACACCCACCGAGCATGATTAGGGAACCGACCAAAGTCACGGATATGGCGTTTTTCACAAATGTCATTGTGGCAATGCTCCAGTGGTTTCGACTATCTAGTATTTTACGCCGAAAGTGGGAGCAGGTTAAGTGTTGTCATCTTTTAATGTATTGTGTGTGTCATCACAAAAAGGGTGATTAGACGTATGTTTGCACATACATAGCCACACTTTTTCTGTCTTATCAGCCTTAAATACCACGGGTTTAATGTCGCATTGTTTATGAGAACCATCACAAAAGGGCTGTTTTTTGGATCGACCGCAGGCGCACCAAGCGTAATTTTTACCAGCTATCAAGTCGACTTCTAAAGGTTCACAGGCGGCAATTATGGGTTTACTCATGACTGGCTCCTATTGTGTGGACGGCTTAGTTTGTATATGGGGAAGGGAGAAGGAGTTACAAAGTTGAAAACGTGATAAACTTTGTACTCACAACAATCAAACGGAGTCTCTCATCATCATGTTTGTTTCTCGTTTGCCTGTGATTGCATGTGTCGTGTTGAGCTTAACTCTGTCCAGCCATGTTGCGTTGGCGCAAAGTTCTCAGTCACAGCCATCGCCACAAGAACAATTAGAAGATGCAGCACGCATGGTGCTCGGTACATTGAAAATGATTATGTCTTCAATTCCGCAGTATGAAGCGCCGGTTATTCTTGAAAATGGGGACATCTTAATTCGACGCAAGCCCAAGCCCCAAAGCCCAAATGGGGTGGGGGACAATTCAACGGATCAAGATCGGATTTAGGTTAGGTCACTCAATTTCTGGGTGCTGTATATCGGACCTGTTATCTGGATCGTCAATGTGGTTTTGTGCTTTTTTGCCACTCGGTTTTTTCGTTTTTGTTACCTTGGGTGCCTTAGGTGTGCTTTTGTGTTTAGGCTTGGTTTGACGAAGGCCGACACCATTGCGTTGCAACTCATCCCGAACAAGATTGATGTTGTTTTTGGCTCTGCCCTTGTCGTTGACCTTTTTGAAGACACGTTTGGCTTCTTCTTCGGCCAAGGGGGCCCCGCGGTCTGCTGCAACCCGTAACAAACCGTAGGCAAAACGCATGGGGTTATCAGCATTGCGAATGTTGTTTTCAATGGAATGATCGGCTTGGAATTCCATCAACAGTCCCCGCAGACGCAGTGCATGAGGATCACCTGTTTTCATAGCCAAGGTGCTGAGTTTGCTTCCAGTCGTGGAAATGAGGTCGGCATCTCTGTTGGTAATGGTTATACGTCCCATAGCGAAGACCGCCTGGCGCTTCAATGTTTTCAGCTCATCTTTACGGGCATCGTTTGCGGCCTCTAAATACCATTTAAAAGCTGTTTTGTAGTCAGGCGCCCCACCTTTGCCGGTCTCATATAGTATTCCCAGGTTATAGGCCGCAAATGGGTCGGAATAGGCGTTCTTTTCCCATTCAGTGCGTGCCAATTCATAATTACCAGCACGATACGCATCAGAACCCGGATCAGCCTCGGCATGTGATGCCATAAAGCTCATGGTCAGTATGCAAATACCCAAAACACCAATGAAACGAAGCATATATACGGTCCTCTTCCTGATGGTGAAGGATAACATATACCCTTATGTGCGCAAATGAGTAGCGTAAGCATGATTGATATCGCAACACAAAAAGTATATACAAAGCATATCGATTGTGTATTGTTTTGTATCGTTATTGTGGAGAGTAGATTGGTATGGCGGATAAGAAAAAGACGAAGAAAAACAAAAAGGATTCGCAGTTGATTATTCGCATCAATGGCAATGATCGCGATGAATTTGTGAGCCTGTGTGACGATTTGGATACCAGCGCTGCACGGGAAATCCGACGTTTTATCCGTTCCTTTGTCAAAGACCATAAATCCAATTCTTAACCTTCACGTTTGTTAGTGATCTGAAATGGAGCAACCTCAATATGGCAAAAGCTAAAGTTAAGAAGTTGAAAGCCAAAGTGGCTAAGCAGAAGAAAAAATTGAAAAAAGCGAAGAAAGCTCTGAAAAAAGCAAAATAGGCTTTTGAAGAATGCATACGAAAGGGGCCACCAATTGGGGGCCCCTTTTGTGTGTCTTCAGTGCGTGAAGCGTTTTAGGCGGCTGCGCTCTGTTTTTTTGCTTTGGCCAGCATTTTTGCCAATTGCACCATAAAAGTGGCGCGGGTGGTCACGGTCTTCGCATCAAGCAGTTTCAATGTTTCCTCCTTCGCATGTTCTATGCCTGCAGTATCTGGGGGCCATCATGCATAGAGGGAATGAGGATATTATTAAGATTCTTGAGGTGTTCAGAATACAAAAAAGCCAGCCCATTTCTGGACTGGCTTTTTGATTGGCTCCGGCGGCAGGACTCGAACCTGCGACAAGACGATTAACAGTCGTCTGCTCTACCAACTGAGCTACGCCGGATCAGGCGTACCTTGTACGAGAAGGTGGGATGGAGGCGCGGACCAGAATCGAACTGGTGTACACGGCTTTGCAGGCCGCTGCGTAGCCACTCCGCCACCGCGCCATCCTGCCCAATGCCGACTGTGGCTAAACATTAGTCAGCAAGGGGAGCCGTGGGGCTCCGTTACCCTCCTCGTGAAGGCGCTGGAACATAAAACGACGACTTGCCTGGGTCAAGCACCCGATCAGTATTTTTTGCATTTTTTTTCTAAGATACCTTAACCCCCGATTTTTTACTGAAAAAATCGGGGGTTAAGGAGTGCAAAACCGGGATTTTACAGGGTGCAATTGGAATGAATATCGCCATTGTGCGGTGCACGCGCCCTAGGTTATAGTGCGTCGCAACTGGGGGCGGTTTTAAAGACACAGACTTTAAGGCCGTCAAATATATGATAATGCGCCATGACGCCCAATCGCGCATGGCTTTGAACAGAGGGACTGCCCCATGGACTTCGCGCTTGCCCGCCACAATATGGTCGAAGGTCAAATCCGCACCAACCGCGTGACCGATTCTTTGGTTGTTGAGGCCTTGGAAGAATTGCCCCGCGAAGCATTTTTGAGCGACGTGCTGAAAAACATGGCTTATATCGATGAAGACATCACGGTCGGCACTGGCCGTATCATGATGGAGCCGATGGTTCTGGCGCGCTTAATGCAATTCGCTGCCATTGAAGAATCCGATGTTGCCCTGGTTGTTGGTGGCGCAACAGGATATGAAGCGGCCGCGATTGCAAAAATTGCTTCGGCTGTGATTGCAGTCGAATCGGATGATGGTTTGAGCCAGCTGGCGACAGAAACCCTCAGTGCCCAAGGTTGCGATACGGTGAGCATGGTTAGCGGTGACCTGACAAAAGGTGATCCGGATCAAGGATCATATGATGTCATTTTCATCAATGGTTCTGTCGGTGATTTACCGCAAAGTTTGACCGACCAGTTGGCCGAGGGCGGGCGTTTGGTTTATGTCAAAACTTCTGCTGGTACGGGCAAGGCGATTTTGGCCACCAAAACAGACGGGGTGGTGTCTGAAGTCGAATTGTTTGATGCTAACGTTCCGGCTCTGCCTGAGTTTGCAGCAAAGCCTAAATTTACCTTTTAAAAACGAACCGTTTTTTCTTTTCCATCCCCTGAGCATTTTTCGTGCTTAGGGGACTTGCAATTCCTCTGTATAAGAATTATCTAATATACAAATTGGGACGGCTAGAAGCGATTGGGCTTCGCAGTCGCAATGCCCAAAAACAGATAATGATAAAGACGGAGCACCAGTCGTTATGAATTTGCCCATTGAAATCGATGCTCACGGTTTGCATAAAATCCAAACAAACAATCTGAACGCAGCATTTATTGACGTGCGCATGCCTTGGGAAGTGGCCCAAGCCCCAGCGGGCGACAGCCCCAACATTCCGTTAAATCAACTGCCTCAGCATCTGAATGAATTGCCCGAAGCTGACCATTTGGTGATTATTTGTGCCCACGGCAACCGCTCGTTGATGGCAGCGCATTGGTTGCGTCAAAACGGCTTTGAAACGGCTCAATCGTTGATGGGCGGTATGGCATCATGGCGACGCTTCGAAGAAATGGCGGCTTAAGCCAAATATCCATAGAGATTGCGGGCTTTTTCCCCTCGTTCTAGACTATGGTCATTGTCCGTAGATATGTATAGTGTAGCCCACTGAAATATTGATTCTTTGGGCCTTGAAGGCGTGATAAGTTTATGAAAATGCTGAACAATACAGTTTCTTTGGTTGCTTTGACAGCGGGTGTTTTGGCAATGGTGAGCCCGGCACAGGCCGAGACGTTGCAAGAGGCTTTGGCAAAAGCCTATGCCTCCAACCCAACGCTGCAGTCGGCCCGTGCTACTTTGCGGGCAACAGATGAAGGTGTTGCCCAAGCGATTTCTGGCTGGCGTCCATCCATTAGCGTTGAAGGAACGTCATCTAAAAAGCAGCAAGAAACCAATACGACTCGAAGAAAAGTCGACACGACGCCAAGGACCCTAGCATTGAGTTTGAGCCAATCGCTCTATGCAGGTGGGCAGACTGTGGCCAAGACCGATGGGGCTGAGCATGATGTCTATGCGCAGCGTGCTCGCTTAGTGACTGAAGAGCAAACGGTTCTCTTGAACGCAGCAACAGCATATCTGAATGTTTTGCGTGACGGTGCGGTGGTTGAGCTGAACGAAAAGAACGAACAGGTTTTATCCAGCCAATTGGAAGCCACGCAGGATCGTTTTAACGTGGGTGAAATTACACGAACAGACGTGCATTTGGCCGAATCGCGTTTAGCGGGTGCCACGGCTGACCGAATTCAATCCGAAGGTGATTTGAAAACGTCTCGGGCCAATTATGCAAACATTATTGGCAATGCGCCTGCGGATTTGAGCGAGCCATTGTTGGGCTTGCCTTTGCCGGAAACCTTGGATGAGGCGCTGAATGTTGCCGATACCAACAATCCCACCATTGTTGCGGCGCTTTATGATGAAAAATCTGCTCAAGCTGATATCGCAAGTACCAAAGGCCAGCTGTTGCCATCACTGGATTTGAGTGGGAGCGCAAGCCGTTCGCTGGATACGGCATCAGATGGTTATTGGTCCAATGCATACGAAGCTAAATTGACCTTGAGTGTACCGTTGTACCAAAGCGGGTCGGTCTATTCGCAGCTGCGTGAAGCCCGTCAAACGGCACAGGCGAGCCGCCTGGATTTGGACCAAGCGAAACGAGATGTGGCTGAAGAAGTACGTACCGCGTGGGAGAGCTTGGCCGCGACCAGAGCGCGAATCGATGCCATCAAAACTCAAGTTCGTGCAGCAGAAACCGCCCTTGAAGGGGTCCAACGTGAAGCCAGTGTTGGTTCTCGAACAGTCTTGGATGTCCTTGATGCAGAGCAGGAATTGCTAGATGCGCGGGTGAATCTTGTTAAATCTCAAAGGGATAAGACTGTCGCAGAATTGTCATTGCTTTCATCAATTGGTAACCTTACGGCATCTACAATGAACCTCGCAGTGGATTTCTATAATGCACAAGGGCATTATCAGGACGTTCGGAACAAGTGGTTCGGTGGTGATATTGACGGCGGTGCCGACAAATAAACGTACCCGGAACTGACATAGACACCTCGGGGGATAAGCGAGCTTTTCATGAGTGAAGACGCGCAAGGACAAAACGGCGAAGAGCCATCGATGGAGGACATCCTAGCCTCTATCCGCCGCATCCTGTCAGAGGATGGTGAGGAGGAAGAGGCTCCGGCTGCTGAACCAGCACCAGAAGAAGAAATGGATATGGCTGCCGCCATGGAAGAAATGGCGCCTGAGCCGGAACCCGAGCCGGAAATGGACATGGCTGCTGCTATGGAAGAAATGGCAGCAGAGCCGGAACCCGAGCCAGAACCAGAACCAGAACCCATCATCGAATTAGCAGAGCCCGAACCGGAACCCGAGCCCGAGCCCGAGCCGATTCCTGAGCCAGCGCCAATTCCTGAACCTGTGGTTGCAGCACCGCCACCACCGCCGCCGCCACCGCCACCGCCACCGCCACGTCCAGGTGGGGAGCCGGATATTTCTTCAATCTTGGATTTGACTGAAGAAATGATCACAACGCTGCCCGAAGGCACCGATGTAGCGCAATCGATCATGTCTATGGGCGCTTACAACGCGTCCAGCGATGTTTTGGCGGACTTGGCCCGTGCGATTTTAAGCGAACGCGAACTGCAAGTTGGTGGTTCCGATGTTACGCTCGAAGGTATGGTGCGCGAAATGATGCGCCCATTGTTGAAAGAGTGGCTGGATCAGAACCTGCCGTATTTGATCGAGCGTTTGGTGAAGAAAGAAATCGACCGCATGATCAACCGGGCAGAGAAGCTGGACGGCTAAGCGTTCAAAACTCTCAATCAAAACGCCGCCCAGGCTTCCCCGGGCGGCGTTTTTGTTATAGAAACCAATCTTTACACATTACACCCTGTTATGGACGAATGAACGATGTTGGATAAAAACTATACCCCCGCAGATGTTGAACAGCGCATCTATGAACAGTGGGAAAAATCTGGTGCATTTGCATGCGGTAAATCCGAAGCACAAGACGCCTATACCATCGTCATTCCGCCACCCAACGTGACGGGCAGCCTGCATATGGGGCATGCACTGAACAATACGCTTCAGGATATCCTAATCCGTTACAATCGCATGTTGGGTAAAGATACCCTATGGCAGCCCGGCACTGACCATGCGGGCATCGCTACGCAGATGGTTGTGGAACGCCAAATGGAAGCCGAAGGCCTAACTCGTCATGATTTGGGACGCGATAAATTCATTGAACGTGTTTGGGACTGGAAAGCCGAAAGTGGTGGCACCATTACCCGTCAGTTGCGCCGCTTAGGCGCATCGTGCGATTGGGACCGTGAACGCTTCACTATGGACGAAGGTTTGTCCAAAGCGGTTCAGAAGGTCTTTGTTGAACTGCACAAATCGGGCCTGATTTACCGCGATAAGCGCTTGGTCAATTGGGATCCGCTTTTGCACACCGCCATTTCCGATCTGGAAGTCGAAAACCGCGATCAGAACGGCAAGATGTGGTACTTCAAATATCCCATCGAAGGCCGTGAAGGTGAGTTTATTACCGTCGGTACCACGCGTCCGGAAACCATGCTGGGCGACACCGGTGTGGCTGTACACCCGGATGATGAACGTTACACCGACTTGGTGGGTAAGAACGTTATTTTACCGATTGTTGGTCGTGCCATTCCCATTGTGGCCGATGATTACGCGGACCCGGAAAAAGGTTCTGGTGCTGTGAAGATCACGCCTGCGCATGATTTCAATGACTTTGAAGTTGGTAAACGCTGCAAGCTTGAAGTGATCAATGTGTTGGATCACAATGCTGCCATCAATGAAAATGCTCCGGCTCACCTGCAAGGCTTGGATCGTTTCGAAGCGCGCGATGCCATCGTTAAAGAAATGGAAGGCTTAGGCCTTCTCGATAAAATCGAAGAAAACCCCATGACCGTGCCTTATGGTGACCGTTCCGGCGTGGTGATTGAGCCGTGGTTGTTGGATCAATGGTTTGTTGATGCCAAAGTCTTGGCCAAAGATGCAATCAAAGCTGTGGAAGATGGCCGCACCACCTTCCATCCCAAGCAGTACGAAAATCTTTATTTTGAATGGATGCGTAACATCCAGCCGTGGTGTGTGTCCCGTCAGATCTGGTGGGGCCACCAAATTCCGGCATGGTATGGCCCGGATGGTCACCCGTTCGTGGAATACACTGAAGAAGAAGCCAAAGCCGCAGCCGAAAAGCATTACGGCGTAGCCACCGACATAACCCGTGACCCGGACGTGTTGGACACTTGGTTCAGCTCTGCACTTTGGCCGTTCTCAACGCTAGGGTGGCCTGATGATACACCAGAAGTGAAACGCTACTATCCGACCGATTGTTTGGTGACGGGCTTTGACATCATCTTTTTCTGGGTTGCCCGAATGATGATGATGGGACTGCACTTCATGGACGAAGTGCCGTTCAAAGATGTCTATATCCATGCTTTGGTGCGCGATGAAAAAGGACAAAAAATGTCCAAGTCCAAGGGTAACGTGATGGACCCCTTGGAACTGATTGATCAGTTCGGTTCTGATGCCGTGCGCTTCACCATGACCAGCCAAGCGGTTCAAGGTCGTGACGTGAAGTTGTCCGTCAGCCGTATCGAAGGTTATCGCAACTTCGTGACCAAAATCTGGAATGCCGCACGCTTTGCCGAAATGAACGAATGTAAACCGTTGGCTGACTTCGATCCTTCATCCGTGAAGTTGACGGTCAACCGTTGGATTATTGGCAAAGCGGCTGAAGCCGTTGGCAAGATCGAAACGGCTATCCAAGGCTATCGTTTTAACGAAGCAGCAGATGCGGGTTATCACTTTACTTGGGGCAGCTTCTGCGACTGGTACGTAGAATTCACCAAGCCGATCTTCAACGGTGAGGATGAAGATGCGAAAGCTGAAACGCGTGCCACTATGGCTTGGGTGTTCGACCAAATCTTGTTGATGCTACACCCGATCATGCCTTATGTGACGGAAGAGCTTTGGACACAGATTACGGAACGTAACAGCATGATTATGTTGCAAGACTGGCCCAACCTGTCTGGTCTGGAAAATGCCGAAGCTGAAGCCGAAATGGATTGGGTGGTGCGGTTGATTTCAGCCGTGCGGACTGTGCGTTCTGAAATGAACATTCCGCCAAAATCTCAACTGACGCTGCGTTTGAAAGATGCATCTGCGGAGACCTTGGCACGTTTGGATACCAACCGAGATTTGATCCATCGATTGGCCCGCATCGAAGACTCGTCTGCGCTGGATGGTGAGGTTGAGAAGGGCTCTGTCTCCACCGTTGTCGGTGAAGCCACTGTTGTTCTGCCCATGACTGGTGTTATTGACGTGGACGCAGAGCGTGCACGCCTAAACAAAGAGATCAAAAAACTCGATCCCGAAATCACCAAGTACGACAAGAAATTGTCGAACCAAGGTTTCTTGGCCAAAGCACCAGAAGCGGTTGTCGCTGAACAACGCGAACGTTTGGAAGGCTTGAAGGCTGAGCGGGCAAAGTTGGATGAAGCATTGGCTCGTTTGGCTGATCTTTAGCCTTATTGTCGTTAAATTGTTGGCAATAACTATATATGGTAGAATCATCGTAGGGTGTGATTCGTCATCCTATCAGACAAATCGGGAGGTTCTCTATGTCGGCTAAGTTAAAACAGAAAGCTGTATCTGGACGTCGAATAGGCCTTGAAATGGCGCGCCGTGATGTTGAAGTTGTGCAAAGAGTTGCTATGAATTATTTAAAGAAAAAAAATAGAGAAGAGCGGCGGGGAAATCTTAGTGAGCAAAAAGAGCTAAAGGCCGTAATTGTTAAATGATTCAGTTTTATACTGACAAAGATTATCAACGACGCCTTGACGAAAATGGTGGCGATAGTGGTGAGTATCGTTCCGCATTTCGTCGAGATTATGCGCGGTTAGTACATTGCCCGGCATTTCGTAGACTGCAGGGAAAAACGCAGCTCTTTCCAGGGATTGAGTCTGATTTTTTTCGTAATCGCCTTACGCATTCCTTAGAAGTTGCTCAAATATCCAAGTCAATTTCAATTAAGTTTAACGATTCTTTGATTAAGGAAAAATTAGTAGACCCTCTAGATCCGTACGGACCTTTAGATGTTGATTTGATAGAGACAGCAGGCTTAGCTCATGATTTGGGGCATCCCCCATTTGGACACAATGGAGAACGTGCCCTGGACGACTGCATGAAGCAATATGGAGGGTTTGAGGGAAATGCACAAACCCTTAGAATTATTGCTGTTCTTGAGAAAAAAATTAAAGCAGGGCGGGCTGATGATGTTGCATATGGAGTAAATGATGAAGACTGTCGTTATGGTCTGAATCCAACATATCGTACATTAGCTGCAGTGCTAAAATATAATACCCCTATTGGTATTCGACGTGCGAAAAATAGTAAATTGATGAAGGGGTACTATTCGAGTGATCTGGAGCTTGTCAAAGAAATAAAAAAGCATGTTAGCTCTTCTCGAGGTTCTTTTCGTACGGTTGAGTGTGAGATCATGGAAGCTGCAGATGATATTGCATATTCCACATATGACATTGAGGATGCATTGAAGGCGGGTTTTTTGAACCCGCTTGATTTTTTCTCATCACATGTTCTTTTAAGTAAAGTAGTCAAGAAGGTTCATGAAGCTCTAGAAAAGAGAAAAGGTGGAAAACCGACTGACTATGATCGCTTGAGCAGAAAGAAAAAAGATAAACTTGAGGACAATGTTATATCCACTGCATTAAAACTCTTTGTATCGGCTGGATTGTTCTCTGTTGACCGAAAGGTGTTGGACGCAATATTCAATAAAACAAGTTCAGGTCTTGATCCAAAAGTGTCTGCAAGAGTTTTACTTCCTCCGCAGATCTATAAAAATGCAAAAAATCTCAGTGCAATAGGTTATGATCGAACTGATTTCACTTCTAAAATTGTAGGGCGTTTTATTCGTGGTGTGACATTAGAAGTGAATAAGAAAAAACCCGCATTATCAAAAGTAATGATTGATGACAAAACGTTTCTTGAAATTGAAGTGCTCAAGCAGTTGGCATATTGTTCGCAGATAATGTCACCTCGTTTGAAAGTTGCTGA
The DNA here is from genome assembly GCA_026196495.1 of Magnetovibrio sp. Taxonomy (GTDB): domain Bacteria; phylum Pseudomonadota; class Alphaproteobacteria; order Rhodospirillales; family Magnetovibrionaceae; genus Magnetovibrio. The sequence goes on from JAPHSY010000033.1 coordinate 35,599, forward strand.
GTACCGTGGCTATGATATTGTCCAGACCATTTTTTGTGCGCTAGATGCAGAAGGTGGGTACAATTTATTACCTGATGACTTTCAAAGAGACTATCTAGCTGCATCAAAGGTCAAAACTCGGAAACGTGTTATTTGTGATTTCATTGCAGGTATGACTGATCGTTATGCAATTGAGTTTTATGCACGCTTAAAATCAGAAAATGCGGAAAGTATTTTCAAGCCATTATAGCTTTGTTGGGAATACTTGCTATCGCGCAATCCGTATGGAAGGGTTGTGCGATAACTTTTGGTGAGGGGGCTCCTTTGAATTTGATTTCGCGTCTTGGCCTTGTTGTTTTGATGGGCCTATCCAATCCAGCGTTTGCCTTAGACACGCAAGCTTTATACAACCAAGCCAATGCAGCCTACGAAGCCAAGGATTATGAGAAAGCATTGTCGCAGATGACCTCATTGGCTGTCACGGGGGACATGCAGGCACAGCATTATGTGGGCTATATGCATGCTTATGGCAAAGGGACCCTCAAAGATTATCAGGAAGCCAGTCGGTGGTATTGTCGTGCGGCCCTGCAAGGCAATGCAAAGTCTATGGCCAATATTGGGCGTATGTATGTCAACGGTGCGGGTGTTGAGCCAAATCCACAGACAGCAAACTGGTGGTATCAGCATGCGGCCCAATTGGGCGACCCTATTGCTCAAGTGAACTTGGGTATGAACCACTTGGATGGTGAAGGCACAGCCGAGGATGCAACGAAAGCCTATACATGGCTGTCGATTGCATTGGGTGACAGTCCGACAGGTAATTCATTGGCATCTGAATATTTAAACGATGCACAAAAAGCACTTTCTCCGGATCAACGGCGTTCACTCACAGACCAAGTTACACGTTGGCAACCGAAACCATTTTCAAAGCACCTGCAATCCGAAATTCAAAAGTCAGAACTGTGCAAAGCACAGGACTTGGATATGAATGCTTTGGCTTTCAATACAGCAGTCAAAGCATTTAATGGTGAAGACTACACGTTGGCGGATGCCATTTTGAACCCCTTGGCCGAGGCCGGGCATGTTTCCTCGCAGATTTATGTTGCACGCATGTATGACGAAGGTTTGGGACGAGTGCGTGATCAAGCTCAGGCTATAGCATGGTATTGCCGTGCGGCAACTCTGGGTGCGCTTGAGGCTCTTGATTGGTTGGTGCAAGCCAATCAGAACGATACAGATACGGTTCTCTTGTTGGAGCATATAAGTGCAGACTTAGGCGATGACCGGGCGCAGTTGAGCCTTGGTCGTCACTATATGTCAAACGATTTGGTGCAAGCGTATAAATGGCTGAGTGTTGCCACCAATGAAAACCTTGGTGAAAGTGGTGAAGCCGAAGAGCTGTTTGATGAAGTCCGAGCACAAGTCACACAGGAGCAAAAAATTGCGGGGATCATGATGGCGGCTGATTTCTGGCCCGTTTCGTTTAATGACAAGATGGCAATGACGATTCAGACCTCTAAGGCTTGCTCGGCTAAATAAGAACGGAACAGTCATGATAAAAAAAAGGGGACGGATTGACCCGTCCCCTTCAAGGTCTGTGGGTTCAGTCCATCTGGTCCCACAGTATTTTGCCAAACGCATGGCTGTACAAGTGGTCTTCAGACGCAGCCTGTGGGCTTGGGGAGGCCGCCCCACTTGCAAATTAGTTTCATCGGTCCCGTTTCGAACACTTGAAAGAGCTGTTTCTTGTCTACGCCCATATCCTTGGTGAACCTACGGATTGGGGGGACCGTGCCATCGCGGTCGTACATTGCGCGTGCAGCATCAATATAGCTCATGATCTCGTCGGTAAGATCGCGGCCATCGCGGCGCGCAATTTCGCGTGCAATTTCCGGGGTCCATTCGCTGCGATTGCGTAAGAAGCCTTCGCCGTCAGTTTCGAAATCCATGTCTGTCTCCTAACCGATTCCAATTATGGAAGAGTTGCATATTATAATTAGAATTATTCTTAACTCATACCCGACTAAATAAGTCGGATTTAAGTGGAAATCAAGCATTATATGAGGAAAAAAGAATATTAATTTTAGGGGAGGACAGGACTTAAGCGTTTTCGGCAGCTTCAGACATTTCACGGTACATGAAAATCAGGTCCATTGGTGGGATGTCTCGAATTCCGGCTTGGGTCAGCATGCAGTGGATTTGGCCGCGGTGATGGGTTTGGTGATTGAACAAGGTCAAAAAGATGTGCCGCACGGGAGAGGCGTGTTTGTCTTCACCGGCAACGGTGCGGTAGCGCACTTCTTGGTCCAATCCACCGTCTAAACCGACACAACGGCGGTCTGCTAGCATGCGAATGTGGCTATCCATGGCCGCGCGCGCGGCGCGTAGGTCCATGAAGTCTTCATGAAGGATTTGATCCAACCCCTTGATGCCTGAATATTCGCCATTGATACGGCTGGTCCAGACCCGATCAATCACCAGAAGATGGTTCAATGTTTCATGGATTGAGTTGAAAAAAGCCCCACGATCAGCACGATAGTCTTCATCCGATAGGGTTTTGACCACGTCATAAAGGTGCTGATTGGCCCATTGGTTGTAGCGGGCCATGATTTGAAGATCATGAAGAGTTTCAAGGTTTTCACTCATACCTAGAGGCTACTTGGCTCTGGCGGCATAATCAATCAAAACAACGGGAAAAGTTGTTGAAAAGGGGTTGCGCTTTTGGGTAATAAACCCCACCTTGTGTATGTACAATTTCATTTTAAGATAGGGACCCACCGCGACCATGAGCTACCACTTTACCGTTACTTTGGACTGCACATTTGACGAAGCCATCGATAAAGCCACAGCGGCTTTGAAAGAAAAGGGCCTCGGCGTTCTCACCACCATTAACGTGCAAAATGCGATGAAGGAAAAATTGGGTGAAGATATCAACCCATACATGATTTTGGGCGCATGTAGTCCCAGCCATGCTTTTCGGGCCATCAGCGCTGAAAATAAAATCGGTGTGATGTTGCCGTGTAATGTTTTGGTGCAACAAAATGACGATGGTAAAATTGAAGTCTCCATTGTGGACCCCATTGCATCGATGGCAGCAATTGAAAATCCAAGCCTGGGTGAAGTCGCCATGGAAGTACAGGATTTGTTGAAGGGTGTAGCTGAAGACCTGCGTGCATCTGCTTAAGTCTTGACAGATCATCATTTTCTTACGGGGGGGACGCAAATTGGCTGCCCCCCGTTTTGATTTTGCTGTGTTATGATCTGGCCATTGTGAGAGCTGTATTTGTCCGCACCCTGATTTGTCTGATCACGTTGTCTGTTTGTGGCAGTGTGCAAAGTGTGTCGGCTGCCGATACGCAATTGATTGAAGTGTTTATTGATGCGCGTCAACCAGCCTACGTGACATATCAAGGCGTCACGGCGGACACGTCGCCTTTGGCGCGCCGGGAAATGGCTGGTTACGCCAGTTTGGATGGCGTAACGTTGGTGTCATGGGATTTGTTTCGCACCAATGTGGATGCTTATATAGCGGCAGGCATTCGCATTAATGAGTATCCCAAAAAACGCACCGCATTTGGCATCTTAGCGTTGTTAAAAGCGAGGCCCGGGCGTCCCGTCGCCATTACTTGGAATGGTGGGATTGCGACCTCATTTTTTGATTTTCAACACGCGGTTGAGGTTTTCGAAGCCTTTCAAGAAAACCCGGTTAAATATCAACAAGATCGGGCAGCCGGTGAATTCGGAGACAGCCTCAATCCCGAGCTTCAAGTCCGTGCTGCACTCGAAGGACAAGGTTAAACGCAGAGAAACTGTTTTCGCGCTGGAATTTCACAGTTGAGACGGTTATTTTCCGTGTTCGTTTTAAATTAGACTTCAGGGACCCCAGACATGCCCGTATATCGTTCACGTACATCCACCCACGGCCGCAACATGGCCGGAGCCCGCGGCTTGTGGCGCGCCACAGGTATGAAAGACAACGATTTTGGTAAGCCTATCGTTGCGGTGGTGAACTCGTTCACACAGTTTGTACCGGGTCACGTTCACCTGAAGGATATGGGCCAATTGGTTGCCCGTGAAATTGAAAATCACGGTGGCGTGGCGAAAGAATTCAACACCATTGCGGTGGATGATGGCATCGCAATGGGCCATGACGGTATGTTGTATTCACTGCCATCGCGCGAAATCATTGCTGACAGCGTTGAATACATGGTCAATGCCCACTGTGCCGATGCAATGGTGTGTATTTCCAACTGCGACAAAATCACGCCAGGTATGATGATGGCGGCTATGCGGCTGAACATCCCCGTTGTGTTTGTATCCGGTGGACCGATGGAGGCGGGCAAAGTGGTTGTTGATGGCGAAGAGATCGCAGTCGATTTGATCGATGCCATGATCCAAGCCGCCGACCCCAACGTATCCGATGAAACGGTGATGGAATTTGAACGTGCCAGCTGCCCCACATGTGGATCATGCTCCGGCATGTTTACCGCGAACTCTATGAACTGCTTGGCTGAAGGCTTAGGCTTGGCATTGCCGGGCAATGGTTCATTGCTCGCAACCCACGCAGCACGCAAGGGTTTGTTCGAAGAGGCTGGTCGTGTCGTGATGGAAATCACAAAGCGTTACTATGAAGATGATGACGAAAGCGTTCTGCCGCGAAATCTTGGTGGAAAGGAAGCCTTTGAGAATGCGATGGCCTTGGATATCGCCATGGGTGGTTCCACCAATACTGTCTTGCACATTCTCGCCATAGCCAACGAAGGCGGCATCGACTTCACCATGAAAGATATCGATGCCATGAGCCGTAAGGTTCCGCACTTGGCAAAAATCGCACCCAGCACGCAATTGTTCCACATGGAAGATGTTCACCGTGCAGGCGGCATTATGGGCATCTTGGCAGAATTGGACCGGGCAGGTTTGATCCATCGCGATGTGGCTACGGTCCATTCAGCATCTATGGGCGAGGCCCTCGACCATTGGGACATCACCACGACGGACAACGAACTGGTGAAAGCTTTTTATCGTTCCGGTCCTGGTGGCGTTCCAACGCAAACTGCTTTTAGCCAGGACAAGTCCTATGAGACATTGGATAGCAACCGTGAATTGGGTTGTATCCGCAATATTGAGCATGCCTATAGCCAAGATGGCGGCTTAGCCGTGTTGTTTGGCAACATTGCGGAAAATGGCTGTATTGTGAAAACCGCAGGTGTGGATGCTTCCATCTTGAAGTTTACCGGTCGTGCCCGCATTTGTGAAAGCCAAGATGAAGCGGTTGAAAAAATCCTCAGCGGTGAGATTGTTCCCGGTGATGTGGTCTTGGTGGTTTATGAAGGTCCAAAAGGTGGTCCAGGTATGCAGGAAATGCTTTACCCCACGGCGTACCTCAAATCGATGGGGATCGGTAAGGAAACGGCATTGCTCACCGATGGCCGTTTCTCTGGTGGGTCTTCGGGATTGTCTATCGGCCATGTTTCCCCGGAAGCGGCTGAAGGCGGCGCCATTGGCTTGGTGGAAGAGGGCGATACCATTGAAATTGATATCCCTGGTCGCACCATCAATGTTTCCGTCAGTGATGATGTTTTGGCAGAACGACGCAAAGCCATGGAAGCACGTGGTAAGAAAGCTTGGAAGCCGACCAAAGATCGTCCGCGTAAAGTCAGCCAAGCCCTGCGTGCTTATGCGGCAATGGCAACCAGTGCCGACAAGGGGGCTGTACGTGATGTATCGCAGTTGGAACGCTAAGCAGTATTCAATTGATACAGTATGAAACTGATGAAAAGGCCGCAGCATAAGCTGCGGCCTTAGCTTTTGGGGCTGGCTTCTTGCTTGAGCCTTTTACTGCTGCGTTGCAGCAACGACTTCTCTGATAAATCCATTGATATGGTGTTATATATCAAGTAATTAATTTGTATGTTTTTTGCCTGAGTGAATCCAAGAGAGTTATGGGTGAAAATGCTGGCAATTCCATGTGGCGTGTTAGATGGGCACGTAAGTTAAATGTGGGCAACCCATCAGGGAGAACAGTTCTGTGTTGATAGAATGGTCTAAGGACTTAGAAATCGGTGTCACGTTTGTGGACGCAGATCATAAGGTCTTGATTAACCTGCTCAACCAAGTTGATGATTGTATTGATCAGAACGAGGAAAGCACGGTTTTGGGGAGTGTCCTGGATGCATTGGTGGAATACACCGATTATCATTTTCTCCGTGAAGAAAAAATGATGGAGTTGAGCAGGTATCCTGGGCTTAAAACGCATTGCGATACACACAGAGCTCTCAGCCAAAAAGTGCGTACGGTTTATGATCAATATCAAGAAAGTCCCTGGAAAGTTACGGCGCATGAAATTCGCGATTTCTTAAAATCGTGGTTGGTTGATCACATCATGGGGGCTGATTTTGCGTATCGTGATACGTGCTTAGATAATATTGAAGCTGCCAATCAAGCCGGTGATGTTGGGTTCTTGGGGGCTGATAACAGTTTCACCGGTTGGGAACACCTTCGTATTATGTTGGTTGATGATAATCCCAATTTCCGCCGCTTGATCCGCACCATTTTGCGTGCTGTTGGTATTCGACATATTCAGGTGGTTGATACCCCCCAAGACGGGCTTGCGCGCTTGGCGGACCGTCCGGCTGATGTGGTGCTGTGTGATTGGGTCATGGATGAAATGAACGGTACTGAGTTTGCCCACAAAGTTCATGAAATGCAGTTGCCGACACGCATTGTGTTGTTGACTGGATATTCCACGGATGTTCTGAAAGAGCGCTCTAGTGAACTGGGTATTGCCGATTATCTTGAAAAACCAATCAAGGCACGAAACCTGTTGGAAACCATTTCTCGTGTTGCGATGTCTGCAACGCCAGTGGCAGGCGATCGCTTAAACGCAGGTTAATTCAAGGCACATGATTTAGATGTTGAGTGTTCAGCTCAGCGTAAGTGCGTTTTTACTAGATATCTCGATCTCTTGCTTCAATGTTTCAGATGTTTTGACGCTTGTATCGAAGTGCCACTCTTAGTCGGTTGAAACACATAAAAACGATTGGTCTGACCTGATAAGTTCCAATATGACTAGTCTGAATGTTCCATTGATCATATGTAATCATTAACGTACTGAATTTTCTGTAAATAACACTTTTGTGAATGTTTGAAAACGAAAGCTTTCATCAGACCAATTGCGTGTTATCGTATGAGAATTGTGAATTAGAATCTAGTGTGGGCAGATTCTACAAGGGAGGGCATGTTGCCATGTTTGTAGAGTGGTCCAATGACTTGGAGACTGGTGTCCCGTTTGTGGATGCAGATCACAAGGTTCTGATTAACTTACTCAATCAGGTTGATGATTGCATTAACCAGAATGAAGAAACATCTATTCTGGGCAGTGTTCTGGATGCGTTGGTTGAATACACCAACTACCATTTTTTGCGTGAAGAAACGATGATGGAATTAAGTCGCTATGGGGGACTTGATGAGCATCGCGAACTCCACAGCTTATTGAGCCGACAAGTCCGAAAAATTTACGATGAATATCAAGTGACCCCATGGAAAGTGAATATCCTTGATCTGCGTGATTTTCTGAAAAAATGGCTTGTCGAACACATCATGAAGGATGATTTCGATTTTCGTGATACGTGTCGGGATAACCTTGAAGCCGTCCAACAGGCTGGTAATTTGGGCTTCCTTAACGACGGCTCCAGCTTTGATAGCTGGGAACATATCCGTATTATGTTGGTGGATGACAATCCTAATTTTCGTCGGCTGGTTCGCACTATTTTGCGGGCAGTCGGGATACGCCACATTCAGTCGGTAGAAAACCCACAAGAAGGTCTCAGCCGCTTGGCAGAACGTCCCGCTGATGTGGTGTTGTGTGATTGGGTTATGGACGATATGAACGGTACTGAATTTGCCCATACGGTTCATGAAATGAAACTGCCCACCCAGGTTGTCTTGCTGACTGGGTATTCAACAGACAAGTTGAAGGAGCGCTCCAGCGAATTGTGGATCAGGGATTACATCGAAAAACCCGTAAAAGCCCGTGATTTGTTAGAGACAATCTCACGTGTTGTTACATCCATAGCTCCTGCAAATGAATCTACAGTTCAAGCACCTGGTCTGATCGAGCCTAGAGTTTAAGTTCACACCACACAGGGGTGTGATCGGATGGTTTGTCCCAGCCGCGTGGTGTTTTGTCGATGTCACAAGCTGCCAGCATGTCCGCAGCTTGGGGGCTTAACAGCAAATGATCAATCCGACAGCCCTCATCACGGTCCCAGGAACCCGAACGGTAATCCCACCAGGAATAGCGTCCACCTTCGGCGTTACAAGCGCGAAAAGCATCGGTAAGACCTAAGTTTACAATGCAGCGTAACGCATTACGGCTTTCGGGCAGGAACAAGGCGTCACGGGTCCATTTGTTCGGTGCATAGACATCTTCGGGTTCGGGGATGACATTGTAATCACCGCCCAGGACAAAGGCTTCTTCGGTTTTTAGCAAGTCCCGTGCATGGGCATACAAACGTCGCATCCAATGGATTTTGTAATCGTACTTGTCGCCCGGTGCCGGGTTGCCGTTGGGCAGGTAGATACAGCCCACGCGAACACCTTGCACGATGCCCTCGACATACCGGGCCTGCTCGTCTTCTTCTTCACCGGGTAGGCGTCTTGCTGTTACCTCAATGGGTGTTTTGGATAAAATTGCAACGCCGTTGTAAGTCTTTTGCCCCACGACAGCGGCTTCATAGCCAGCAGCGTTGACTTCCATCATCGGGAAGATTTCTTCCGTTCCCTTGAGTTCTTGCAACAGCACCACATCCGGGTCGAATTCACCCAACCACTTGATCAGATGTTCTTTGCGGGCTTTGAGGGAATTGACGTTCCAAGTGGCGATTTTCATGGGAGCAACTTTCAAATGCAAAAAGGCCCAAATTAAGGGCCTTCTTGGTAACACGATTCTGAAGATTACATAAACTGGGGCTTAAACCGAGAACGAACTGCCGCAGCCGCAAGTGCTCGATGCGTTAGGGTTTTCCATGGTGAAGTAGTTGCCCATCAGATCGTTTTTGAAATCCAAGACGGTGCCACTAATAAACGGGATGGAGGTTTCGTCTACCACCACGGCAATGCCGTCGCGTTCAAACAGCACGTCGTCGTCGTTGACCTTGTCATCCAAGCTGAAATTATACTGAAAGCCGGAACAGCCACCGCCGGTGATGCCGATACGGAATTTAATATCGGGATTATTTTCGTTTTCTATCAAGACCTTAATGCGTGCAACGGCACCGTCACCAATTTGTAGGCCTTCTTGAACTTCTGATGTATCGGGCATATCAACCTCTTTGGGGCGTTTTTTATTCGATAATACTTAATATTATCCCATTTCACCCTTGATGTAAGGTGCTAAGTCCATTTGTCAAATGGTTGCTTGGTGACTTGCAGCCACGCGGGTGTCAGAGTAGTTTCCATCCATGAATTATTCTGCTGAAAAACTTGCCCCGTTCGCGTGTATCCCGGAACAAAGCCGTGGGCGTTTACACCCTGAACCTGAAAGTGCCACGCGCAGCTGCTATCAGCGCGACCGTGACCGCATCATCCATGCGGCTGCGTTTCGGCGTTTACAGTACAAAACCCAGGTTTTTGTGAACCATGAAGGCGATTTTTTCAGAACGCGGCTGACCCATTCATTAGAAGTCTCCCAAATCGCGCGTTCTATTGCGCAGAACTTGGAATTGAACCAGTACTTGGCCGAAACCTTGGCGCTGGCGCACGACATGGGGCATACCCCCTTTGGTCATGCCGGTGAGTTTGCCCTGGAAGATCTGATGGAGCCCTTTGGTGGGTTCGACCACAATGCTCAATCTTTGCGAGTTGTGACCAAGTTGGAACAACGCTACGCCGATTTTGATGGACTAAACCTCACCTGGGAAACCTTGGAAGGTGTGGTCAAGCACAATGGTCCACTGACAGGATTTGATAAGGCCGAAGCGTTGCCTTGGGCCATTGTTGAGTATGCCAAGGATCACGACCTGGAGCTCAACACCTACGCATCTGGCGAAGCCCAAACCGCGGCTGTGTCCGATGATGTGGCTTACAACAACCACGATATTGATGATGGCCTGCGTGCTGGGCTGTTCACCATTGACGATATCCGCGAAGTGGATTTCGTCGGCAAAACCTTTGCCGAGGTTGAGAAAAAATATCCAGATTTGGATTTCTCACGCACCGTGCATGAAGTTGTACGCCGCACCATCGGGATGATGGTCGAAGATATCTTGCAAGAGTCCCGTGGGCGTTTGGCAGAAGCTAAACCGCAGACTGTGGATGATGTGCGTGGCTATGGCGAACCGCTAATCGCATTTTCCGATGAAATGGCGAAAAACGACCGTGAACTAAAAGAGTTCTTGTTCCCGCATATGTATCGGCATTACAAGCTCAACCGCATGACATCTAAGGCGCGACGCGTGGTTAAAGACCTATTTGAGTTGTTCCTGGCCGAACCCGGAACACTGCCCACCGAATGGCAGGTGGGTGCGGCAGGACCGGGGCATGAGCTCACCGCCCGCGTTGTTGCAGACTACATTGCGGGCATGACCGACCGTCACGCCCTGGACGAACACAAACGCCTGTTTGATTTACAGGCCCGCACCAGTGAATTCACACTGGGTTAAGCGTATTGCTGAGTTGAGATAAACGATGAACCTGTTTACCCACTTTCGCGACCAGATCGCGGAACTGATCACTGAATTGGCCCAAGCGGGCGAACTGCCCGAAGGCTTGGACACATCCCGCATTACGGTGGAACCGCCGCGCGATGCCAGCCATGGCGATGTGACCACCAATGCGGCCATGTTGTTGGCGAAGCCTGCCAAGAAAAGCCCACGCGATATTGCCGCACTGCTGGCGGCGAAGGTCGAAGGCTTGGCCGGTGTCACCGGTGTTGAAATTGCCGGGCCGGGTTTCATCAACATGCGTGTGGGCACCGATTTTTGGCAGGCGCGTTTGCGCGATATCTTGGACGCGGGCACCGCTTACGGCGACAGTGCTGCGGGTGCGGATCAAAAGGTCAACGTCGAATACGTATCCGCCAACCCCACCGGACCGATGCATGTGGGCCATGCCCGCGGTGCTGTGTTTGGGGACGCCTTGGCAGCACTGCTTGAAAAAGCTGGCTACGATGTGACCCGTGAATACTACATCAATGATGCTGGATCGCAGGTTGATGTGTTGGCGCGTTCGCTCCATTTGCGTTACTTGGAAGCCTTGGGCGAAGACATTGGTGAAATCCCCGAAGGCCTGTACCCCGGCGACTACTTGGTTCCGGCGGGTAAAATCTTGGCAAATCGCGATGGTGACAAATGGAAAGATGCGGATGAGGCTGATTGGCTGCCCGTGATCCGTGACTTTGCCATTGATGCGATGATGGACATGATCCGTGATGACTTGGCCGCACTGGGTGTGAAACACGACCTGTTCACGTCGGAACGCACCCTGGTCCAAGGTGGCAAAGTGGATGAAGCTTTGGACTTCTTGAAAGAACAAGGTCTGATCTACGAAGGTATTCTGGAACCACCCAAAGGTAAGCTGCCCGATGATTGGGAAGAGCGCGAACAGACTTTGTTCAAAGCTTCTGCCTTTGGTGATGATGTTGATCGTCCAGTGGCCAAATCCGATGGGTCTTGGACCTACTTCGCCACCGACATGGCTTATCATCTGGACAAATATCGTCGCGGCTACGCTGACATGATTGATGTTTGGGGTGCGGACCATGGTGGTTACGTCAAACGTATGAACGCTGCCATCAAGGCGCTGACAGGCGGCGAGGGCGTTTTGGATGTGAAGCTCTGCCAAATGGTGTCGCTGATGGATAATGGCGAGCCCGTCAAAATGTCCAAACGTGCAGGCACGTTTGTGACGTTGCGCGATGTGGTCGACAAAGTTGGCAAGGACGTGGTGCGCTTCATTATGTTGACCCGCAAAAATGATGCGGGCTTGGAATTTGATTTCACCAAAGTTCAAGAACAGTCCAAAGATAACCCGGTGTTTTACGTTCAGTACGCCCATGCGCGGGTGAATTCTGTGATGCGTATGGCGTCCGAAGAACTGGGCGCGGGGCCGATTTCAGATGATGCCATTCATGGTGCTAATCTTGGTCGCTTGATGGATGAAAACGAGCTGGCTCTCATTAAATTGATGAGCCAGTGGCCGCGTATTGTTGAAAGTGCGGCCGTTCAACACGAACCCCATCGTATTGCCTTCTATCTGGGTGAACTTGCGGCTGAATTCCATGGTTTGTGGAATAAGGGCAATAAGGATAAGGGCTTGCGTTTTATCATTTCTGATGACCAAGAGCTGACCTTGGCACGTTTGGCGATGATCCGCGGTGTGGCGAACGTGATCGCCTCTGGATTAAAAGTTTTCGGTGTCACGCCAGTAGAAGAAATGCGTTAACCATTTCGCGCTAATATTCACGCCATGAAAAAAGATTTCGATTCGCAAGAGGCTCCCCAGGGCCAAGATGGCTATGACGAGAATGTTCCAGATGCTTCCGAGCTTCTGGACTTTGAACTGATTGCCAAAAGCCCACAGGAAAAAAGCAGCGGTTTGTGGCTGTGGTTTGTGTTGATCTTGGTTCTGGCTGGTGGTGGCTGGGCCGGGTGGATGTACCTGCAAGATCAAGACATGAACCAAGCGGCCCCAAACTCCGGCAGTGTGCCGGTTGTGCTTGCGCCGAAATTTGCGTTGAAGGAAAAACCGTCCGATCCCGGTGGCATGAAAGTTCCGGATCGTGACAAACTGGTCTATGACCGCATGGCAGGTGATCAAGTCTCTGGTCAAGGTCAACAGGTTGAACGCCTGTTGCCGCCGCCGGAAACACCGATTGAGCCGCCTAAGGCTTCGCCTGCGCCTGCACCTGCACCAATGCCAGAACCAGATACTAAACCTGTCGAACAAGCAGTCACTACACCCCCGGCGCCGCCTGCTGCACCGACGACTAAAACCGTTGAAGCTGCACCTGCTCCGGCACCAAAAGTTGAAGCAAAACCTGCACCGAAACCGGAACCTGTTCCTGTCGCAAAGGTTGAGCCAAAGCCTGTACCAAAAGCTGTAGAAGCCCCAAAACCAGCTGCGAAACCTATGCCTGCACCTGCGGCGACCAAAGCCACTGGGACCGCAGGCAAGGGCTACATGATCCAATTGTCGGCTGTGCGCAACGAAGCCAATGCCAAGGGTGAATGGGCCCGTTTGGCGAAAAAACACAAAGATATTCTTGGTGGGCTTGAACTTGTCATTCAGCGCGCAGACCTGGGGGCGAAGGGCGTGTTTTATCGGGTTCGCGGTGGCTGGTTTGCCAACCGTGGTGAAGCCAAAGCCGTGTGCGATGCGCTGAAAAAACGCTCTGTGGGGTGCTTGATTGCCAAGCCCTAAACCACAAGCCGTTATTTTTGGCTGTTCGGGATTGGAACTGACAGCCAGCGAGCGTGCATTTTTCGCCGAAACCCAGCCTTTGGGCTTTATCCTGTTTTTGCGCAATTGCGACAATCCGGACCAAATCCGTGCGTTGGTGGATGATTTACGCTCAACCGTGGAGCACGCCCATGCGCCTATATTGATTGACCAAGAAGGTGGCCGTGTGGCGCGCCTGAAGCCGCCGCATTGGCCCGAGTTCCCATCTGCCAAGGCTTATGCCGATCTGTATTCCAAGGACCCTCATGCGGGCATTGATGCCGCGTTTTTGGGCGGGCGTTTGATTGGTGAAGAGCTTTCGCAGCTTGGCCTCACCATCGATTGTGCCCCGGTTTTGGATGTACCCCAACCCGGTGCTGACCCCATCATTGGTGACAGGGCCTTCGGTGAAGACACTGAAACCATACAAATTTTAGCAAAGTCCTTTATGGATGGCTTGATGAAGGCGGGAATTGCCCCGGTGATCAAACATATCCCCGGCCACGGACGTGCGCTGGTGGACAGCCATGAGGCGTTGCCCATCGTAGATGCGCCCCGTGAAACCTTGGAAAATATCGATTTTGTGCCGTTCAAAGGCCTGCATATGGCAGCATGGGCAATGACGGCACATGTGGTTTATACCGCTTTGGACCCAGACAATCCGGCCACCTTATCATCTGATGTGATTGAAAAGGTGATCCGAAAAGACATTGGTTTTCAAGGGGTTTTGGTTTCTGATGACTTGTCCATGAAGGCTTTGTCGGGTGATTTTTCTGAGCGAACGCGGGCCTGTCTAGACGCCGGATGCGATGTCGCACTGCATTGCAATGGTGATATGGATGAAATGGCCGAAGTCGCTAAAGGTGCTTCTGGGATGACGACCCAGGCCTGGGCGCGCTATAAGATGGGTGAATTGCATCGCACCAGTGCCGCTCAATCGTTTGAAACGACAGAGGACTGGGGCAAAGCCCGCCTTCGTTTCGACACCTTATTGGGATAATCCCCTCAAATATGTTTGATTTTGATCTGTACCAAATTTTGGCTGTAGCCTCTGTGTGGGTGATTCCTGTGTTGCTGGCCGTGACACTTCACGAAGCAGCACACGGTTGGGTGGCCTCTAGGCTAGGTGATCACACTGCACGGATGTTGGGACGTGTGACGTTTAACCCGTTTAAACATGTCGATCTATTCGGCACCATTTTGATGCCTGCCATGCTGTTGTTGTTCAGTGGTGGGCAATTCATGTTTGGATTCGCAAAGCCCGTACCTGTGAATTTTTACAATTTGCGCAATCCACGCCGTGATATGATCTTGGTTGCAGCGGCCGGGCCGGGGGCCAACCTGTTGATCGCAACGGTGTCTGCCCTATTGTTTCATGTGCTGCAATATGTGCCGGAAATGGCGGTGTTTTGGGTTGCTGAAAATTTGGTTAACCTTATACAAATAAACGTTATTTTAGCAATTTTCAACTTATTGCCATTGCCGCCTTTGGATGGCGGGCGCATTGCCGTGGGGCTGTTGCCGCAGCCATTTTCGGGTATGCTGGCACGCTTAGAGCGTGCCGGATTTGGGATCTTAATTTTCCTCCTGTTTATCCTGCCTTGGATTGGTGGCAAGATCGGAACCGATTTGAATATTATGAGGGGGCTGATCTTGACGCCATCTCATTGGGTGATTGATACCATCGTCACCATTACCGGAATTAAATAAACGGGCGTATAGGCCCGAACTTTGGGGACCAGATGTCTGACGAAGAGACATACTTGCCAGATGACAATGAAGAGGGCGGCCTGCCGGAAATGCCGTCGGTGTCGCCGTTTGAGGTTGAAGTGGACGGCTACGCCGGGCCGATTGACGTGCTGTTGAGCTTGGCGCGTGACCAAAAGGTCGACCTCATCCATATCTCCATTGTTCAATTGGCAGACCAATTCCTAGAATTTGTGGCCGAAGCCCGGCGTAAAAACCTGGAACTGGCAGCTGACTATCTGGTGATGGCAGCATGGTTGGCCTATCTGAAATCGCGCCTGCTAATTCCAGATATGAGCACGGAAGACGAACCCAGTGGTGAAGAGCTGGCCGCAGCCCTACAATTCCAGCTACAACGTCTGGAAGCCATGCAGAAGTGTGGCTCTGAGCTGATGGCGCGTGAGCGTTTAGGCCAAGATTTCTATTCTCGTGGTGCTCGCGAACGGTTCCGCACCACCCAGCGGACCATTTTCGAAGCGTCTTTGACGGACTTGATTCAAGCTTACGCTCAACACAAAACCCGTAACTCTAAAACAACGTCTCTGCACATCGAACAATCGTGGGAGCTGCACGCCATTGAAGATGCTCTGGTGCGGTTGCGCTCGCTGGTTGGGCACACACTGGATTGGCGCACGCTGACCAGCTTCTTGCCCGACAATTTACAAAGCCCACTCACCAAACGGTCCGCCATGGCTGCGACCTTTGGTGCGGTACTGCAATTGGCCAAAGAAGGCCGCATGAAAATTCGCCAAGACGGTACGTATGGCGAAATTTATTTCCAAACCACCGATGATTGGACCAAACCCTATGCCCATGATTATGAAGAGGCGGAGGAAACAGGTGACGACGAATGGTCCGCCGTTGACGGGGTTGAGGACGAGTGATGATAGATAACGAAAACGAACCAACTGAAATCATTGATGAAACCGCGCCTATGGATGGTGATGAAGCGGCAGAAGTGGAAACCGAGGAAGCTTCCGAAACACCAAAACCAGTCATGGACCGTGAAACAGCCATGAAAGCGACCAATGCCGCCTTTGATGAACTGGAAGACGATGACCTCAGCGACATTGATGAGGCCGAGAGCCAAGAAATTGATCCAGAATTGGTTCGATTGCTCGAAGGTGTCTTATTTGCGTCCAGTGAGCCGGTCTCGGAACGCGCACTTGCCCATCGTTTGCCCGAAGGTGTGAACGTCAAGCCGTTGCTGCGTGAACTTCAGGGCTTCTATGATGGCAGAGGCGTGATTTTGGTGCGTCGTGGTGGTTCGTGGGCGTTTCGTACCGCGCCGGACTTGGGGCAACGCCTTAATCTGGAAGTGGAAGTGTCCAAAAAGCTGTCGCGTGCTGCTATTGAGACCTTGGCGATCATTGCATACCACCAGCCCGTCACCCGTGCTGAAATCGAAGAAATCCGCGGTGTGTCGCTGTCGAAAGGCACGTTGGACTTGTTGTTTGAAGAAAGCTGGATCAAACCGCGTGGTCGTCGTGAAACCCCGGGGCGACCGATGCAATGGGGTACCACGGACAACTTCTTGGATCACTTCGGCTTGGCCAGTGTAAGCGAACTGCCGGGCTTGAAAGAACTGCGCGCCATGGGCTTGTTGGATTCACGTCCAGCTATCGAAGCGTACTCTACGCGCGCCAATATGAAGACATCGGCAGAGGTGCAAGAGACCTTGGAATTGAAGGAATCTGAAATCGTCCGTGCCGAACATCACAACGAAGACGATGATGTAACCGTTCCTGATCTGCACAATACTCCGCTGGAAGACGCCATAGAGGCCACACATCCTCAACCTGAACCCGAGCCTGAACCGGAAGAAGAGCTGGATGCGTCCGGTGCCACCAAACGCACCGCGGACAAGTTGGATGCGGCTATGGGTGCGGTTGCGGATGCGGTGAAAAGCGCGGTTCAAGCCTTGGAACGCGAAGAAGATGATGACGATGAAGCCCCAAATCAAGGTCAGTAAACCTTGACTGAAAATGGCTTCTTTTTGCATGTGCGCACCGTTTCCCTTGATCAAGGTCGAATGGCTCTGTATGAAGGTCATTCATGCGATTTTGTGGGATTTAGCTGATTGCTCAGCAATAGGGGAAAATCTCACATGTTCCCAATGCTTTAGGGGATTGCGCACAGTTTTTGAGACACCAGAATACGGGATAACGATATGGGTGTGATGGGTATTTGGCAGTGGGTTATCGTCTTGGCGATTGTTCTGCTGTTGTTTGGTGGCCGTGGCAAGATTTCTGGCCTCATGGGTGATTTTGGCAAAGGTCTGAAATCCTTCAAGAAAGGCATGAAAGAAGGCGAAGGCGACGACGCGACGACGGCTAAAACTGAAGCGATTGAGGACAAACCGTCCGAAACCGTTGACGCTAAAGCTGAAGAGAAAGATAAAGACAAAGCTTCTTAAGGTTTTGTGTATTTGTGGTGTGTTGCCGTCCCAATAGGGGCGGCAGCGTTTTCTTATCCCTATCGAAGAGTGGTAATCCGCCATGTTCGACATCGGCTTGCCGGAATTTGCGGTTGTTGCGATCCTTGCGTTGATTGTCGTGGGACCGAAAGAGCTGCCCAAGACGATTAAGACCGTCATGGGTTTAATTAAAAAAGCCAAATCAATGGCACGTGATTTTCAGTCAGGTGTTGATGAAATGGTGCGTGAAGCGGACATCGACAGCGTTAAGAAGCAACTCACCGAAGGCAGTGATGAGCTGAAAAAAGAGCTGGAAAACTCTGTTGGCGCAGACATCGCCAAGGATTTGAATCTCAGTGAAGACGAAACCCGGAAAGTTATCTCCAACGATGACGATGATCTGGATTTGGATGAAGTGATGGAGCCCGGCGATGACGCAGAGGCCACCACCACCGCAGCAGCCCCAGATGATGACGACGACGATGTGATGCCAATTGCCGCTGCCCCAAAGCCAGACGCCCCAAAGCCAGACGCATCCGCGCCAGATAAGTCTGATGACACGGAACAGAAATCTTGAGTGACCAAAACAGCACCCCCGATATTCCTGATGATGACAACAAGGCACCGTTGTTGTCGCACTTGATCGAGTTGCGCCAGCGTTTGATGTATTCGCTGGGCGTGATCTTTGTGCTGTTCTTTGCGTCCTATGGCATTTCTGAACACCTTTATAATTTTTTAAATCAACCATTGGCGGATGTGTTGCGCGATCAAGAATGCGGCAATCAGCGCATGATCTATACCGCGCCGCACGAACTGTTCTTCACCTACATCAAAGTAGCCTTTTTCTTTGCCATTTTTGTCAGCTTCCCGTTTGTGGCGTCACAGATGTGGAAGTTCGTCGCACCCGGTCTATATGGGAATGAGAAACGCGCATTGTTGCCGTTTTTGGTGGCATCGCCAATCCTGTTTTTCTGCGGTGCAGCGCTGGCGTACTACTTTGTGTTCCCGCTGGCATGGCAATTTTTCATCGGCTTCCAAGTGTGTGGCAGTGGCGATGCCCTGAACATTGAATTGGAAACCAAGGTCAGTGAATACCTATCGCTGGTGATGCGTTTGATTTTTGTATTCGGCTTAGCGTTTGAACTGCCCGTGATCCTAACCTTGTTGGGTCGTGCAGGCATGGTTACTGCCGATGGCCTGCGCGCCAAGCGTCGCTACGCCATCGTGATTGCCTTTATCGCCGCCGCAATTTTGACGCCGCCTGATGTGATTACGCAGATTGGTTTGGCGATCCCAACCATGATGCTCTATGAAATTTCGATCCTGTCCGTCGCTATGGTTCAACGCAAAGAAGATGGTCTTCTTGACGAAGACGATGATGATGACGACGATGAAGATGAAAAAGATCATGGTTTGGATTTTGATGAAGACGGTGCCGATGAAACCGGCCCGGCTGAACCAAAAAAACCAATTGATGATACACCTGGACCCTAAGATCTAAGACCGAAGGGGCAGGGGAGATAGCACATGCATGACATTCGCAAAATTCGTGAAAATCCGGATGCGTTTGACGCAGGCCTAGCGCGTCGTTCGTTGGCAGCCATGAGCACCGAAATCTTGGAACTGGATAAAGCCCGACGTGGTCTGGAAACCAGGGCTCAGGAAATTCAGACTGAGCGCAATAAGGCCGCTAAAGAAATCGGTCAGCGCAAAGCCAAAGGCGAAGATGCTGATGACTTGATCGAGCAAGTCTCCAAATCGAAAGTGGCCCAGGCCGAAGCGGAAGCTGAGGCCAAGGCCAAGACTGAAGAGCTGAATGCGCTTCTGGCTGGCATCCCCAATATTCCCGACGAAGACGTGCCAGAAGGTGCAGACGAAAATGATAACGTCGAAGTTAAAAAATGGGGGACACCAAGGTCCTTTGGTTTTGATGTGAAAGACCATGTTGATCTGGGCGAAGGTCTGGGCCAAATGGATTTCGAAACAGCAGCCAAAATGTCTGGTTCGCGTTTCGTGGTGTTGTCGGGCAAACTGGCCCGTTTGGAACGTGCTTTGGCGAACTTCATGTTGGATCACCAAACGGGTGAAAACGGTTACACCGAAGTGAACCCACCTGCACTGGTCAAAGACAATGCATTGTTTGGTACAGGGCAATTGCCGAAGTTTTCTGAAGACTTGTATCGGACAATGCCTAGTAGCGACGAAATTATTGAAGTAGCTCATAATCTTTGGCAAGAAAAATGGGCTGAAGTGGCTGGGAAAACTTGGTGCGAAACTGATGGAACAGCCGAAGATAAAAAAGCGGCTGTGAACGAAGTTGGTAAGGTCATGACGGGTGAAATGCGACGTGAACTTGAAGGGTTGAAGAACTCTAACTGGCTGATCCCAACGGCGGAAGTGCCGTTGACCAACATTGTGTCCGGTGAAACCATTGCCGAAGATTATTTACCGCGTCGCTACACCGCGATGACGTGGTGTTTTCGTTCCGAAGCGGGTGCTGCGGGCAAAGATACCCGCGGTATGATCCGCCAACACCAATTCACCAAAGTCGAAATGGTGTCTGTGACCAGACCCGAAGATTCCGATGATGAGCTTTTACGCATGACTGGATGTGCGGAAAGCATCTTGGAAGCGTTGGAGCTGCCGTATCGCACCATCACGCTGTGTACGGGTGATATGGGCTTTGGTGCGGCCAAGACCTTCGATATTGAAGTGTGGTTGCCGGCCCAAGATACCTACCGTGAAATTTCCAGTTGCTCCAACACCCGCGACTTCCAGGCGCGCCGCATGAACGCACGTTTCAAGCGCGCGGATGCGAAGAAGCCGGAATTCGTGAACACCTTAAACGGATCCGGTTTGGCTGTTGGCCGGACCTTGGTTGCGGTTTTGGAAAATTATCAAAACGAAGACGGTTCCATCACTGTGCCTGAAGTCTTGCGCCCGTACATGGGTGGTCTTGAGGTCATTTCAAAGGACGCTTGAGATGAAAGACCGCGTGCCCGATCTGTCCAAAGCACGTGTGCTGATTTCCAATGATGATGGTATCAACGCGCCGGGGATCAAAGCGCTCGAACGCGTCATGAAGCGTATCGCGGGTGAAGTTTGGGTGGTGGCGCCAGAACATGAACAAAGTGCCGCCGGTCATTCCCTGACGCTGCGCAGCCCGCTACGTATTCACAAAGTTTCAAAGCATAAATACTCTGTGACCGGCACGCCAACTGACTCTGTCATGTTGGCGGTACACGAAATTATGAAAGATAGCCCACCAGATCTGGTGTTGTCGGGTATCAATCGTGGTGGCAACTTGGGTGAAGATGTAACGTATTCCGGCACGGTCGCTGCCGCTATGGAAGGCACGCTTTTAAACATTCCCTCCATTGCAGTCTCGCTGGTCACACCGGATGGGGCAAAGTCCCATTGGAAGACAGCAGAACAGTGCATCGAACAAATTCTCTACAGCCTTGATGGTGTGAAGTTCCCACGTGGTGTATTGCTCAACGTCAATATTCCCGATTGTTTATTTGAACAAGTAACCGGAATTGAAACCACCAAACAGGGCCGTCGTAAAATCGGTTGTGAATTGTTGCAAGGTGCCGATCCCAAAGGTAAACCCTATTTCTGGATTGGTGCACAGCGCGATGAAGATAAATCGCTCAAAGGTACCGATTTGGAAGCCGTTAGCCGCAACGCTGTGTCTGTTACGCCGCTAAGTTTGGATCTGACGCACAAGTCTATGATGAAGACATTAAAGGCGGCGTTCTGATGACAAATCCTGGCATGATGCAGTTGGTTTTAGACCTACGCTCAAACGGTGTGGCAGATCCCATCATCACGGCGATGGAACGTGTGCCACGTGAATTGTTTGTGGCCCAAGCATTTCAAGATCGTGCCTTTGAAAATGCCGCATTGCCGATCGGGCATTATCAAACCATCAGCCAGCCTTTGGTGGTGGCGCAGATGACTGAAGCCTTGGCGCTCAACGATCGCTGCAAAGTTTTGGAAATTGGAACGGGGTCTGGTTATCAAGCGGCCGTGTTGGCCCCGTTGTGTCGGCGTCTCTATACCATTGAACGTCACAAGCCGTTGATGCAGGAAGCGGAAAAACGCTTTGATCATTTGCGTATCCACAACATCACCACACGCTTTGGCGATGGATCAAAAGGCTGGCCAGAACAGGCACCGTTTGACCGTATCATTGTGACCGCTGCGGCCATCGACGTGCCGCCAGTTTTGGTCGATCAACTGGCCGTGGGCGGTATCATGGTGGTGCCCATTGGCGATGACCACCATGACCAACGCTTGGTCAAAGTGGTGAAGCTCAACAAAGAAGAAACGGAAATCAGCGATCTCGGCTGGGTGCGTTTTGTGCCGTTTGTTGAAGGTACGCCTTCTGAGTGATGGCTTGTGTGTGGGGGCGCGTGTACACTCACACCATGACCTTCCCCCAACATACCCAGGACAATGACATTCCCCCGGCCATTGCCATCTTGATGCTTCTCATCACCGGTGGGGTTTTGGCGGGTATGGATGTGACGGCCAAGTATCTGGCCTTGAACGTTCCCATCTTGATGGTGATTTGGGGGCGGTACTTTTTCCACACCGTGATTACCTTTGCCGTGTATGCGGGGAAACGCCGTTCATTTGAATTCTTGCGGGCCAAACGACCCGGGTTGCAGTTTTTGCGTGCCGGGTGTCTGTTCGGTGCAACGGCATTTTTGTATGTCGCTATTACGATGATGCCCTTGGGTGATGCATCGGCCATTCAGTTTATGGCCCCAGTGCTGGTGACGCTGATCTCGGGCTTATTTTTGGGGGAGCGTGTGGGGCCACGGCGTTTTGCTGCGGTGGGTGTGGCCTTCATTGGTGTGCTGTTTGTTGCTCGCCCGGGATCAGGCGTGTTGGGGTGGACTGCCGTATTGCCGTTTGTTACGGCGATTTTGTTGGGTATCTACATGGTTTTGACCCGTGTCATACGCACCAAGGACAATCCAGATACCACAACGTTTTATTCCACCGCAGTCGGCTCAGTGGCGTTGACACTCGCCGTGCCGTACGTGTGGCAGGCCTTAACGCCGTTTGAATGGCTGTTGATGGTGAGCATGGGGTTGGCCGGGGCTATTGGCCATTTCTTCTTGGTCAAAGCCTTCCATTCGGCTGAAGCGTCCATGCTGGCTCCGTTTACCTATTCCCAAGTGGTTGCGGCAATCATATGGGGGTTCTTGATCTTTGGTGATGTTCCCAGCTTGTGGAGCGCTATTGGAGCAACCCTGATTATCGGCAGTGGGATTTATGTGTGGTACCGTGAAACTTTTGGGGCAAAAAGATAACGCCACGCTGTCGGCTGACAGTGTGGCGTTATTTATGAACGAAAGAGCAGGGCCTCCTGCGTGATTTTTTTAGACGATGTGCCTAGACTGCACGAACGTCGCCCAAGAACTTCTCAACGATACCGCGGAGCGTTTCTGTCTGTGAGGAAAGGTCCTGTGCAGCTTCACGCACGGTTCCGGCGGCTTGTCCAGTTTCAGCCGCGGCTTGGGTAACGTTGGTAACGTTGCCCGAAACCTCTGCCGTACCTGTTGAGGCCTCTTCAACATTGCGGGCAATTTCTTGTGTTGCGGCACCTTGTTCTTCAACAGCCGAAGCAATGGTGGAAGAAATTTGGCTCATTTCATTGATGATGCCACCAATGGAGCCAATGGCATGAACGGCATCTTTGGTTGCCCCTTGGATACCGCCAATTTGGTTGGAAATTTCTTCCGTGGCTTTGGCTGTTTGGTTGGCCAAGTTTTTGACTTCCGATGCAACGACGGCAAAGCCTTTACCCGCTTCACCGGCACGTGCAGCTTCAATCGTGGCGTTTAGTGCCAGCAAGTTGGTTTGATCTGCAATATCGGTAATGAGAGCAACAACCTCACCAATCTTCTGTGCTGAATTTGCAAGGCCTTGAACCTGTTCGTTGGCACCCTCGACTTCTTCGACGGCCGTGTTGGCAATCTGGGTGGACTGTGCCACTTGACGTGAAATTTCGGAAATTGAACTGGATAGTTCTTCTGCTGCCGATGCCACAGTTTGTACGTTGGCAGAGGCCTGTTCCGCAGCACCTGCAGCCATGGTTGCTTGACCAGATGTTTCATCCGCTGTGCTCGACATGGCGGAAGCCGTAGCGTCCATTTCTGTTGCCGCAGCGGCAACGGTTTCAATCACACCGCTGACATCGCTGTCAAACGATTGAGTGAGCCGTTCAACACTTTCGGCGCGCTGTTCGCGGGCATGACGTTCGGATTCTTGTTCAGCCGCTAACTGTTCGGCTTTGATCATGTTGTCTTTGAAAACCTGAACGGCTTCGGCCATCTGACCAATTTCGTCTTTATGATCTTGAGCTGGGATGGGGCTTTCTTTGTCGCCATCGGCCAAGCGCGCCATGGCGTTGGTCATGCTGATGACGGGGGTTGAAATGCCTTTGCCAATCACGAACGCAGCAACGGCACCGAAGATGAAGGCCACGACGGCAGTAATACCAACTGTTGTTAGGGCAGTGTTGATTTCAGCCTCTGCACGTGGGCCTAATTCATCCTGCATGCCCTTAATCGCAAGCTTAAGCTGTTCGATGTTATCGGCGACTTCAGGGCCGATACGGTCCAATTCACCTTTGATGATGGCGTTGCGTTCATTGATGGTTTTGTAAACGTCTTCGAACGCTGGTGTGTAAACTTGGTGTAGTTTTTCAATTTCTTCAGCCAGTTGACGACGTTTTGGGTTTTGCAAATTGGCCAAAAGCGTTTCTTGATTTTTATCCATGGCCTGCATCTCTTTACCGACGCGGATATGGGATGCTTCGTCATTTTCAACCAAGAACTTGACCACGTAAAGGCGTGCTAACAGCAAATTTCGCAGCGTCAAACCTGCACGATATGCGGCTTCGGCATCACCGTCTTGGAACGCACTTTCCATAATTTCCGTGAGTTTGCGTTCCATCTGAGGACCCGTAACGTTCAAGGTCTCATTCACCAACTTGTTGCGGTATTCTTGTTTTTTAGTGACATCATTGAAGAAGTCTACGTATTGTTTGAGGTTCTTTTCGACCCCATCAATGACTTCCAAAAATTCGGGATTATCCGTCAACTCACGTGTTTCAGGGATGAGATCCAAAGTCGTTTGCGCACGTTTGTGAACACCTGAAATGGTTTCTTCATTTGCCGAGATGACAAAGTTCTTAACGTTCATGCGTGTCATCAAAAGGTTGGCTTGAATGCGACCTGCCTGATTGGTTTGGCGTGCGAGGCTTCGGTAGTCTGAAAAGTTTTCATCTGCACCGTTGAGACTGATAAAGCCTTCTAACGCGACCACAGCCAGCAATAGGAGTACAACACCAAACCCGGTAAACACCTTGGTTGATATTTTTAGCTTTTTGAGAAAGTTCATTTTTTTAAATCCCTCAATTGGTTTTGGGCCGCTTTAGATGAGTCTTCATGTATGCTGCACATTCACGTATTCAATAGAAATTCCCTAATGTGGGGAACATATATTTCCTGTTGCACTCAGTACATTTCCCTTAATGGTGTTGTATTCAAGTATATATTCTCTTCATAGTGTTTTTTTCAAATAGATGTTCCCTTAATCCATTCGAGGTATGTTTAGGATTTGCTTCTATTGAAGCTTTTTACGGAGAAGGCCATAATCCGCCTATGGTCATGGATTCCTCAATTTACCTGCGCAAATGGATAGCTGTAAGCATGTTGATGGTGCTTTCGGCCTGTGGTGGTTTGGAAATGTCGTCAGGTTCCACGGGGCCGCGGCTTGCCAACCGTCCAGGTGGCAGCGATATGTTCATCAATGCCACGGCGGTGAAGGTCGGCAAAGGCGATACGGTCTATTCCATTGCCAGGCGGCACAAGCTGTCACCCCGCGATATCATCGTCGCCAACAACTTGCGTGCGCCTTATAAGCTCTATGTGGGGCAGCGCCTAAAACTGCCGCAAGGCCAGCTTCACACCGTGCGGAGCGGTGAATACTTGGCTGTGATCGCCAAACGCTACAGCACCGATGCTTTTTCCATCGCACGCATCAACGGCATTCGCAAGCCTTACACCATCTACCCAGGTCAAAAGCTCCGCATTCCGCGCGGTAGCGGGGGTACAGTGGTGGCTTCCGCCCCGCCACCGTCGGTGAGCAAACCTTCTACTGGCAAGGTGACACCAACCCGCAATCGGCCAACGGCTCCACCAAAAGCCAAGGTACCAGAGCCACCGAAACGTTCGGGTGGCAAGTTTGGTTGGCCAGTTCAGGGAAAAATCGTGTCCAACTATGGGGCCAAGGCCAAGGGCCTGCAAAACGACGGCATTAATATTGCGGCACCACGTGGTTCCAATGTAATGGCGGCGGAAAATGGGGTTGTGGCCTATGCAGGCAATGAAATCCGGGGCTTTGGCAACCTTTTGCTGGTGAAGCATTCCGGGGGCTGGGTCACCGCGTATGCACACAATGATCAGCTTTTGGTCAAACGCGGGCAGAAGGTCGTCCGTGGTCAAAAAATTGCCAAGGTTGGCAGCACTGGCAGTGTGAGCACACCGCAACTACATTTTGAATTGAGGAAGGGATCGACCACGGTCGATCCGCGCAAGTATCTTATGTAGTTCAGTGTGCGAAGGAGTTTGCCAATGCAACCCGAGACCCGCGATAATCTGACCAATCAGGCGACGTGGATGCGCCTGCTTTTCATCATCCTCTTTGCCATTGCTTTCAACATTGCCGAGCTTCTGATTGCGGTAATTGCCATTTTTCAGTTCTTCAAAGTGTTGTTCACCAAAACCCCCAATGAAAAGCTGCAAGGCTTTGGTGCAGACTTAGCTGCTTACATAGCAGATGTGGCGAGGTACTTAACCTATCAAAGCGATAAAATGCCGTACCCGGTCAGCGATTGGGGGGGACCGCCCCAACCCAAAGCCAAACCCAGGGCAAAGCGCAAAGCCCCGGTGAAAAAGAAACCATCTGAAGATAAATAAAAAAACGGGCGAAGCCGTGAAGCTTCGCCCGAGTTTTGGTGTAAGTGTCTCGCTTAAGCTGCGAGAGCTCGGCTGGGGTCGACAAACTCGTAGCCTTGATCTTCGGCCACGGCCTTGTAAGTGATGGCACCGTGATAAACGTTGAGCCCTTCCAGCAGATGTGGGTTATCCAACAATGCTTGGCGATAGCCTTTGTTGGCCAGTTCCAAACCAAACGGTAGGGTGGCATTGTTGAGCGCATATGTGGATGTGCGCGGGACAGCGCCGGGCATGTTGGCAACGCAGTAGTGCACGACATCATCGATGATATAGGTTGGGTCTGCGTGGGTGGTGGCGTGGGACGTTTCAAAGCAGCCACCTTGATCAATGGCAACATCAACCAAAACGGCACCTGGGCGCATGGCTTTGACCATATCGGCAGTGACCAGTTTTGGTGCTGCGGCACCTTTGATCAACACACCGCCGACAACCAAGTCAGAAGCCAAAACGTGGCCCTCCAAAGCGGAAGCAGATGAGTACACGGTCTTTAACGCCGCACCAAAGCGATTGTTGAGGCTGTCGAGCACATCAACGCTGCGATCCAATACGGTCACGTCTGCGCCCAGGCCCAGCGCCATTTGAATGGCGTTTTCGCCAACAACGCCGCCGCCGATGACGGTGACTTTGGCGGGTGCAACGCCGGGTACGCCGCCCAACAAGATACCTTCGCCGCCGTGGGCTTTTTCCAAGGAATGGGCACCCGCTTGGATGGACATGCGACCCGCGACTTGGCTCATGGGAGCGAGCAGGGGGAGACCGCCCACCGTGTTCGTGACGGTTTCATACGCAACGCATACAGCGCCGCTATCAATCAAGTCGCGGGTTTGTTCTGCATCTGGGGCCAGATGCAAGTATGTAAATAGGATTTGATCTTCACGCAGCATGGTGCGTTCATTGGCTTGGGGTTCTTTGACCTTCACCACCATGTCGGCACGGGCAAAAATTTCAGCGGCTGTGTCGACGATTTCAGCACCCGCAGCAATATAAGCGGCATCAAGGCAGCCAATGCCAGAACCTGCGTTGGTTTCAACAATGGCTGTGTGACCATTGTTGACGAATTCACGCACGCTGTCCGGTGTCAGGCCGACACGGTATTCGTGATTTTTGATTTCTTTTGGAACGCCGATCAACATGGCTATGGTCTCCCTGTATGCAGTATTTGGGGTGTTTGTTTGAGCTGCATGCAGGATATGAAAAACATCACGAAATGTACTTGCAAAGATGCGTGAAATTTTCTCTAAAATAGCGTAATATTCGATAATATAATTATTAAATGCAATAATCTTCGAATATTAGAAAGAAGTATGCAATGAGTGCGTTAGATCAGATTGACATGAATATCCTTCAAACCCTGCAGTCTGATGGACGCATGACCAACCAAGACTTGGCAGAGCAAGTGAACCTGTCGCCGAGTGCCTGTTTGCGCCGGGTGCGGCGATTGGAAGAAAGCGGTGTGATTGATGGATACGGTGCGCGCCTGAACCCCAAAGCGGTGGGGCGGGGGTCAAACATCTTCATCGAAATCACCTTGTCGGGACAAAGTGAAGACATCTTGGATGCCTTTGAAAGGGCCATTGCCGAAGTCCCAGATGTGATGGAATGCTATTTGATGGCGGGGCAGGCCGATTACTTGGTCCGTGTTGCGGTGTCATTGGCTGAAGACTATGAACGTATACACAAAACCTATCTGTCGCGCTTACCGGGCATAGCGGGTATTCGCTCCATCTTTACCATGCGTACGGTGTGTAAGAAGGAAGGCTTTGCGCTTCACGGTATTTGATTACCTAGCCTAGATTTTATATTGAAAACACAACCTATAAGTTGTAGTTTGTCTTGAATGAGAGAAACTCAGCCTTAGGAGAGCAGAGTGTTTGGTCGAGGGGGATTTAGCCTAGGTTTTGGGCGCAAAAAAAGTGTGTCTGATGGTACTGATCAATCCAATCAGCTATCCGCCCAAACTGGTGAACGGAGAACTCCAAATAAAAGTCTACGCGATGCTGTATCAGCACTTCTCATGAGTGTTGAAGAAATTTTTGCAACTTCAATTGATGTTCAAGGTTCTTTATTGCGTTTTGCCAGAAGTTTTAATCACACGCATATTTCCGATGTGATGATTTATGAAGAGGATGGGAAAACACAATATGTCAGTTTTGGACATTTCATACCGCCTCAATCTATTGATCATAGCCAGCATGAAAAACTGTTTTGGCTTGTGAATGACATTAGCGCTGTTCAGCTGTTGCAAAATACAGAAGGGAACGATGATCTTTTAGAACAAAAATCCTTTGGAACTGCGTTCAATGCAGCTTATGTGAGCAGTTATTTGCAATTGTTGCTAAAGCATATTGATCAAAAATTGTTTGAAAATCTGATAGGTACCCCCGAACAGACTCAGTCACATATGCATCGGCTTGTGACACAAGAAAGTGATGTGTACGTTTCGAAGTTGAGGCAAATTTCTGGATATTCTGCTTCTTACAATCAGATGCTCAATAATATGGCCAGTCGCGATGACCTTCCAAGCTTGCCGATCATTCCCATCGCGATCGGGAATGTCTTGGACGAGGGGGCTGTTTTGTTGAACATCTATATGGACAAGCATAAAGGCGAACAAATGAAGACCTATTTGGCGGCGCGCTAGGCAAATTGTATTTGTCCCTAAACCTTCACAAACCGCTGAATAACCCACTTCACGCTCAATCCCTGAACCAGGACGGAGAACACCACCGCGACATATGTGGCAGCAACGATCATGTCTTTTTCTGGAACATCGGGAAGTGACAGCGCCAATGCCACCGAAATGCCGCCGCGCAATCCTCCCCAGGTGAGAACCGGGATGGCACCTTTGGTAAATGTTTTGCGGAACAAGATCAGGCGCAGCGGCGTTGCGACAGCCAGTGCGCGACCAAGCAAAATGACCGGAATGGTCATGAAGCCTGCGAGTAGGTATTCCGGTTGAATATCCATCACCAACACTTCAAAGCCGATTAACGTGAACAGCAAAGCGTTGAGGATTTCATCCAATAGATGCCAGAAGTCATGCACATGATGGCGTGTTTTATCTGACATACCGAAACGCATACCGTGATTGCCGATCAGCAACCCTGCCATTACCACGGCAATGGGGCCGCTGGCATGTAATGCGGTGGCGAAGGAGTAGGTGCCAGCCACCAAAGCCAATGTGATGACCACTTCCAAGACATAGTCGTTTATGTGTTTAAGCATCCGATAGGCGACCCAACCGGTTGCAAGTCCCAGTGCGGCACCGCCACCGGCTTCGTGCAACAAGAACAAACCAATCCCCGTAACGGTAGTTTCGAGATGATTGTCCCCGCCGGGAAAGGCGATGGCGACCAAGGTGGCAAACACCACCACGCCGATGCCATCGTTGAAGAGGCTTTCGCCACCGATTTTGGCTTCCAGACTTTCCGGAACTTTGACGGTTTTCAATAACCCCATCACTGCCACGGGATCAGTGGGGGAAATCAGTGCGCCAAACACCAACGCGGTCATAAGTGTCGCCCCAGTGATAAGATGAAAGCCAAAGCCCGCGACCAAGGTGGAGATCAAAACCCCCAGGCTTGCCATGAGGGCAATTGCCGTTTTGCGTTTGAGGAGCTGTTCCAAATCAACATGCATGGCGCCGGCAAACAGCAAGAAGCTGAGAAATACGGACATCAGCGTGTCATAAAAATCGATACCGCCAATAGCGGTGCGCACCGTCTCGCCAACGCCCAAGCTGGGGGCTAGGCCATCGATGGCCATCACAAACAGGGATGCACTCAGCGATATGACCAGCAATCCAATGGTGCTGGGCAGTTTCAACAGGTGGTAATTGATGGCCCCAAAAAGTGCGATGACCACCAGGGAAATAGAAAAAATATCAATGAGTTCCATAAGAATATATCAGCCTAAGGCCTTGCCTTGTTTGCCTGCGATGTCTTGGATGAATTGCCAGGCGACACGCCCGGATCGGGCACCGCGGGTCATGGACCATTCCAGCGCTTGGGCGCGCAGATCTTCTGTGGTGATGTCCAACTTGTAGTGCTCAGCGTAACCTTCGCAAATGGCGAAATAGGTGGCTTGGTCCAAGTTATGAAAGCCCAGCCATAGGCCGAAACGATCAGAAAGAGAGACCTTTTCTTCCACGGATTCAGATGGGTTGATGGCGGTGGAGCGTTCATTTTCGATCATGTCACGCGCCATCAAATGGCGGCGGTTGGATGTGGCGTAGAAAATGACGTTATCGGGTCGACCTTCGATGCCGCCGTCCAAAACGGCTTTGAGCGATTTGTATTGTGCATCGTTGGCATCAAACGACAAATCATCACAAAACAGCACCGTGCGACGATTGGATTCGCGCAAAATGTCCAACAATTGCGGTAATGAAGGGATATCTTCGCGGTGAATTTCCACCAATAACAATGGATCATCACGGTCAGTGTTGATTTCGGCATGTACGGCTTTGACCAAGGAACTTTTGCCCGTTCCCCGCGCGCCCCAAAGCAAAGCGTTGTTGGCGGGGGAACCGTTGGCAAATTGGCGGGTGTTGGCCAAAAGGGTATCGGCTTGGGACTGGATGCCTTTTAACAGACTAAAATCAACACGATTGACCTTTTTAATTGGGTTAAGGAGCTCACCCTCGGTCTGCCACACAAAAGCGTCGGCAGTGCTTAAGTCATTGGTGGATTTTTGGGCAGGAGCCAACGCTTCCAGGGCCTCGGCAATGCGTTCTAAAACGGGCTGTAAGGTGTGATTTGTCATGGTTTTGGACGGTAAAGGTCGAAAATCGTCCCGTCAATGTCGAGAAACGCCGAAAAACCCGGTTTGGCGTTTGCATGTGGGGCTTATACGGCTATATATTCCGCAGTCGAATTTAAACGGCCCGGCGTGGCGAACCGCAGGGCCTACTAGGAGTATCTCATGTTGATTTCGGAAGCTTACGCTCAAGCTGCAGGTGCCGCCTCAGGTGGAGGTGACTTTTTTGCGCAAATGATGCCTTTGATGCTGATTTTTGCGGTTTTCTATTTCCTGCTGATCCGTCCACAGCAAAAGAAACAAAAACAGCATGGCGAAATGCTGAACGCTTTGCGCCGTGGTGACAAGGTTATCACCGGTGGCGGTATTTACGGCACCATCACTAAAGTCAAAAGCGATACCGAAGTTGTGGTGGAAATCGCCGATGGCATTAAGGTGACGGTTGCACGCGGCACCATTGCCACGGTCGAAGCCAAAACAGAAGCTGCTGACAAAGCTGACAGTAAGTCTGACGATGACGAAAACACAGATGGCGATGATAAGAAGGGTGGTTTGAAAAAACTGCTGGGCGGCAAATAAGCCGACCTTCTGAATATTCTGACGTCCTTCCTCTAACGGAACGCTCTATATGCTAAAGATCGAAACCTGGAAGCTTGCCGTAGTCGGCATTCTTTGTGCGCTGGGCATTGCCTTTGCCGCACCCAACGTGTTGGACAGCGAAACGGCGGCTGATTTGCCGGACTTCATGCCCAACAAGCAAATCAGCCTTGGTCTGGACTTGCAGGGCGGTTCGCACCTGTTGTTGGAAGTCGAAGTCGGCGTGGTGGTGAAAGAACGCCTGGAAGCCTTGGTGGATACCATCCGTACTGAAATGCGCAAAGAACGTATCCGCTATTCCGGTTTGGGTGCTGCGGCTACAGGCGTCAGTGTCACCATCAAGGATGTTGCTCAAGCTGAAAAAGCATACGACATCATTCGTAAACTTGATGTGGGCTATGACACGGACCTATCTGACGATGGTCGCATCACCATGAACCTGACGGAATTGTCCCTAAAGGAACGCCGCATTCAAGCGGTGGATCAATCTATCGAGATTGTTCGTCGCCGTGTTGATCCACAAGGTGTGAAGGAACCGACTATCACTCGACAGGGTGATGATCGCATTTTGTTGCAAGTTCCAGGTGAAGATGATCCTGAGAAACTGAAGAAATTGTTAGGTCAAACCGCTAAGCTAACCTTCCATCTGATGGATGAGAAAGGTTCAATGGCTGATGCCTTAGCTGGCCGTGTGCCACCGGGTTCCATGTTGCTGCCAGCGGTTGATGAATTTGATAGTGCCGGGCGTCCACGCATGTTTTTGCTGAAAAAGCGTGTATCTGTGAGTGGTGATACCTTGGTCAGTGCATCCATGGGCTTTGATGAGAGCACCCGCCCTGCAGTGAACTTCCGCTTGGATGCAGTGGGTGGTAAGAAATTTGCCGACATAACCCGTGCAAACTTGGGCAAACCGTTTGCAATTGTGTTGGACAATAAGGTGCTCAGCGCACCAACCATTCAAGGTATTATTCCCGGTGGCTCCGGTCAAATCACCAGCGGCACGTTCACCACCGAAAGTGCTCGTGAATTGGCCTTGCTGCTCAGCGCTGGTGCGTTGCCCGCACCGTTGACAGTATTGGAAGAACGCTCTGTCGGACCGGGTTTGGGGGCTGACAGTGTGGCCGCGGGTAAAATTGCTTCCATGCTTGGCCTCGCACTCGTGATTATCTTTATGGCGGTTTATTATGGCCGTTTTGGCCTATTTGCTGATGTTGCCTTGATCTCCAATATGGTGTTCATCGTCGCTATGCTCTCGGCCTTCGGCGCGACGTTGACGCTACCGGGTATTGCCGGAATTGTTCTGACCATCGGTATGGCGGTTGATGCCAACGTGTTGGTGTTTGAACGAATTCGCGAAGAACTGAAAACTGGACGCGGTGTCATGTCTGCGGTGGACAATGGCTATAAGCGTGCCTTTGGCACCATCATTGACGCCAACATCACGACATTGATTGCTGCGACACTTTTGTTTGCATTTGGCTCCGGCCCAGTTCAGGGCTTTGCTGTGACGCTGGCTATTGGCATCATTTCATCCATGTTCACCGCCATTTGGGTGACGCGTATTCAAGTGGTCTTGTGGCTGCGCAAAACGCGCCCCGCGACTTTGAAGATTTAAGGAGAGGACCCTAAACATGCGTATTAAGCTTCTCCCCGAAAATCCGAACTTTGGTTTCCTCCAACGCCGGATGATCTTTTTTGTCTTTTCCGCACTTTTGGTGGCGGCATCAGTGGGCATGTTTGGGACCAAGGGTCTCAGCTACGGTATCGACTTTACCGGTGGCATCATGATTGAGGTGAAGACTCCTCAAGATGGTCAAATCGGTGAGCTGCGCTCGAAATTAAAGGGCCTAAATTTGGGCTCTGTCGAGTTGCAAGAATTTGGTGCCCCCAACGACATCTTGATCCGCCTGCAAGCCCAGGAGGGCGGCGAAAAAGCCAACCAAGCGGCTGTTAATGCGGTGAAGTTGGCTTTGGGTGATGGCATGGAGTACCGCCGCACCGAGCTGGTGGGCCCCAAGGTCTCTGATGAGTTGTTCTGGAACGGGGTTTATGCTGTTGTCTCAGCAATTTTGGCAATTTTGGTTTATATCTGGTTCCGGTTTGAATGGCAGTTTGGCCTGGGTGCTGTGGTCGCGTTGAGCCATGACGTGATCTCGACCATCGGCATTTTCTCACTGCTGGGGTTTGAATTTAATTTGGCGACGGTGGCTGCGGTTTTGACCATTGCGGGTTATTCCATCAACGATACTGTGGTGGTGTTTGACCGCGTGCGTGAAAACCTGCGCAAATATAAAACCATGCCCATGGAAGAACTGCTCAATCAAAGTGCCAACGAAACTTTGTCACGTACCGTGATGACGTCTTTGACCACAATGTTGGCCTTGGTCGCATTGTATTTCTTGGGTGGCGAAATCATCCGTGATTTTGCTTTTGCCATGATCTGGGGCGTGTTGATCGGTACTTATTCTTCAGTCTGTTTGGCTGTACCGCTGCTGTTGCACCTTGGTGTCGAGCGTCGCACAGGTGATGATGAAGATAGCACCATCGAACAGACGGCTTAAGCTGGGAGAGAAGAGGGCACATGTCCTTTGATATCACACCTAAGGTCCCAGCGGACCGCCAAATCGTAAAATCATACGGTGATGGGAGCTTTTCCATCACAGGCAAGACCTATGACAGCTCAGTCTTGGTTTTTTTGACTGAAACACAGATGTGGTCTGGTGATATTACCTTAGAAAGCCTAAAGCCTGTTATAGAACACCCTAGTAAACTGGAAATTTTGGTTGTGGGGTGTGGTGCAAACTTTACCCTTCCACCAGAAGAACTACGCGTTGCCTTGCAAGAATACGGTGTTGTGTTGGAGTGGATGGATACGCCCGCTGCGTGCCGTACCTATAACGTTCTTGCCATTGAAGAACGTGCCGTTGCCGCAGCTCTGGTGGCTGTTGAATAATCGCGTGCGAGTTAGGGAAAGATATGAATATCAAAGTTGCTGCAATATCGACATTGATTGCCTTTCCATTGTTGAACGTATCTGCACAGGCTGAAGATGACCGGGAGGCCCTTCCCGTTACGGCTGCACAAAAAACACAAATGTTGGGCGAAATGCGCGGCTTTCTTGAAGCTGTGCAAGATATTGTCCTGGCGATGGCTGAAAACGATATGCCGTCAGTGATTGAAGCGGCTAAATCAATGGGGATGGGGCGCAATCGCGGTACTGGACAAGGGGTTGGTCGGTATATGCCGATGGAATTCCGCCAAATGGGGCGGGGCACACATGTAGCCTTTGATGAATTGGCACAGGCAGCTGAATTTGGTCCCGAAGGTGTGTTGGAAGAGCTGGGCGTTTTGATGTCGAACTGCAACGGGTGTCATGCAACCTACAGATTGGTCTTAAGGCCCTAGACTGAAAAAAGCTTCAAATACCTTAAGAAATTGATTATGGTCAGCGACTGTTGGGAAATATACGCTGAATCAAAGCGTTAATCTGTGTCTTTGAGCTGGGGCTTCACTTGAAACTGAACCTGTCCATAATCCTAAGTGGGGCTTTGCTTTTTGCGGGTGCAACAGCACATGCAAAAGATAAAGGTGGTGTGGTTCAATTTGAAATCGCCAACGAAGATCGTGGTATTTTTGCGGATGTTTTCGAGCCGATTTTCGACAATACGGTTGGTGAAAATACATCTGATGGACATTTGTCATGGGCTTGGCGGATATCCTATACGCCGAACAGTACGAACCCTAAGTGGTTTAATCCTATTCATGACACACTGTTCTGGCTCAGCGACAAGGCCACGGTGCGTTCTAGCTCAACCTTACAGCAGATGGCTTTTATGCCGGATGAGACCCGCAAGAACGCAGGTCATGCAGAACGTCCCCACGCAGGCTTTCTAAGCTATGAAGAGCGCCTGTCTTTGACGGACCCGCTTGATACCCACAGTCAACGGGTTGATACGCTCACCATGACGATTGGGATTGTTGGTCCCTTGTCGGGGGCAGAAGCGGTGCATGAGCTGTCTCATGAATTTATTGGCCTGTCTTCCACGGCATGGGATGAGTTGGGTAATGAGCCAATTATCAACGTATCCTATGAAGCCGCAGAACGTTTTTTCTTGCTGAAGTCGCAAGCTAAAGAAAACCTTGAATTTATGCCCTATGGGCGGGTCGCTGTGGGCAATGCTTTCACGTATGGTGCAGCGGGGGCGACTTTGCGCATAGGTGGGGATTTGACAAAAGACAATGGTGCCCCGCGTTTGAGCCCGTTGTTTAACAGCAACACGTTTGCCCAAGATGGTGATTATGTGGCTTGGAATGTCTTTTTGGGCGGCGAGGCACGTGCTGTTGCGCACAACATTTTCTTGGATGGCAATACCTTTCAAGACAGTGCAAGCGTTGATAAAGAAACCATGGTTTATGACTTTCAGATGGGATTTGAATTGGGTTGGGGAGCAACCCGTTTGACCGTTACCAATTTGTGGCGTTCCGAAGAATTCGAAACCCAAGGTGATCCTGATCAGCTTCTTAAAGCCGCCATTTCTTATTCGTTTTAAACGTCCTGTTTATATTCCTTATGACCCCAATTACCTCTGATTGCTTATGCCACTGGGGTGCAAGCAAAATACCATACATAAATTATGGCTATTAATATCTATTTTTGCTAATATTCGCGCGTGGGCATTGACGCTGGATTTTAATCTCCTCTGAGTTGAGGCAGGAGGCGGCATGCAAAAGTTTCAGGTGCTATTGGTTGCGGGGCGTGATGAACTTCGTGAGGCTCTAGCCAATTCGTTTGAAGGCGAAGACGTTACTGTTGAGATTGAGGAAGCCAGCACGGCTGATGAGGCCTTGATGCTCATGGTCAGTGGACGTCATGAAATTTGTTTTGTCTATTGTGCATCATCTTCTTCAGATATGGCTCCGTCGATTACGAAAAGCGCACAGACGGCGGGACTTAAAACCCCCATTATTGTGTTGTCAGATCCGGAGGCCTGCACCGACGCACAAAGATTCATTGCGGACGGCGCGGTTGCCGCTTTTACGTTGGATTGTCATCAAACTTCAATGCTGTCAGGGATTGCACGCCTTGCCATTACATTGCGCAACATTGAACGTACACTTCGGCGCACCAATGATCATTTGATTCAAGAGATTTTCACCTTACAAGATGCGCGTGAGCGAGCTGAAGCCTTGACTGTTCAGTATGTTGAGATGGTCGAAAATTATGATTTTGCGAAACGAGAAGCAGAACAGGCAAATGCTGCGAAATCAGATTTTCTGGCGCATATGAGCCATGAACTCCTGACGCCCTTGAATGCTATTATTGGTTTTTCAGATTCTATTTTGACGCAATTGTATGGCCCTTTGGGACATGCCAAATACATAGAGTATATCCGTGACATATCGTTGTCGGGTTCGCATCTTCATGATTTGATCAAGGATATGCTTGATATTTCTGCCATCGAAGCGAAGAAACTCCCCCTGCATGATGAGTGTATTGATCTTAAAGAAATGGCAGAGATGTCACTTCGTTGCGTAGAGATGCGCGCGGCTGAGAAAAATATTCAACTTGGTTCAGATCTGGCCGTAAATCTCCCTGAGTTGAAAGCAGATGAACGCCGCATCAAGCAGATGCTGATCAATATTCTTTCCAATGCGGTGATGTTCACCCCCGACGGTGGGAAGGTATCCTTACTGATATCTCAGACTGACAATGGTTGTGTGAAGTTTGTGGTGAAAGATACAGGCATCGGGATGACGGATGATGAACTGGTGATTGGCATGGAAAAATTTTCTCAAGTCGAACGCGGTTTGCAAAACAAGCACGAAGGTGTTGGGCTTGGGTTACCGTTGACCAAGCAATTGGTTGAACTCCATGGTGGAGAAATGGAAATAACCAGTACAAAGCACAAAGGCACCACCGTACAGATACAAATGCCCGTTTCACGCACAGTAATGCAAGAATGTGTTGTCAGCGCATAATGACAAAAGAAAAAGCCTGAAGGATAAACCCTCCAGGCTTTTTGCTTCAAAAAAAGTTTGTGTTTAGCCAAGATTGGCGTTGGCAAAGTCCCAATTGACCAAATGCGTGAGGAATGCATCCAAGAAATCTGGGCGACGGTTTTGGTAGTCCAGATAGTAGGCATGTTCCCAAACATCGCAGGTGATCAGCGGTGTATAGCCGTCCGTTAGCGGGCATTCTGCATTCGGTGTTTTGATGATTTCGACTTTACCGTCTTTGGCGGCAAGCCACACCCAGCCGCTACCAAATTGCGTGGCACCAGCCGTTTTAAAGGCCTCTTTGAAATCGCCGTAAGAGCCAAATGCAGCGTTAATAGCATCAGCGACGGCACCGGTGGGTTCTCCACCACCGTTTGGACTCATGGAATTCCAAAAAAATGTGTGGTTCCAGATTTGTGCCGCGTTGTTGAAGATGCCAGCCTTGGATGTGTCACCAGCGGTGGCTTTCATGATGTCTTCAAGTGATTGCGACGCCATATCCGTGTCACCCACCATATTGTTCAGGTTTACCACATAGGTATTGTGATGTTTGCCATGATGAAAATCAAAGGTGTTAGCCGAAATGTGCGGCTCAAGAGCATCTTTGGCGAAAGGAAGATCGGGAAGTTCAAAAGCCATTTTTGACCTCAATAAGTTACTAATTTGAAACAATTCTAAACGTCTGTAGAACAGATAGGTGTTTCATTCGAAAATTCAAATGTTCAATGCATAGATTTTTAAAAAATCCACATTCTTTGCAAAGTAGGCTAGAGAAGGACAAAGATAACGTGGATCAGTGATGACACATACCTTACACCCAGAAATTTTAGCTGTCTGCCGCCAAGACCGTGAACGCTATTTGTCGGTGCTTATGGCACCACCTGAACACATCAATGCGTTGATGGCTTTGGTTGCTTATAACCAAGAACTCGCCAATGCTGTCACAGGGGTGTCAGAGCCAATGATCGGTCAGATTAAACTGCAATGGTGGATTGATGCGATGCCCTCAATCTTATCTGGTGAACCCCCGTCACATCCGGTTGCAATGGCCCTGTCACAAATTGGGCAGGGGCTGGAGGTATCGGCCCTCCAGGGTTTAGCCGAAGCTCGAAATTTTGATTTAGAGGCAGATCGTCCACAAAACCTTGCGCAATTGGTCGATTATGCCAGGGCCACAGGTGGTGTGTTGCATGGGCTAATGTCTGATGTATTGGGGGGCATTCCCGAAGAACGTTCTACAGCTCATTCAGTAGGTACAGCTTGGGCATTGATTGGTTTGATGCGGGCGCTGCCTTATCACAGTGATGGGCGAAGAGATATGTTACCCCAGGGCGTTACGGTTCAAGAGGTCTTGAAAGAGGCCCAACAACATTTGGACCAAGCAAGAACAGTTCGTGTTTCTAAACGTGTGTTGTCGAGCGTGATCATTGGACGATTGGCAACGCGTCACTTCAAACGCTTGCAACGCCAAAACTGGGACCCTGCACATGCTGAAGAACCTCCGGCAGGGGTTGGTAGTGTGATGTCATTGTGGTTTGGGAAGTTAAGTGGGCGGTTCTGACCACTTACCAAATACTGGCAGGATCGCCACCAGATGGGGTATCGTTCACTGAAGGTGTGGCTGCGGTTTCCAGACCTTCGTTTTTCAACACCATTAATTCCAACTGCGATAACAGTGGGAAGATTTGTTTAGCGTGGGTGCGATAGAGCATAATTACGCCGCGCTTGGTGTCAGGGAACCCCCCTCCTTGGGCATCGTTGAATTTACGAATTTCCAGGGATACAACCGTGTCTGTCCCGGCTTCGCGGCTTTGCCATAAAAATGTTGGGTTTTCTTGTCGTGGTGCAGCCAGTGGTGCAATGGCGCGGTCCATTTTTGTGGTCGGTTGCCCATATCGTTCGGTGTAATAGCCGATGATGCTTTCAAATGCGTTTGAGCGGAACAGTGTATGGTAATTACTAGCCCGACCTGCTTCATAGCGTGAAATGGCGCGTGTGCCTTGATACATGATTGTGTCGACCAGAAAGTGTTCTTCCAATTCAAATGGCCAGTTGATTTTATCAGTACAAAATAGTGTGTTGTCGCCACCCTTTTTCAAACAAGGGCGATGAATGGTATCTTGGTCCATCAATCTAAGGCGATCACTGCCAATCTCTTTTCCAACCATTGTGTCCAGGCCCAGTGCCAGGTCAACGTTGTCTAGGACCTTGCCTGTGGGTTCAACATTGCTGAGGACAAAAACTTCATCAGGAATGTTTGCGCCATCTACTTGCTTCACATCCCAACCTTGGGAGCCGTCGACGTCTTCGTTGGTGGATTCCAAAAGACCGGCCAGTTCATCGACTTCACCTTCTGATGTTGTGTCGCTGAGATCGGCAAATGGGTCATCATTGGCGACATCAGCAAACGGATCGTCATTGGCGTCACCGGGTGCAGGTGGGCTCTTGGCTTCTAACACGGCAACATCTTGGGGCTCATCAAGACCTTTTAAAAGATCTGCGACTTCTGGCTCTTCAGCCCCTTCCAGCAAATCAAATGGGTTATCGTCAACAGCCGGGCTGTCGTCACCTGTTTCGTCAAGAAGTGCGTTTTCTGCTTCTTTTGATGATACGACATGGGGGACGTTGTGAAGTTCCGCCAAGTGTTTCAACTCTTCCAGTTCTTCCTTTGTTTCATTGCCGGTTAGTTCTTGAGCCGTGCGTAAATGTAAGCCCAATAATGACAAGATTTCAGGATCAACCCCGCCCCCAAATGGCTTTGATTCATCATAGGGTTTTCCCGCTACACCAGGGGCTTCTTTGAAATTGGGCGCTTTACCTTTTGAGATGGAAGTCGCGCGAGGGACATCTATATCGTCGTCATCAGCATCCGTGATGGAGAGATCACCAAATGCGTCTGAACTGGGTGGCGGAAAGTTTGCGCTGGGTGACGAAACGGAATAAGCGGGAAGCTCTTGCCCACTGGAGGGCAGACTTGCAATTTCTTCAGGCGCCAAATCTGGGATATCGGGGGAAGGTGGAAGTTGTTGCGCCAACTCATCAGGAGAGATGGGAACGGCGGGGCCCTTGATGATGTCATCACCGCGTTCAGCTTCAATTTCTTGGAGTTGACGGGCCAGTTCTTCTTCGGACACGCTGTCGGTCTGAGTGGTTTGGCTGCGTTCTTTACGCACAACACCAGTGACGTTTGGTGGGTCGAAGAAATTCATAAATGTCGTGATGAAGGTATAGGCCGCTGATGGTTTTTCCGGTTTGGGTGGTGTTACAGCCTCGGCGACGTTTTCGGGCTCGATGCTGAGTTCAACGGTTTCAGGTTCCGGTTCGGGTGTCGGTGCTGCTTTTGCAACCGGAGTGTTTTCTGATTTCGGGGCAGTTTCCTCGACCACGTCTTCAACCATTTGCGGTTCGACAGGCTCTGGCTTTTGATCTTGAGGTGCTTGGGCTTCCGTTAGAGCTGGTGGTTCTTCCATTTTGATGATGTCGGCTTCTTGATCTGCAGCCATTTCATCAAGAAGTGTTGTTTCTGGCTCTTGAATTTCACCTAAAACGGGGAGATCACCCGCGGCTTGTTCCGTGCTGAACGGATCGATCACTGGGGCTGAGGCTGCTTCTTGTGCAGATGTGCTATCGACGCTAAAGGGATCTTCCAACAATGCATCAAGTTCGCTTGTGCCTTCTGGGTCGGATGGTGTTTGTTGCTTTTGAGCCAATTCTTCGACCGTTGGGGCTGGCAGGACCGGTGTGCCGCTTAAGGCTGCCTGTTTGGCATTGCGCACGGAAATCAAATAGTGGGCAATGTTGAAAAAGCCACGGTTGATGGCCAAGTCCACGGGTTGGGTACCCGTGAAATCGCGAGATTCGACATCGGCACCATTTTGAATGGCGGATTTCACGCCATTCAGATCTTGATTTTCGATGGCTAAGAACAGCGCTTGGGTCAGGGCTTCGTTTTGACTTTGGGCCCAGGCACTAGAAATGGGGGTGATGTGAAACTGAGGCAGGGCTGTCGCAAGTGCAAACAATGAAACGGCACAGACCAAAGTACGACTTACAAACGCCTTTAGCCCAAGCAATGATACACCGCTATGGCAAATGCGATTGAAACTGTCGTCTCTGTGAACCATTAACCCCGTATTACCCCTTTGGCATTTTGAAGAAAATCATCATTTGGCTTATGACCTAAATATATGCCACTTTTATCTATCTGCTATACCATGAACTCCGTTATAGGGCTCATAAAAAGTATACCATTTTCACCATGTCCAAGGGGAGCGTCTGTGATTAAGTCATTGAAGTTGTTTGTTTCATACGTTTTGTGCGGCTCTGTTCTTTCGTTTGCTGCAACTGCAAAAGATATTACCCTCAAAAGTTCCGATGGTCTGATTCTCAATGCCAATTTAGAGCTGGCAGACGGCAAAACCGTGGCTGATGGTGTTGTTTTACTCACACACGGGACCCTGGCACACAATAAGATGGAAATTATTGTTACGTTGCAGCGCCTATTGGCGGAACGTTCCGTCAGTTCCCTTGCCCCGACGCTGAGCCTTGGTGTCAGTGATCGCTCTGGTATGTATGACTGCAATGTTCCTGCAACACATAAACATTCAGATGCCATGTTAGAACTTGGCCAATGGCTGGACTGGTTAAAAGGCGAAGGGGCAAAAAATGTTGTTTTGGCCGGGCATTCACGTGGTGGCAATCAAACGGCTTGGTTCGCGGCGCGGGAGAATGATCCGGTGGTCTCCAAAGTGGTGCTGATTGCACCGCAAACGTGGTCTGCTGAAAAGGAAGCCCAGGGCTTTGAAAAACGCCACAAACAGACACTTTCAACAGTTATGGCCCAAGCCCAGGCTCAGATAGACGCCGGTAAGGGTGCGGCCTTTATGAAGGGTACAGGGTATCTTTATTGCCCTGGTGCGGATGTTACTGCAGACGCTTTCATCAGTTATTATGAAAATGATGTCCGTATGCATACGCCTGTGTTGATGGAGATGATCTCCAAGCCAACGCTGGTCATTGCGGGCAGCGCCGATACGGTTGTGGCTGGACTGATTGAAGCCGTTGAACCCATGGCAGATGGTGAGAAATTACAGCTTGCTGTCATTGATGAAGCCGATCATTTCTTCCTGGATTTTTTTGCCGAAGATGTTGCTGATGCGATTGTGGAGTTTATCGAATAAACTTGGTTTTACGGTGCCTCAGCCTTTTTTACCGCGGGGCGCTGGCCGACGCGTGTGGTCCAGGCTTCTAGATTGGGGTAATCGCTAAGCGGTATATCAGCGAAATCTTCCAAGATTACCATCCATGGATAAACGATCATGTCAGCGATGGAATAATCCCCGCCAAAGTATTCACGGCCATCACTTAAGCGGTTTTCCAATACATTCAAGGCTTGCCTGGAACGTGTACGGGCGCGTTGCTCTGAATAGGGATGTTCGTCTTCAGCCTGTAAGGTGTAGTGATAAATGTCC
Organism: Magnetovibrio sp.; assembly: GCA_026196495.1. Taxonomy (GTDB): domain Bacteria; phylum Pseudomonadota; class Alphaproteobacteria; order Rhodospirillales; family Magnetovibrionaceae; genus Magnetovibrio. Next base: position 79,041 of record JAPHSY010000033.1, read on the forward strand.
AACATCGCCGGGGTCAGGCTGGCGCTTTCAAACAGCAACCATTTCAAGGTTTCTGCACGTTCTAGAGGAGTGTCTTGGGAAGGCAGAAATTGTCCAAATTTTTCAGCCAGGTAAATCAAAATGGCTGATGATTCAAAAAGTTTGGCCCCCGTTTGGGGGTCGTGCAATGCAGGGACCTGACCGGTGGGGCTGGCTTGCATGAATGTGTCGTGTTCGGGGCTGCCAGGTTCCAATAAACGGTCATTGATGCGGCGGTATTCGATACCCAGTTCTTCCAGCAAAATTTGTGCTTTCAGTACGTTTTGTGTGGGGTGTCCGAACAGCTCAATCACGTTTTGGTATCCTCAATCCATTGTGTCAGTGCTGCCAATCCCCGCGCACAAACTGCAGCTTTGCGGGCTTTTTTACGCTCGCCACGCTTCATACGCTTGCCCTTTAATTCGGGTGGACGGTCATTAATGTCGGCAGGCGGAAATAGGCCGAAGTTGATGTTCATGGGTTGATAGTTTTCTGCATCCGCACCACCGGTCACATGGCCCAACAGTGCACCCAGCGCAGTGGTGTTGGGCGGTGGTGTGGTGTCTTGGTTCAGGCGCTCACGGCTGGCGAAGCGTCCGGCCAGAAGGCCGATGGCGGTACTTTCGACATAGCCTTCACAGCCTGTAATTTGCCCGGCGAAACGGATAGACGGGTGTGATTTTAAACGCAGGGTTTCGTCCAGCAATTCGGGGCTTTTGATGAAGGTGTTGCGATGCATGCCGCCCAATCTTGCGAATTCTGCATTTTCCAGGCCTGGAATGGTACGGAATATGCGTTTCTGTTCACCGTAGGTGAGCTTGGTCTGGAACCCCACCATGTTCCACAGTGTGCCCAAGTCATTGTCCTGGCGCAGCTGAACAATGGCATAAGACCGTCTGTCTGGGGCATTGGGGTTGGTCAGGCCTACAGGCTTCATTGGACCAAAGGTTAGGGTTTCGCGGCCACGTTCCGCCATCACTTCGATAGGCAGGCAACCTTCAAAATATGGGGTATCTTTTTCCCAGTCTTTGAAACTTTGTTTTTCAGCCGCCAGAATTTCGTCGATGAAGGTCTGGTACTGCTCCTTGTCCATGGCGCAGTTGATGTAATCGATGCCTGTGCCCTTGTCATAGCGTGATTGAAACCAGGCTTTGTCGAAATCAATGCTGTCTTTGTAAACAATCGGTGCGATCGCATCAAAGAACGACATCTGATCAGCCCCTGTGATGGTACGGATGGATTGTGACAAATCGTCAGAGGTCAGCGGCCCGCTCGCCACCACGACAGTTTCAGCATCCAACTGGTTGAGGTCTGTGATTTCACCACGTTCTATGGTGATGAGGGTGTGCTCAACTAGGGCTTTTTCAACGCTGGCGGAAAAGCCTTCGCGATCGACCGCCAGGGCACCGCCTGCGGGAACGCGGTTTTCATCGGCGGCTTGCATAATCAGCGAGCCCAAACGGCGCATTTCTTCATGCAGTAAGCCAATAGCGCTTCCCGTATGGTCATCGGCACGCAAAGAGTTTGAACATACAAGTTCCGCCAAACCACCACTTTGATGTGCTGGTGTCATCTTGTTGGGGCGCATTTCGTGGAGCACCACGGGAATGCCTGCGTTTGCGATTTGCCATGCGGCCTCAGAGCCAGCAAGCCCACCGCCGATAACATGAATGGGTGATGTTTGAGTATTGGTCATGGCGCAAGACATAATCTGCTTCGCCGCTCCATGCAATGGTTGCTTCACGACTTGACAGAACTGGGGGGAGAAGGCTACCTCAACACATTCTATGTCCATAAAATAAGCAGGGGAAACGCTCACTCATGGAACAATTTGAGACAGACACATTCAAAATCGTCCTGATTGGCGTCATGGTCATTGTTTTTTTGCGCTTTTTGCCGCGTATCAAAGCCAAATTATTAGGTATTCCCTTTGTCACGGCTGCGGATGTCAAACGCCGTATGGATGCGGGCGAAGAGCTTTTGGTGATTGATGTTCGCACTGCTGGTGAGTTCACTGGAAACTTAGGTCACATTCAAGGTGCCCTGAATTTGGATGCGAATGCTTTGGATGCGAAGCTCAAGGAGCTGGGTGAGCAAATTGAACCTTATAAAAGCGAACCCATTGTTGTGACATGCCGTACTGAAAACCGCTCTCCTGGGGCGGCACGGGTGTTGTTCCAAAATGGCTTTAAAAATCTAATGATTATGGGTGGCGGCATGAGCGGTTGGAACCGCGCAGGCTATCCTGTCGCTTATAAGACGTAAATTTCCCGATGATATGCTTTAGACATCGGGGTCGCGTTGGACAAAATCACGGATACGAATATCAGAGGCCATGATATGGCGCAGTAGCCAGACTTGTACCAAGCTGACAATTCCTGCCAAATCATCAATGCCATCACCATTAGCAACTTGTTTGGAAATGGTATCGATTTCCTTGCGGAGATCATTATGTTCAGCTATGTGCTGATCGATCTCAGGATAGCCAATATTGCGCATAATTTTTTCTTCATATGCAAAGTGATCAATTGCATGGTCCACCAATGCCTGAAAAGCCTTTTTCTTTTCGCTTAGCGGAATGGCTTCCATGGGCAACATATTGACAAGTTCTTGGAAAATGCTGATCAGCTCTTTGTGTTGATCATCAATTGACGTGATATCAACAGTAAGTTTGTCTGACCATGTGAGAGCATTGTTTTTCATGTTATTTGCTCCTCCTTAGGGCCCGCGCGCGGGGCCGCGCGCCAGGGAGAGGTGATATTCCACCTCCTATAATTATAGGCCTATGCGACCCCTAATTTACATACTAATCTGTGTGATTTGTTCGATTGCACCTATACGGTGATTTTGTTAAATAGTGTCTATTATATTTTGTGTTTGATGGGGTTGGAATTTATGTGCGAAGTGGTAAGGTTTTTGTGTGCGAAGTGGTAAGATTGTCTCCATGACAGTCTGGGGGGCAGCACAGTGCATCATTCATCCGAAGACAGTACATCGGGCTTGGAAATTGAGCTGAAATTTGAACTTACAGCTGCAAATGTGCGACGTTTGATGCGCTCGTCACAATTGAAAAATTTGCAAGTTGGGCGTGCGCGCTCAAAGTTTTTACAAGCAACCTATTATGACACTCCTGATCACAAGTTGGCTCGACGCGGCATGTCTTTGCGGGTGCGCAAAGAAGGGCGCGTGTTTATCCAGTGTTTGAAGGCAGAAGCCCCCAATGGTTCTGTGACGGGATTTGCACGTTACGAATGGGAATGGCTGGTTTCTGGGTTAGAACTCGACCTCAGTATTTTGCGTGGTGACAAGGATCTCAAGACACACCTAAAAGGTATCAATGTCAAAAAACTAATTCCCATTTACACCACGGATATTCGTCGACAATCGCGTGATCTTCACATGCCAGATGGTGGTGTCATCCTGTGCGAAATTGATCAAGGTAAAGTGATGGCAGCGGGCCGTGAAACGAACGTCTTTGAATTGGAATTGGAATACGTTTCTGGTTCCCATGATGAGTTGTTGTCAGTTGCCAACCTTATTACGAACATCATTCCCGCACGGTTGTCGAACAGAACCAAAGCTTACCGTGGTCATGTGTTGTTTGAAGACAAAGGCTCGCCTTGGGTCACGGCGAACCACCCGACTTTGTCTAAAAACGCAACGGCCGAAGATGTTTTGCGGGCCTCCGTCTTGGAGGGATTAAATCATCTGATTGCCAATGAAGATTGTGTTTTGGAACGCAACCATGTTGAAGGTGTGCATCAAATGCGCGTTGCTGTACGGCGCATGCGATCAGTCATCACCACATACAAAAATCTATTGCCCAAAGGTTGTTTTGAAAACTTAGCCGAACAGTTGAAACAAACAGCTAATGCATTGGGGCCTGCTCGTGATTGGGATGTGTTTTTGGGTTCCGTTTTAAAAGACGTTGTAAATGGATTTGATAAGGACGCAGGTTTGGCCTTGATGGTGGAACGTGCAGGTCAAAAACAAGTTGAAGCTTACCAAGCTGCCGAACAACTGATTCATAGTCCAGATTATGCCAAGATGTTGACCCAAATCTTAAATTGGGTGGCAACATCGGCGTGGAAAAAGGGTGGTAAGACCTCGGCTAAGCTGTCTGCCCCCGCAACGGAAACGGCCAAAGGCATCTTGAGCAAACGTCATGCGCGATTGTTGGGCGCGGGCAAAGGTCTTGCGGAACTTTCTACAGAACAACGTCATGCCCTGCGTATTGCCATTAAGAAAGCGCGTTATGCGGCTGCATTCTTTGCAGAGCTTTATCCCACCAAGCGCACCAAACCGTATTTGAAAGCTCTAAAAGTTTTGCAAGAAAGCTTGGGCCACTTAAACGATTTAGCCACGGCAGAGCATTTAATGAAGCAACTGACGGAAGGCCTAGAAGGTGATGATTTAGATAGCCTTGAACGTGCCAATGGCATGGTGCAAGGTTGGTACATGCACGCACAAAGTTTGCGAGAAGATGATTTGCTCAAAGCCTGGAAAACATTTTCAAAACTGAAACCATTTTGGTGATGGGTTAAGCTCTTTTCTTCCGAGCTTTTTGTTTTTTCACATATGGCGCTAGATATTTTCCGGTATAGCTTTTCTTCACCTTGGCAACATCTTCGGGTGTGCCTTCTGCAACGATTTGACCACCTTTGGAACCACCTTCGGGGCCTAAGTCGATGATCCAATCGGCGGTCTTGATGACTTCGAGATTGTGCTCGATTACGATCATGGTGTTGCCTTGGTCCACCAATGTGTGCAGAACTTCCAGCAATTTATTGACGTCTTCGAAATGGAGCCCGGTTGTTGGCTCGTCCAGGATGTAGAGTGTTTTTCCCGTAGCTCTTTTTGACAGCTCTTTGGCTAGTTTTACGCGTTGGGCTTCGCCACCTGACAGTGTTGTGGCTTGCTGGCCTAAATGAATATAGCTGAGACCTACTTGGTTGAGCGTTGCCATCTTATCCCGAATAGAAGGGACAGCTTTGAAGAACTCAACACCTTCTTCGACGGTCATGTCCAACACGTCAGCAATATTTTTGCCGCGAAATTGAATTTCCAAAGTTTCACGGTTGTAGCGTTTTCCTTTGCACACATCACATTCGACATAAACGTCGGGCAGGAAGTGCATTTCGATTTTGATGACGCCGTCACCTTTGCAGGCTTCACAACGCCCACCTTTAACATTGAAGCTAAAACGTCCGGCTTTGTAACCACGCCGTTGGGCTTCGGGTAAGCCCGCAAACCACTCACGGATGGGGGTGAAGGCACCTGTGTAAGTGGCGGGGTTGGAACGCGGTGTACGGCCGATGGGGGATTGATCAATATCGACAATTTTGTCGATCAACTCAATGCCGTCGATGCGTTCGTGTGCACCGGCATGTTTGCGCGCACCATGCAAACGACGTGCAAGTGCTTTGTACATGGTTTCAATCACCAGTGATGATTTGCCACCACCGGATACACCGGTCACACAGGTAAACGTGCCAAGTGGGAAATTGACGTTGACGTTTTGCAGATTATTGGCTTGTGCGCCAATGACGGAAATGAATTGGTCCTTTTTACCCGGACGGCGTTTTTCGGGCAGGGGGACTTCCTTGGCACCTGTTAGGTATTGCCCCGTCAAGCTTTTTGGTTCTGCCATGACTTCTTCGGGTGTGCCGCGGGCGATGATCTCACCGCCGTGGATTCCAGCTCCCGGACCGATATCGATCAGGTAATCGGCCGTGCGAATGGCATCTTCGTCGTGTTCTACAACAATCACGGTGTTGCCCAAATCGCGCAGGCGTTTGAGGGTTTCCAACAAGCGATCATTGTCGCGCTGATGCAAGCCGATGCTGGGTTCGTCCAAAACGTAGAGAACGCCAGTGAGTCCTGAACCGATTTGTGATGCTAAGCGGATGCGTTGGCTTTCGCCACCGGACAAGGTTCCCGATGCGCGGGACAGGGTTAGGTATTCTAGGCCAACATTGACCAAGAAACCTAAGCGGTCATTAATTTCACGCAAAATGCGTCGTGCAATTTCACGTTGTTGTTTGGTCATGTCTTTTTTACAAGCACTAAACCACTTCGCGGCTTCATCAATGGACATATCTGTAATTTGGGAAACATTCATGCCGTCAATTTTTACAGCCAATGCTTCCGGTTTCAGACGATGTCCGCCGCAGGCTTCACACTTAGTTACGGTTTGGTACTTACCCAGTTCATCGCGGACCCAATTGCTATCGGTTTCCAGCCAACGCCGTTCCATGTTGGGGATGACACCTTCAAACGGTTTGGTGACTTGATAGTTTTTGCGTCCATCGTCGTAACGCATGGTGACTTCTTCGCCGTTGGTGCCGTACAGAATGATATTTTGGATTTTCTCATCCAATTCGGCGAACGGGGTTTGCAGTTTGAATTCGTAGTGCAGCGCCAGACTGTCTAAGGTTTGGCTGTAGTACGGCGACGATGATCCTGCCCACGGTGCAATGACGCCCTGAGAAAGCGTTAGGCGATCATCAGGGATGACCAATTCTGGATCAAAATACATTTCCGTGCCCAAGCCATCACAGGACGGGCATGCGCCGAACGGGTTGTTGAACGAAAATAGCCGGGGCTCGATTTCCTCAATGGTGAAACCGGACACCGGACAGGCAAATTTGGCGGAGAAGGTGGTTAAGTCTCCTGTTTTAGCGTCTTCGGTGAAAGCTATGCCGTCTGCTAATGCAAGTGCGGTTTCAAAACTATCGGCTAAGCGGGTTTCAATGCCTTCTTTTACGGCCAAGCGGTCAACCACCACCTCGATGTTGTGTTTGACCTTTTTGTTGAGCGTTGGCACGTCTTCTATATCGTAAATCTCACCATCGACTTTGATGCGTTGGAAGCCTTTTTGGGCAAGCTCTTTGATTTCTTTTTTATATTCCCCCTTACGGCCGCGCACGATGGGTGCCAACAGCAAAAGGCGGGTGCCTGTATCCATTGCCATGACCCGGTCAACCATTTGGCTGACCGTTTGGCTTTCAATGGGTAGGCCTGTGGCGGGTGAATGAGGTATGCCGACGCGCGCCCACAACAGACGCATATAGTCATATATTTCCGTCACCGTACCGACGGTAGAGCGGGGATTGCGGCTGGTGGTCTTTTGTTCGATGGAAATGGCTGGGCTGAGGCCTTCGATCAGGTCCACATCTGGTTTGGCCATCAATTCCAAAAATTGACGCGCATAGGCAGACAAGCTTTCCACATAGCGACGTTGTCCTTCGGCATAAATCGTGTCGAAGGCCAGTGAAGATTTCCCCGATCCTGATAATCCAGTAATCACAATCAGTTGATCGCGTGGAATTTGGACTTCGACGTCCTTAAGATTGTGTTCGCGGGCACCGCTAACGTGAATAAAGTCTTGCATATGTGGGATTCTTGTCTTTTTCGAGAGTTTGAGCGTTTTCAACTGCCTTAAGCCAGATTTAGACCCATGAGAAGTATCCGTAAAGAGGTGTATCCGTGTGTTTTCACATAAGAACGGGAAAACTGACAAAAAGCACTGGATTTACAGCGCCTAAATGGTGAGAATACCAACCTCAGGGAGGAGGCGTGATTAAATTGCGCCCCTGTGGGGGTATTTCACCACGTCCAAGTTCTTGGAATTTTATCAAGAACGAGATGGGTATAAGCGTGGTGCTTTAGATGTGAGTATTTATGTCTGATTACAACTTGTCGCGACTGAACTTCTTAATTGTCGATGACAATAAGCATATGAGGGCTCTGGTGAAGAGCATCCTTCATGCGCTTGGGGTTAAGAACGTTCTCGAAGCTTCGGACGGCGCTGACGCGTTTAAAGAACTGCGTCATTTTCCCGCCGATGTCATCATCTGCGACTGGAATATGTCGCCATTGGATGGCTTGGACTTTGTGCGGATGGTGCGCACCGGTTCCGATAGCCCCAACCCATTTGTTCCCATCATTATGTTGACCGGGCACACGGAAATGAACCGTGTGATGGAAGCCCGCGATAGTGGTGTGCACGAGTTCTTGGCCAAACCCATTTCAGCGAAGAAGCTTTATTCGCGAATTCGCTCGATTATCGAAAATCCACGCCCATTTGTACGTGCAGGTTTGTATTTCGGTCCAGACCGCCGACGAAAAGCCAGCCCCAATTACAATGGGCCGGAACGTCGTCAGTCCGAACAAGAAGGTGGTGGTAACGAAGGCGAAGTGGATGCTTCAGAACTCTCGCAAGATGAAATCAATGCCTTGCTGAACGGGTAAGGCGAGCAAATATAATAATTGCGTATCATGCTCTACGTAGAGGAAGACCCTGAATGTCAGACAATAAACCGCAAGCACAAGTGATAAAACCGCCGCAGACTTTGCAAGGTAAAGTCGATAAGGGGGGGCCGGGTGCTGTTGATTTAGATGCCTTGGCGAAAGCGGAAGATGTCATTGCGAACCTTGCGGATGATTATCTCAACTGGGTTCAAGAAGACCTAATGAAAATGGAAGCTGCTTTTACCAAAATGGAAAAGGGCGATGGCGATCCCAAAGAATTGTTGGACAATATTTTCCAAGTTGCCCATGACATGAAAGGTCAAGGCGGTAGCTTTGGCTATGATTTGATGACCGCAATCGGTGATCAGCTTTGTCGCCTGGTGGAGAAAATGGACAAAGTCGGCCCTCGTGAAATCGGCATGATCCGTGTTCATATTGATGCAATGAAAGTGATTATTACCAAGGAACTGAAAGGTGATGGTGGTGATGAAGGCCGACAATTGTTGATGGGTCTGAGTTTGGTCGGCGATAAGATCTAACCTTCCACTGGAAAGCCCTGTGTTATTCAAAAGCCCCGCTGAGGACTTCAGCGGGGCTTTTTTTAATGCGATGTTTCTAGCTTTTCGCGAAAGGTTTCCAGCCAATTGAGGTGGGCCTCTAGCAATTCAATATCGTGATCAAGCCAGAGGCTCAGGAACCCTGGATCATCATCGTGTCGGGCGCGTAGATCATCCAACCGGGCCAGTTCCGTTTCACAATTTTCAATCAACAAATCGGCTTGTTCGCATTGATCACTGACATCCAGCAAATGCAAAAATCGTAGCTTTAGGGTGGTGATCAGTTTGTTGACCTCCCCCCCCGCAGATCGAATGCGTGATGTCATCAACGATATCAGTTCTGCGGTGCCTTTGTCGGTAAGGCGCAGTTGGGAATCGTCTTCCATGCCAATGCCATTGATGGGTTCGACAAGGCCTTCAAATTTCAGCAGTTCAATGGATGTTCCCATGATGTCCAAAGATGGCCCTGTAATGCGGCTGGTGAAATTGCGAATGGCATTGGCCAGTTCACTGTAGCGCATGGGCTTATCCGACAACGACAACGTCCCCAGCGCGCAAAGCCGGATCGCTTCCTTGGGCGTTAATGTGTTGTCGGCGAACATGAGTTGCTCATATCTCCAAAAGAATCGTGCTCATTATAACCAACCGGGCCCTGGTGGTCACGGATGCTTTGAAGGGTATATATGGTGGAAATAGAGCAAAACAAACGGCGGTCCTGGATCAGGACCGCCGCCGTTGTTGATAAGTGGTGCTTTATGCTGCGGCTTTGAGGCCCAAACGGCTCCACACTTCTTTGATTGCTTCGACCAGATGGTCGATATGTGCGTCGCTGTGGTGTGGTGTTGGTGTAAAGCGTAAGCGTTCTGTACCTCGTGCAACGGTTGGGTAGTTGATGGGCTGCACATAGATGTTGTGGCGTTCCATCAAGTCGTCAGAAGCTTGCTTGCACAGCACAGGATCACCCACCAATACAGGCACGATGTGGCTGACGCTGTCCATCACCGGAATACCAGCTTCGCGGAAGCGTTGCTTTAGTGTTGCCGCGCGCTCTTGGTGCTGTTCACGCAATTCGTTGTGGTTTTTCAAATGATTAACATTGGTTCGTGCAGCCGCAGCCACAGCCGGTGGCATAGAGCTGGAGAAGATAAAACCGGTGCCATAAGAGCGCACGAAGTCGCACATGGCTTTGGTGCCAGCAATGTAGCCACCAACCACACCAAAGGCTTTGGCGAGGGTGCCTTGGATAATGGTAATGCGGTCCATTTGGCCATCGCGTTCGGCAACGCCTGCGCCGCGTTGACCGTAGAGGCCTACTGCGTGGACTTCATCCAAGAACGTCATGGCGTTGTATTTGTCGGCCAAGTCGCAGATTTCTTTGATCGGGGCAATGTCGCCATCCATGGAATAGACGCTTTCAAAAGCGATCAGTTTGGGGCGATCGGGATCAATGGTTTTGAGGATATTTTCCAAATCTTCCAAATCGTTATGGCGGAACACATGTTTTTCCGCACGCGAATGGCGGATGCCTTCGATCATGGAGTTGTGGTTGTCACCGTCAGAAATGATCACACAGCCTGGGATCATGGCACCGACGGTGGACAAGGTTGTCATGTTGGCAATCCAACCAGATTGGAACAACAAGGATGCTTCGGTCTGGTGGAGGTCAGCGAGTTCTTGTTCCAACAGTACGTGTTCGTGCATGGTTCCAGAAATGTTGCGGGTCCCGCCGGCACCAACGCCATAACCACCCGCTGTGTCTTGCATGGCTTTGATGGCATCAGGGTTTTGGCCCATACCCATGTAATCGTTGGAACACCACACGGTGATCTCTTTGACCTCATCACCCATATGCACCATGGCATTGGGGAATTTGCCCGCTTGACGTTGTAGATCAGCAAAAACGCGATAACGTCCCTCAGCTTTAAGATCAGAGATTTTGTCAGCAAAGAACTGTTGGTAGTCCATGTATTCCTCCACAAGGGCAGGCTTGGTGTGTGTCTATTGCGGGGAGGTCAAATCCACCAAACCAGCCTTATTCATTTTTTTAGAGCGACATCTTACTCGAATCGGGGGATTCAGGGCAACATTTCGCACAAAAAATAGTGTAATTATTTACACTTTCCTGTCTCATTAAGGCGAGAATGGGGCGCTTAAGGGGCAAAATGGCCTTCAGATTCAAGCCATTCTAAAGTTTGATCCAACGCTTTGCCAAAACGAGCCAGCATTTCTTCGATTTCAGCAGCCGTAATGATCAAGGGGGGGGAAAACGCCAAGTTATCGACCATGGCCCGTCCAATGACGCCATTTTCTTCTAAGAATTGCACGCATTTGGGACCAACCCCCAAGGCAGGATCGAAGCTTTCATGGGTATCTTTATTTTTGACCAGCTCAACAGCGCCGACAAGGCCAATACCACGGACTTCACCCACCAAAGGATGATCAGCAAATGCTTTAAGCCCATTTTGAAGGGCAGGGGAGACCTCTCGTACGTGTGAAACGATGTCACGTTCTTCATAGATTTTCAGGGTTTCGAGAGCCACGGCAGCAGCCACTGGGTGCCCACCGTAGGTGTAGCCGTGCCCAAATACACCCAGCTTTTCACTTTGCTTCACCATGTCGTCGAAAATCTCATCGCTCACCATTACAGCAGAGATTGGCAGATAGGCCGATGATAAGGCCTTAGCCATGGTCATGATGTCAGGTTTCATATCAAAGGTTTGAGAACCCCACATGTTACCAGTACGCCCAAAGCCGCAGATTACCTCGTCGGCAACCAACAAGACATCGTATTTTTTCAATACAGTTTGGATTTTTTCGTAGTAAGTGGCGGGGGGAATAATGACACCACCAGCGCCCATCATGGGTTCGGCAAACATGGCTGCGACGGTATCTGGGCCTGCGTCCAAGATCAGTTGTTCCAGCTCATCGGCTAATCGGGTGGCGAAGTCTTCTTCACTTTCACCGTCCTTGGCATAACGGTAGTGATGTGGACAGCCAGCGCGCAGCACGCCAGCAATGGGCAGGTCAAAATCGTTTTGGCAGGGGGCAAGGCCGGTCAAACTGGCACCGGCAACAGTGACACCGTGATAGGCCTTTTCCCGGGCAATAATTTTTTTCTTTTCTGGTTTGCCGCGGGCGTTGTTGATGTACCATACCAGCTTTATCGCGGTGTCGACGGCTTCTGAGCCGGAGTTGGCAAAAAAGACTTTGCCCATTTTGACAGGGGCTAAAGCAAGCAGCTTTTCCGCCAGATCAACCGTGATATCCGGCACTTTGTGGGTGAAAGAATGGTAAAACGGAAGACGTTCCATTGCCTCTGTTGCAGCCTTGATGAGTCTCTTTTCACTCCAGCCCAAAGAGGTGCACCACAGCCCTGCCATGCCTTCAATGTATTCGGACCCATCTTCCCCATACACTTTCACGCCTTCGCCCCTGGAAATGACAACAGGTCCGCGTTCTAGGTGTGCTTTCAAATTGGTGAACGGATGGATCAGGCTTTCAACATCGCGTTCAGCTGTGGAGTTTGACTTGTGAGATGACATGGGAGGCCTTTGGTCTGGTTGCTGTGAAACACCCTTAACCTTGTGTCATATATGGTATTTCTGCAATGAATTTTCACGCAGTTTTAATGTTCAAATAGTTTTATTAAATATGGCCTTGAGCATCAACAACCAAGCGAGATGCGGGGAAGTTAACGGTCACAGTGGTACCTTGATCAATGTCGCTGTCGATAATCAATTCGGCTTGGTGAAGTGCTACGAATGAAGATACCAAGAACAGGCCTAAGCCGCTGCCTTCATGGTTTCGCGAATAGATGTCACTGACTTGTTCAAATGGCTCCAGGATTTTATCCTGTTTGTCTTTGGGAATGCCATAGCCTGTGTCACGCACAGCAAGCATGATAGAACCGTCAGGTTTTTTAGTGCCAACCAGGGTGACCTTTCCATCTTGTGGGGTGAATTTAATGGCGTTGGTGAGCAGGTTTATGATGATTTGTTTGATGCGAAGCATATCACCACGTATCAACGGCAAATTCTCATCAATCTCTCTGACCAGTTTCAGTTTTGCCATGTGTGCTTGTGGTTGAATCATCTCGATGGTTTCATCACAGAGGTGGGCAATGTCTACCACATCCTCGCGAATGGTCATGGTACCGCTTTCGATACGTGACACATCCAAAATGTCATTGATGACTTCAAGCAGATGTTGTCCCGAAGCATGAATGTTGATGCTGTATTCAACGTAGTTATCATTATCAATAGAGCCAAACATTTGCTCTTTGATAATTTCGGAAAATCCAATGATGGCGTTCAACGGTGTGCGGAGTTCATGAGACATGTTCGCCAAGAATTGAGTCTTGGCGTGACTTGCCATTTCTGCTTGTTCTTTGGCTAAAATCAAATCGGCCAAAGCTTGTTTGCGATCTGTGATGTCTTCTTTAACGGCCAGGTAATGGGTTGTTTCACCTAAATCGTTTTTTACCGGGGAAATTGATGCATATTCCCAAAACAGTGTGCCGTCTTTGCGTTTGTTGTGGAATTCACCATGCCACTCTTTGCCTTGGGATAGGGTTTCCCATAGTGATGAATATTCCTTGGCTGATTTCTCACCAGAGTTCACCAAGTTAGCTCCTTGGCCAACGGCTTCGTCATAGCTGTAGCCTGTAGCCTCTTCGAACTTTGGATTGACGTAGGTGATAATACCTTTGGTGTTGGTGATCATGACACTGGCAGGGCTTTGTTCCACAGCCCGTGATAGATTACGCAGTTTTTCCTCTGTGCGTTTGGCATCAGTCATATCCACACGTACACAGGCAGTACCGCCATCAGCCATGCGGCTGTCGCTGGACATGATCCAAGTCCCATCGGCCGATTTGACAATATAGGGGCGCCCTAAGCCATGTTCGATTTGATCTTGTTTCGAACCGTTTGCGTTCATGAATTCTTGGTAGATATTATTGTCCGTACATGCGTTGAAAAAGCTTTCATAGGTCATGCCCTTGTTCAGCGTATTGCCTAAACCTTGATGCAATTGACCAAACTTCTGATTCCAAAATGACAGACGTCCATTGGCATCGAAAAATGCAAAACCTTCATTGATACTTTCTACAGCATCACGAAATTGTCTGGAGGTCATGCGGGCTTGATCATGGGCTTTGCGCAATTGAAATAAGGCAAATGCTAGTCCGGCAAACAAAGCTAGGGACAAGACCAACAGCAAAATTCGAAACTGGTTAGCAAGCTTGATTCGGTTTAACGAATACTCGATGTGCATATCCATAATTTCATCGAGAATTTGGATGGTGTTCTGATCGGTAAACTTAGCCATGTCTGCCATTGTTGCTTCACGCGAACTGAGATTGGCACGAACATGCACCAAAACCATATCGACTTTCCCCTGGTTGTCTTCTGTAAAGGGGATTGCTTGAACAATTTCAAAAATGCGTTCCAGCGCGTCTTTGTTGGTGGGAGTTGGCGTTAAGTTATTGACCAGTAGTGCTGTGATTAAGCGTTGCAAAACCATAGAACCAAAATCAGTACGGTGTTGGGTAATGCGGGTAACTTCAAGGGGCAGGTAGTTTACGGTGTTGCGCACAATAGCCATGCGCGATTTGATGCTTTCCACCAATTCAAACTTGGTCAACATCAACGATTGTAGCGTGTTTAGACGCTTATCAATTTCAGGGCCGATCAAGCCATACAAACCGGTATCAGGATTATGCAGACGTTCACTGATGACTTGTATTTCTGAAATGGTTCGAACAATAGTGTCGTAATTTGAAATTTGAAGTGATGCAGCTTTGAGTGTTTCTTCACTCAGTTGTGTGTCGAGCTGTTTGAGGCTCAAGATGTCATGTGCAGTCGAGTTTTGTCGGTCCAAATCCATATGGCGTGTTTGAAAGTAAAACACGACCACCAGCAAGGCCGTTGCGGCCAGCAATATAAATGGAAGAGGGCGTGACGCTTTGGTCATCGTGGATCAAATCTCTTGTAATCGCCAGCGAGCGAATTGAGGAATGCAACGATAGCATTGATGTCTGCTTCCGGCATGTTACGCCCCAATTGATACTTGGCCATATTGCGAACGGCATCTTCCAACGTTTCGGCCGAACCATCGTGGAAGTACGGTGCGGTATGGGCAACAACTCGTAGGCTGGGGACTTTAAAGACATGACGATCAGATTCACGCCCCGTGATTTTATATCGTCCCAAATCTTGGTCTTTTACATCGCCGCGGTCTTTAAAGTAATCCCCCATAATACCCATAGTCTGGTACATGTTGCCACCGACATTCACCCCTTGGTGACATGAAATACAGCCATATGTGGAGAATAACTCATAGCCTTTTGCGGCTTCTACACTAATTGCCGTTTTGTCGCCCTGAAGATAGCGGTCAAACGGTGCGTCAATGGTCACCAGTGTGCGTTCAAAAGTCGCGATGGCATCTACAATATTATTTCCAGTAACACCATCAGTGTATATGTCTGAGAACATGCGCACAATGCGCTCATCTTTTTTGAGTTTTGCGACAACATCAGGCCAGTTAGAACCCATCTCCGACGGGTTGTGCACGGGGCCTGCCGCTTGCTCTTCTAGGCTTTCGGCGCGACCATCCCAAAATTGTTTGAAATTGTATGCGCTATTGAACACCGTTGGTGTGTTGATGGTCCCTTCGGCACCGCCAATACCAACGGCTTTTTGACGACCATCGACGCCACCATTGTTTAGGTCGTGACAGGTCGCACAGCTGATCGTGTCATCTGCGGATAATCGCGCGTCATGGAACATTTCTTCGCCAAGTTGGACCTTGCGCAGATCAATGTCACTTGATGCATTGGGTAAGGGTGATAAGGCCGAGCCACGCCAAATACTATCTGCTGCTTGCGCAGGGTTACCCCAGACAAGCACTGCAGATACCATTGTTATCGCGATCACGGCCCATGACTGACTACGTTCCAAAAGAGCGGTCCCCCCGGATGCTCTTTCCATTTGGAACGGTAGCCGGATATGGCTATTACGTTTCAACGGTGTCCTCAAGTACAATCCAAATGTGTGTGCAGGGTCCTTTGTAATTCTGTTCAGCACAAAAAACCATACCAAAAGTAGGTTTAGTTGCACTGCACTAGAACAAATAACCAAATACACCGCCCGTTAGGATTGGAGAGGTGTTTGTTATTGTTCTCAAACGGACTGTAACAAACCATAATAGCTTGTAGAGAGAGCGTTTAGTCGGCTGTTTTTCCACCATGAGCCACAGACCAAGCTACAGGGTCTGCCAAGAAGTCTTTGACCCCTTGAATGGCTTCGGGGGCAAATGCTTGGCGTTCTTCGGCAACTTCCAAGACATCTTGCCATGTTGCGAGGTAGTGCATGGTGATGCCTTCTTTTTCCAAGGTGTCCAAGGCTCCTGGAAAGGCACCGTAGAAAAATACCACAAAAACGTCAGATACCGTGGCATTGGCATTTCGGAGTGCATTGATAAAATTGATTTTCGAGCCGCCATCGGTGGCGAGGTCTTCAACCAACAAAACGTGGCTGCCTTCGGGCATGTAGCCTTCGATTTGGGCATTGCGGCCAAAACCTTTGGGTTGTTTGCGCACATAGAGCATGGATTTACCGGTTTGCTGCGCAATCCAAGCTGAATAGGGGATACCGGCCGTTTCACCACCCGCAACGGCGTCCACCTTTGCCAAATCGCTGTCGCGTTCCAGCGTTTCAACCGCCAGTTCCATCATCCGGGTGCGTTCAGCAGGGAACGAGATCAGTTTGCGGCAATCAATATAGACTGGGCTGGCCCAGCCTGCAGTTAGGACATAGGGTTCTTCAGGGCGGAAATTAACGGCCTCAATGTCCAAAAGGATCTTGGCAGCTTCCAAACCAGCAGGATTGCGCTTTACGCTCACGATATCGTCTCCAACTTTGTCAGTGCATGTTTCGCGCGTTTATGGCTGCGCGCCCACCGCTTGTAAAGGGGCAGGTCAAATTAGTGAATTTTGTGAGAATGGCTAACGTAGCCTTCGTGGGTGAGTTTGTTGAAATAGTCGATGACATCAGGGTGGTCGATGGGGCCGCCCTCATAGTCTGGTTCCAAATTTTGTTCGGATACATAGGCACGATTAGCCGTTCCGTCGACCAAAACGTGGTACCAAGGCTGAGAATCGTTTGCTTGGACCTTTGGCTTGGTATCTTGAGCCTTCATTTCTGCACCGATGCGAAACTGAGGGTCAACATCGACAATAACGCCACGGTAATCAAACAAAGTGTGGTGAATCAGCTGCCCCACCGCGTATTTTGCGCGGTCACGCTTATTCTGGTTTTGTTTGAACGGGGGGTGGGGCACCGTTGTTCTCCATTTGGGGTGTTGTTGTTTTCTTAACCCTAAGCTTCCCGCGAAATGGCTAAATGGTCAACCATGGCGTTTGAGAATTATATACATCTGATATACTGAATAAAATTAGTTCCCCAAGGTATGTGAGACCATATGATGGAACCTCAACGAAATGAACATCCTCACCACCTAGTGCACAGGGCCACTGGCGGACGTTTTATTGCCGAGGCACTGGTCGCGCATGGGGTGGATACGGCGTTTTGTGTGCCTGGGGAAAGCTATCTGGAAGTCTTAGATGCCCTATATGATTATCAAGACACCATCAATGTGGTGACCTGTCGCCATGAAAATGGCGCGTCATTTATGGCCGAAGCTTATGGCAAGCTAACCGGGCGTGTGGGAGTTTGTATGGTCACACGTGGACCGGGGGCTTGTAATGCGTCCATAGGCGTTCATACAGCCTTTCAGGATTCGTCCCCGATGGTTTTATTGGTGGGGCATGTTCGTCGTGAAGATATTGGCCGTGAAGCATTTCAAGAAGTCGATTTCGAACAGATGTTTGCGCCGCTGGCTAAGGCTGTGCGGATGATTAAGGAGGCCAGCACGGCTGCCGCTGATGTTGCCTGGGCTTTTGATACAGCCCTATCAGGACGTCAGGGCCCTGTGGTTTTGGTCATGCCTGAAGATATGTTACGCGAATCTGCTGAAGCTGCCGTGCCTGTTCCTATGCCACAACCCCACGCAAAAATGGATGCAGGGGATTTGGAACGTATCCATCGCCGTTTGATGGATGCAAAACAACCCATGGTGATATTAGGGGGGAGCCGCTGGACGGAAAAAGCACGTGCCGATATCCTCAAGTTTGCGGAGAACATGGATCTGCCTGTGTGCTGTTCCATGCGACGCTTAGATATTTTTGATAATACTCACCCATGTTTTGTGGGTGAAATGGGGATTGCGCCCAATCCTCATTTGGTGGAACGCATCAAAAAATGTGATCTTTTATTGGTGATAGGTGCAAGAATTGGGGAGATGACCAGCCAGGGTTACACCTTGTTGGATTCGGAAAGTTCACAACACAAACTGGTTCATATCCATACTGATCCTGGTGAATTGGGCCGCGTGTTTCCAACGGCGATTGGTGTTTCATGTACGCCTGAAACTTTTTCTGAAGCTGCCGTGAAACTGTCTCGTGCTCCGGATCGTTGGGCCGGGTGGCGTGCTCATGCACGTGCTGATTATGATGCTTGGCGTCGTCCCGATCCCGTTCCGGGACCTTTGGATTTGGGGCATGCCATGATGAAGCTTGATGAGGTCTTACCAGATGACGCCATTATCAGTGTTGATGCAGGGAACTATACGGGCTGGGCTCAACGATTTCTGACCTATGGGGGGAAACGTCGCTTCATTGGCCCGACCAACGGTGCTATGGGGTATGGCGTTCCCGGCGGTGTTGGGGCCGGGGCGGTATTTCCAGACCGACAAGTCATTGTGTTTGTCGGTGATGGTGGCTTTGGCATGACCGGCCAAGAAATCGCCACGGCTGTTCAACAAAAACAACGCTTGGTTATTTTGGTTATGAACAACGGGATATACGGCACCATTCGCATGCATCAAGAACGTGAATACCCAGAACGCACCATTGCGACACATCTGCACAATCCTGATTATGCGGTGTTGGCTCGGGCCAATGGTGCGTATGGGGATGTGGTAGAGACCACAGCGCAATTTTTACCGGCTTTGGAAAGCGCATTGGCGGCAGACGGTGTCGCCGTGCTTGACGTGCGCTACGATGCCAATATCATCACCACCCGCACCACCTTGGACGCTATTCGTAAAGCGGCCAAACACTCCAGCTAAGGGAATATCGAGCTTATGGGCTTTGAAGGCGATCATGCACGCGTCTGGCTTTTGATTGACGACCGCGCGGGAAACCGCTCACAGGTTTTGGGCGTGGCCCGGGCATTGGGCTTGCCGTTTGAAATCAAAGACATTGAATACACTGCCGCCGCCGCATTGCCCAATTACATGTTGATGGCGTCGTTTTCGATGCTCAGTCGGTCATGCCGGGTGAACCTTGCGGCTCCCTGGCCAGATATTGTCATTGCTGCAGGGCGACGCACCGCCCCGGTGGCGCGCAAGATCAAAGAGCTATCTGGTGGAAAAGCGTTTCTGGTTCAAATTATGCACCCGGGATCCAGTGGAGAAGATGATTTTTCGCTCATCGCAGTGCCGCGCCATGATGGTATGGGGGAGGCTGAAAACCGCTTCACCATGACAGGAGCCCCCCACGGTGTAACACCGGAAAGCTTGATGGAAGCTCATCAAATGTGGGCTGGTAAGTTTGATCACTTGCCCAAGCCGCATGTCGCACTGATTGTTGGTGGTGATACCAAACGCAAGAAATTCACCCCGGATATGGCGCGAGAATTGGGTGAGCGTACAGCCAAACTGGTCCGCGAAGCAGATGGATCGGTATTGGTGACCACATCCAGGCGTTCATCTCCACAAGCAACGTCGGCCTTGATGGAAGCCTTAGGCGGTGTTCCTTCTACTGTATTCCAGTGGGGGGATGAAGGCGATAATCCGTACATGGGGTATTTATCAGAAGCTGATCACATCATCGTGACGGGTGATAGCGTTTCCATGTGTTCCGAAGCATCAGCGACCGATAAACCGGTTTATATCTTTGCCCCGCGTAAACTGACAGCACACAAGCATGGAAAGTTTCACAAAGATCTTTATGCAAAGGGCTATGCCCGGCCCTTGGAAACGGCTGAGCAATTGGAAGACTGGACCCACAAGCCGCTCAATGCGGCATGGGAAGTGGCTGGCGAGCTGCGCAAACGCCTTAATTTGGACTGATACCTACATCAAGATACCAACGAAGCAGCCAGTGATGCAGGTTGCGATGACGCCGGACACAATTGATTTCATGCCGAGCCCGACGATTTCACTTCGCCGTTCAGGTACCATAGTGGTGATCCCACCGAGCATGATTCCAAGGCTGCCAAAATTTGCAAAGCCACACATGGCATAGGTCATAATCAGTTTTGAGCGTTCCGACAGAGCATCTGCTGGCAGGGCTTTCATCTGTAAGTATGCAATCAATTCATTGAGGGCAACTTTTGTCCCCATGAGTGACCCTGCGACCGGTGCTTCCGCCCACGGCACGCCCATCAGCCACACAATTGGGGACATGATCCAACCAAATATGAGTTCAAGAGATAGTGTTTTTTCACCAAAATCAGGAAGCAGGCTTAAAATTGCATCAACCAAACTGACCATGGCAACCATGGCAATCAGCATGGCTACGACGTTGATCAATAGGCCTACACCATCCAGGGTCCCGCGTGTGATTGCATCCATAGAACTGTGTGCAGGAGAGGGGGAAACAATGTCTGCACCTGTGTTTTCACCCTCACCAGGGACCATTAGCTTTGCGACCATGATTGCCGCTGGGGCACTGATGATTGACGCGCTGAGAATATGGCCCATGGCACCGGGAATGACGTCAGCCAAGAACGAGGCATAGAGCACCATCACCGTGCCTGCAATGGTGGCCATGCCGCAGGTCATAACCATGAACATTTCAGCACGCGATAGCTTCTGCAAGTAGGGGCGCACGAACAGTGGGGCTTCGATCATACCGACGAATACATTGGCCGCAGCGCTGACGCCGACGGCACCGCCCACGCCCATGCTTTTTTGCAATAAGGTAGACAAGGCGTTAACCACAAGAGGCAACACCCGCCAGTAAAATAGCAATGCTGATAGTGCGCTGGTGACTAAAATCAAAGGCAGTGCTTCAAATGCCAATACAAAGGCAGACCCTGGGAAGGGGGCTTCAAATGGCAGGGGGCCGCCACCCAGATACCCGAAGACAAACGTGGTGCCTGCCTTCGTTGCGTTCTGTAAGGCCAATACACCATCGTTAAGCCACAAAAACACTTTCTGGGTGCCAGGCAGTTTCAGCAAAATCAATGCCAGTACCAATTGTACCGTTAATCCCCCCAGCGCAATGCGAACGGCACCGATGCGTCGGTTTTCACTGATGAGCCATGCGAACGTGGTCAAAACAATAAGCCCCAAAAGGCTTTGAAGAAATTCCATGTGTTCCCCCGAACCAATATGAAAATGGACTGTAGTCGATCATGATATTTATGCCAACCAATCCTCGTGTTTGACAAAGTGAATGAGTTGTTTGACAAAGGTGGAAAGTTTTGTAGCTGACGTGCTGCGTAGACGATTAGTTTTGAAAGTGAGATTGAACCTACAATGCGTGCATTTTTGTTTGCCATATTGTTGAGTCTTGCGGTACCCGCGCACGCTGGTGACGTGGCTATATACATCACGCCTGCGCAATTGAAAGCGCAGTTTCAGGCGTGGAACTTTGAAGTCTTCGCCCACGAAGATGAGTTTGATCGTCCACAACTGCTGGTCGAACCCTTGTCAGGGGAGGGAAATCGGTTCGGATTGTTGTTACTGAACTGTAAGCCGGATGGGGAAACATTCATGAACAGCCAATGTGATGGGTTTGAATTCCGCGCCTATATGCGCCCCGGCTTTCCGATTGATGCAGAAGTTTATGAAAAATGGAATAGCTCTCATGGTCGCGCACGTGCATTTGTGTTTGATGGGTTTACCAATCTTGCTTGGTATATTCACGTTGGGGGTGGATTTGTGTGGACGAATATTCAGGCTCAATTGGCTTTTTGGCAATCCGAATTGGCTGAATATAAGGATTATTTAGACGCTTCAATCATGGATTGATTAGCCGCTACTTTAGATTGATTGTAATTAGCTGTTGTCATTATGCCCATACAGGATCAAACTATATACCTATACTGATTCTAAATTTCACGACCATTAGGAGAGTTTGGTCATGGCCACGTCGAGCCAATTGCATGGCGGGGCTGTTGGTAGTGGTTTAAAGTTTCTCATTGTTGACGATGATGCTTACTATGCTAGACAGCTTCGCGAACAAATTTTCAGAGCCTGTGGACGGAACTCCAAAGTTCACCAGGTGAGTACGATTGACTCTGCGTTACAGGAACTCAACGCCCATAATTTTGATGTGTGCTTTTTGAGCTATGCTTTGGCTGAAAGTCAGGGATTGCAAGATCCGAAAGTAGCGCGTTTCCCCAAACTTATGACGGCGATGATTTTTGTCGCTGAAAACCCCAGTAAAAAAGCAGCCCTACAAGCCTTGAGCTTTGGCGCAAAAGACTTCCTGGTGAAATCGAGCATGTCGGATTTTGATGTTGCCAAAAGTGTGTCCTACACACTGTATTGGAAGTGTCGTGAAATTGAGCTGGAAGCAGCAATCATGCGCGACCAAGTGACCGGGTTGAACAATACGCCGATGTTTGATGAACATCTCCGCCATAGCCTTGAACTGGCTAGACGCAATCGTGAAAAGGTTGGTTTGTTGATGATCGGTTTAACCGATATGGAGCCTGTAGAAGAAGACTATGGAGTAGAGGTCAGCGGTAAGCTTCTCAAACAAGTGGGGGAACGCATTTCTGCGAAAGTCCGTTCGACCGATGTTGTGGCCCGTGTCAGCAATCGGGAGTTCGCTGCGATTTTGTCGAAAGTTTCTTCGTCCGGAGTGGTGAAGACGCTGTCGGGATCAATTGCTTCGGCGATTTCGGAACGGCCTTATGAAATTGATGGCTATGCTTTAAAAATCAGCGCAACGGTTGGGGCATCAACCTTCCCTGATGATGGCGACAATATTGAAGACCTGAAATCGTTCGCCAAAGATTCACTTGTTGATCTCATTGCCCGTAAAGAAGACGCCAACGCCTTCCGTCCGTTCAATTACTATTGAACCTTATCAGACCGCTTTGGAGTGACGACCGACACCGGATGCGAAGTAGGTGTCGAAGACACTTGCGACCAAGCGGATGAATGGACGTCCGTCATCGCTGACGGTAATGTTGCCATCTTCCACAATGCAGATGCCGTCTCTGATTAACGGTTCCAGTTTTGCAAGGTCTTCATCAAAGTCTTTGGCGTTTGCACCATGCTCATGACAGCGAGCATGGAGATCCACCGTAAGGTTGCACATGATGTCTTCGATAATGTCGCGGCGCAGTTTGTCTTCGGCGCTCAAACCAATGCCTTTGGCGGCTGGCAGTACTCCAGAATAAATGGCTTGGGAATAGCTTTTGAGTGGGCGCTCATTTTGCACGTACCCCTGGGGCAAATAACCGATGGCGGATGCACCAAAACCCAACATAGCAGGGGCCGTGTCGGTGGTGTAGCCCTGGAAGTTGCGATGCAGATCACCCGTTTCAACAGCATTGGCCATATTGTCATCAGGGTGGGCAAAGTGATCAAAGCCAACCTGGACGTAGCCGCGTTCTTTTAAGCGCTCTACCGCTAGGGTGAATTGTTCCCAACGTTCTTCCGCACCAGGTAGATCTTCGTCCTTGATCATCTTTTGATGTGATTGCATCCACGGCACATGGGCATAGCCAAACAAGGCGATGCGGTTGGGCTGCAAATCCACGGTTAGATCGATCATGGTTTCAATTTCTGTCGTGTCTTGATGGGGCAGACCGTACATCAAATCCATATTGATATGATTGATGGAATGTTTGCGCAGCCACCCGATGACTTCTTTGGTCATGTCGTAGGGTTGGATGCGGTGAATGGCTTCTTGAACTTTGGGTTCGTATGACTGTACTCCGATGGAGGCCCTGTTCACACCAGCGGCTTCCAATTCTGCAACGTAGTCTTCGGTGGCTGTGCGCGGGTCCAGTTCAACGGCAATTTCTGCGTCATCGGCGACGTCGAAGCGTTCGCGCAACTTATTCATGATCGCCATCCAGTCTTCACCCTTGAGCATGGTGGGCGAACCACCACCCCAGTGCAGGTGTTTGGCCGTGAAGCGTGTGGGCAGGGCATCGGCGACTAGGTCGACTTCAGCCAACAGTGCATCCAGATATTCCTTCACTGGGTCATAACGCTTGACGATTTTGGTATAGCAACCACAGAACCAGCACATTTCATCACAAAATGGGATGTGGAAATACAGCGATAACGGGGTCTTAGGATCCAATTCGGCCAGCCATTGTTTATAAACATCACCGTTAACACCGTCATGAAAATGAGGGGCAGTGGGGTAGCTGGTGTAGCGCGGAACGCTTAGGTCGTATTTGTTGATCAGGTTGTTGTTCATGCGCTTTAGGACTTTCCGTCGCGTTGTCTTTAGATACGTTGCCCTTAACCTAAGGGGCGCTGTGCAGAAGTGCAAGCAAGCAGGCATCACAGTTATGGGATCAAAATGGCGCAATTAGGGCAGGATTAGTAAGAATACCCCGGTTCTAACATTTATTGATTAGGTGAAAGGAGGGGAATCAGTTGATAAGATTTTGCCGCTAAAATTGTGCCGCAAAGTGACATGTGTCACAATGTGAAATTGAAATAAGTGATAGAGTTTGAGAGTGTAAGTGCTTTGTTATTCTTGAATGATGAGCAGGGTGGGTTGTCTAATTTTCACTCAATAACCGCCGTTGGGGCGACGTGATTATGACGAATCAGTTAAATACAGACTCGAAATCTTCAAAGCGTAACTGGTTCCGTGATTTTTTCAGAGATAAACGTCGCGGTACCCAAGGTGTGGTCGCGCTCGAATTTGCTCTTATTGCCCCAGTGTTTTTGTATCTGCTGATGGGAATTCTTGAAGTTTCCATTTTACTTTTTGTGAATTCCGTTGTTGATGGTGCGGCTCAATCGGCTGCGCGTAAAATTCGCACTGGTGAGGCACAACAATCAGGTGATACTGAAACGGCGTTCAGAACAGAACTCTGTGCTTCGATTACATCTATATATGACTGCAATGATATTGAGTTGGACGTGTCGACACACTCGACATTTTCATCGGTCTCTATCCCTGATGTAAAAGTCAATGGAAATGGAGATCTCGTTTATGTTGATGGCGACAGTGACGACAGTAACGATGTGTTGTATGTCGCCTCAGTTACGGCAGGCGGAGCAAGTGAAATTTCGGTTGTCCATGTAATCTATTCTTGGGATTTTGCGACACCTATGATTGGTGAATTGGTGGGGGATGGTTCATCAATTTCACTTTTTACCACGGTTGTCTTTCGTAATGAGCCATATGAGTGATTTAAATGTTGCTGGTTCTTAATAAATTTTTTGAAGATTGTCGTGGCGTTGCTGCGATGGAGTTTGCTTTGACGGCTCCATTTTTAGCTTTGATGTTATTGGGCGTTGCGGAGCTCAACAATTACATTACGGCCGTGCGTAAAGTCAGTGCCGCTGCGTATACGGCTGCAGACCTGATTGCACAGGAAACCGACCTGACCAGCTCTGAGTTGAGCGAATTGTTTCAAGCTTCGCGTTTGGTTATTCATCCTTTGGATGATACTGATCTTACGCTAGGCGCATCCAGTGTAAGATACGACGACACCACTGGTGATCCATCGGTAGATTGGACCGGAAGCTACAATGGTGGCTCTGTCAGCAGTGCAACGACCTTAGCCACAGGGCTTGGCAGTGCAGGTGAAAGTGTGATCATAGTCACTGCATCTTACACCTATACACCTATATATTCTCTTATACTGTCAGGTACGTTGACTTTGAGTGAAACCTCTATCACACGCCCGCGTTATCTTGATTATGTTGGGCTTTATTAGTGGACTGACTTGCTGACTAAAGAAGATGGTTATGAACCTCATCAGTTATGTAAAAAAATTACATCATAACTTTAAATCGGATGATCGAGGGATTGTCGCGGTTACGGTCGCTTTGTTACTCGTGCCGTTGGTTTTGGCGGTTGGTATTTCTTTGGATATTGGTCGCGCATATATCGTCAAACAACAATTGTTGCAAACAACAGATGCTGCAGCGCTTGCTGTTGGTGCGGGTATCGATTCAGATTCTACAGATGCTGAGTTGGAGGCAATCCTTGATGATTTTGTGGATGCGAATTACGAGGATGATTCATATACCACGATCAGTTCCACCACTTTTTCATATGTTGATTCAGACGTTACCGTTACGGCAGAGGCAACCGTTGAAACAACATTTATGAAAGTTGTTGGCGTCAATAGCTTGGATGTAAAAGCCTCAAGTGTTGTTACCCGTCAGGAAGACACACTTGAGGTGGTTTTGGTCCTCGACAACTCTGGTTCCATGTCAGGCAGCAAACTCACGGCTCTTAAAGAAGCGTCAGAGAGCCTTGTCGACATTCTTTTTGGTTCCGATACAACATCTTCTCAAGTGAAAATTGGACTCGTTCCCTTTTCCAACAATGTCAATATCGGCACATCCAACACGGCCTATATGTCCGATACCACTGCTGATGATTGGGGGACAACTAGCTGGCAAGGCTGCGTAATGGCCGTGACAACGGATGATGAAGATACAAAGGATGACTATACTGGTCCTTGGGACCCCATGTACTGGGCGGATGATTCCAACAATAACTGGTACTACTCCGGCGATTACCACATATCGTCATCCAGAACCCCAAACAAGTATTGCATTGAGAATGCAATAACGCCACTAACCAATGATAAGACGACATTGACGGATGCCATTGATGATATGGTGGCGTATGGTGGAACGCATATTAATTTGGGGGCTATTTGGGGATGGCGATTGATTTCACCATCAGAGCCATTTACCGAAGGTGCTGCATACGGGGCAGCAGATAATACCAAAGCGGTTATTATTCTGACGGATGGTGCAAATACGGCTTATAGCTATATTTATGATGCTTTTGGTTATCCATCGGATGAATTGCTGGGGTCAGGTATCAATTCAGCGTCTGAGGTTGCTGACGAGATTGATGATCGATTAAATACGATCTGTACAAATATCAAAGCCGCAGGCGTTACCGTTTATACCATTACGTTTAGTCTGACAGATGCTTCTACAATTGCACTGTTCGAAGATTGTGCGACGGATACTGATCATTATTACGACTCACCGACGACGGATGAACTCACGCGGACATTTCGTACCATTGCCGCAGAATTGAAACAGCTTCACGTTTCAAATTAATCTAACGTCACTCATAATTGTATTTCGTTAAGTGTTCGTTTTTAACGCCATTGTGGATGCTGGGGCATAGTATGATGTAAACTTGCCTAGGTTTTGGGATTCTGTTTATGGAACGTTTGATGAGTTTACACACAAGAACGTGGCGTGGTGCTGTTTTCGGTGCTGCCGTCATTGTTTTATCTGCATGTCAGACGACTTCGACAAAAACACCTGAGACCGAGCCTCTTGACGGTGTTCAACGAACCTTGTTCCAGGCGGGACGAGATTCCGAACTTGCACACAAATATGAAGCTGCTGCTGGGGCTTATGGGCGATTATCTGAAATGCGCCCCAATGATCCGGCTGTATTGGCTTCGTTTTTGCGCAATATGCGCTATAGCGGGCGTGCGCGCGATGTATTGAAATATCTTGATGATAAACCGCAAGAATTACTTTCTGACAAAGATGTGCAATTTGAGCAGGCCAAGGCTTACTTAGCGGCAGGTAAGAAAAATGAAGCCTTGATGATATTGCGCACAGTTCAAGAAAAACTTCCCGGTGATTGGCGGGTGTATTCTGCCCTGGGCATCACATTGGATGCCTTGGCCCTCTATGATGATGCGCAGTTCAATTACCAAAAAGCGCTCGCAATATCTCCCAACAATGAAGTGGTGTTGAATAATCTGGCTATGTCGTTGGCGATGACGGGTAAGCTTAAGGCTGCCATTGAAGCATTGGAGACAGCTGCTGGGGTAAACAGAAATAACCAGCAAATTCGCCAAAATCTAGCATTACTCTACGCTATCAATGGTCAAGTGGATCGTGCAAAAACCTTAGCTGCTATGGATTTGGATGCTGGGGATTTGGAAACCAATATGAGTTTTTATCGTCGATTTGAAAGATCACCCCAATGAATGATCGGCTATCTGAAGAAGAGCTGGTGAAGCGTCGACAGAATGTACGCCTGACGACTGTGTATGGTGGACGGATCAGCCAATTTGGCAAAGCTTACGCGTGCACCGTATCGGATGTTTCGGCGGGTGGGGCAAAATTAAAATTGAAAGACCCTCAACATTTCAATGCATTAATCATGGATCAGCCGGTGCAATTGGTGTTTGAACGGCTGTCTGATTATAAGGCGCTGAATGGGGATTTGGCTTGGTCTAATCCTAATGAACACATTGTCGGAATCAACTTTACTGACCCTGAATTGCGCCGCAGAGTTGTGTTGAAACGATTGATGCCCAATCGTTGGCGGATTGCCAATGAACACGCTGCCCGTAAAGATACTGAAGGTTCTCCCTCGAAAGTCATTGAATAATAATCAAATCTTGTTCAAGTGCATTGAAACGTAAGTCTTTATTTGACAATATGTAGGCTGAACAGGGGCAGATACTTCAAGTTATGAGCGATCACGAAGATCTCATCGTTGAACCACATGAACGCAAGTTGGATGGCATTGAGCTGTTGACCGAGGCGCCGCCTAGTGTTGTGCGTGATCTGGAACAAAAGTGCCGCTGGATCAAGTGCCTGACGAATGAAGTGATTGTTGATCGTGACGATGAAAGCACAGAGGTGTTTTTTATTGTCAATGGCCAAGTTAAGGTCATGGATTTTTTAGCCAACGATCAAGAGATTTTATTGGCTGAATTGGGCAGTGGTAGCAGTTTTGGTGAAATGTCGGCAATTGATTCTTCGCGGCGTTCTGCGCGTGTCAGTGCTTTGGAACATACTGTCTTAGCTGGTCTCAGTAGTAAAGACTTCCGGCATCTGTTGATGGATTGCCCTGGCATCTCAATCATGTTGTTAAAGCGCTTTGCTGGACTGATCCGGACTTTGAACAATCGTGTTACATCACTGAGTACGCTTAGCCCCCATCAGCGCGTTTATTACGAATTGTTGCGCATGTCGGAACCCAATGCCCAGGGTGATGGTACATGGATGATTCATTACCTACCCAAACATGAAGAAATAGCCAGTTGGAGCGGCACATCACGCGAAGATGTTGCTATGGCAATTGGTCATTTGGCGCGTGAAGGTATTGTTGGTCGTAAGCATAAGTCCCTCATCATCAAAGATCATGGTCGTTTGCAGATGTTGTTAAACCTGTGATGGTCATCATTGGCGGCAATATGGAGCGTCATTAGTATTGTATGAAGTTACCCCGGACACATTGTGAAATTGTGTGATGATTTGTGTTTGTGTACCTAATGTTTGTAAACTACGGGCGTTTTTTAGTTAGCTGGCCACATCTCTTAGGTGAGAAAATCCAGAAATCCGCTAACAAAAAGTTAACGACTTGGTTTCAAAGGGGATTTTGTTACGGGAACCTTGACTTCCCGCTTTCGTTAGGCCACTCTAACCTCACTTGATTGGAGTGTCCGGTCTTTATTTTAATGGCCTTGAGCAAGACGTAGGAGTTGTGACAATGGCTAAGTTTTCTAAGCTTATGACGCGTTTTAAGAATGACGAATCAGGCGCGACCGCCATCGAATATGGCTTGATCGCTGCATTGATCGCGGTTGTTATCATCAGCGCGTTGACTCTCTTGGGTACGTCCCTGGAAAGCAACTTTAACGACGTGAGCGACAGCCTTAACGGCTAATCGATCATATCGCGCTGTTGCGTGAGTTTAGAGCCGCCTTTGACCTTAGGGTTGGAGGCGGTTCTTTTTTGCCGATATTGATGATCATTTTGTATACTAATTTGAAGTTAAAGATAAAATCAGACCCTCTGTAAGGGGCGGAGATACTGTATTTGGCCTGGATAAACTCTGTTTTTGTTTTGGTGTATATGGCGCTGGTGCTTTATGGCGCTTGGTCAGATGCGCGCACATTGCGCATTCCAAACTGGGTTTCCCTAAGCCTTTTGGCAGCCTTTTTTCCTGCTGTACTCACTGCACAAATTGGCCTGGAAGCCATCGCTTGGCATCTAGCTGCAGGGGTGGTGGTGTTGATCGGCGGTATTGTTTTATTTGCTTTTGGTCTGTTTGGAGGTGGCGACGCCAAGCTGATGACTGGTGTGGCTTTGTGGCTGGGCTGGGATCAGATGCTTTGGCTACTTGCCGTTATTGTTCTTGTTGGTGGAATTTTATCAATTTTGGTCATTCTCTTGCGCAAAGGTCTGGGGATTTGGCCTCAGTGGTTGGTGCAATCCGCAAAGGGCTTGTTCGAGCCCAATGCCGCAGTGCCCTACGGCATTGCCATTGCCGCAGGCGCGTTGATCCTATTGCCGCGATTGGACACGCTTCCACCTGTATGGTTGGATGTTTTTGACTGGGTTATGGGCTAGCTGCTGGGGGGGCAGGCGGTACAAGCCGTTGGACTAGCCAACCGGATAGCCGCCACGCGATGATGGCACCGATAATGGCGACATAACCATCTATGGCGTAGTGCCAACCCAAATGTACAGACCCCACCATAACAATCACTCCATAACCGCCTGCCAGCCATGCGGCCTTGGTGTTGAAACGACGTGCCAAAAAAAAGATCAGCAAAGCGACACCAACGTGAAGTGACGGCATGGCGGAAATCCCACCACCTAAGCCTGCACGTCCGGTTTCGTATAGCCCCCACAGGTATTCTTGGGCCAACAGTGCACGGTTGGGGAATTGTTCATGAGCTGCATACAAGTAGGCCATCTGGTCGGCAAAAGGATTAGGACCCGTGACCACCAGTTCGTAATAACAAGGCCCCGCAGACGAAAACAATAAAGCACCGATGCTGCCCAAAAACACCCACGCCAAAACAAATGAAATCAGGAATTGCATGCGCAATTCACGATCTTGGATACGGAACATTTGCCAATAAACGACAAAGATCATTCCGTGCCAAAGGTTGTAGAGATAACTGAATGCCGATGAAACAAATGGATGTCCCAAGATTGGTTGCAACAGTTCCCACGGGTGGATCCCGCCGTGAAGTGCCAAATCCCATTCCATCAATGTGGTATCCCAAGCAAAGGGGGCTACCTCTGGAATGGATGTCTTGAAAGATGTGAAAACACTGGAAAACAGCGGCAACAACATCACCGGAATAGCCGCTGCTAGCAAACGTTCAGGTGAAAAAATTTCGCTTTGCCAGATTCCTGCCCACAGGCCTTTGGCCCGAAAGGGGCGCACATGCAATGTGTGGTAAGCCGTTTCACCAAATATTCGAAAGCTCGCCATGGCAGCTAAGGGAATGGCTGCGCCGATGAGGTAGTCCTGAAATACCGGAAGACCAAAAATGTCATGAGCAGCGAGATAATAAACAGCACCGATGCAGTAGGCCATCGTAATGACGAACAGCAAGGTGTGATGATGCAATTCTGCTCGCAGGCGTTCTTTCCAGGTCATTGGGGGGCTGGCTTGATGCACCAGATTAGCCGGCTGAGATGCGGATGGCGGCTGGACCGATCACCACCATAAACAGAGGAGGCAAGAAAAACAGGATCATTGGCACCGTCAGTTTTGCGGGCAAAGATGCACCTTTTTGCTCCGCAGCAGCCATACGTGCTTCGCGGCGTTCAAGGGATAGAACTTTCAGGGCTTGACCCACGGGGGTACCGTATTTTTCCGACTGAACCAAGGTGGTGGCTAGGGATTTAATTGCAGGCAAACCGGTACGGTCAGCAAAATTCATGTAGGCTTTGTGGCGGTTTCCCAGATATGCAAGTTCAGCAGATGTTAGGCCAAACTCTTGTGCCAAAATAGGGGACTTATCGCCAATTTCTCGGGTGACGCGGTCAAATGCGCCTTCGACAG
Organism: Magnetovibrio sp.; assembly: GCA_026196495.1. Taxonomy (GTDB): domain Bacteria; phylum Pseudomonadota; class Alphaproteobacteria; order Rhodospirillales; family Magnetovibrionaceae; genus Magnetovibrio. The sequence goes on from JAPHSY010000033.1 coordinate 110,961, forward strand.
ACAGTCCGCCTTCAACGCAAATAACCATTAGATCCAAGGCGTCCGCAAAACCTTTGTTTAGCTCCACTTGGCGTTTTTGTGCTGTGTTCGTAACCATAATTTTCGGAAGATAAAACCCAACCACTGCACCCGCACCCATCATCAAGGCTTTAACCGGTAGGGGGTAGGGAAAGTCCTTCCAATTTGAAATTACAATTACAGCAACCAAAAAAGAACCAGTCGCCAGGGTAAGGCGAATGAAGATAAACATCACTAAAGCATTGGGATTGCGATAACCAGCTTGGGCTAAGCTTTCTTTCAGCTCCTTGTTGGCGAGCGCTTCATCCAGTTTTAAAGCATGAAGGATTTTCTTCATCACCTCAGCTTTGGTTTGACCTTTGCGATTGCGAATGGATGACCCCTTTGAAGCGAGGCCATCCATTTGTTGTCGCGATAATTCTTTGCGCCGTGATGAGATCATTTTGACGCGTTTTGAGGTTTCGCCACCCGATAAAAATGGCAGAGCCAATCCCACAACAGTGGCAATTGTGGCCAGTACGGCCATCCAGACAATTAAAGTTGGTGTTGGAATACCAAACATTTCTTTTAAACCTCGAAATCAATCATCTGTGCCATCACGAAAACCCCCACACCCATCATGCCCAATCCGATGAACACCAAGTGGATGCCGTCATTGAATAGGGTCGCGACATATGCCGGGTTCACAACGGAAAGCATTGCCAAAACCAAAAATGGCAAACTGGCGATGATACCAGCGGAAGACTTAGCTTCTGAACTCAATGCTTTGACTTTATCCTTGATGCGTTTGCGGTCTCGCAAAACTTCGGACAAGTTGTCCAAAGTATCGGCCAAGTTGCCACCTGTTTGCCTTTGAATTTGCAACACGATTGCAAAAAATTTAAATTCTGGTGTTGGGATGCGTTTCAATGCACGCGCTAAGATTTCGTCCAATGTCATGCCTAGGCGTTGGCCTTCGACAATCATCGAAAACTCTTCACCAACGGGGCCTTCAAACTCACGTCCGATAACATTTAGGCATTCACCAACAGGTAGACCCGAGCGGATACCACGGGTGATGACATCAATGGCTTCAGCAAAGTTTGAGGTAAAAGCTTGCTGGCGTTTGGAGGCCATACGCCCCAAAATCAATTTTGGCAGCCCTGCACCTGCAACAATGCCTGCCGCAGGAATAGCCAAGGGTGGGGCATTAGCAAGAATGGCACCAACAACGCCGACAATACCTAAGATGATACAGCCAATAATGAAAATTGGAATTTCGATCTGCACACCAGCACGAAGCATGGCACCTTTAATCTTATCACCAATAGATTCTTTTGCTTCTTCTTCGCCAATATTTTTCAGTTTATCTTGAATGCGTTTTTGACGTCGGCTCTCGGCCTTGGCAGAGACACTACCACTGTTGGCAATCGTGCCGATGGCCTCCATTCGATGTTTGAGGCGTACTTTGGGCTTTATCACCACAGACATCACAATCCCACCCACCAGTATAATGATGCCGATACCAGCACTGATGATGATCAGAAGTGTTTTAATGTCAAAATCCATGGGTAAAGCTAGCTCCCCACAAATTGCATGGCTTCAGCCAACTTGGATTCTAGGCCATAGTATCTGGCTTTATCCCAAAACGACGGACGCATGCCGGTAAATTTATGGCGACCGACCAGATTTCCATTTTCGTCTTCGCCTTCGATTTCGTAAACGCAAATATCTTGCAGCGTCACGACTTCGCCTTCCATACCCACGACTTCAGTAAGGTGGGTGATCTTTCGAGAACCATCTCGTAGACGGGCGGCCTGAATAATGATGTGTACAGCACCGGATATTTGTTCGCGCATGGCTTTGGATGGCAGGTTGTAACCACCCATCATGATCATGTTTTCAATACGTGATATGGCTTCGCGCGGGTTGTTGGCGTGAACCGTACCCATGGAACCATCGTGCCCAGTGTTCATGGCTTGCAATAAGTCAAATGCTTCGGGGCCGCGAACCTCACCAACGATAATCCGTTCAGGGCGCATGCGCAGACAGTTCTTGACCAAGTCACGCATACTGATTTCACCTTTGCCCTCCAAGTTGGGTGGACGTGTTTCCAGGCGCACCACGTGTGGCTGTTGCAATTGCAGCTCAGCGGAATCTTCACAGGTAATGATGCGTTCATCACTGTCGATGTGTCCGGTCATACAGTTCAGTAGGGTGGTTTTCCCCGAACCCGTACCGCCAGAAATCAAACAGTTTAGACGAATGGCAGAAATGACTTCCAACACCGTTTTTAGTTCTGGTGTAATGGATCTAAACTGTAAAAGGTTTTCTAGTGTCAGTTTGTCTTTCTTAAATTTACGAATGGTCAGTGCGGTACCATCAATTGCCAGAGGTGGGGCGATGACGTTGACGCGAGAACCGTCAGCCAAACGGGCATCACAAATAGGGCTGGCTTCGTCAACACGTCGACCAACGGCCGACACGATGCGTTGACAAATGTTCATCAATTGCGCTTGATCCCGGAATTTGACGTCGGTTATTTCCATCTTGCCGTTGACTTCGATGTAGGTGACGTCAGGACCATTGACCATTAAGTCTGCGATGTCATCGCGAACCAACAGTGGTTCCAGGGGGCCAAGACCCAAGATGTCGTTACAGATATCTTGAATCACAGTTTTTTGTTCTTGCAGAGATAACACAAGGCCGCGCATGGAAATAATTTCGCTGACCATATCGTTGATTTCTTCACGCACCTGTTCAGATGTGAGAGAGCTGAGCTCTGTCAAATCAACGGCTTCCATCAAGTCGTTAAAGACATTGACCTTAACTTCGTCGAGTTTTTCTTTGGCTTCTGCGCTGAGACTGGCTTCCCCAGGTTCTGGGTCGGGTTCTGGTTTTGGTGCGATCTTTTGCTTGGGTTCTGGTTTGGGCTCAGGCTTAGGTGGGGCAGCCTGGACTTTGGGTTCTGTAGGTTTTTCAGCTTCAGGTTTTGGCTCGGGTGCTGGTGCTGACGCTGGCGCAGCCTTTTCAGCATCCTCATCGGATTTTGGTTTTGCTGGGGGAGTGAAACCTCCTGATGATCCGCGTCGTCCAAACATTTTTTGATCGTCTATCCATATGTTTGCCAGTGGCCCGATTTACGGCACTGAATATTGTACGCTATGTTGCCCTATTTTTTGAGCAAAGATGCAAGCAATCCACCTTTGGATTTTTTCGCTAAATCTGTTTTGGTTTCTTTGCCACTGACCAATTGCGCTAAGGTTTGCACAATGGCTGTGCTGTCGGCTTTCGCTGCAACCGCACGCAACAATTCACCATTATTCATGGCGGCACTAAATGAATCGCCATCAAAGGGGATGCTCAATGATGGTTTGGTGCCCAAGACATCGGTGAATTCCTTTTCACTCAATGCACCTTTTTTCAGCTCTCCCACTTTATTCAAAATCAAACGCGTGGGGGCTTCCATACCCCGATTGGGGGCCAGAAATTCAAAAAGGTTTTTACCGTCTCTCAAATTGTAAAGATCGGGCGTGCCAACAATGACCGTGTCATCCGCATCGACAAGCATGTCTTGAACCCAAGGGTTCCACATGTGCGGAATGTCTAAGACCACATAACTGGCCATTTGCTTGATGACTTTCAACACCATTTCTAATGCTTGTGGCGTGATTTCAATGCCGCTGTTGAGGTTACCTGGCGCGCATAACAAAGATACGTTTTTCGCACCAGATTCCAAATAACGCATCATCAGCGGTTCATCCATGGAGCCCGCTTGGGCAATGGCATCTGCAACCGTTTGTGCAGGTTGAAGGTTATAGCTCAATGCGGCGGTGCCGAAGGCAATGTCCAAATCGACTAAGATCACGTCTTCATTATAAAGCTGTGCTAACTCACTCGCCACATTATGGGCCAGTTCTGAACTGCCAACGCCGCCACGCATGCCGAAAAAGGCGATGGTTCGGCTTTTGGCATTCATGGCTTTTTCGGCAAAGGCGTCGACAACGGAAGCTTTGAGTTCTTCGCCTGTTACAGTTTCCAAGAAGTATTGGCTGATGCCTTGATCTATCAATGTTTTGAAAAGATTGATGTCGTTTTCAGCACCAATCAAAATTACCCGTGTACCTGGTTGGCAAACATCGGCCAAAGCATTGAGCTCATCGAACAACGCATCGTCTTGTGCTGTGGTTTCAATGATCAGGAGCTCGGGTGTTGAGTGTTGGGATAAAAAATTCAAAGCCGCTGCCATACCGCCTTCTTCTACGTTTAGGGTGGAACGTAGAAACAAGCGATCATCGCCCAATTCATGGACTGCGTTGCGTACAGCATCAGTCAGAATAAATGCACCAATGTTGATTCTCAGGATCAAGAGAACCTCCTCAAATCACAAGGGAGGGAGCTGTGAAGGTGTTTACGAGCATATGTCGAGTTTATCTTCATTTCTGCGATCCCATTATTCATCGCTATCGAACAAGCGCGTCTTAGCCGCACCAGATTGATGATTGAAAATAGCAGCATCGGAGCGGCTTGCATTCTTACCAGTGGCAGGTTTCGTTTTAATCAGTGCATTAGGATCAGAAACCATTTCACCGATATTGCGTTGTACGGAACACCCAAAATTACTGTGCAGCTTGCTGCTGGGCACAAATGTTGGGGATGTGCTCCAATCTCCGCATTCAGGTGAAACGGCTTTTGAAGCCATGAAGCTCAACAATGTATTTGGAGCTTTCAAAGTGTTTGATCGCGTGAGGATAAATTCACCTTCGCGAAGGCCATGATTCATAAGGACGTCACGGGCAAGGGCTGGCTGTGTTGTTTCTACGGTAACATGTGATTTGCCCCGTTGGACAAAGGTACGCAAAAAACCTCTGAACTTTTCAGCATCAACAGGGGACAGGGCCGTGCCAGATGACGGTAGTGTGATGGTTACTGCAATGGGTTCGCTGGCGACTTGGATTCTATGGTTTTGACGATAATCATGTCCCTCACGTGGGTTTTTGTCTGCACATGCCGTAATGATCAAAGCACATGCACCCATAAGGGTAAAACGGCACATTTTTGTAAAGAGTTGCGTTGTGTCAGAATTGCTCATAACTGCTTACTCCATAATATAGCCGTAGGAGCCCGTCAGCGGGGCAGCGTAAGGTGGCAAGTTCGTGTGCGTGTATTGTTTGTGCAGATGCCCTAACAAATACATGTCCAAATCACTTGCCGGCACAAAGCCATCAGTTGGCAGAGATAGACGTGAATCGTTTCCAGGAGTTTTTGCCAAGTAAGCCGTTACAGTGACGATCAGTTCTGTTTCTTCATTCGTGAATTGTTCACTGCGAAATAGGGCACCCAAAATTGGGAGGTCTTTAAGTCCAGGCATGCCATTGATGGTGCTGCTCAGGTCGTTTTCGATGAGGCCAGATATCATCATGGACCCACCGGACGGAAGGTCGATGATGGTTTCTGTACGCTTCATGGCCAAACCGGGGAAGCCGTTCACGGCAACCGTGGTATCTTGACTTGAGACTTCAGCGGCAAGGTGCAAACTGATTTGGTTGTCACTGAGAACGGTAGGGGTAAAGCTGAGGCGTACCCCATATTCTTGCAACACATAAATAACGTTGCCATTTTCATCAACTTCAGATGGCATGGGGAATGAACCGCCAGCCAAGAAGGACGCGGTTTCACCTGATATGGCTGTGAGTGCGGGTTCGGCCAAAGTTTTGGCTAAGCCTGCTTCTTCCATCACGCGATAAGTGATGTTGCCCAAGCCAGTCATAGCAGGAATAATCGTGCCTGTTGCAAAAGCAGTGCTAACTGCAGTGCTAGAATATGCTGGGCCGATGGTTGCCGAAGACCCAGGGCCAAATTCAAGGGTGGCAGTAAAATCCAATCCTAATTTTTTGATGGATGTACGTTTCATTTCAGCGATACGCACCTGCATGATCACCTGACGGCTACCCATGATTTCAAGATTGTTGATGATGTTCAGGCTGTCTGGAACAAAACGTCTGGCAATATCCACGGCCTGTGCGGAGCTGCCGGCGTCACGAACAAAACCTTTAAGAAACACACCGTTGCGTTGTGAACTGACTTCAATTTTTTCATCGCCCATCAGTTCGTTGATTGCAGCGCGAATGCCTGCAACATCAACATCGACCTGGATGTCGCCTTGGAACAGGATGTTGCCGTCAATGTCTTCAAATACGATGGATGTTGAGCCTACGTCACGCGCCAGAATATAGGCATGAGCACCTGCACCATCTTGCGGTAAAATAATGTCGGCAATTTCTGGATTGGCGACAACAACGTTACGAATTTCCCCAGGCAACTTAACCGAGACAACTTTGTTTAAGGGGACACGAACAAGTTCTGCTTCAGTGCTCATCTGCCACTTTGCTTGGTTCTTTTGCGGTGCATGCATGATGGCTGTGGAGGAGGGTGCCACTGTCGGAGCAACGGTGCCCAAGACACGCGTGCCGTTACCACCGCTATGTCCGGGAACTTGCTGTGCCAGGGATGTGGTTGCGGCAAGTGAAGCAATTATTGCAGCGGTGTAAAGCGGAGCTGATATGAATTTGCTCATGTATCTTTTCATTGGTCCTCCTCCGCTTCCGCTTCTTCGTCGTCAGAGGATGGAGACAAGTCTTCAGGAACAGATCCTGGGCCGCGATAAACGGTAATTGTACGTTTCTTCGGTACAACAGTGGGGGACGGTGTTGGGACCGATGGAATAGGAACCGCCAATGTTGGTGCCGCCGCCAAAGGTGGAGGCGATGCCGGGGTTTGTGACAAAAATGGCTCTGGCGATGCCAATGGGTCTTCGTCATTACCTGAGATAATTGGCATTTGACTTTCCGGGTTGTCTGACACTGTGTCAGAAACGCCTATACGGGGATCATTACCAGACATGAAGTCCTCAAAATTGCTCAACAGAGGGCTGACTTCAACATCTGTGGTGAAGCTAAATGGTTCAGTTTTGCCGTCGTGTTCCGCAGAACGTAAGACTAGGTTGATGGTGCCCATTTTACGGGCCGTAATGATGATTTCGGCTTGCTTTGGAGTTACTTCCAGCAAAACGGTTTTGGCAAGGGCCGCGCCACCTTCAAATTCATCGACCTTTTGGTCAATGGCCAAAACGCGCAAATCCTTCATGAACGTCTCAGAGGTATAGTCCAAAGCCATCAGGCTATCGCTTTCGGCACCGGTTTGTGTGATCGCACGCCGCACCAAATTGTGGGTTAGCATCAAATCAACCCGGTCACCGGGTAAGATAAAGCCCCCCGAAGCCAGATCCGCACTGCCTTTAACCGCGACGGCGCGCATGCCGGGACGCAGAGAGCCACGCATGAAACCGGGGTCTTCGGATTTATAAAGTTTTGCTTTGGTGATGGGGTCGCCAACGGCGATTGCGCGCCGTGCGAGGTTCTTTTCTTTCATCAAATTCTGCAAAGGATCATTTTCGCGGGTTTTGACGATGTGAAAGTCTTGAACGGCGTCTTCAGGCCAAGGTTGCCATTCCGTATTGCCATCATTGATGACAGTTCCGGCGGGCATATCTGCTTTTGAGATCAAAACGCTGGTGGTCGGTTCTTTGGGGACCATAGCCGCAAATTCGGCTTGTTGAGAGGACAGGTAATTGTTGAGCAAATACGCTGTTCCGCCCGCCATAATGATGGCCGCAAAGATTAAACCGATAACAACGATTCTCATGAGCCTATCGTACCCCCATCGCTAATGTGGTGGGGCAGGGGAGAAATAACACCGTCATATCACACAGACGCAGCCCCCCCTTTGCGCATCCAAGCCTTTGATGCACAAGAGTTATATGGTTACGCAACGTCTTAGCTTTCAAATAGAACCCCCAATGAAAACACACGGGACTTGCCCTCAAAAATTGAGACCAAAAGTTATCAAAATTTGTTTTTTTTGAGTATAGCATTCACACGTACTCTAACAACTGTAACTTTCAACACTCCATTAGTGTTTTCAATGGAGTACCCCAAATATATTGCGCTCAAAAAGGTGAAGAAATCGTGATAACGTCACCAATGGAAATAATGAAACCGGAGTAACATCTGTGACAACCTACAAAGGAATGCGACACGGGGATGTGATCGAGGTCACTGTTGATGGGGTTCCTCTCCAACCTAGGTTAGATATTCGTGCCTTATCTTCAGATGGTTATGAGTGGGGCTACGTTGGCAGTGGGCCATATCAATTGGCCTTGGATATCTTGGCGCATCAACTGGATGAACGGCATGCATTGGGCCATTATCGGTCGTTTTGTGAAAACACCATTGCCCGATTGAAAAATGATTTTTGGACGTTGGAGGGCGATCAGATCGAGCTTTCACTCCAGGGGGTGGTTGAGGTTGATATGACCTTGGAGGAACTTCTTAATAAAGTTCGGGGTGTTTGATGAATACAACAAAAACAAATGGTTAGTTATGTTTTGTGAATGAATGTGATACCGGTCACTGAGGTTGTCAGTTGGCTGCGTTAAGCTGTTTGTATTCAAAGTGAGCGCTCATAAATTGGGGCGTTACTCAACACAGCAGGTGAACGATAATGTCAACATTCATAATCTATTGGAGCAAGTGGACTGCTGCGTTTTCTTTTTTCCCCTATGGCGATCCTTACATTGCAGGAATCATGGCAGCGTTCATTGCGTTTGCGATTGTTAAAAAAATCAGCACTTTCATTCGATTGATTTAGCGCCGGTCATCAGCCTTTAGGGTGTTTTTACAAAACGGTAGGCTCGGAAATCATCGTTCAACTCTTTTCCCAAATCTATGGGGATTAGCCATTTCGGGTGTGTTTCGTCTATGAATTTACGCATCATAATCGGTCCTTCGACGTCCAAAGCTTTGCGTTCTTCACGGGAATCCACACACAAAATGACAAAATCGACGCCGCGTTGTTCCAAAATGGTACGGGCTTGGGTGCTGTCTTGGGTGGTGACAAAGGTATAAGCGTCTAAAATACCATCGGCATTGCGATGGTAGGGGCTGCCGATAACGCGGTGTGGGGTGCGATAAAGGATTTCTGGGCCTTGGTGAATATGACTGAGAATCACTTGGGGGCGTCCACCACCGAAGGCTTCAGACATGAGAGTTGGCTGGAGATCTCGCCATTTACAGTTTTGTGGACGCGGGGGTGGTTTGGTTGGGCTGATAAGCGATAAAATCGTTGCGACCAAGACTGGTAAAAACAACAATCCCAGCACGGCAGGAATACGCAAAATGGGGGTGCCTGGATCGGTCCCAACTTTGGGGCCACCTTGCCAATCCAACGTGCGCTGAAACAATGCGGCCCAGGCGATACTGACTGTCACCCCAAAATAAGCCCCCCAACGCATTTGCAACATGGCCATCGGGAAAAACAACAAGCTTGAGACCGCGATGACGAGCGCTGTGTGATCAAAAGTCTTCGATTGGGTGTATTGATCACAGCGTATTTTAAACCACACCAGCAACCATACCACAGGCCCCAAAACCAATATGCCGCCGATGTTGGTTTTCCAGTCCGATCCGACCAGGGGTTGAAGTTCGCCAACGCGATCAAGCCAGAATTCTTGGATACGTGGATCCATGGCTGCGCCAAATGGTCCTTTGAAAAAATCAGGAAACAACAAAACCAAAATCCCGGCAGCCAGTATTGCGCTAGCAATACTGTACCCCCAACGGGACAGGTTTTTACTTTGTGTATGGCTTTGGGTTCGCCACATCCATTCAACACCCAAACCGATGAGCGCTAAAACAGTGACATGAACCATCGATAGGCGATCATATTCTTCTGCGGTCAGCCATTCGCTGGGTGGTCGTTCGATCCCTAACATAATCGTGAGCGATAGGGTGCTGATGATGGCAAAACGACGCAAACTGTTGAGCCAGCGTTGATCACCCGATATTAGCCATGGCAAGGCTAGACATATCAGAGCGAAAAGGTTTGTGGTCAGTCCTTCAATACTCACCCAGATGCCAAAGGCTGAAGATGCACCAGCAAGGGCTGGGAGCTTCCGGTCATGATCAGAACATTGAGCCAATCGCAAAAGCACTGCCAGAACGATGCAAAAGGCCAGCAAAATAAGGCTGTGGTGATCTGGGCGTGCGGCTAAAAAATAGGCACGGGTGATGGGCTGGAATGCAAACAGAACCATCAACATGGCTTGTCCACGCAAATCCAAAAGCCCACGTGTGCCCCACACCAAAACGGCCATGGCAACGATTGAGATTAATGGGCTTATGCCAACACCTACAGCGAACAAAGCACTGTCAAAGTCCATAAATGGCAACAGTGGTAGCGTGAGCAGTACCATCAATAGGTCGAGAGGGCGGGTCCAGTGTTGGATTTCTCCGTATGGCCAATTGGTCCTCAATGAAACAGTTTCATACCAACTGTTGCCATTCCACCAATCCAACACCCGGACCATGCGCATATAGGAATCAGGTCCAACGAACCACCTAGCGTCAAAAGGCCAAGGTGCATCGACGCTATATGCGCGCAAGGCAATCACCGCAAAGGCAAATGCGCCAACACTACATAAAATGGACCATGTCATGGCCTTGGATTGCGGTGGAATCGGTTTGTTCATGGCCTGAGCATGGCCCAAAATGCCAAGGCTTTGAAGCTGTAACTGAATATCAGAGTTTTAATAAAAATGATTTTGGTGATGTCATTCCCAAGGAATTCCAACTGCGGGTTTCGAAGCCGTTTATCCTGGCTGATGCTTCCGATGCCCGCCAACAAGGCGGAACGGGATTGGGTTTAAGTATTTCCAAGGTAATTGCTGAGAAAATCCATGGTGAAATTGGCTTCTTGACGAAAGCAGGAAGCGGCACAACCTTTTACCTTAGGTTTGATCGACTGAAAGAACCTTATAATTGAGTTTGTATATTTGGGTAAGTCGTTGTTATTGTGGTAAGTGGTGTTCTTAAGGGGAAAAGGATTGGAGCCAAAATGAGCAACTCAGAATTGAGTAAAATCCTTTATGTCGAGGATGATCCAGATATTCAGGTGGTGGCGCAAATGGCGCTGGAAACCGTTGGTGGATATACGCTTTGCGTATGCAGCTCTGGCCAGGAGGCGTTGGATCAGGCGGAAGCATTTGCACCTGACATGATCTTGTTGGATGTGATGATGCCGGAAATGGATGGCCCGACGACGTTGGGAAATTTGCGTAAAATGGACAGCTTAAGCGTAACGCCAGCCATATTCATGACAGCCAAAGTGATGCCGTCTGATGTTGAACGCTACAAAGAACTGGGTGCGGTCGATGTGATTGCAAAGCCGTTTGATCCCATGAGCCTTGCCACACGCATTCAAGAAATTTGGGGGGAATGCCATGGCTGATAGCCAGCCTTCCATGCACGAAAAGCTGGCGGCTCTGCGTTCGCAATACGCAGAAAGGATTGATGCGCGGGTTGATGATTTGTGTGATCTACTTGATGTCTTCGGTGATGCTAATGAGTCCAAGCGTCGTGATATATTGCAAAAACTTCGCGAAGCAACACATAAGTTGGCGGGGTCTGGGGCGACATTTGGATTTCCTGGGGTGACTGAGCATGCCCGGGCTATGGAACACAGCTGCGTTGACGCCTTAAATGGGGATGACAATATTGAAGTTGGCCTAGTTGATCGGTTGCGTGCCATGTCTGATCAATTGCGCAAGGCCACGGAAACTCAGTCCACGGAAACTCAGTCCGAAGCAGAGAAATTCTCCACGCAGCAAGATGGCACATCAGTAGGCCGAGAAGACAACCCTCATCTTCACGACAGCTCTCGTCAAGATATCTTGATTGTGATGGAATACAGTGCAGAGCAAGAACGCCAAACTCGCCTTGAACTGGCGCACTTTGGGTTCAATGTTCGTATCGTCGATCATCCACAAAAGATGATAGCTGATTTAAAGGCTCATGGTGGGGTTGATATTATCATCACCGGGGTTCATTTCGATGATAGCGAAGACGCTGCGTTTAAGGCCCTTGGTGAGCTGAGAGAGCATTCTGAATTCTGCACGATTCCGGTGGTTGTGTATTCAGAGATCGACACAATGACGTCCCGTTTGGGGGCTGTGCGCGCTGATGTCAAAGCCTACATTGTTAAGCCTGTTGATATGGCGGACTTGGTAAACGTCATGGATGATGTGACGGAACGCCACGAAGAAGAACAGTTTCGGGTGTTGGTGGTTGATGATGATGAAAGCCTAGCTCAACATACCGAGATCGTGTTGCAAAGTGCGGGAATGGAAACGCGTATTGCCACGGATCCAATGCAAATTTACGAAGTGCTGGATGATTTTTCGCCAGAGCTAATCTTATTGGATCTGTATATGCCAGGGTGTAGTGGGCAAGAAATTGCAGCAATCGTGCGTCAACGTGAAGAGTATGCGGGCATTCCAATCGTTTTTTTGTCGGGTGAATCTGATAAGGATAAGCAGTTATCAGCTATGGAATTGGGCGGGGATGATTTTCTTACCAAACCGATCCGGGCTTCACATTTGATTTCTTCGGTGCGTATTCGTGTTGCACGCTTTCGCAAACTGCGTTCCTTTATGGTGCGTGATAGCATGACTGGCCTGTTTAACCACACCACCACCAAACAGCTTCTCGACAATGAAATTTCACGTGCTCAACGTGCAAAGGGCTCCTTGGCATTGGTGGCTTTGGACATTGATCACTTTAAAAATGTGAACGATACCTACGGTCATGCTGTGGGGGATCGTGTGATTAAGGCTTTGGCGCGATTGTTACGCCAACGTTTGCGCAGTGCTGATATTATTGGACGCATGGGTGGGGAAGAATTTGCGGCTGTTTTGCCTGATAGTGGCGTAAATGAAGCGGGGCGGGTTTTCGACCAAATTCGCAAAGCATTTTCAGAAATTATGTTCCACACGGGTGATAAATCTTTCAACGTCACCATCAGTTGCGGCGTTGCAGACTTTCCTAGGTACGATTCGGCAACGGAGCTATCGGACGCAGCCGATAAAGCACTTTATGCGGCCAAGCATGGCGGGCGCAATCAGGTGGTTAAGGCTCAATAACTCACCGTTTACCAAATTGTTTCTTTGTCAAAGGTGCTGTCTCAGCGCCTTTTTTTATTGCTTTTTTGTTCATGTTGACAAGTATTTGCATAAATGATTAATATGCAAATGATAATTATTCGCAAATGAGTTGGGCTAAAATAGGCAAAGAGCTAAGCGATGTGTAAGAACTGCGATAAAAACTGTGGTGAATTTGTTGAGAGTCGTTCGCAAATTAAGGGTCGGTTTGCTTTATCCCGTACAAAACCCAAAAAAATAGCAGATTTGAAGCCCGGTTGGATGTGTTCCTTGGTGGGGACATGTTTCACATTGGAAGAACTGCAAAAGTTAACGCGGCGCCTCAAGCTTGAGTTTGGTAAAGCGAATATTACGGATTATGAGCTTCATGGATATTTTGTGGGTGCAGCTTCCAGCAATCCAAATGTTAGCCGAGCGATGCATTCCATGTTGGTTCGCAAATACCGTCAGATATGGAACAAATTTGCGCAAATCTCCACTGTTGATGAGTTAGAAACGCTCTGGGACACCTCTATGTCAGAAGGTGATGTTGCCGGGCCGTATTGGGCCGTGTTGTCGCATCCGTTGGCAACACTCCAGCTGCAAGAAAAAGCATATGGTGAAGTCCATATGCTGTCGCACTTGGTTGGCGCGACCAATCGTTCAAGCCTAAAAGCATTGCGCAAAAATGAAATTGAAGTTGATCGTATGCGCGAAGAATTGGATCAAGCGCGTTGTGATATCTGGTCTCGTGACCGAATCATTGCGGGACTACGCAATGAGTTGGATAGCGAAAAGCGTATCCGACAAATTGATACCTTGGACCGGATTGCCAGCCGTGACGATATGAACACGAATATGGAAACCATATCAGAAAGTTTGCGTGTGGCTCTGGATGATGCTGATCAAACGAACCAAAAATTACAGGATGCTTTGGCCCGAAAGGCAAAACGTATCGAAGGCCTGGAAATTGAACGTGAACGTCTAAAGCAAGATTTGAAATTACTGGAAGCAGAAAGCAATCTTTTGGAAAACGTGTCGCCTTCGTTCTTGGGGCAGACTTGTGTAAACGATGGCCAAACTTGTCATGGTGAGGATGAATGCCCGTATGACCTTTGCCACAAACGGGTACTCTATGTTGGTGGACGGGCCAAAATGGTCAGCCGTTACCGTGATGTGGTTGAAGGCTGGAACGGTGAATTCCTGCATCACGATGGCGGGGTGGAGCAAAGTTATGAGCGCCTTGGTGGTTTGTTGGACCAGGCCGATGTGGTGGTTTTCCCCGCCGATTGTGTAAGTCATTCCGCTGTTGATCATATCAAAACGCAATGCCGTCAGAGTGGCAAGCGCATGATGCCCGTGCGCACAGCAGGCCTAGGAGCGTTTATGACCGGTTTGCAAGATTTAGCAAAGCAGGGGCGCTTGGCAAATTGAGTTATCTTAAATAATCCAATAAAGACAATGCACTATAGAGGTTGTTAGCGGCAAGAGCCTGATAGCCATCATCTCCAACGGCGAGTGCGGCTTCGTGCTCGCCGTCTTTGGTTCCATGTCCAGTCATGACATGGACGCCGCCAACCAATCCCGCATTTTTGCCGGCCAACAGGTCCAAAGAACGATCGCCGACAATCCATGATTGGCTCAAGTCCACCCCCATAAGATCACGCGCATGGTGCAACATGCCGGGGTTTGGTTTGCGTGCTGGGTGATCATCGTGGGCCCAAACACCTTGCCCTTTTTTGTGGAATGGGCAGGCGAACACACCATCAATGTGGGCATCTCCATGGGCCAAATCGGATATGATTTGCGCTTGAACGGCCACGAAATCATTCCAGCCAAAATAACCATATCCAACACCAGCTTGATTGGTCACAAAGATCACCGGGATGTTGCGCTCATTGGCGGCCTTGATGGTTTCGGCTGCATTTGGGGTCAAGTTGACGTCTTCGACTTTGTGTAGGTAGTGCGCCTCTTCCACGACAACGCCGTCACGGTCTAAAAACAAGGCCGGTCGACCTTCGGTTTGGCTGCGGGGGCTCAAGGTTTGGGTCCAAACCCCATCTGTTAGGCGGGCGCCCAGGGGGAAACTCGAAGGTTTAGGATAGTCTGTCATGATGTTTTGTTTTCAGTTTCTTCATCGTCTGATTTTAACACGTCTGCCGCAGTGATCAGCGATCCCGTAGCAACTTGTTCCGGCTCGATCGCCAAGCGGGTGATGGCTTCGGACAGGGCATTGGCATCAACGTTGCGCTCGGTCAACAGGCCGACAATGCGCACCCCTTTGACCAACTCTTGCGATAAAGCGCTCACCAGGGTTTTCAACACAGCACCAGAAGCACTGGCGCAGATGTCGTCGGCTTGGGGCTCAGTTGGGGTGTCAATGAGCAACACGATCAAGCCGCGTTCTTCATCGTTCATATGTCCAATCATTTCGCGCACCATATTGAGTGGGGCGAATACAGCGGCTTCCCAACTTTTGCGCCAGCGCTCGTCTTCAATGTCTTCCAAGTTACCGTGCGGCAAATTGCCGGTGCAACTGATGAAGATTTCTGCGTCTGCACAGGCCATACCGATGGCTTCGGCATCAACCGGATTGGCCGGGTTGCCGGAATGTTGATTGGCTTCGACGGCATATGTGTTGCGAATGCTGGTGGTGGCTTCGTAGAGTTTGGAAAAGTTCTGTCCCACCAAATGCACGTCACAGCCTGTCTGTGCCAAGGCTCGTGTCGCCATCAAGCCAATTCCGCCAACAGCGCCTGTAATGAGGGCCGATTTACCAGACAAAGGTCCTTGCATGTAACTGATATTCCTTGATTTTAAGTGCTGGGGAAGCGTTTGGGTGTCAACACTGTGGGTTCAAGCCCCTTGTTATCATTTGCACGGGGGTAATCCAAGGTGTAGTGCAGGCCGCGGCTTTCTTTGCGCGATTGTGCGGATTGAATAATTAGATCAGCACAAACCGCCAAGTTGCGCAGTTCCAACAAATCGCCATTGACCTGGGCGTTGCCGTAGTACTCGATAATTTCGGCTTGCAGCATTTCAATACGGTTTTGGGCGCGCTTCAAACGTTTGTCGGTGCGCACAATGCCTACATAATCCCACATGAAGTGGCGCAATTCTTCCCAATTGTGGGCAATGACCACCTGTTCGTCCGATCCAGTTACTTTACTTTCGTCCCAAGGCGGTGTGGCAGGTGGCAGGGTTTCTTCATCGATCTTGGCACGATGAAGACGTTCTTGGATGTCGTTAGCAGCCGCGGTTGAATACACAAAACATTCCAGCAATGAATTGCTGGCCATGCGGTTTGCACCGTGTAGGCCCGTGTAGGTCACTTCACCCACGGCATAAAGTCCTGCAACATCGGTGCGTCCACGCTGATCCACGATGATGCCGCCGCAGGTATAATGGGCTGCTGGCACCACGGGCAGGGGTTCTTTGGTCATGTCAAAACCGAATTCTGTGGTTTTGGCATAAATCATCGGGAAGTGTTCTTTGATGAAGTTTTCACCTTTATGGGAAATATCGAGATACATACAATCCGCACCCAGGCGCTTCATTTCATAATCGATTGCGCGTGCGACAATGTCGCGGGGGGCCAATTCACCGCGCTCATCAAAATCATCCATGAAGCGGGTGCCATCTGGACGCTTGAGCAAACCACCTTCACCACGCACTGCTTCTGATACTAAAAACGACTTAGCCTTGGGGTGGTACAGACACGTTGGGTGGAATTGAGTGAATTCCAAGTTTGCCACACGACAACCCGCACGCCACGCCATGGCGATGCCATCACCGGTACAGATGTCGGGGTTTGAGGTATAGAGGTACACCTTACTCACACCGCCCGTTGCCATCACCACAAATGGTGCGGAAAAGGCATGAATGTTGCCCGTTTTGGTGTTCAATGCGTGTAGACCCGTGACGCGCTTGGTGCGACCATGAACATCGCGTTCACACCACAGGTCAACTGCGTTGTGGTGTTCGAAAACAGCAATGTTTTCGTGTTTACGAACCAATTGTTCCATAGTGGTTTCAATGGCTTGTCCGGTGGCGTCTGCGGCGTGAACAACGCGACGGTGGCTGTGCCCACCTTCACGGGTCAGGTGATATTCCGCATTGCCTTCAGGATCGTTCTGAGTGGTGAACTCAACACCATATTTTGCTAAGGTTTCAATGGATTGACGGCCATGCTCAACGATAAAACGGACCACGTCTTCATCACATAGACCTGCACCAGCATTCAAAGTGTCGGTGATGTGAGATTCGATACTGTCGTGTTCATCCAATACCGCTGCGATGCCGCCTTGGGCATAGAAAGTGTTGCTTTCATGAAGGTCGGCCTTGGTGATCACCGCTACGCGTGCGAAATCTGCCATTTCCAGGGCTAAATTCAGCCCTGAAGCGCCACTGCCGACCACAAGTACGTCAAATTGATTTTCTGTGCTCACCGTATAACCCCTAGTTTCTGTTCAGAGGTTATAAGGCTTTCTCAGCCAGCATTCCAGTCTAGACCGATGTCCGTAGCCGGGGCAGATTGGGTAATTCGTCCGATTGAGATGCTATCGACGCCAGTTTCAGCAATGGCGCGAACCGTGTCCAAGGTAACCCCACCGGAAGCTTCTGATCGTGCACGACCGGCAATGATGGTTACGGCTTCACGCAGTTCGCGCAGCCCCATGTTGTCGAGCAAAATGGCATCCACATCCAGTGCAACTGCTTCGCACACTTGATCCAGGGTGTCGCATTCAACCTCAATTTTGCGGTGTCCAGCCTGTTTTGCGCCGTTTACGGCTGCTGTGATAGAGCCTGCCACGGCAACATGATTGTCTTTGATCAAGACCAGATCATCCAAACGCATCCTGTGATTGGTGGCGCCGCCCATCTTTGCGGCATACTTGGCCAAATCACGATACCCAGGAAGGGTTTTGCGTGTGTCCAAAATGGTGGCACCTGTGCCTTCGACGGCATCTACATAGGTCCGTGCTAAGGTTGCAATACCGCTTAAATGTTGCAGAAAATTCAATGCTGTACGTTCTGCCGTTAACAGTGCCCGTGCGGGGCCTTTGACGACGCCCAAAATGGTTCCTGCTTTGACAGTTGCACCATCTTCAACTTTGCTGTTCCACTCAATGGCGGGATCAACTTTCTCAAATACAAGATTGGCCAAACCCAAGCCTGCCACCGTCATATCGTGGCGTGCAGCCATGACACCACGGAAATGCAAATCAGCCGGGATGGTAGATGCGGATGTGATATCGCCACCCTGGCCGAGGTCTTCAGCCAGCGCCATATCGATCAAGCGATGGGTGGCATCTGTGTCGATGCCCTGGGGGAGATCCTGCGTCATGATGAACCCTAAGCCGCGTTTTGAGACGGCTTGGCCGCTGGGGCCAATTCCAGCATGCGATCCAGCGGCTTTTGCGCCCGTGCACGCAGGTCTTCATCCATGGTGATCGCCGGGGTTTCATTGACCATAGCGAGATACATTTTTTCTAATGTATTCAATTCCATATAGGGGCAGTTCCCGCAGTTGCAGCCGCCATCTGCACCCGGTGCTGGGTGGAAGATTTTGTTGGGGCTGTCTTTCTCCATCTGGTGGATGATGTTTTTTTCTGTTGCGACGATGAATTCTTTGGCTGGTGCCTCATGTACGAATTTGAGGATTTGGCTGGTGGAACCGACGTGGTCGGCAACCTCCAAAATACTTTCAGGGCATTCGGGGTGAGCGGCAACCAAGGCGCCTGGGTGCTGGGTTTTAAGGCGTGAAATTTCGCGTGCAGAAAATTGTTCGTGCACAATACAGGTGCCTGGCCACAAGACCATGTCACGCCCTGTAACGCGTTCCAGATATGCGCCCAAGTGGCGGTCTGGGGCAAACAGGATTGGTTGGTCTTTGGGTAAGCTCTTGATGATGTGTTCAGCACTTGATGAGGTCACAATTACATCGGACAGAGCCTTCACTTCTGCAGAACAGTTGATATAGGTCAGTGAAATGTGATCCGGGTGCGCATCGCGCCATTTCTTGAAGGCTTCGGCTTGGCAGCTGTCTTCCAGCGAACAACCGGCTTCGGCATCAGGGATGACCACGGTTTTTTCTGGGCTCAAAATCTTGGCGACTTCGGCCATGAAGCGGACACCGGAAAAGACAATCATATCTGCATCTGTGGCGGCGGCTTTTCGGGACAAATCTAGGCTGTCACCGACGAAATCGGCCAGATCTTGGATTTCACCGTCTTGGTAGTAGTGGGCCAAGATAACCGCGTTTTTTTCGCGGCGCAGGCGGTTGATTTCCGCCTGCAAATCCATGTGCGGGTCTATATCTTGCAAGGTCTTAGACGTGCTGTCTGGCAGAATAACTGTATTGGTCATCATTTTGGTGCGGGGTGATCCCGGTATCCGTCTATTTTGTAAGTTAGGGGATTCTCAAATCGTCGCCATCTTAACCATCTAAATATGGTTGGGAAAGAGGAACTGCACAAGTTTCCCCCTGATTTTCTGATAATATGTTGCATTGCAACGGAAAATGAGGGCTCAAAGGCCTTTATCACGCAGGCTGTGAGCTAAAAATGATACCCTATGAAGCTTTTAGCAGGTGTGAACAGTTATAGGTGTGGACTGTGAAACGGCTTTAGCGTTAGGGGCCTGTCGTTCCAATTAAAATTAAATTTATTATCGATTTTGTTAAAACCATTGATGGATGGGTAATGATGGCCAAGCCACAAGAGACAGAGCATCACCTTGCGTGAATTGTTATCGGCAAAACCGTCCAATAAAATTTGGCCAAGTAAATTCAATGGGGTAGGGTTTGGGGCTGAGTCTGAGTGTGGGGTGTTGGAGGGTGTCATGCGGGCGGATAAATTGGCTAAGTATTCATCCATGGCAAACAAGCCTTGGTCTTCAAATTCACGCAGAGATTTTTGAGTCAGGCAAAACTTAAGGTTTACTCCGTCCAACATGACATTAATCGTTCGGGATGATTCCTGCGGGAGGCGTTCGAAGCCTTGCTCAGCATCCGTCGCGTTGTTGGGGTGTGGAGTGGTCATGAGGAGGTCCGTTTATCAGCGTTTTTTCTTAATTAACCCCTCTATTTTCATACATTTACTACTGGCTCTCAACTGTGCGAAAGCGGTAGAAGCCTTGTCTTAAGTATTACGAGGTATACGAAGGTATGTCAGATTGCTTTACTAAGGCAGTGTCTTAGGCGCCAAAAGCCTGCAGCCCGGTTTGGGCCCGTCCCAAAATAAGGGCATGAATATCGTGTGTGCCTTCGTAAGTGTTTACGGCCTCCAAGTTCATCAAGTGTCGGATCACATGAAATTCATCAGATATGCCGTTACCGCCGTGCATATCCCTTGCTTGGCGGGCAATATCTAAGGCTTTGCCGCATGAATTGCGTTTGAGCATGGAAATGGATTCGGGTGCACCTTGTCCATCATCAATCATACGCCCTAAACGTAGGCAGGCATTGAGGCCTAAGGTGATTTCGGTTTGCATATCTGCCAGCTTCTTTTGCACCAATTGCGTGGCCGCTAAGGGGCGGTCGAACTGTTTGCGTTCTAAGGTGTAGTTGAGCGCGGCATGCCAGCAAAACTCTGCCGCACCTAAGGTCCCCCAGGCAATGCCATAACGAGCCTTGTTGAGGCATCCAAATGGACCTTTAAGTCCTGAAATTTCATGAAAAATATGAGTTTCAGGGACAAAAACCTGATCCATCACAATTTCACCCGTGATAGAGGCACGAAGTGAGAATTTGCCTTCAATTTTGGGAGTGGAAAGTCCTTCTGCGCCACGCTCCACGACAAATCCACGGATAACACCATCCAACTTGGCCCAAACCACGCAAATATCTGCGATGGGAGCGTTGGTGATCCACATCTTTGTCCCTGTCAGGACATAACCACCATCAACCTTTTCAGCGCGGGCGCGCATGGAGGCGGGGTCTGATCCGGCGTCGGGTTCAGTTAGGCCAAAGCAACCAATCAGTTCACCAGTTGCCAGTCTTGGCAAGTATTGGTGCTTCAATTCATCTGTGGCATAGGCATAAATTGGGTACATCACCAATGATGACTGAACGCTCATGGCGGAACGATAACCACTATCGATTCGTTCGATTTCGCGTGCCACCAGGCCATAGGCTACATGCGTGACGTTGGCGCAGCCGTAGTCTTCGGGCAGGGTTGGGCCCAATAGACCCAAAGCGCCCATCTCGGTCATAATTTCTGGATCGAAGGTTTCGTTGCGGTTGGCTTCGATAATGCGCGGCAACAGCTTGTTTTGAGCATAATCGTGAGCCGTGTCGCGGATAAGTCGTTCGTCTTCAGTGAGTTGATCTTCCAACAAAAGTGGGTCTTGCCATTGAAAATGCGGTTTTGAAGAGTTTGGCATGGGATAGCTCC
This sequence comes from Magnetovibrio sp., assembly GCA_026196495.1. Lineage (GTDB taxonomy): Bacteria > Pseudomonadota > Alphaproteobacteria > Rhodospirillales > Magnetovibrionaceae > Magnetovibrio. Next base: position 132,387 of record JAPHSY010000033.1, read on the forward strand.
ACCAAGGACATCGAAACAACTCATCCAGTGTTACCAGTAATGATAACACCTGTCATGTTTAGGCTTATTCCCTGCGATTATGTTTGGGTCACTAGCTTTTTGAGAGAGTTTGATGGGTGGTGCTGGTGGCAATGGTTGTCAGGAGGGTATAAATTTTACCGTTGATGTCTTGTTTGCTTTTGATGGTGACTTTCAGTTCGATCCCATCACCACCCCACCAGCGATAGTTACAGCGCGGTGTATCGCCCATGTGATCGCGTTCGCATTTGGCTTCAATTGGCCGACCATATGCTCGTCCATATATCTTCATCACGTCTTTTTCCGTGAACTTGGTAAAGAACTGGTCATTGCGCAGACGGAAAATCCGCTTTTCGAAGTTGTTATAAAGTTCCCCATCAACGCGGGTATGTGCCTTTGGCGTAAAAAATGAAGCGCTAATCATGCCTGATTTGGTCCGCAGGGTGAGCATTTTTTCGCCAGGGCGATTTTCTTGCATTTGAGCATGAGGGTATAGCTTCTTGACCATTTTTTCAGTCATGCCAATGCGAATGCCAGCAATGTCAAAACGATTATTGATGAAGCGGTCGTTGAGAAAGAAGGATACTTCCGGGTCCAAATCACCACTTTCATCGTCATCACTGACCACAAGCAAATTTTCCATGGTCGCCTGAGATGCAGAGACATACCAGTTCACGCCAACGAGGGCGATAATCATCAACACAGAAATGGTCAGCGTGTGGCGCAAATACATGGGCTGGTTCACTCTGTCCGTTTCACATCAATACTGGTTGGAATTGCCGATTGTGGTGGACAAGTTGGCCCGGCGGATGCGGCCTTCTAGACGGGTGTCGGTGGCCATCATGGTAACGTTAATATCTGCATTGGGGATGGATGGGTCGCGACGACTGATCATGTCTAAACGCAACTCTCCGGGCATCCACCAGCTATATTGGCATTCCTGCATGGCATCCGTTAAACGACGGTTGCATGATGTGACCGAAGGGCCACCGTAACGCTTAGATACATTACGCACGAACTCCTCTTCACTCAAATCGGTTACGGTGTGATTGCGTCGTGCTTTGTATGCGATATGGTAGGGACCATCTTCGCCGTACCAAACGGTATAATCGCCATCTGTATCGTTATAAGACAGGGTCACCGCCCCATTTGCAGCCATGGCTTTATGAGCATCGGGATGATCTTTGCGCAGAACATCCATAGTGGTCCCCAGTTTGACATTGCCAAGTTGATAACCGGTTCGTTCTTTCATGCCAGCCATGGAAAAGAATGTGCTGATTTTGAATTCCATACCTGGGGTCATTTTGATCATGACAAAGGAACCCAAAATCAAGAAAGCGAACAAGCACATCAAAACCAATGTTTTGATATCATTGTCCTTTTCCTGGCGTTTTAAGCCTGCTGTGGGGCGTGTTTTGGGTTTCGATTTGGTTTTGGAGGATTGGTAGTACAAGATATCGTCGCCAAAATCGTACTCTGGCGTTTTATCTTTCTTGTGTATGCGATTGGCAGGCGTATAAGCCATTATTTAATCCTCAAAACCACCTGTTAACTCGGCCTTTCACTGAGGATACGAATAATTTCAATCTGAAGCTGTGTTGTTCGTCACACCTAGGGTAAGTATATTAGGATTTTATAGGGATAGCCTTCATCATGCCGCGCACAGAGTTCCCCAGCCAGATTTGATTGCAAGTCGTTAGGTCTTTGGCAAACAATACTTTTTCTGTTGCTTTTTTGGTTCTGATCCATTCGGACCTTAAGGTTCCAGGTAGTAATCCTGAACGCAATGGTGGAGTGAACGTTTGCCCATCTTGTTCAATAAACAGATTGGTGAACGAGCCTTCGGTGAGTTCGCCGTCAAGATTGAGGAAGATGACCTCATCACAACCGTATTGTTGGTGAAGGCGGGTGCGTTCGTCATCATAAAATGCGCGGTGGGTGGTCTTGTGATAGATGAACGGATTATTAGGGTCGATTGGTTTGGGGCTGAGGCTATAGGTGAGTGTGTTATTGTTTCCAATCGGGGTGAGGTCAGCAGTTTCAATGCTTACCTTACCATCAATATTCAAAAGAAGGCGTAGGCGCTGTGGTGTTTCAGTCTGTTCAACAGCATGGTTTAGGTTCGACATCACAACATCGCGATCAAACAGATAGCCAAATGATGCCGCACTGGCCTGAAGACGATCTAGATGAAGATCCAAATAAGCAAAACCAGTGAGAGGTTCCCACAAGATTGTTTCCAGCAGGTCAAATTCTGTATGAGGATGGGTGAGGAAGCGGGCTTTGACATGGCATTCATCCCATTCTGCCGCTGGGTCTGAATCGTAAACAATGCCACTGCCAATTCCCAGTTCACCGCGATCATTTTCCACACGCAATGTGCGAATGGCAACGTTGTAGCGGTGTTGTCCCCCCGGTCCGCTGTAGCCCACGGCTCCGGTGTAAACGCCGCGGGGTGTTGGTTCTAAATTATTGATCAACTCCATGGCCTTGACCTTAGGTGCACCTGTGACGGAGCCGCATGGAAATAGGGCGTGGACGAAATGATTGAACGTGGTTCCCGGGCGTAGTTTTGCTTCGATGGTAGATGTCATTTGATGCACGGTGGGGTACGTCTCAACCGTAAACAATTCAGAGACATTGACGGAACCAACCAAGGCGATACGTCCTAAATCGTTGCGCAACAAATCCACAATCATCAGGTTTTCTGCACGGGATTTTTCGTCGTGGCATAGCCATTGGCGCTCAGTTTCATCATCGATGGGGCTTGGTTGTCTTGGGGCGGTGCCTTTCATCGGACGGGTACGCATAATACCGTCCTGACTTTCTACGAACAGTTCCGGGGAAAGTGACAGGATGTGATAATCACCGGTGGTGATCAGGGCGCCATATTGTGCGCGCTGTGTTTTGCGCAGATGGGCATAAAGCGCATAAGGGCTGCCGGAAAATTCAAAGTGTTGTTTAAATGTGTGATTGATCTGATAAACATCGCCTGCGCGGATGTGGTCGCGGATGCGTTCGACTTGGGCCATATAGTCATCGCGACTGAGATCGTGTTTCAGTTCTCCGACGCTGTAATCGTCATTTTCCCAAACCTTGAACAGTGAATCGTCAACTGGGTGTGGTTCATCAAATACCCCCATCCAGATTAACGGCGCGTCCAAGCCATCGTGGAGCAAAGGACGCAGTTTGCTTTCTAACACCAATCCTAACTCATAGGCTAAGTAGCCCGCTACGTAACGCCTACCAGAGATTGCTTCGTCAATGTGGGCCAAAGCGTCTGTGACATCATCTGGTGTGTGTGCCGTGATGATTTCTTTGGGATTGGTGAACAGCAGTGCGCCGCCCGGTTTTTGGGCATCATCAATCAGGACGAATGGAGGTTGGGCTAAGGGCGACGTGTTGCTCATGTCTTGGATTTAGCCGCGTCCGATCGAAAAAGAAAGGATCAAGAACGTGCGCGCAGGCCTTTTTCTTTCACCTTGGCGCTAAATTTGTCGCGATTGATGATGAAACGTTCATGTGTTCCACGACCGATGATGTCTTCGCCATCGTGCCCCTCAACCGTAAAGACCAATCGTTTGCCGTCAACTTTGATCAGTTCGACATCCGCCTTAACGGTCATCCCGGGTGGCGTTGCGGCTTCATGGCTGAGATTGACGTGGGTGCCAACGGTCATTTCTTCGGGCCAGTTTAAGTGGGGTTCAATGGCTTTGATGCAGGCCCATTCCATGAAACCCACCATAAAGCCGGTGGCGAACACTTCTGGCATTTCTTGTAGTTCGGGGGCGTCTGGATATAGTGCCGGAACGGTTTTGTTGTCGGGCACCGTATAGGTGTGGGTATACCGAATACCGGGTTTTAAGGTGTCTTTCATAAGACTTCCGTACGATCACGTCCGTTTTCTTTGGCCTTATACATGGCACTATCTGTACGCCCAACCAAGCTGTCTTTGGTATCATCGGTCAGGCATTCGCTAATGCCGATGCTGAGTGTCAGTTTATAGTCAGGCGCCTTTTTAAAGATAGTTCTGTTGCGCACGCCATCTCGGATGCTATCGGCCAAGCGGCGGGCTTCGTCTGCGGTGCAGGCTGGTGCCATTATCACAAACTCTTCGCCCCCCCAGCGACACAAGGTGTCACTTTCACGCGTGTGTGAACGAATGACATCCGCAATATGCTGAATGGCTTTGTCGCCCGCCAAGTGGCCCATGGTGTCATTAACCGGCTTGAAGTGGTCAATGTCCAACACCAGTAATGAGAAGGTCTGTTGATCGCGTTTGAAACGCTTAATGGCTTGTTCCAGCATCACGTCGAAGTGCTGTCGGTTGCTCAGTCCCGTTAGCTTGTCGGTGATGGCCAGGGTTTCCAAGCGTCGTTGGAAAATGTTGATGGTGTAGACGATCATCAACAAGGTCATCAAGATTACAGCCGGGCCAATGACCAAGTTGCGAATAAAGCCTTCGCGGATCTTGGCGAGAGCCTGAGATTCCGGCATCTCAATAAACAAGTGCCATTTAAGCTCGGGGATGTAGCGAGTTGTGAGCAACATGCGTTCTGAGCCGAAATCGTAAGCGTGCGAGCCACGGTTTTGACTGAGTACTTCATCAGTAATGTCACCGAGACCATCGATATTCTTAATGTTGATTTTGCCGCTTATTTCGGGATCTGCGTGAACTTGGATGACGCCATCATTATCGACAAAGTAAACGTTACGCCGAAACTGTTTTTCGTAGGTTTTGACCAGATCTGCAACGGATCCCAAACCCAATCCAACACCGGTTATTCCAATAAATTTTCCAAATCGATCTTCAACACGGTAGTTGATGAAAATCGTGATGTTGTCATCAATTTGATAGTTGTTGTCGACGTTGATTGTATAAGGTTCTTTCAACGCGCTGGCCTCAAAAAACCAAATGTCTTCTGGGTTGGTCCTGCTGAGTTCACGTCCAACGCCGCTGTAATGGTAATAGCGCAAAGTATTGGCTGAAATAAAATAAGAAGTCGTGGCGTTATAGCGGCTGCGGATTTGTTCCAAATACCGCACCATACGATCAGGGTCCATTTCTCCTTCGCCGATCCAATCGTGGACGAAGGTGTCATTCGCCATCAGCGACGAAATAAAGATTGGGCGCAATAGATCGGATTGAATTTCAGAATAGACGTTGTTGCTGGATAGTGGCAGTTCATTTTCCAAAATGGTGACACGCATGGCGTTTTTAGAAACTTCATAGTTCATGAAGTTGGTCGCACCAAAGCCAGTCACCAAAATCAATGTCACCAAAGAAATTAATTTTGTGCGTAAGGAAAATGTAAATATCGCCATTTGGCCTACTCATGTGTATTTAGTATTTTATAAACAACCACCTTAGGTGAGTATCTGGCCTGTGTCACCCTTCCTCAAAGGGATCGGCGGTGTTAGTTTTAGTAAAACGAATCATGAGGATGCAATGGTCAACAAACTCACATTAGAGCAATTACAAGAACGTCTCGGACAAATCAAGTTGTTATCTCTGGATGTGGATGGTGTGATGACCGACGGCGGGCTTTATTATACCGATGATGGTACCCAATTTCGTAAATTCAACGTTAAAGATGGCCTGGGGATAAAGCGTGCGATGCAGGCGGGCATGCAGATTTGCATCATTTCAGCCAGCAAGCAGACCTCAACTTTGACCCGTGCGGAACATCTTGGCATTCAGCATGTTCGCATTGGCGCAGAAACCAAAATTACGCATTTAAATGAAATTGCGGGCGAACTGGGAATCAGCCTCGACCAAGTTGCGCATATGGGGGACGATTTGACAGATGTTCCGGTGATGGAGGCCGTGGGATTGGCTTTGAGCATTGCAGATGGCGTTGAAGAAGCACTTGCGGTTGCCGATTACGTGACTTCAAAGGCTGGCGGCAAAGGGGCCGTGCGTGAAATCTGTGATGTCATTGTGCGCGTCCAGGGTTAATCTTCTGAGATAATCTCCAGGGCCAATTCTACATAGGGGGTTGAGTTTGAGCTTGAAAATGATCATCTCTAGGGGGAAGGGACGATCTTGATGAAGCTTCACAATCTCTTCCATACTATCTTGATGTTGATCGCTATGGCGGCTTTATTGGCCGTTATTGGCTACATCTTGGCTGGTCGTGATGGCCTGATTATTTCCACCGCATTTGCCATATCGTTTATGGTATTTGGGCGAGGGCATTCAACGCGTTTGATGTTGCGTGCCATTGGGGCGGTGCGTCTCCGCCCGGACCAAGCCCCGGTTCTACATGCCATTGCCGAAGAACTCAGCGTGCGCGCAGGTCTTCACAAAGTGCCTGCTCTTCACGTCATTGACGCAAATAGCATGTTGGGCTTTTCAGCAGGGCTATCGCACCAAGATGCCTCTATTGTTTTGAGTGCACCGTTGGTGCAGCGTTTGAGTGCGCGTGAGATCGCCGGGGTGTTGGCTCATGAAATCAGCCATATTGTCAGTGGGGATTTGGCGGTTATGGCGATGGCCGACACATTTACACGGATGACGCGGATGCTGTCACTGTTGGGTTTGATGTTGTTCTTATTCAATATCCCGCTTGCAGTATCTGGGGAGGTTGGGGTGCCCTGGGGGGTGATTTTATTGCTGGCAACCGCACCGTTGATGAGCTTCGTAATGCAAATGACATTGTCACGGTTGCGTGAATTCGAAGCCGATCACAGCGCCGTAAATATCAGTGGAGACCCTGAGGGCCTGATTCGTGCGCTGGAGAAGTTGGAAACTCAAAACAATGGCTTTTTGCGCCATGCCTATTTTCCCCACCGCTCAGAGATGGAACCGTCACTCTTAAGGTCACATCCAATCACGCAGGAAAGGGTGCGACGACTTGCAAATGAAGTCCCAACCACGGCACCATTACCGGATGAATTAATCGGTCAGCATCACGGTTATCCTGGTCAGGATGAAGTGCAGCTCACCATCCCCATTCGATGGCTATTGCGGTGGTGGCGTTAAGTTTCACCGTGCTGACGGGCAAACTGGGCGGTCGCTGTGTCCATGGTGTTGAGGTGATTGATGAACCATTCGGGGACGGTTTCTTCAACGTATTTACGCACTTCGGCAATTTCGCCTGCATCTAATTTTTCTTTAAATGACTGCATTTCGGCTAAGACGCGATCGTGTTCGCCTTTATGGACTTCGATGGCAAAGAATCTAATTCGTACCATCAGTTCATTTTCGCGGTCCAGGTGTTCTTTGGTATGGCTGTGCAGTTGATCGAACAGAGCAGGGAGTTCTTCGTCTGTACAAGTTTGCAGGGCATTCATGACTTTGACAGCTTCTTCGTGGTCGTCATCTTGAAAACCGATGCCGCGTTTGAGTTCGTCACTCCAAGTTATAAGGGTCATTTTTTGATCTTCATTATAAATATGGTTTTGGGGAGGAATAATCACAAATTGACCTGGATCAAATTCTGTCGCCTTGACCACGGTCAGGTGAAATGCAATTACCCTTGACCGTGCCAACGATCAATGCGGTCATGTTCAATATCAAACAAATCGAGGGCCCTACCAACGGTATGACGCACCATGTCTTCGATGGTTTTCGGCTTGGTATAAAATGCGGGCATGGGCGGCATAATGTGACAGCCCAGATCAATGGCGTGGCCCATCAATTTCAAATGGCCTTTATGAAGTGGCGTCTCGCGTACCATCAGCACAACGGGGCGATGTTCTTTGAGGCATACGTCGGCTGCTCTGATCATCAAGTTATGAGAAAATGATCCGGCAATGCCCGATAATGTTTTGATGGAACAGGGTGCAACGATCATACCGCGTGCTTTGAATGATCCGCTGGCTACGGTCGCGCCAATGTCTTTGTTGGGATAGGTCTCTGTCGCTAAAGCTTTGACATCTTCTATGCTTAAATCTGTTTCCAGATTAAGTGCACGCACCCCGGCATCCGTGATGATCAAGTGTGCAGGTACGTTTAAGTCACGACATGCGCGTAAGGTCTCAACGCCCAATGCCGCGCCTGTGGCACCGCTGATGCCGACGATGAGAGGTGGTTGTGTGTGCTCAGTGTTCATGGCGCGGATCATGACGTGTTGGTGTGGCTCTGTCCAGCCTTAGAGGGGTGTGCTATAGGCTGTAGCAAAGGAGCAACCCAAATGCGCAAAGGGGCATTTTCTGCCATGATCAATGTGTTTGTCGCCGCAGGCGTCATGTATTTGGCCGTTGTGGCCTACATGTATGTGTCCCAACGCAAAATGATGTATTTTCCGGGGGACCCGCGCCCAACCATCGCCACTAGCCAAGTGCCGGAGATGTCGGAAGTCAATTTCACCACTGAAGATGGTTTGGATTTGTTTGCATGGGTTTCTCCACCATCCGACCCAGATAAACCCACGGTGGTTATTTTCCATGGCAATGCGGGCACCTTGGCCGACAGAGATCACAAGGCACGCCATTTTTTGGATGCTGGATTTGGTGTGATGTTGGCGGAATATCGTGTTTACAGCGAAAACCCCGGTAGCTTAAGCGAGGAAGGCCTCTATGCCGATGCCCGGGCGGCACTGGGGTATCTCCGGGACCAAGGCCTTAAGCCTAAGGATATTGTGTTGTATGGCGAATCTTTGGGCACCGGGGTGGTGACTAAGATGGCACACGAATTTGAACAAAAGGGCCTGGGGACTATTGCTGCTTTGGTGTTGGAAGCTCCCTTTACCTCCACCGTGGATGTGGGGGCTAACATCTATCCTTTTTTGCCGGTGAGGCTGTTGATGAAGGATCAATATGACAGCCTGTCGCGGATCGGAGCCATTACGGCACCAATTTTTGTGGTACATGGCGAACAGGACCGAACCGTGCCCATCAAGTTTGGCCGTCAGTTGTTTGAGGCCGCCCATGAACCCAAACAATCCCTATGGATTGTCCAAGCACAGCATAATGATTTGTATGATTTTGGTGTTGGTGAAGCCGTGGTTGAGTTTTTGAACAACCATACCCGTTGAACGTTTAGGGGTAATGTGTAGCCCCTATATATGTGGTTCAGAAAAACTTCTAGCACAACCCACTGATTTTTTAGTATAATTTTAACCGTAATCATAGGGCTTGTGCAGAAGTACAGGTGACCTTTGATCCTAGAAAAGGAAATTCCCGGTCTTGAGCCCAGAAGGGGTTGGTCATGACCGAGGCATTTTTGCGTTTAAGTTCTTGATATTTCAGGGGCTTTTGCACCGCTCGTTATCCGAGTCTTGGCCGCTGTTTGTGTCAGATGTTGGGCAAGTGGTGTACGTAAAGACGAACGAAAAGAGCCTTGGTTCCAGCCGCTGGGAAGTGGAAGGCATCACATTTGTGGTGCGTTGATGAAACGAGGACCGGTCATGGCACTTTCAGCCAGACCAATGAGTGCGCCCTCAGGGCCCAACGTGGCTTCCGCCCATTTGTCGGCGGGGGGACGTAATGTTGCGTCTGCAACATACGGTCCAGTCGACGAAATCAGTCCCAAAGCCGAAGTCTTTGCCGATCCTCAATACAACTTCCAAGGATTTACCGAATGGGGGCCGTCACAGCGCCCTGACGTTGCCAAGCCCCCCTCTAACCCGTCTTCGAATTTTCAAACCAATTCGACAACGTTTTTGCATCTGTTGACCCAACATCAACGTGATGTGGACCCTACGGCTGTGAACGGTGTGCACGAAGGGCCCGGATTCCACATGGCGCTGAACAAGGCGGTTTCGGCTTACGAAACCATTGCGGAAGTGATTTCCAACCCGCGGCGCAAATTGGGTGGCAGTTATTCTGCGACGCTTTAACGTTAACCCATTGATATTTTAAATGAATACGCCTCTGTGACGAGGGTCACAGAATTATCCCCTTGTCTGTGGGATACTCAGTCGAGTGCAATCGCGCCTGTTGCGTTGTTGTTCGTTTGAGGAAATGGTCATGGCTTCGAGCATTTTACAATCTGCTGTATCCGGGTTGCATTTAAACGCCCAACGCGTTGGTGCTGCCGCAGATAACATCGCCAATGTGTCGACCAATGGCTACAAAGATACGCAGATCCTGGCTCGCTCTGTCACCACAGCACAAGGCACATCTCCGACCTACGCACCGGGTGGGGTGCAAGCAATTTCCCGCCAATTGGCCGATGTGCAAGGTTTGCTGGCACCCAGCGCAACCTCAACGGACTTGGCCCTGTCGGGGGCGGGTTTTTTTGCAGTCTCGCGCACGTCTGATCCAGTGTCCATCCAAGATGCAAGTGCAGGCAAGGCCCTGTTCACCCGTGACGGTTCATTTGCCCCTGACAGCGAAGGTTTTTTGGTCAACTCATCCGGTTTTTATTTGTTGGGTCAAAAAAGTAGCGGTGCGAATGGGGTGTTGTCTGCTGTGAATGTATCGCGGGTTGGTGATGGTGCTGATGGCAACGTCACCGGGGTATCCGTGAGTGCCGAGGGCCGCGTGACCGCATTATTCGACAATGGCAACACCAGCACCATTTCCGATATTCCTGTGGCCGTGTTCACTCATCCTGCAGGCCTGGCGGCTGAAACCGGTGGTGTGTTCCATGCCACGGACTTTTCTGGTAGGGCGACATTTTTCAAAGCCGGGAGTGACCGCGCCGGGGCCATTCAAAGTGGTGCGTTGGAGCTTTCCACCACGGATATTGGCACTGAATTTAGCAATATGATCATGGCTCAAAGTGCATACAAAGCAAGCCTGTCAGTGATCAAAGTGGCCGATGAAATGTCACGCCAACTGCTTGATGAAACCGCTTGAGTGTTAACCTTTTAAAACCCATCTCATGCTAGAGTGAGCATTAAATCCACAAGAATCCGGCCTTTGGGCGCGGAGCTTAAGTCTCAGGCTTTACGAAATGACTTTCGCTGTTAAATCCACGTTCGATGTTGCAATTTGGTTTGCTGATCAAGCTTTGAACGAAAACGAATATCTCCAGCCTATGAAGCTGCATCGCCTGCTGTTTTTGTCGCAGGCGTTTTATGCCATTGCGTATGATGGTCGTAAGCTGATGCCTGCGGTGTTTGTTGCAGATGAACAAGGCCCGATTGAGCCCACGGTCTATCATGCCTTTTCCCGTGGTCGTCCCGATGTGGATGTTGAACTGTTTCTGCCGCCAGAAGTCGAAGTCTATTTGACCAGTATTTGGCGTCGTTTTGGCCATCAAAAGCCGGATCAGCTATCACGGATGATTGCTGCCAATCAGGCATACTCAATCTCATTGCGCAAAGGCAATCGCACCGAAATCCCATTGGAAGCCATGGTCACAGCGTTTAAAGCACAGTCGGAAAAGAAAGACACCAGTGTGTCACGACAGTTCCGCGATCTGGATGGTCAACGTGTGATGCGCACCCAGCACGGTTCACCTGTGAAGGTGAAATCTTGGATGCCGGGTACTAAGTAGACCTAGCTTTCAATGTGGTCAGACGGCGCACGTAGTGCCCAGACCAATGCAATTACCCAACCGATAACTGTCCATCCCAAAAAGAGATTCCAGTTAAAGACTGTAAATGCGCGCAACGGAATGCGTTTGTGCGCGACCAAGGTGGGGGCGAAATAGATCACCAAGCCCATCGTCGCTTTGAGCGCAAAGATCAAGAATTCAAGGACGGCATCCATCAGATGAACAGGTACATAACCAAATAGGCCAGCAGCACCACGACCACCCAGAACACCATGATGCCCGCAGGCGTGGTGCGTGCCAGCACCCCTTTGGGGTTGTGATGATGGGAAGCGATGTCGATCACGGTATTAACCAAGATACCCTTCATCCATCCAAAGCCACTGATTAGCTTGGATGTAGCTTTCGCCAGACCGGACGCTGTATCCACCGCCAGCTTGCGATAGAACCAGTCGAAATCCAACGTGATGGTCAGCTTGCGTTTCATCAATGGCAGCAGCACGAAGAACGCCAAACCCGAGTACAACAACAATTGCAACATCTCGTAGACGTGGGCATCCGTGTAGGGCTCATACTCTGTCGGATAGGGCAGTAGTTCATACAATGGACCCGGCTGTACCCCCAGCCAGATGCACAGAAATGAGAACAACACCATTGCCGCTTTCATGTTCCAAGGTGGATCTTTGGGGCGTAGACCACTGTCTTTTTGGAAGAACACAAACCAGGGGAACTTGATCCCCGCGTGCAGGAAAACACCAGCAGAGGCAGCCATCAGGCACAGCCACACAATCATCATGCCTTCGTCATAGGACGCTTGATTGGTCATGGACTTGGACACAAAACCGCTGGTCCATGGGAACGAACTAATGGCCAAGGCACCGATGATGCCCGCGAATGCGGTTAATGGCATGGTGCGGAACAGTCCACCCAAATCGGTACATTTGCGCTTGCCACCGGTCATGTACATGACTGAACCTGCACTCATCAGCAACAAGGCTTTGTAGATGATGTGGGTAAAGGCGTGGGAGGCGGCACCGTTGATGGCCATTTCCGTGCCGATCCCGGCACCGACGACCATAAAGCCCACTTGGTTGATAATCGAATAAGATAAAATCCGACGCATGTCGTTTTCCAGCAGCGCATAAACGATGCCGTAAAAAATCATATAAACGCCGATCCAGATCAGGACTTGTTCTCCGGCAAAGCCCACCAGCAATACGTATACTGCCGTCTTGGTGGTGAAGGCCGATAGGAACACCGTGCCCGACCAACTGGCTTCGGGATAGGCATCTGGCAACCACGCAGACAGAGGTGGGGCACCTGTGTTGATCAAGAAGCCGATCAAGATGGCCCAAGTAGCAAAGCTGTTGGCCCCCATCAATGTAAAGTCGATGGAGCCCGTTTCTTGGATGTAAGCCACCACGCCGACCATCAACACGACGCCACCGAACAAGTGGACCAGGGCATAGCGCATGGCGGCGCGACCGGACGATAACGTCCCCGCAGCCCACAGCACAATGGTGGAGCCCACAGCCATCAGTTCCCAATACATGAACACGGTGATGAGATCGCCAGCAAGTGCGACACCGATGGCGCTACCCGCATAGGCAAAGGCGGCTACCAACTCAATCACGTTCTTTTGGTTCAATGAGAACAGGCCACCGGCAAATGCCATAATGGCAAAGATCGTGGCAAAGATGCGTGACAGATTTGATCCTTCGACCAGTTCCAGTTGATAATCCAGGAAGGGTACGGTCATCTGCACACCATCACCCACTTGCCAAATCAGGCCCAGCGTGATGAGTGGTAAAATCAAAACCAAAGCGCTGCGTGCCCAGCCGTGGAATATGGGTAGGATAAATGCACCAATAATCAATATGAAGGACGGGGAGATCAGTAAATCACTGGTCATAGTATGTGTCCTTCTTCGAGAGGAATAAGCCCAGCAACTTGGCGAAAATCACCATGGCAACGCAGGTGATGAAGCCGTACCAAGAATAGAACCCAAGGGATGCTTCGATGCCGAATTGTGCGTGCGGATGCACAGTGGTGCCCAGCCATGTGACGAATCCCAGCAATGCAAGCCCTAAGACCCACATCAGCTTGATGGTACCGGGTTTGACCAGCCAGTGTTGTGGCTGTCCGTTGACGTCCAGAAGAGGAGCATCCTTTTCAGGAGCTTCTTGTTTGGGTGTTTCTGTAGGGGCTTGTTTAGGGGTATCGGACATTACCAACCTCCCACTAATGCACGACCCAGGGCTAATGGCACATCTGGGTAGAAGAACAAAACAATGGTGCCAAGCGCGGTAAAGCTCAAGGCTAGGACAACAGCTAACGGTGCTTCGCCGTGGTTGTCGTACTTGGCATAGGGATCATCTGCGGGACGCGGTTTTTCTTCTTTGAAGAATGCGGCATAAATAATTGGCAGGAAGTAACCAGCATTGAGCAAAGTTGATGCAACGATGATCAACACCGCAAAGGCTTCACCTGTTTCTAAGGCGCCGGACAGAATAAACCACTTCGATATGAACCCTGCTGTTGGCGGTATCCCGATCATTGAAAGTGCACCAATACCAAATGCGATCATCGTGAACGGCATACGTTTGCCAATGCCGTCAAGCTGGCTGATCTCGGTCTTGTGGGCGGCTGTGTAGATTGAGCCAGCCGCGAAGAACAATGTGATCTTGCCAAATGCGTGTGCGGCAATGTGCATCGCTGCCCCCGCCATTGAAATGGGGGCCAAGATGGCGGTTGCCAAAATGACGTAGCTTAGCTGCGAAACGGTGGAGTAAGCCAACCGACGTTTCAAGTTGTCTTGGCGCAGCGCAATGATGGATGCGGCGATGATGGTGAATCCTGCCATAAACAGCAGCCAGTCGTCGGACTTTTCAGCTGTCAGCAAATCCAAGCCGAAGATGTAAACCACGACTTTAACGACGGAGAACACGCCTGCCTTCACAACCGCGACGGCGTGCAGCAATGCAGATACTGGTGTCGGTGCAACCATTGCTGCGGGCAACCAACGGTGTACCGGCATCAAGGCGGCTTTACCGATGCCGTACATGTACAAGAACATCAAGATTGCAAGTTCGGGTCCTTGAACTTGGCCTGCCAAGATACCGCCTTCAACGAAGTCCAGCGTGCCTGTGATGTTGTAGGTCCACAACATGGCGAGGAGCAAGAAGCCGATGGACGTTGCCATCAAGATACCCAAATATGTACGACCACCGCGAATGGCTTCGTCTTTGCCAGAATGGGTAACCAACGGATAAGTCGAAATCGTCATGACTTCGTAGAACAAGAATAACGTCAGCAAGTTGCCTGCGTAGGCGATGCCGACAGCAGCAGAAATGGCGATGGCAAAGCAGACATAGAAGCGCGTTTGGTTGCCTTCTTTGTTGCCGCGCATGTAACCGATGGAATAGACCGTGTTGACGATCCAAAGCCCCGACGCAATCAGGGCAAAGAGTTGGCCCAAAGGCTCAACCGTCAATGTGATGGCAAGGCCCGGCAGCATTTCAAACAAGTCAACAGATGGGCGTGCACCATCCAACACTTCGCCCGTCAAGCTAGCAACCAAAATGAATTCCAGCACTGCGGTGGTGAGTGAAACAGTTTCGCGTAAATTGCGATTGCGCTCACCCATCCAAGCAATGAGAAGTCCTCCGATTAATGGAAGGATGACAGCCAGTTGAATGGCTTGGGCTTCGCTGAGATAATCAAACAGCATCAAAAGCCCTCCATCAGTTGTCGTGCAGACGTGACCGCCAAATCAAGTGTGAAAGTACCGTTAGCGCCGAAGTATACAGCAATGAGGGCTAGGCTCCAGGTGGGCACCAACATGGACATGGGAACTTCTGACACGTCAGTGCGTTTCGGTTCGCGTAGGTACGCCACTTCAAACACACGCCAAACGTAAATGACAGCCAGAAGACTGGACAGCAAAATCAATGCCGCCAGTGGCCACATGTCGACTTCCAGCGATGCCATAATCAACTGCCATTTACTGATAAAGCCCGGTGTAAGCGGAACACCGATCAAACCAAGCCCCGCGACCACAAATGCGCCCATGGTGATGGGCATTTGTTTGCCGATGCCTTCTAGGTCACGCAGCGTTACGGCACCTGTTGCAAACACCACGGCACCAATGGCCATAAATGCGGTGCCCTTCATCATGGCGTGGTTAAACATGTGCACAATACCACCCGCGATCCCGGCTTCTGTTGTGAGGGCGATACCTAAAACGATGTAGCCGATTTGTGCTACGGATGAATAGGCCAACATACGTTTGATGTTTTGTTGCCAGATGGCGGACAAGCTGGCCAAGAACATCGCAGCCAACGCCATAGCGATGAGCACAGGTTGTAGTGGGAAGACATCAAACAAATGGACTTCACCAAAGACCGTGAGCATGATGCGCAGTAGGATGTAAGCAGATACCTTAGTCGCTGTCGCGGCCAAAAATACAGTGACAACGCTGGGAGCAAAGGTATAGGCATTGGGTAACCACATATGCAGCGGGAACAATGCCAGTTTCAAGCTGATGCCAACGGTTAGGAACGCCAACGCTGCCATGATGGTGCGGGTGTCTGCCACAGCGGGCATAATGGTTTTCAGATCGGCCATGTTGAGCGTACCGGTCATCTGATACATCAAGCCCACACCGATGATGTAGAAGGTTGCACCGATGGTGCCCATGATCAGGTAACGGAATGCTGCTGTAAGAGCACGGCGGTCTTGGCCCAGCGATATCAGAACGTAGCTGGACAGGCTGGAAATTTCCAAAAACACAAACAGATTGAATGCATCACCCGTGACCGTAATGCCCAACAGGCCCGACAGGCATAAAAGCAACATGGTATAGAACAGATAGATGCGATCATGACGAATTTCTTTCAGTACGCTTTGTTTGGCGTAGGGCAAAACAAGTGCACCGATGATGGCGACGATCAACACCACAAAGGCACCGACGGTATCAAGCCTGTATTCAATTCCCCAAGGTGCATCCCAGCCGCCAATACGGTATACCACTTCGCCTTTTTCAAGAACGGTCATCAATAACTTGATGGCAATTCCCAGAACAGCCCAGGACACGGCTGTGGCAATGGACCATGCACCGCCCGCACTGCGTAACAAAACACACACAGGTGCCGCCAATAAAGGCACCACGACCAACAATAGCAGCCATGGATCGGACATCACTTCAGCACCGCTCATGCGATGTCCTCCTCTTCATGTTCGATAGATTGAATCTCATCTTCTTCGATGGTGCCGTAGCTGTGATTGATGCGTACCACCAACGCCAATGCCAATGCCGTCGTTGCCACACCCACCACAATGGCGGTCAGAATCAGGACGTGGGGTAGTGGGTTGGAATAAATCTCAATTCCTTCTTTGAGGATGGGTGCTGAACCACCATCAATCTTGCCCATGGAAATATAAAAAACGAACACCGCCACTTGGAATACGTTCAGACCAACAACTTTTTTGACCAAGTTGTCTTGGGCTATGACAATGTAAAAGCCCGACATCATCAACACGATTGCAACCCAATAATTCGTCAGACCCAACAGGTCTTTGATGCTATCCCAATCCATAATCAACGATCCTCAGTCGATTTTGGGGTTGGGGCAGGGGCGTCAACGTGCATACCGTCACCACGGCGAAATGTCAGTTGTGAACTGGAATGACCGGCGAAGGTGTAAAAGATCGTGATCATCGCGCCTGCGACGGTCATGCCGACACCAAACTCGACAACGAAGATGCCCAAGTGCTGAGCACCGTGAACGGTGTCGGCAAGGACGTTGTAGCTTAAGAACTCACCACCCATCAGCATGGTTGCCACACCTGTGCCACCGTAGACCAGTACACCCAACGCCAACAGATTGCGGCTCATGGATGCAGAAATCGCTTGGCGGGCGACACGAACACCGAAAATGAGGGCATACAAGATGAAAGCCACGGCAAAGATAACACCGGCTTGGAAACCACCACCGGGGCCAAAGTCGCCGTGGAATTGAACATAAAATGCAAACAACATAATCAGGGGGATTAGTAATTTGGCAATGACGCGCAACAGGACCTTTTCGACCATCATGATGGTGTGTCCTCCTGCTCTTGCCGTTCATCTTCTCGACGGCGTCGTGCTTGTGAGGAACTGGGCATAAATGTACCCTTCGACCGACCAATAATGACAAGAACGCCAACCGCAGCGGTAAATACAACAGCCGTTTCGCCTAAAGTGTCATAGCCGCGATAGCTGGCCAGTACGGATGTGACCATATTGGGGGGACCGACTTCATCGCCAGACTTTTCAATATAGCGATTGGCGACGTGTTGATGGATTGGTGCGTTGATGTCGCCATAACGTGGCATATCGAAGGTGCCGTAAACCAGAACACCACCTGTCATTAAAACCAACACAAGTGCCATTAGTGACGGCTTTTTGTGAACCTTTTCTTTATCTGTGGTCAACGACAAGGTTCCCAACATCAACACGGTGGAAATACCAGCACCAACGGCTGCTTCGGTAAAGGCCACATCAACGGCATCCATCACCAAATAAAGTGCGGCGGCAAACAGTGAATAAATGCCCGTCAGCATCACGACGGCAAACAAATTGCGCAGGCGCACCAGCCAAAAGGCGGTAACAGCCATAAACAGCAACAAAGAAATGACGATTACGTGTTCGATGACGTCGTCTCCTGTTTTGCTGTTTTATGTGGCTCATCGGCCTTTGGGCCAGGATTAACACCGCCGTGGATGGCCGCACGGGCCAAAGCGAAGGTGGTGGTGGGGGATGTGAAGAAGATGAACAGCAATATCAATCCCAGTTTTACAATCACGATCCATTCATCAGCCTGAAACATCAAACCGACCAAAATCATGTTGATGCCCATAGTATCGACCATGCCAGCACCGTGCATACGCGAAAAGACGTCAGGAAAGCGTACAATCCCCACGGCCCCGACAATGGCGAAAAATGCACCGATGACGATGCAGATCCAACTGATCCAATCAGCAAGAGGTAGTGGGCCCACAGGGGTTTGGAGAAACTCAAACATTACACGTCCCCCTCATCCGGGCCATCAATGGGGTGACCCAGGTCACGGAACTTCATGTATTTACTCACAGCAATAGTGGCGATGAAGTTGATCAAGCCATAGAGCAGGGCAATGTCCAAGAAATCTGGGCGGCCATCTAAGAAGCCATAGACTGAAATCAGCACAACCGTCAGCGTGCCAGAGACATTTACGGCCAAGATACGGTCAAATACAGTCGGCCCAATAAAGGCACGAACCATACTCAGCGCCATGGAAACCAGGACGGCAATCGCAGCGACGGCAAACATAGTCATGACTTGCCCCCTTTAGGTACAGCGGTTTTTTTCATGCCTTCCATGGCCGTACAACGACGATCCATTTCGCCAGATTCGACACCTTCGCGGGCGGCATCTGTCAGTGCGTGGATTTCGAAGGAGTTATCCATTTCCATGGTGATGGTCACAGTGCCAGGTGTCAGCGTTATTGAGTTGGCGTAAGTGGTTAGCCCCACGTCGCTCAATTGCGATGCCTTGGTTTTGAAAATATGTGGCTGTATTTTCATTTTCGGGCTGAGGATGATTTTTGCCACATCCCAGTTGGATTTGATGATTTCCCACACCAGCCAAGGGAAGTATATAACAGAACGGGGTCCCAAGTGGATTGGGTGGCCTTCGTGATCAACCACATCCATACGGTGCGCAATCCACACGGTAACGATAATGGATGCGAGGCCTAGCCCCAATAAAAGAGGCTCGAACATGCCGGAAAGCAGCGCCCATAAAATGGCCAATGCTGCGCCCATGGATATGGCATGTAACACGTATGAATGCTCCGCGTGATGAATGTCTGGCTCAAGTTGGTTTTGAGAATATGTTGCAGGTGAGCTTGAGGCAACCCCGAACACACGGAAAGTAGGCAGTTTTCTGGTGATATTTCTCTAAAAGTCATTGTCTAACGACAGAATGGGTAGGGCGGGTTATGATCCTTCGTTATGAGCTTGCTTTTTGTAAGATTAATCCTGCTACCCGTTGGGGTGTGTTTTGCGCTTCTCACGCTTTCGGTGTTCGCTTACGCCGAAATCCACGCAGCCATGGCAGCGGATTCGCAAAGCTCATCTTTGCGCCTACAGCCGAATTTTACCACAGCACCGCTTTCCATCACGACCCAGGATGGGAAACGCCATGATTTTGAGGTCGAGCTGGCGATAACGCTGAAAGAACAGCGTCATGGCCTGATGTATCGCAAGCATTTGCCTCAAGACCGGGGCATGTTGTTTGAAAACCGACCACCCAAACGTGCAATTATGTGGATGAAGAATACCCTCATCCCCCTAGATATGCTGTTTATCCACGCAGATGGGCGGATTGTTTATATGGCTGAAAACACCAAACCCATGTCTGAAAAGTTGATTAAATCACCATTTATGGTTCGTTATGTTTTGGAACTGGCGGGCGGGACAGTTGCTCGCTTAGGGCTCAGTTTGGGTGATCGTGTTACTTTAGAGTAACGATTTGCGTTTTAGGGCTTGCGTAAACTTGGGCGAGGACTTAAGAAACCCTCAGTCGGGGAGTGGCGCAGCCTGGTAGCGCATCTGTTTTGGGAACAGAGGGTCGCAGGTTCGAATCCTGTCTCCCCGACCATTTCATCAAGTCTGCCCCTCTGGGGGCTGCTGGATTGAGGATTAAGACGATGGCAACAGCACGCATTTATCGCCCTGCACGCAATGCAATGCAGTCGGGCAACCCCACCAAAGCCAAATGGGTTGTTGAATATGCGCCGTCTGAAGCCAAAACGCTTGATCCTCTCATGGGGTGGGTTGGTTCTGGCGATACCCAAGCTCAAGTCAAACTGCGCTTCGATTCTCAAGAAGATGCTGTTGCCTATGCTGAACGCGTAGGCTTGGACGCCCAAGTGATCGCAGCGAAAGAGCCAAAACTCATTACCAAATCCTACGCCGACAAATTTGCTTTTGATAGAGTGCGCTAACGCGCTTAAGCCCCACTATCAAACGATCGGGGCGCACAACGGCCCCGTAGCTCAGCTGGATAGAGCACCAGATTTCTAATCTGACGGTCACAGGTTCGAATCCTGTCGGGGTCGCCATTTCCCCTACAAACATTTCAAAACTCAGCGGTGCTTATTTCGTTTGACGCCCTGTACTTTTGCACCTTCTGTGTAGAGGGGATAAACGAGAAAGTGCGATATGATACTTGAATTACTGCTCTTATTTGTTGCCGGTTTTTTTGGGGGCATATTGAACTCCATCGCCGGGGGCGGCACGTTTATTACATTTCCTGCCTTGTTGTTTGTTGGTGTGCCACCGATCAGTGCCAACGCAACCAACACTTTTGCATCCTGTTCGGGCTATCTCAGTGGAACTTATGCGTTTCGCAAGGATTTGCAGGAACACAAGCACGAACTGCCTAAGTTTATTGTCGTTAGCCTCATTGGGGGCATTTTGGGGGCATGGTTGCTGTTGCAAACGCCAGAGGCTGTGTTTCAAGAAATCATTCCCTGGCTTTTGTTATTTGCCACCGTCTTGTTTACTTTTGGTACGCGCCTAAACGAGGGCCTCAGAAAACTCACGTCACGTCATAAACATGCCACCAAAGTCGGGGCCGTATTGGCATTGGTTTTACTGATGGGGGTTTGTGTCTATGGTGGCTTTTTCAATGCCGG
This sequence comes from Magnetovibrio sp., assembly GCA_026196495.1. Taxonomy (GTDB): domain Bacteria; phylum Pseudomonadota; class Alphaproteobacteria; order Rhodospirillales; family Magnetovibrionaceae; genus Magnetovibrio. Next base: position 153,516 of record JAPHSY010000033.1, read on the forward strand.
TTTGGGGATTATCTCGCTTAGCTACTTGGCTGTAGCCGGTTATACCAACATCAATGCTATGAATGGCTTGAAGTTGCTGATTTCGTCATGCGTATCTTTGATCGCCATTGTTCTTTTTGCATATAACGACACCATTGCATGGATTCCTGGGATGGCTGTGTTGGTGGGAAGTTTGGTAGGCGGGTATATGGCTGCGCTGATTTCGCGTCAACTACCTCAAATATATGTGAGGGGATTTGTGGTGTTGGTGAGCATTTCAATAACCACTTATTTTTTCTGTGATTTTTACGCAATTTAGAATTGAATTTATCGTTAAGATTAGTGCTTTGCACAGAACGCTTATTTGCATCATCCATCTGTACGATACCCGGAATGATCGTGGTTCGTTAGAATTATAGTTGAGGGAACAATGCTGTATCCAGTGTTGGATACGAAAGCTAATAGGAGTCAGTGCTCACCATGTGCCGTGTCTTGGTTATCGATGATGATAAGTTTGTTCGCACGTCCATCTGTGCTGTTTTGCAAGGAGCAGGGCATGAGGTGGAAGATACAGGTGATGCAGATACAGGGATCGGCTATCAGCATGAGGCACCGTTTGATTTGGTCATTGTTGATTTGGTGATGCCGCAAAAAGAAGGCCTGGAAACCATTCGTGAGCTCAAAGGGGAATACCCAGACCTACCCATCATTGCGATATCCGGCGGTGGCGACATTGTGCGTAAAAACTTTACTCAGGTGGCAGAGCTTTTTGGCGCGTCTGCGACCTTGGAAAAGCCTTTCGGTGGTGATGAATTGCTCTCTGTTTTGGCAAAAGCCGTGAATTGCAACGCCCCATCCACAGACAACGCGGCCTAGTTTCCTCTAAGCCGCGCTATTCAATGCCTGAGTATGTTTACTACTTACATGCTGGGCGTGCCATCACATAGCCATAACCATAAACCGAATCTTTACCGGGTTTGCCCAAATCTCGGGTGGTTTTGCTGAGTGTTTTGCGCAAATCAGTAGCGGTTGGTGTTTTGCCTGCCTTGCTGAGAATTGCTGCCATCGCCGTAATGTAAGGTGTGGCAAAAGAAGTCCCACTTTGGGCTTTGCCGCCACCGCCGGGTTGGGCTGTGTATATGCCAACACCTGGGGCTGCAAAGTCCACGTACTTGCCTTGGTTGGCGTGTGAGTAAATCAATTCAGTACCCTTGGTTGCCGTTACGGCAACGACATGTTCGTAAGCGGCGGGGTAGGCTGGTTTGTCGTTACGTCCCCAGTTGCCCACAGCAGCGATCATCAACAAGTTTGCGCGTTTGGCCAAATCGAAGGCTTTGCGCACCACTTTGTTGTCACCGCCGGCAATGGATAGGTTCACCGCGTGGACATTCTTGGTGGCAAGCCAGTCTATGGATTTCATCAACCCCACGGCGGAACCGACTTTTTTGCCTTTTTCGTTTATTTCAAACATATTGGCGGCGTACAAGGAAGCACCGGGTAGCAATCCACCCCATTCCACATTACCCACCAACATCGACGCAACAGCCGTGCCGTGTTGTTTCGGGCCGGGTTTGCGACCAGATTTGGTGAAGGCTTTGTATTCGACTTTTTGCCCAACAAGGGCAGGGTGTTGTGTGTCTACTCCACTGTCAATTTGCCCCAAGATTAGACCTTTACCGCAAGACGGCGACAATTTGTGCCAACCCGCCATAAGGCGGGCGTTGGAGCCTGCAGTTCCCGGTGACAATGCACTTGCTTCGAATTGATGGTTGGCGTCAATGGTTACACCCGGCAGGATCGTCCCCAGTTTTTTGACGGCATCAGGAACGGACATTCTTGGCGGTGTTGAGACGCGAACAACTTTCAGGCCCAACTTGCCAAGACTAATGTGCTCTTTTACTTGAAAACCAGCAGGACGAATTCGGTCTTCAAAATCAGCAGGTGGGGCAGCAATGATGACCTCGCCTGGTTCGTAAGCTCTGTCTGGATTAAAAGTTGAACGTTGCCCTTCATAAGCTTTGAAGCTGTCGCGGACATCTGGTGGTAATGCCATCGTCGACATTGATGCGGTTTGCATGTCTGTCGCTTTTGTTGAATTGACTTGAGCTGTAACCGTCTTTTTTGGCTTTTCAGGTTCGGTGAGATACGTAAATAAACCAACCCCACCAACAAGGATAACAACAACGGCCCCTAGACCGCCCATAATGGTGGTCAGCGTTTTGGTGTCAGAATCCATCTTCTTGTGTTTTTTCTTTTTCTTTTTGCCAACTGCCGGCATTTTTTTTGCTGTTGCTTTCGCGACCATAGCCCTGTTATCCGTTCTCAATTCTTATTCTTGAAGTACATTTGGTGCAGGTTTAGAAAAAAACGTTACAGCATAACAATACCAACACACGTTATCATTTTGAGCTTTTGAAAAGCACTAAATGGGCCGTGTGCTATGGTTCGAATCACGCTGTATTTATAATCTGATTATCGCCGATAAGCTTTGATCACACCATTCCACAGAGGGACTGTATGTTTCATCCGTTTGGATTAGTTCTAAAAAATATATGGTGAGCAAATAATGGATTACGAGCGTTTCGTGCCGCGTCCGTGCCCCCCCAGACTATGCCGGTCAATTGCAACTGACTTGATCATCGCCCAAACTGTAACGCCATTTTGTAAGTTCATGTCTTGCAAGGATTTTTTGGTGATGCGTGCCAAAATGGTTTGGTCTTGGGGTTGATCTGTATTGGCAGGGGTTCCCTGAACTTTGATTGCGACCGTGGCATGGGGGCCATCATCTTGATCAATTTCATGAATTTGACCTGGAACCATGTTGAGAACAGAGGTTCCTTGGGGGCGTTCCAAGGCCAAAGATACATCCCGTGCGCGTACGCGAAGGCGAATGGCAGTATCGGGTGTAATGGGGACTGCGGGAACGAACAGGTTATGTCCCAGCAAGTTCAATTGCGTTAGATTTAGGTCCGTTAGATGCTCTGACACTATTGGTGTGAGTACGGCGCCAGCTTCGTATCGCCCAGTGATGGGGCTGAGGTCAATACGGCTCATCAACGCTTCAACCGTACCTTGGGCAGCAACGTGACCTTCGGAAATCAGCACCAAGCTGTCTGACAGGCGGACCACTTCCTCAACCGCATGCGAGACATAGATAATCGGCAGTGCAAATTCCTGAGCCAGATTTTCGATGAAAGGCAAAATTTCGCTTTTACGGGCTGCATCCAAGGATGCCAAAGGTTCATCCATGAGCAGTACAGCCGGGTTGCTGAGCAAGGCACGGCCGATGGCGACGCGTTGTTTTTCTCCGCCAGATAGCTTCAGCGGTTTGCGTGTCAATAAGTTTTCCAGGCCTAAAAGAGTGACCACAGCATCGAATTGTGGTTGACGTTGGTCTGCTTCCATACGTCCCAGGCCATAACTGAGGTTCTGGCGCACATTCATGTGTGGAAATAGGCGGGCATCTTGGAACACGTAGCCAATGTTGCGGTTTTCTGGGGCTCGGTTGATATTTTGGCTACTGTCGAATAGGACCTCTTCCCCGATGGTGATGCGTCCGCTGTCGGGCTGAACCAACCCGGCAATCATGGAAATAATGGAACTTTTCCCTGCACCTGACTTGCCAAATAATGTTGTGATGCCCGGTTGGGCCTCAATCTTGGCTTTGATGCCAAAGTCCCCAGCTTTGTGCCGAATATCAATTTTAAGTGTGTTTTCGATCATGCCGCGTCCTCTCCTGTGAGATGACGGGCTCTGCGTGCCAAATATTCGCTGGCCATCAAAGCAATCAAGGCAACACCAACCGATAATACGGCGAGGCGCAGGGCGCTGGCTTCACCGCCTGGAACTTGGGTGAAGTTGTACAATGCCAACGGCAGGGTTTGGGTGGCGCCGGGAATATTAGACACAAACGTGATGGTGGCGCCAAATTCGCCCAATGCCCGGGCAAAGGCCAACACTAACCCGGTCACAATGCCGGGCAACATTAACGGCAGGGTGATGGTGAAAAACACCCGAAAAGGATTGGCACCTAATGTACGTGCGGCTTGTTCAAGCCCGGGGTCCTGGCTTTCCAGGCTCAGGCGCATGGCACGTACCATTAAGGGAAATGCCATCACTGCGGCGGCAATGGCGGCGCCCTTCCAATTAAATGCGAAACTCAGTCCAAAAACGTCATAAGCCCAAGCCCCGATCATTCCAGTGCGACCAAAGGTGACCAACAAGGCATAGCCAACCACTACGGGCGGTACCACCAAGGGCAGATGCACCACAGCGTTCAAAAGCCCATGGCCGAAAAAGCGTTTGCGCGCCAGGAGCCAAGCAACACCAAGCCCCAAAGGAAGGCTGGCAAAGCTTGCCCACAGCCCCACTTTGAGGCTGAGGCTCAGGGCTTGCCATTCCATGGGACTAATGGACCAGTTCACGGGGCCTCTCTAAATCCGGCATCAACAAATGCAGTTTGGCCTTTGGGGCCTTGCATAAACTCAAGAACTTGTAGCACGCCTGGGTGGGATTTGCCTTTGATAATACTGACAAGATAGTGAATTGGGCTATGGGTGCTGGGTGGAATGGGTGCGAAGACATGGACTTGATCGCTCCGCCTTGCATCCGACGCATAAACGATGCCCAATCGTGCCTGCCCGCGTGCCACCTGCATCAATGCACCTGTGGCATCGCGGGCAGGGGCGATGCGGTCTTGAACTTGGTCCCATAGCTTCATGCTGGTTAAGGCTTCTTTGGCGTAAATTCCTGCTGGGACATGGTTAGGGTCCGCTAAAGCTAAGTGCTCCTCATGAAGGAGGGAGCCCAAAGGATAGCCTTCACCGAATATCATCATTGGGGCCGGAAATGGCTGTGGTCCCGCAATCACCACCAGGGTGTTTTGTGCCACCGTATACGTATGGCGGCTTTCTATTAACTTTTTTTCAGTTAAGTAGTCTATCCATTTGGGGTTGGCGGACAGATAAATATCTGCCGGGGCACCGTGCTCGATTTGGCGTGCCAATGTGGAACTGGCGCCATAGACCATGCGCACATCAATTCCATCTAATTTCAATTGCTTGGCTATGACATCCATCACAGCTTGGGTACTTGAGGCGGCATATATTGTGACGGCTTCACTGGCCCAAGTCGGAGAAACCAAGAAGACAAATGAGATTACGATGGCAAGAGTTGGGCGCAATGAGCGAAACACAAAGGAATCCTTCGATATTATAACGGTTGTGCGGAAAAGTGATTAATATTTCCGATTTGTGAAATAATGTGACAATATACGCACGCATTGTTGATGAAAATTAATATAAGCACGATTGGCCCACTCAATCTATCTGAGAACTGTGCATATGAATCAAGAGTTTAATGCAGAGCGACGCAAGCATGCCCGCCATGGAAGGATGGGGCTAATTGTGCGTGTGGGTGGACTAAAGTATGAAGTCAGCAATTGGAGTATGGGCGGCTTTCTTCTTGAAGAATATGATGGCTCACTGTCGACAGGTGCCTTGGTTACCGTAGAAGAAATTGGTTGTGCTAAAACCCAAATGTATCAGGTTCAAATACCCGCCCGTGTTGTGCGTTTAGATGATAGAACCATGGCGGTAAACTACCTAAGCTTGGATATTCAGGCTTATGAATTCCTAACGAATGCTTTGACCCAATGTGGTGAAGTTCGCTCACTTGTCGAAGGTTGAGCCTGTCCCCTTCGAAATTGAATACTTTAATCTTTGCTGACCAGAAACGGCCCAATCGCAAGGTGTCGTAGACCTGAATTAACCAAGGTATCCAAGGCCTGAACGGGTGTGGCTGCTAAGGGTTTGCCGTGTCTGTTCAAGCTGGTGTTGAGTACGGCACCAATTCCAGTTTTGGCCTCAAATCGTTGGATTAGATCGTAATAATCGGCATTGGCCTCAGGCGTTAAGACCTGAGGTCGTAAAGTGCCGTCACCACGATGTAGGGCAGCCGTTAGTTCTTTGCGGCCCAGTTCTGTGGACTGGAAAGCCGTGATCATAAACGGGGCAGGGGTACGTTCCATGGTCCAGTTCTCTAGATACTTATCGGCAGCGGTGTCCAAAACGCTGGGTGCAAATGGCATCCAGAAATCGCGACATTTGATCTGATCGTTGACGGTGAAAAAACTTTCCATCCGTCCGGGATGGGCCAAGATGGCGCGATTGCCTAAGGATCGTGCACCCCATTCGTTGCCATCTGCAAAACGTGCAACCACTTGTCCATCCGCCAACAAATCGGCAATGGTTTCGTTCAAGTTGTCTGGACGGGTGTAGTTCAATCCATATTCTTTGAGATGGCCTTCGATCTCTTCGGGTGAATAACTTAACCCGACATAAAGGTTCTTAAGTGGCTGAACGGGCCCCATTTCCAAGGCTACGTCATAGGCCGCACCCAAGGCGTTGCTTTCATCACCACAAGACGGCATGAAGTGGGCACTGTTCAGACAGTCGAGTTCCTGAATCCGTTTGTTGAGTTTAACGTTCATGAACAAGCCGCCGCCAAAGTAGGCGTGGTGCACACCGGATTCGGCAACCGAACGCTCTACCCACTGGACGGTTTGCTCCTCAATCAGGCGTTGGGCTGCTGCTGCAATATTGTCGAAACGCTCACCTACGGCCGTTTTAGCAAGATGGTCGTAAAATTTACGGCTGTCGACGGTACTTTCAAAACAATAGGGATTGTTTGGGGAAACTTGAATTGTTTTGGCAAAGGCACGCTCGTAAATGTCATCTGCATAGGACTTGGCATAAGGCGCCAGCCCCATGACTTTGTATTCATGTTCGAGCGGGCGCATGCCCAAAAAACGGGTGGTGGCTGAATAGATCCCACCAATTGATGCATGTTCAGGTGTTTCGCCTAGGCGTGTCCAATGGCCTTGATCGTCGACTTTGATGACGGTGGCGCTGATACCATCACCGCTGCCGTCTGCTGTGAAGATCAACGCGGGTTTCGTTCCGCCTAAACTGCAATAAGCGGCGCGGGCATGGCATATGTGATGATCGACGTATGTGCAGGGGGTTTGGCCTAACCCTAAATCGGAGAGGTTTTGGCTGAGTTCTTTTCGCCCTTGTGTGAGGCGTTGTTTATGACGATGTGCACGTAAGGGCCCGAATATAATGGAAGCCAGCGCTGTTGGCATAATAGCTTCAAGTTTGAGCGCTAAACCAACTGCACCGGATCTGGTATGTCCATCTGTGGGTTTGTTTTGAAACAAATAGTCATAGCTGCGTCGGGGTAGGATTTGATTTCCGGCAATGGCAACATGATCAATACCATCAGTACTGAGTTGGGCTTGGTTGAGAATTGCACGGATGGCATCGGCAGGAAAATCGGCAGAGTTTTTAATATCGTCGCACTTTTCTTGCGAGAGACCTGCAATGACGGCACCGTCTTGGAGCAAAAAAGCAGAGGCGTTATGGCCGATGTGAATGCCGAGAATGTTCATGTTCGATCCCAATATGCGTTCAATCCATCAGTTGTCCTGGTAGATGAGCGTTAAAGGTATCGCGCACTGCCTGTTCACTGAGGTTCTGAGTGATAAACACCAGACGGGTGCGTTTGTCCATACCATCCCAAGATGCCAAGGCAGCCGGGGGGTGGAAAATGTGCTGGACACCATGTATGGCAACCGGTCGGTCAACGTCTTTGACGTCCATAATGCCTTTGATACGTAATAGATTTGTCCCTTGCGTTGCCAATAGGGTCTCTAGCCAATCTTGGAATGCCATGAAGTCGATAGGTCCCTCGGCTTCCAGAACGAACGTCTGAATACTGGCATCGTGATTGTGGTTATGAACATGGCGGTGATGGTGCTTAATCTCATGGTCACCCATCCAGCGATCCACGTGGGGGGTAAAGTTTTTGTCAAACAATCCAGCGTCTATGAGTTTCTTGGCGGGCACATAGCCATGCTTAGCCTGTATTTTTGGTGCGGATGGGTTGAGGTCCGACAGTCGATTTTTCAGTGCGGCGAGGTCGGTCGCCATGTCGCATTTGCTCAGGACGAGGCGATCAGCAATGGCGACTTGTTTGATGGCTTCTGGATGAATGTCCAGTGTTGCCATGCCCAATACGCTGTCCACCACCGTAACCAAGCCATCTAAACGGAACTGTCCTGCGATGATGGGGTCAGACATCAGTGTGTGGACAATGGGGGCGGGATCAGCTAGTCCCGTTGTTTCAATCACCAAGCGTTCAAATTTCGGTACGCGTCCGTCGGCACGTTTAGTGATCAGCTCTTTCATCGCTTCGACCAAGTCAGAGCGTACCGAACAACAGATGCAGCCACTGTCCAACAGTACCGTGGTCTCGTCAATGTGTTCGACCAACAGGTGGTCGATGGATATATCCCCAAACTCGTTAATCAAGATGGCGGCTTGGCCTAAGTCCGGATCATTCACCAGATGATTGAGAAGGGTGGTTTTGCCACTGCCGAGAAAGCCGGTGAGGACCGTTACACCAACGGCGACGGGCAGCTCATTAGCCATAGAGATCGTCCGGAGAAATTTCGACATCGGCAATAATTTGAACTTTGCCGTCGCGCACCGCGTTGAAGAAGCAGTTGTGGCGTCCGGTGTGACAGGCCACGCCTTTTTGTTCCACCAACATTACAACCGTGTCTTGATCACAGTCCCAACGGAAATCGATGAGGGACTGTTCCTGGCCGGAGCTTTCCCCTTTACGCCAAAGCTTTTGGCGTGAGCGGGAATAGTAGCAAACCCGAGCATTGGTTAAGGTTTCGACCACGGCCTCGCGGTTCATCCACGCCATCATCAAAATCTCACCACCTTTGCCATCGGCCGTATTTTGTTGGGCGATGGCAGGTATTAAGCCGTCTGTGTTGTAGTTCAGTTGGTCTGCGACCTCTGCGGCCAGTTCGGGGGTGGTGGGGTAGTGTGTCGCTGTGCTCATTTTGGGTCCTGTTCGTGTGCTTCTTTACCATCACCAGGAAGATGTGGGTCGAGACACGATTGCATCGTCAATACTATGCCCTGGATGATGCGCACATATGTGGTGTCGGACAAGGATAAATCTGTCCCCATGGGGTCAATTTCGCGTAAAGACAAACCATGTTCCTGTCCCAAGCGTTTGGCCAGCTTTGGTGTGAACTGCGGTTCGTGGAACAAACATTTCACATTTCGAGCTTTGATGGTCTCAATCAACTGGGATATGTGTTTGGCACCGGGTTCGCGCCCAGGGTGGGTTTGTATGAATCCAGCCTCTTGGAAACCGAACGCTTGGGCCAGATAACCAAAACCATCATGTTGAACCAAGTAGGGCTTGTCGTGCATGTGCTCCGTAAATTTATTGGTTTTATTGATCAAGATAGAAATCCGACGCTTTGCTTTTTTAGCATTGGCCGCATATTCCGGTGCGTTGGGAGGGTCCACGGCGATGAGGGTTTGTTCGATATGCGCCAACATCACCTTTGCATTTGTAGGTGAAAGCCAGATATGGGGGTCAATGGCTTCGTTATGGGCTTTATCATCTGTGTGCTCATGACCGTCGGTGTCGGTGCGATTGATCAGGCTTAGTTCCGGAATGTTCAATAATGAAATTACCCGGGCGTTTTTAGCCAACTTATCCAGCGGGCCCTCCAATGTGGTTTCCAAGGTTGGGCCAATCCAAAATACCACATCGGCTTGTTCCAGTTTTTTGGCTTGGGATGGTTTTAGTGAAAACACATGGGGTGATGCCGTGGCGGGAACAATCAAGTCCGGTGTTCCAATTGGACCCATAACCATTTTTACCAACGCCTGTATCGGTTTAATTGATGCCACCACTGTGGGGGGAGCAGCCAGCGTGGTTGTTGGGAAAAAAGACACACTTATTAGAACAGCAAGTGCCGTCCAAATCGTGGCATGGAAAAAGGGTAGGCGGGCCATAAACATGGTTGGGAGATCCTAATGCGTTTACCTGTTTGAAACACTGTGCAGGGAACGCAATTGCAGGTCAAGTAAATATGTTATAACATAACATTTCAATTTTCTTGAGGTGAGCACCATGGCCCCGTCGTATCGATACACTGAAACGTCCAAATCGTCCTCTGCGTCAACGATGTTTCCAGACCATGAGCATGACCATGGAAAGTGTGTGTCTTCTGCAATGCAACGTGCCGAGGACTTGTGTGCGGAACGTTCTGTACGTCTGACAGACATTCGTCGCCAAGTGTTGGAATTGGTGTGGCAGAGCCACAATCCCGTTGGTGCGTATGATTTACTGGACAACCTACATGGAATTGGTAAGAGAGCTCAGCCTCCCACGGTCTATCGTGCTTTGGAATTTTTAATGGACCAAGGCTTAATCCATCGTATTGAAAGTCTCAACGCCTACATCGGTTGTCGCGACCCGGGTGAAGATCATGCCGGACAATTTTTGATTTGTCGTGATTGCGGCGCAGCAGCGGAGTTGGTGGACAAACGTATTGATGCGGCCATCGGGCAAGGGGCCAAGGCGGCCGGGTTCAGTGTGGAACACCCCACCGTAGAATTGGAAGGGGTGTGTGCAAATTGCCGCCCAGAACACAAAGGCACCAAGCATGGCTGATGATAACCAATTGATCACAGCCCAAGGGGTTGAGGTTGCGTTTGGAGACAACGTGGTGCTCAGCGGTGCCAATGTGAATGTCCGTAAAGGTGAGATCGTGACGCTGATCGGACCCAATGGGGCCGGAAAGACCACCTTGGTGCGGGTGATGTTGGGCTTGATGAAGCCAACCACCGGGACTGTATGGCGCAAACCGGGCTTGCGGGTGGGGTATATGCCCCAACGTCTCAGTATTGATCCGGCCTTGCCAATCACTGTGAAACGTTTCTTACGCCTAGGTGTACCTGAAAAGGTGACGACAAATGCCTGTATGCAAGTCCTGGAAGAAACGGGTGCCATCGATATATTGAACAATCCCATGCAATCCATTTCTGGTGGAGAATTACAGCGTGTCCTTTTGGCCCGTGCGTTGTTACGCCAACCTGAATTGCTGGTATTGGATGAACCTGTTCAAGGCGTGGATATAACGGGGCAGGCTGATCTCTATCGATTGATCCAAAGCATTCGCCAAAACCGTCAGGTCGGTGTGGTGATGGTGTCGCATGATCTTCATGTGGTGATGGCGCAAACCGATCATGTCGTGTGTTTGAACCAGCATGTGTGCTGCGCAGGCCATCCCAGTCAAGTCAGTCGCCATCCTGAATTTGTTGCCCTATTTGGGGACGAGGTTGCATCCACCTTGGCAGTGTATGCCCATGACCATGACCACCAACACGGCCTGGATGGTCATGTCCATGGGGAGCACTGTGATCATGGATGATTTCATTCTACGGGCTCTCCTGGCCGGTGTGGCCGTGGCTATTGTTGCGGGGCCTTTGGGTGCCTTTGTGGTGTGGCGGCGGATGGCGTATTTTGGTGGGGCTTTATCACACACGGCCTTGCTGGGTGTGGCATTGGGTTTCTTAATCGGTGTTGAACCTGCTGTTGGCGTGACCTTGGTTGTCGTTGTTGCCGCAGTGTTGCTGGGTGGTCTTCAAAACATACGTGGATTGTCATTGGATACATTGCTCGGCATTGTTGCGCATGCAGCGTTGGCTTTGGGGTTAATCATTGCTTCCACCCTGGACAGTGTACGCATAGATTTGATGGCCTATTTATTCGGGGACATTTTATCCGTTGGCTGGGGAGATGTAATTTGGATTTGGGGTGCGACGGTGCTTATCGTGGCCGTGCTGATGAAGCTATGGCATGGGTTATTGAATGCCACAGTTCATTCTGATCTCGCTGCGGTGGAAGGCACCAATGTGCGCCAAATGGATGTGATGTTTATGGTGGTGTTGGCTTTAGTTGTTGCACTTTCGATGCAGGTGGTGGGGATATTGCTGGTTACGGCCTTGTTGATTATCCCCGCTTCAGGTGCGCGGGCTTGGTCCAAAACACCTGAGACCATGGCGGTGCTTGCTGCAGGCATTGGAGTGATTGCGGTGGGGGCTGGTTTGTGGTCATCCTATCAATACGACATGCCTGCAGGGCCGAGCATTGTCGTATGTACGACCGCAGTGTTTGTTTTAAGCCTACTTAAGCTGCCACGCGTGTAATTTCAGTCGTTTGTGGCTTCCATGATTTTAATGTCTGTGCAGCTTTGAGCACGATGCAATCTGCGTTCAATGGTGTTTGCTCATACAGGTTGAGGGTGCGTAAATTGCCCTCAAGACAAGATGCACATTTGACTGTTGTGGCGTTGCCTCCATACATGCATTGGAGCATGCAATTTCTATGTTGAGACATGCGTTCATACCACTGCGATATTCCATCCTCGACCCCATCTTTGAGAATGGTTTCTGAAACGCTACACATGAATTTTAATGTATTTGAACTTACCTTGATCATCACTGACCCCTTTGATTACTGTCGTTTAAGGGGAAAATAGCGATCCGAAGTTACAGTAATGCTGCAACTGCACGATCATTTGCATGACAATTCATAAATAGCATTTAAAGATGTTAACACCTCTCAAAACTGTCGCAGTCATCAATTTTATCGGACTGCTTTATCAGCCTGATCGGTTGCGGTCCTTAAGCTGTTAAAAGCTTAAGACCCTTATCAAGGTCAGAAATCAGATCGTCGGGGTCTTCCAGCCCTGCATGGATGCGCAAAACAGGTTGTCCATAAGGCCAGTTATAAGTCGTGCGCATGGTACGTGGGTCGGATGGGATGATCAGGCTTTCATACCCGCCCCAACTGTAGCCCATGGCAAACAGTTCTAGATTGTCGAGCATGCGGGCCATATCGCCATGAGAAGGACCGTCTTTCAACACAAAACCGAACAGACCGGATGCGCCCGTAAAGTCACGCTTCCAAATATCGTGGCCGGGGCAGGTTGTGAGTGCAGGGTGTAAAACGGTTTCGACAGCGGGGTGCCCGGCCAGCCATTCCGCTAATTTTAAGCCTGTTTTTTCATGACGGGGCAGGCGAGTGGCTAAGGTCCGTAATCCACGCAAACCTAAATAGGCATCATCTGGAGCTGTGGAATAGCCCATCCCCACTTGGACGGTTTTTACGTGTTCGTAGAGATCGCGGTCATTCAATGTGATACTGCCCAGCATGGCATCGGAGTGTCCGACGATATACTTCGTAGCAGCCTGTATGGATATATCCACGCCATGCTCAAACGGTTTAAAGTAATACCCTGCTGACCACGTATTATCCATCATGACCAAGGCACCATGTGCATGGGCAATATCGGCGATCATGGCGATATCTTGAACTTCAAACGTAATGGAGCCCGGTGCTTCTGTGAAAACCACTTTTGTATTGGGTCGTATCTGGGCTTTGAGCTCTTCAGCCGTGGCCATGGGGGCGAAATAGCTGATCTCAACCCCGAATTTTTTCAAAAATGTATTGCAGTATTTTACCGTTGGAAAATAGGCACTATCGGTGATGAGCGCATGGTCCCCAGATTTTAAAGTTGCGGCCAACGACACTGCGATTGCAGCCATACCTGATGGTACAGATATGCAGTGCTCAGCTCCTTCTAAATCGGCCACAGCTTCTTCAAAAGCAAATGTGGTTGGAGTGCCATAGCGCCCATAATAGACCCGATCAAATCGATGTTGCTCTGCTTCCTTTAACGCATCAACTGTTTCAAAAGTCACTGTCGATGCATGGTAGACGGGTGGGTTGACGATACCGAAATTGGTCTTGGGAGAGCGCCCCGCTGTGGTGATGCGGGTGTCGGCATGCTTCGACTTGTCGTTGGTGGTCATTATATTAGCTCTATCTTTTTTAAAGTTGGGGTGCATTTTTTGCTCGTAACGGGGGGAACAAACCCCAAGTAGATCAACAGAGTGTGACGCGAAATGGTTTTTATTTCCAGAGAAGAGCCTGGAAATGTGGATTTTTCGTGAAACTAATGCATATGGCGTACTGCACTTGTGGATTGTTTCGGTACAATTCAGCTTGAGGGGCTTGAAACATTTGTGTTACGCCTTGAACCATCTGATGCGAGATGGGTGCCCGTACAATTGTACAAACGGTTGGGGAACCGGGGGCTCATCTTCAAAAATATCGCAAGTGCATGAGGTAGTGCGCTTGTGTTGACATAAAAACTGAATTGGGAATTTCGGAGGAAACTACCGTGAAAAAAACATTTACCGTATTGGGTGTAGTGGCTGCAGCCATGCTTGCTACGTCCGCTTCAGCAGGTACTTTAGAAGACGTCAAAAAACGCGGCACATTGTCTTGTGGCGTGAGCACCGGTCTTCCGGGCTTCTCTATCCAAGATGAAAAAGGTAACTGGACGGGTCTCGATGTTGATACCTGCCGTGCTGTTGCTGCTGCAGTTTTGGCTGATGCCAACAAAGTGCGCTTTGTTCCGCTGACCGCCAAAGAACGTTTCACCGCGTTGCAATCTGGTGAAATCGACATTCTTTCGCGCAACACGACTTGGACGCACACCCGTGATACGTCCTTGGGCCTGAACTTTGCCGGCGTAAACTACTACGATGGTCAAGGTTTCTTGGTGCAAAAAGCTCTTGGTGTGAAAAGTGCTCTGGAACTGGACGGTGCATCTGTCTGTATCCAAGCTGGTACCACCACTGAGCTGAACTTAGCTGACTATTTCCGTGAACATGGCATGAAGTACTCTGCTGTTGTGTTTGATACGTCGGACCAAACCCGCGAAGGTTTTGAAGCCGCACGTTGCGACATTCTGACCTCTGATCAATCTCAGCTCTATGCAATCCGTTCTAAACTGGGTAATCCCGGCAGCGCTATGGTGTTGCCAGAAGTCATTTCCAAAGAACCGTTGGGCCCTGTTGTCCGTCAAGGCGACGATGCTTGGTTTAATATTGTGAAATGGACCCTGAACGCATTGATCAATGCTGATGAAATGGGTGTTACTTCTGCAAACGCAAAAGACATGTCCATGGGTACCAACCCAGGCATCAAGCGTCTGCTGGGTACCGAAGGTGATGCAGGTGCTAAATTGGGCCTCAGCGCAGATTGGGCAATGAACGCCGTTATCCAAGTTGGTAACTATGGCGAAATGTTTGATCGAAACGTTGGTCCAAAAACGCCTCTGGCCATCTCTCGTGGTTTGAATGCTCTGTGGAACAAAGGCGGCATCTTGTATGCCCCGCCAGTCCGCTAAGTCTTGAAACTGATCCGGCCATGTCCATGAGGGCGTGGCCGGTTTGGTTTTTACCTGTATGAATAATTGCGTTTTCTAATGGAAAGCGTACAGGGGACGGGAGAGATGGGCTCATGGCGGACCCAGTAAAAACTCAAAGTAAAACGGCGATATGGAATGATCCTACGTTCCGTTCTATTGCCTTTCAGGTAATTGCTGGTGTCGCAATTGTCTGGACCTTCTGGGCACTTTTTGACAATACAATGACGAACATGGAGCGCCGTGGGATTACCACTGGTTTTGCTTTCCTGAACGAAACTTCTGGTTTCGGTATATTGATGTCCCTCATTGAATACGATGAAACACATACGTATGGACGTACGTTCCTTGTCGGTTTGCTCAACACATTACTCATTTCTGTACTTGGGATTTTCGCAGCCACAATTTTGGGCTTTATCCTGGGTGTTGCTCGGCTTTCCCGCAACTGGTTGATTTCCAAAATCGCTGCTGTGTACGTTGAAATCCTGCGCAACATCCCCTTGCTGCTTCAAATTTTCTTCTGGTACATCGCCGTGTTGCAGACTTTGCCGCATCCGCGCAAAAGCTTTAATTTTGCGGACAGCTTCTTCCTCAATGCTCGGGGCTTTTACGTTCCTGGTCCTGTGCCGGAAAGTGGCTTCAATATTGTGTTGGTGCTGTTCTTTACAGCTATTATTGCGACGGTGTTTATTGCGCGTTGGGCGCGTAAACGTCAGGACCTGACGGGCCAACAGTTCCCGGTATTCTTAACAGGGTTCGGATTGATTATTGGTGTGCCTGTTGTCATATTCTTCATTTTGGGTGCGCCGATGTCTTTTGACTATCCGGCGTTGAAGGGGTTCAACTTCCAAGGCGGAATTACCGTAATTCCAGAATTGATTGCGCTTTGGTTGGCGTTGTCGATGTACACAGCAGCCTTTATTGGTGAAATTGTGCGGGCCGGTATTCAAGGGGTGAGCCACGGTCAAACCGAAGCAGCCCATGCTTTGGGTATTCGCCACAACCCGACGCTTCGTTTGGTGATTGTTCCCCAAGCGATGCGGATTATTATTCCACCGCTGACTTCACAATATTTGAACTTGGCGAAAAACTCATCATTGGCCACGGCTATTGGATATCCGGATTTGGTGGGTGTGTTTATGGGCACAACTCTCAACCAAACAGGTCAAGCTTTGGAAATTGTTGCCATGACGATGGCGGTTTACTTGGTTATGAGCTTGTTGATCTCAGCGTTTATGAACTGGTTCAACAACCGCATGGCGTTGGTCGAAAGATAAGGGGAGTGAGATTATGAGAGATTTTAAAGCGCTTCCCGATCTTGCTCCGCCACTTGTTGCCAGAGGTGTGATTGGCTGGGCTCGGGAAAATCTGTTTTCGACACCTTTGAATTCAGTGATGAGTTTGATCGTCATTTACATTTTGTATCTGACGTTGGTCCCGATCATTGATTGGGTGTTTGTCTCATCCGTGTTTTTAGGAGATGACAAAACAGCTTGTGAAGGCATAACAGGAGCATGTTGGGCGTTTATTGGTAATCGTTTGCCGATCTTTGCCTATGGCAGCTATCCGGCTGCTGAATATTGGCGTTTGGAAACTTGTTTCGTCTTGTTGCTGTTTTCATTTGGGCCTCAGTTCTTTGAGAAGTTTCCGTACAAATTGCCATTAGGGATTTTCTCTCTGACGCTGTTCCCTGTGATTTGTTACTTCCTTATCGCAGGCGGCTACTTTGGCCTTGAACATGTTGAGACCGAAAAATGGGGCGGATTGGCACTGACCTTGATGATTGCCTATGTCGGCATTGTTGCGGCTTTGCCGTTTGGAGTTGTGTTGGCATTGGGGCGTCGATCTGACATGCCCGTGATCCGCACATTCTGTATTGCCTTCATCGAACTGTGGCGCGGTGTACCGCTGATTTCAGTGCTGTTCATGTCATCCGTGATGTTGCCGTTGTTTTTGCCTGATGGCATGAACTTCGACAAGCTCCTTCGGGCTTTGATTGGAATTACGATGTTCCAGTCAGCCTATATGGCAGAGGTAATCCGTGGTGGCTTGCAAGCCATTCCACGTGGGCAGTACGAAGCCGCCAAAGCCTTGGGGTTGAGTTACTGGAAAAGCATGTCACTGATTATTTTGCCACAAGCCTTAAAATTGGTGATTCCGGGTATTGTGAATACCTTCATCGCTTTATTTAAAGACACCACCTTGGTGTTGATCATTGGCCTGTTGGATATCTTGGCAACGGTACAAGCCGCTATCACCGATCCGGCATGGGGTGCCGTTGCGACGGAAGGCTACGTTTTTGCAGCCGCTTGTTTCTGGGTGTTCTGTTTTGGGATGTCTCGTTACTCGATTAAGTTGGAGCAAAAACTTCACACAGGTCATAAACGCTAAGCAGTAGGAAATTGGTTCATGGAAAACGCAAACACTAACGAACTGGCTGTCCAACTGTCGGGCGTCAATAAATGGTATGGTGAGTTTCATGTCTTGAAAGACATCAATCTCAACGTTACGCCGGGTGAACGGATTGTTATTTGCGGGCCTTCGGGTTCGGGTAAGTCGACGATGATCCGTTGCATCAACCGCTTGGAAGAACATCAAGCCGGACAAATCATTGTCAATGGGATCGAGCTGACTGAAGATGTGAAACGTATTGATGAAGTCCGCCGCGAAGTCGGCATGTGCTTCCAACACTTCAATTTGTTTCCACACCTTACGGTTTTGGAAAATTGTACCTTGGCCCCCATCTGGGTGCGCAAGATGCCAAAGAAAGAAGCTGAAGAAATCGCCATGCATTATCTGGAGCGAGTTAAAATTCCAGAACAGGCAGGCAAGTTCCCAGGACAGCTTTCCGGTGGTCAGCAACAGCGTGTGGCAATTGCGCGCTCACTGTGCATGGCACCGAAAATCATGCTGTTTGATGAGCCGACCTCCGCTCTTGATCCAGAAATGATCAAAGAGGTTTTGGATGTCATGGTCGAATTGGCAGAAGAAGGTATGACCATGTTGTGTGTGACCCATGAAATGGGTTTCGCCAAGTTGGTTGCCAATCGCGTAATCTTTATGGATGCGGGACAAATTGTTGAAGAAAACGAACCGCATGAATTCTTTGACAACCCACAAAATGACCGCACCAAATTGTTCTTGAGCCAAATTCTGAACCACTAAGCGGGGAGTGGCATTATGTCACCAGCACACAAAAGCCTACGTGATCGCGCTGAAGCTACCAAGACGAAGATGTTGGAAATTCTTGGTGTGCCAAGTGATGGGCATGATGAGGAAATGGTGAAAGCCATTGAGGCAACCATTATTGATGCGTTGTTGGAAGAACGTGAACGTTGTGCCTCAGTTGCGTTTGATCATGTTCTTCCTGAAGACCGAGATCGCGCCCACAAGGTTTCAGAAGAAATCAAACGGGTCCGCAATGCTTTGGCTGCGAACTTGGGTAGCTTGCGATAGCTTTCGCAATGAAAAATTGATTTTGGAAACGGACAGCATTGATTGTGTTGTCCGTTTTTTTATGTCCAGGGATCACCAATTTGCGCTAAGCGGCATATTGTGTAATCAGTTATGCTGGGCTCATTTACTCCGTATAAGAGCCTCTCGAGATGGATGAGCACCGACATGGACCGCGACATACTTAAAATTATAACCTGGATACTCTTGGTCATGGCCATGGTGCTGGGGGCGTATTGGCTCAATGCTGA
Organism: Magnetovibrio sp.; assembly: GCA_026196495.1. Classification (GTDB taxonomy): domain Bacteria; phylum Pseudomonadota; class Alphaproteobacteria; order Rhodospirillales; family Magnetovibrionaceae; genus Magnetovibrio. Next base: position 172,359 of record JAPHSY010000033.1, read on the forward strand.
CAATACGGGCTTTGATTTGAAGTGGGGTGCCTTGTGGAAAAAGGATGAGCCGGAACCGATCTTCATGGGTGTGGTCTTTTCCCGCAGTGACAAAACAAATATTCAGTTTTCCGGCGTGCGGATTGGTATGAATGTTTCGGATTTAAAAATCCCGTACACCCAAAAGACCAGTTCTATCGGCAATCCGTATATTGAGTACAGGGCTCAAGATGGGCAGCTCTATCAATCACGTGTGGTGGAAACCAACCAAGGGCCCCAAATTCTTGATGTGCGATTTAAGAAAATGACGGGGCCAATGCATTACGATGCGCTGGAACGCAAGCTAGCAATCACGTTTGGGAGGCCACTGTCTGTATCTTGTCAAAAACTTATCGGTGAGCGCCGCACATGTTCCTACACCTGGCATGGCGGTAATGGTGTGCGTGTTGTCGGTACGTTGACGCAACATGAAAGGGGCGCGTGGACCATTGATGTTTTTGCTTTGGATGCTGTGGCGGCAGGGCGTATCAAACGGCGTGCTGGGGAAGGGCCTTTAAACCCCTGAAGACGATGAGTTCGTTTGCTTAAACACATACAGCCCAATGGCATATTGACTGAATGGCAGCGTGTTTTGGGGCTTCGATATGTTTTTTGGTATTTTTACTACATACATATGTATTGCGGCCAATTTTGGGTATGATTGTGTCTATGAGCTCTAAATTCCAAATACTCTCAGTCTTCGTTGTCGTCTTTTGCTTAAGTGTTGCCGGTGGCGTAAAGGCTCAAGATCAGTCCCCACAAGGCGATCGCAATCTTTTGCGATTTGGCATTATGGCGCTAGCCCCTTATGGGTTTCAGGACAACAACGGCAATTGGGTTGGCAATCTGTATGAGATTGCAGATGCGATCATTGCCGAAGGGGGATTTGAGGGCTATTCCCAAGTTGTTCCACTGAAGCGTTTGTTTCAAAAAGATCGATTGGATTGCTCCATTGCAGGGGCAGTTCCTTTTATGGAGAAGAATTACGCCCGTGTTGCTAGTTTGGGGCAAGAGCTTGTGTTCGGAATCATGCCGTTGAAACAAGTAACCCTGAATGCATATGAAGATTTAAAGGAGCTTGTGATCGCGGTGCCACTTGGCGTCAATGTTGGGTTGCCATTTGATGAAGATGAGCGTTTGAAAAAAATTGAGGTTCGCGACTATTCAGCAAGTATGCGAATGCTTGAGAGAGAGCGTGTGGATGCTGCAGCAGGGGTTATCAACTCTCTTTTGTTCAGTGCCAGAATTTATGATGTGGATGAGGATAAATTTGGAGAGCCATTGGTCTTTAGTAGTTTGCCTTTGAATGTTTACTGTGAGCGAGAGTCTATTACGCGTGGGTACTGGGACCAGATTGATGCTGCAGTTGAGGCTCTTAAGTCCAAAGGTGAAATTGACCGAATCATGAAGAAGTATCAGTAAGCTAATATTAGTTGCATTCAACGCGCTGTGCTAAGATTCCATTTGCGCCAATATGTTAAGGGGGAAGAACATGTTCGAAGCTGCAGAATTGGGCCATAAAGTCAGCAAAGCCACCTACAAAACCGAAGTTCCGAAATTGCGTGAGCAATTGCTGGATGCACAGTTTGAACTGGGAGAAAAGAAGCCGTTTCCTGTGGTCATCATCGTTTCCGGTGTCGATGGGGCCGGTAAAGGTGAGGCCGTCAATACACTGAACTTTTGGATGGATCCGCGCAACATCCATGCCCATGCGCTGGGTGATCCCACCGACGAAGAATTGGAACGCCCGGCCATGTGGCGTTATTGGCGTAAGTTGCCGCCCAAGGGGGCCATCGGGTTCTTCTTTGGTTCTTGGTACAGCCACCCCATGCGCATGCACATCGACGGCGGTAAGAGCCGTGATTATTTAGACAGTTACCTAGACGATTTTTTGCGCTTTGAACGCATGCTGGCGGACGAGGGAGCCCTGGTCTTGAAGTTTTGGCTCCACCTGTCCAAGGACGCGCTTAAGGACCGTCTGACGCAATTGGAGGGCGATAAGGCCACCAATTGGCGCGTGACCAAGAAGGACTGGGAACGCTATGAGCGTTATGACGATCTGATGCCCGTTGCCGAACATGTCCTGCGCCGCACCTCTACAGGCCATGCACCGTGGATTGTGGTGGAAAGCACGGATGAAAAATATCGCAATTTGACGGTCGGGCGCACGCTGTTGAAGGCTGTTAAGGCGCGCTTAGCCGAACAAGGCAAACCCGCCACCGCCTCAGTCCCCGTTCAGGCCTTGGATCATGCCGATGACATCAATTTGTTGGATGCTTTGGACTATACCAAGACGTTAGAGAAAAAAGCCTACAAGAAAGAGTTGGAAAAATACCAAGGTCGCTTGAATAAGCTGACACGGTCCAAAGCATTCCGTGATCGTGGCATGGTTTTGGTGTTTGAAGGCAACGATGCCGCCGGGAAGGGCGGTTCAATTCGCCGTGCTTGTGCCGCCATGGATAGCCGTTTTTACGACATCATCCCCATTGCCGCACCAACGGATGAGGAAAAGGCTCAACCCTACCTCTGGCGGTTCTGGCGCCATCTGCCTGGGATTGGCAAAACCGCGATCTTTGATCGGTCTTGGTATGGTCGTGTGTTGGTGGAACGGGTTGAAGGCTTTTGTTCCGAAGCCGACTGGCTTAGGGCTTATGGCGAAATCAACGATTTTGAAGAAGAAATGGCACGCCATGGCATCATTGTTCAAAAATTCTGGCTGTCGATTACTGCGGACGAGCAGCTTCACCGCTTCAATGAACGCGAAGCCACAGGCTACAAACGCTTTAAGCTGACCGACGAAGATTGGCGCAACCGCGACAAGTGGAGTGAATATTCCAACGCTGTTTGTGACATGGTGGAACGCACCTCAACCGAAATCGCACCGTGGACCTTGGTGGAAGCCAACTCCAAGTACTACGCGCGCATTAAGGTACTGAAGACCTTGTGCAAGCGGTTGGAGGAAGAGCTTTAAATTTATGCGCTAGATTAAACAGTTTAAAGCCAACATAGCTTTGGGTGTGGGGAGGTGATTTATGGCTAAAAAACTTAAATCAATATTATGTTTATCAACAATTACAATAGCTGTGACAAGCTGCCAAACAACACAAACTACAGTATCGAAAGAGGCGCAAGCGTTTAAGTACCTTGCCTCAAAACATTGTGTTGTCAGTCTTGAAGGACAAGTATCGAGCAGGAAAAAAATCAATACAGAGCTCACACATGTGTACTCCATTTCACCTCGAAGAGATGGATGGCTTGCTGCTGATGTTAGCTCTCCGGGGGGGAATGGAAGAGTTGTTCGTGACAATATTTACTTTAACCCCAAAACAAAAGAATTTGCATGTGGAACGAAAGCCTGGCGTAGAGGTAATTACTCAGTAACCTCAAACGTGAATATAAATAACAAAAGAGAAACGACCCTGATTCTTTCAGACATTAAAATGCTTAAGGGACAGAAAGTTCAAAACGTAAGCGTTGAGCATAATGGAATATTTGATAGCGGTTATTTTTTCAATCAGGGCGAGGTTCATTTGAAGATAAAAATGGATGGCTATTTCAAGTTAGATAATGAGTTTATCAATAATTTTTACCAAAACCGAGTAGCAGCATCAGGTGGCGATATTACTAACATATCAAAGTTGACTAAAACGTCGGTTCCTGCAGGTGTGTTTGGTTTTATGACTTACCAAGATAAAGGACGGAATTGCTTTGAGTTTATTACAGCTGCATATGGTGTTCGCAAGACAGTTAAAATAATCGAAGGGAAACTGTGTGAACAAGATAACGAGTATATAAGGGCAGATGGGTTAAGTTTTTTGTCCGATCTACATCACATGAATGCAATATATTACAAGCATCATCGTGTTAAGTGACAAGCTCGCTTGTAATAGCTGTTTTCTTACCTTAACAAGCTTACCCACAGCTATATTTTTTAGTTTTACTTATTTTTAATGATTTCCATGCTCTAAAGAATCGAGGGCTAGAATTTGTCCTCAGTGTGTCCAAACGACCGGGGAGAAGACTTGGTCATGGGGTTAGCTCGTGAACTCAAGGTTCGCGCAAAACAGATTCTCGGACCCGTCATCGGGGTGAGCATGGTGGTGTACTTTGCTTATCACGCGGTGCAAGGAGACCGGGGGCTATTAGCGCTAGGTAAGCTGCGTGGTGAGGTGGAAACGCTTCAGGCGCAGGTTCTTGATGTGCGTGAAGCCCGCTTTGAATTGGACAAAAAGGTGCAGATGTTACGCGCAGAGTCCCTTGATCCAGATTTGTTGGATGAACGTGCTCGCATTCAGCTGGGCTATGGCAAAGCTGATGAGCTGGTGGTCATTTTCCACGAAAATGACACAGGTATGCGTGAGCTTGCGTCATATTAAGTCATTTTTCCTTTCTTTGAACTGCCCCACTATAGAGATACTATGTTCTGCATGTGGTGAGCCGCAGGCAGGAGGTCTCTATGAGTGGTGAAGTATCCCGAACGGGGCAGTATGCAGTCATTTTCCCCAATCAACGCACAAGTGAAGATGGGGAGGGGTATGGTGCCATGGCTGAACGCATGGTGGAGCTGGCTGCCGAGCAGCCGGGGTTTTGTGGTATCGACAGCACCCGTGGTGAAGACGGTTTTGGCATCACGGTCTCCTACTGGGATAGTTTAGAGGCTATCGAGGCTTGGCGCGATCAGGCTGAACATTTAGAGGCTCAGCGTTTGGGGCGCAAGCGGTGGTACCACAGCTTTGATGTTCACATTGCCAAAATTGACAGGTCTTACACATTTTCCAAATAACGAACTTGTAAGTTTCGGGCATCCTACTCATTTAATATTTCGAGTACGTTGCTTGCTTTTTGGCGAGTTATTTTCATGTGCAAAATTAACCTATATTAGCGTTAATCAAATATAGGTTAATTCAAAATAAATAAATTAATTCAATGCATTACATCGTTGTAATTTTCTTGATTTGTCGATTCTGTACGAGTATAGTTGTCGTTATCAAATGCATAAGAAGACCCGCAATACCCAACGCGTGTGAATGAAATGCGCAGATGCATCTAAGGGTCCACCAAGCCTGTCGCCAAATGAGCAGGAGCATGCCTAACCGTCTTGGAGTTTCCCGACATGGCTAAGTCTGCCAAAAACACGCCTGCTAAGAAGCCTGCGCCCAAAGCACCTCGTCGTCGTCCTACCAAAGCCCAGCCGGCTCCTTCTGCGGAAGAGTTGTTGGGCTTTTATCGTGAAATGTTGCTGATCCGTCGATTTGAAGAAAAATCCGGTCAGTTGTACGGCATGGGCTTGATTGGTGGTTTTTGTCACCTTTACATCGGTCAAGAAGCTGTGGTTACGGGCGTTCACGCGAATGCCCAGCCCCAAGACAGTGTGATCACGTCATATCGTGATCATGGTCATATGTTGGCTTGCGGAATGGACCCCAACGGTGTGATGGCGGAACTCACGGGGCGTGCTGGTGGATTGTCCAAGGGGAAGGGCGGTTCTATGCACATGTTTAGCACCGAAAAGAATTTCTACGGCGGCCACGGTATCGTTGGTGCACAGGTGCCATTGGGTACCGGCTTGGCATTTGCTCACAAGTACAACGAAGACAACGGCGTCTGTTATGCCTACTTCGGTGACGGTTCAGTTAACCAAGGTCAGGTTTACGAAAGCTTCAACATGGCGCAGCTGTGGTCGCTTCCGGTGATCTACATCATTGAAAACAACAAATACGGTATGGGGACGTCCATTGACCGTGCGTCTTCCACGACTGAGCTTTATCAACGTGGTTCTGCTCACGGAATTCCGGGTGAGCAAGTCGATGGTATGGATGTTATTGCGGTGCGTGATGCCACGGCCTCGGCCCTGGAACATGTGCGTGGTGGCAAAGGTCCCTACATTCTGGAAATGCTGACGTACCGCTACCGCGGTCACTCCATGTCTGATCCAGCCAAGTACCGTTCCAAAGACGAAGTGTCGAAAGTGCGCTCAGAACAAGACCCCATCGACAACTTGCGCCAATTAATCATTAAGACCAAAGCCGCTGATGAAGCGCAGCTCAAAGAGATTGATGGTGAGATTAAAGCCATCGTTACCGAAGCTGCCGACTTTGCAAAATCGAGCCCCGAGCCCGATCCGGCTGAGCTCTACACCGACATTTTGGTCGAAGCATAAGGGCAGGGAGGAGATACATCATGCCTATTCAAGTACTCATGCCCGCCCTGTCGCCGACCATGACCGAAGGCAATCTTGCCAAGTGGTCTGTGGCTGAAGGTGACACCGTTGCCGCTGGTGACGTAATTTGTGAAATCGAAACTGACAAAGCCACCATGGAAGTTGAAGCCGTGGACGAAGGTGTTCTCGGCAAAATTTTAGTGCCCGCCGGAACCGAAGCTGTGGCCGTGAATTCCGTGATCGCGTTGATTTTGGAAGAGGGCGAAGACAAAGGCGCTTTGGACTTGGTTGAGATCGAAGCGCAAACGCCGAAGTCTGAGCCTGCACCGATTGCATCTGACATGCCCGCCGAAGCGGAACATGCAGCACCAGCCCCCGCAGCGGCACCAGAAATTTTGGAACCCGAATATGACGGCCCGATGATCAATCAGACGGTTCGTGAAAGTCTGCGCGATGCCATGGCCGAAGAAATGCGCCGTGACGAAAAGGTCTTTTTGATGGGTGAGGAAGTTGCCCAATATCAAGGCGCCTATAAAGTATCCCAAGGTCTGTTGGAAGAGTTTGGTGATAAGCGCATCATTGACACACCGATCACCGAATACGGTTTTACCGGTTTGGCGTCTGGTGCTGCGTTTGCGGGCTTGAAACCAATTGTTGAATTCATGACCTTCAACTTTTCTATGCAAGCGATTGATCACATCGTCAACTCATCGGCCAAGACGCTGTATATGTCTGGCGGTCAGATGGGCAGCTCCATCGTGTTTCGTGGTGCCAACGGTGCTGCATCGCGTGTTGGTGCACAGCACTCCCAATGTTTTGCGGCATGGTACGGCCAAGTGCCGGGCTTGAAGGTGCTTTCACCGTGGTCCGGTGCGGATGCCAAGGGTTTGTTGAAAGCAGCTATCCGCGATCCGAACCCGGTTGTGTTCTTGGAAAATGAATTGATGTATGGCGTTAGCTTTGACGTACCGGAAAGCGATGATTTTGTTATTCCGATTGGGAAAGCCAAAGTCGAGCGTGCAGGTGCCGACGTTACCATCACCGCATTTTCGCGCATGGTTGGGTTCGCTTTGGAAGCGGCTGAGAAGTTGGCCGAAGAAGGCATCAGTGCTGAAGTCATCAACCTGCGCACCATTCGCCCGTTAGATCGCGCAACCATCATCAACTCGGTGCAAAAAACAAATCGCATTGTATCGGTCGAAGAAGGTTGGCCACAATCTGGCATCGGTTCTGAAATCTCTGCCGTGGTGATGGAACAAGCGTTTGATTATCTCGATGCTCCGGTCACACGTGTTACGGGCGAAGACGTACCCATGCCATATGCCGCGAACTTGGAATCGTTGGCCTTGCCAACACCTGAAAAAATTGCAGCAGCGGCTAAAGCCGTTTGCTACGCCTAAGGGAAGGGAGAACCATCATGCCCATCGAAATATTGATGCCCGCCCTGTCACCCACCATGACCGAAGGCAACTTGGCCGTATGGTCCGTGGCCGAAGGCGACAGTGTTGCCGCTGGTGACGTGATTTGTGAAATCGAAACCGACAAAGCCACCATGGAAGTTGAAGCCGTGGACGAAGGCGTGATCGGTAAAATTTTGGTCGCCGCTGGTACCGCTGGCGTGGCTGTAAACTCAACAATTGCTTTGCTGTTGGAAGACGGCGAAGACGCTTCGAGCTTGGAAGGCTTTACGCCGTCTGCAGGTGGGGCAGCCCCCGCCGAGGCACCTTCCGAAGCATCGGTTACTGCGTCCGCAGGTGCATCCCCCACAATGGCACCTGCGGCCAGTGACTCCTCTTCTGTTGCTAAAGGCGCCACGTCTGGAAATCGTGTTTTTGCATCGCCGTTGGCGCGCCGCATTGCTGCGGACAAAGGTTTGGATTTATCGGCTGTTGCCGGTTCCGGCCCGCGTGGTCGTATTGTCAAACGTGATGTTGAAAATGCTGTGCCAGGTGTTAAACCTGCTGCTGCTTCAGCTCCTGCTGCGCAAGCTGCACCGATCACGGTGGACGATCCGGTCTTCGCCAATATGCCGGAATTTGAAGCTGTCCCCAATTCTTCCATGCGCAAAATTATTGCTTCGCGTTTGACGGATTCAGCACGCGACATTCCACACTTCAACCTCACCGTTGATGTGGAAATCGACAAGCTGTTGGCGATGCGCAAAGAACTGAATGGTCATGAAGGTGCGGACTACAAAATCTCCGTCAATGACTTCATTGTCAAAGCCACGGCTTTGGCGTTGACCCGTGTGCCCGAATGCAATGTTGCTTACACCGATGATGCCATCTTGCAGTTCAAGCAAGTGGATATGTCCATCGCCGTTGCGGTTGAGGGTGGCCTGATCACCCCGATTGTCAAAGATGCAGCTTCCAAAGGTTTGGCGACCCTGTCCAACGAGATCAAAGAGCTGGCAGGCAAAGCCCGTGATGGCAAGTTGGCGCCTGAAGAATTTCAAGGCGGAACCTTCACCATTTCCAACCTCGGCATGTTCGGGGTGAAGGGCTTCAATTCCATCATCAACCCACCCCAAGGCGGCATTCTGTCCGTCGGGGCTGGCGAACAGCGTCCGGTGGTTAAAGATGGTGCACTTGCTATCGCGACTGTGGTCACGCTGACCGTGGCCGTGGATCACCGTTGTATCGATGGCACCACGGGTGCGGCTTTGATCAAAGAGCTCAAAGCCATTATCGAAAACCCAATCTCGATGATGTTGTGAGGATCTGAAAAATGAGTGACACAAACTTTGACGTCATCGTCGTTGGTGGTGGCCCGGGTGGCTATGTGGCTGCGATCCGTGCGGCGCAACTGAAAATGAAAGTGGCTTTGGTGGAAGCCAACCATTTGGGTGGCATTTGCTTGAACTGGGGCTGTATCCCGACCAAAGCCCTGTTGCGTTCGGCTGAAATATTTCACCAAATGAAACATGCTAAAGATTACGGTCTTGTGGCGAATGGCATTGATTATAACCTCAAGGCTATTGTTGATCGTTCGCGTAAAGTGTCCAAACAACTCAACGGCGGCGTCGGACACTTGCTTAAGAAAAATAAAGTTACCGTGTTTGATGGCTTTGCCAAACTGAGCGGTGCGGGCAAACTGCATGTTGAAAAAGATGGTAAAGCGGTTGCTGATCTGACATCCAAAAACATCATTTTGGCGACGGGTGCACGCGCACGTATCTTGCCGGGGATGGAACCGGATGGAAAACTAATCTGGTACTACAAGGATGCTTTGGTTCCCGACATGGTTCCTGAACGCCTATTGGTGATCGGATCTGGCGCCATCGGGATCGAGTTTGCCAGTTTCTTCAACACGCTAGGGGCCAAAACCACCGTGGTGGAAATGGTCGATCGTATTGTTCCGGCTGAAGACGCTGAAATTTCCGCATTCTTGGAAAAATCTTTGACCAAAGACGGTATGGAAATTCTGACGTCCGCAGGTGTCAAAGGCCTCAAGAAAAACAAAAACACGGTTACGGCGACCCTTGAAGTGAAGGGCAAGGCTGAGGAACGTGAATTTGACCGTGTCATCGTTGCGGCAGGTATCGTCGGCAATGTCGAAAACATCGGCTTGGAAGGCACCAAAGTTAAAGTTGAAGGCACACACATCATCACCAATGAATGGCTGGAAACGGGTGAACCCGGTGTCTATGCCATCGGTGATGTCGCGGGTGCACCGTGGTTGGCGCACAAAGCATCGCACGAAGGCATCTTGTGCATTGAACGCATTGCCGGAACCAAGGGCCTGCACCCCATGAACCCGGATCGTATTCCCGGTTGCACTTACTGCCATCCCCAGATCGCATCTGTTGGTCTGACGGAAGCCCAAGCCGGTGAACGCGGTCTTAAAGTTAAAGTCGGTCGCTTCCCATTCCAAGCCAACGGCAAAGCCATTGCGCTGGGTGAACCGGAAGGCATGATCAAAGTGATCTTTGATGACAAAACGGGCGAACTTTTGGGCGCCCACATGATCGGCGCCGAAGTGACTGAAATGATCCAGGGCTATGGCATTGCCATGGAACTTGAAACCACAGAGGCCGAGCTGATGCATACGGTCTTTGCGCACCCGACACTTTCTGAAATGATGCACGAAAGTGTGCTCGACGCGTTCAATCGCGCGATCCACTTTTAGGGATCATTTTTAGAAAGGGTGAGGCATGGCCGTCTCGATCCGTGAGATAAAAAAACAAGACAAACCCCGTTGGTTAGAATTGTGGGATGGGTATTGCACATTCTACGAAGCCAAAGTCCACCGTGAGGTGACGGAAGAGACTTGGCAGCGGGTTCTCAATTCGGATCGGGACGACATGTTTTCCTTGGTGGCTGAAGTTGACGGAAAAATCGTTGGCTTTGTGATATGTGTTGTCCATCCCGGTACGTGGACGGATAAGGATATCTGCTATCTCGAAGACCTTTATGTTGATGATGCCGCGCGCGGGCAGGGGGCTGGTCGGGCTTTGATTGAGGCCGTTTATGCCAAAGCCAAGGAACTTGATCACCATCGTGTTTACTGGCGCACCAAAGCCGAAAACGCAACGGCGCGTGCCCTTTATGAGAAAGTGGCCGACGACAATGACTGGGTCATGTACGAAAAAATGATCTAGAGCTTGTTGACAGGCCGATAATATTTCTATAATTCTAGAAATATGGAAAAACAAATAGCCATATCGGCCCTTGCGGCGCTTGCTCACGACACCCGTATCGATATTTATCGCATGTTGGTGGAGGCTGGACCGGATGGTCTGGCTGTTGGAGAGATCGGCGACGCCTTGAGCGTCCCTCCGGCAACACTTAACCATCATTTGGTTCAGTTGAAGCAAGCAGGGCTTGTGAGTGTGGAACGCCAGGGGCGCAAATTGATCCATAGTGCTGACTATACGCAAATGGACAAGTTGCTGAGCTATTTGACGGAAAATTGCTGCCAGGGCCAATCTTGTGGACCCAATTGCTAGGAAATTAGAAAATGACCGACAACGCCTCTCAAGATCATCATGACGTTCGCAAAACCGTACGCGACAACTATGCCCAAATCGCTGAAAGTGGTGGGAATTCAGGTTGTTGTGGTCCAGCAGACAGTTCTTCAGGCTGCTGTGGTCCGGCTGACGATGTGGAAATCCCGTCAGCCGAAGCCATGAGCGCCTTTTTCGGTTATTCCGATGAAGAAATGGCGGCTGTTCCTGAAGGCGCCAATCTGGGGCTTGGTTGCGGCAATCCCCAGGCCATTGCCGATATGAAGGCTGGTGAAGTGGTCGTTGATCTGGGCGCAGGTGCAGGTTTTGATGCGTTCTTGGCTGCTGGCAAAGTTGGCCCCACGGGTCATGTGATCGGCATTGATATGACCCATGAAATGCTCAACAAGGCGCGCGGAAATGCCCAAAAGGGCGGCTACACCAACACCGAGTTTCGTTTGGGTGAAATTGAGTTCCTGCCCATCGCCAATGACACGGCGGATGTGATTATCTCCAACTGTGTGGTGAACTTGTCACCCAACAAACCCCAGGTTTTGCGCGAAGCCTATCGCGTGTTGAAGCCGGGTGGGCGGGTTGCAATCTCTGACGTTGTGGCGACGGCTCCGTTCCCGGATGATTTTAAGGATGATGACCACCTGCTGTCCGGTTGTGTTACCGGGGCAAGCATGGTTGATGACCTGCAATCTTGGTTGGAAGAAGCCGGTTTCACCAAAATCGATATTGATATCAAAGAAGAAAGCCGCGAAGGCATTGCCGATTGGGCACCCGGTCGCGGGATTGAGAAATATGTGGTTTCCGCCATCATCACGGCCCAAAAGCCCGGTGGATGCGGATGTGGCGGCGGGACCTGCTAAGCCCCACATATAAGAAAACTTGCTTGGGGGGGCACAAAAGGGATAAACCGACGCTTATGGATACTGCAAAAACACATGGCGAAAAACCAAAACACCGCCATCCGGAAAAACGCAACAACCCGGATAACCCCAGCCCGCGTAAGCCCAAGTGGATCCGTGTCAAAGCACCGACGTCGAAAGAGTATGGCGAAACGCGCAAGCTGATTAAGGAAAAGAACCTTCACACCGTGTGTGAAGAGGCTGCGTGCCCCAACATCGGTGAATGCTGGTCGGCGAAGCACGCCACGGTGATGATTTTGGGCGATACTTGCACCCGTGCCTGTGCGTTTTGCAACGTGGCCACGGGCAAACCCAATGCGGTTGACCCGATGGAACCGGAAAATACAGGCATTGCAGCCCGCGAAATGGGCTTGAAGCATATGGTGATCACCTCGGTAGACCGTGATGACCTGGATGATGGCGGTGCTAACCAGTTTGCTCAATCCATCTTGAAGGTGCGCGAATTGTCGCCGAATACCACGGTTGAGGTTCTCACCCCTGATTTCCGTCACAAAGACGGTGCCTTGGAAGTGGTGATTGAGGCCAAGCCCGACGTGTTCAACCATAACCTGGAAACGGTACCGAGCCTGTACACCTCCATCCGTCCTGGGGCGCGCTATTTCCATTCTCTGCGCATTTTGGACCGTGCCAAAGAACTCGATCCCGGCATTTTTACCAAATCCGGTGTGATGGTTGGTTTGGGGGAAACCCGCGAACAGATTATGCAGGTGATGGATGATATGCGTTCGGCCAACATCGACTTCATGACCATTGGCCAATACCTCCAACCAACACCGAAACACGCACCCATTGATCGCTTCGTAACGCCGGATGAGTTTGAAGAATACAAGAAGATTGGCCTCTCCAAAGGTTTCTTGCATGTGGCATCCTCGCCCATGACCCGGTCAAGCTATCACGCGGATAAGGACTTTGCCGCGCTGAAGGCCGCGCGTAACGCACAGCTTGCCAAACAAAAGGCTGGCGCATAAAAGAGTTACATGCCGACACACAAAGAAACTCAACTTCTGCCTTTCACACCCCAACAGATGTTTGATCTGGTTTTGGACGTGGAAAAGTATCCGGAGTTCTTACCCTGGTGTGTGGCCTTGCGTGTAAAACGCCGGGGTGAAAGTGAAATGTTCGCTGATATGGCTGTGGGTTTTAAGATGCTGCGTGAACGCTATTCATCGCACATCACTTGGAACGACCTGCCGATCGAGGAGGGTGGGGGCTATCACATCCACATTAAGGATGCGGGCGGGCCGTTCAAGTTCCTGGAAACCGACTGGAAGTTCCATCCCAAAGGCGACGATGTTGAGCTAAATTTCCGCATCGATTTTGAGTTCAGCTCAGCCCTTTTGGAAAAAGTCATGGGTGCGGTCTTCACCGAAGCCGCGCACAAAATGATGAAGGCTTTTGTTAGTCGGGCAAATAATATTTATTCTTAAATAACAGAATATTATTCAGCATTCATAAGAAGTAACTTTAACCCGCTTTCCACCGTCTGAATACGCACACGGTCGCGATCTCCGTTGAAAATATGGCATTGATGTACGGTGTCTTGGCCTTCACGGGCGCAGGCCATATGCACCAAGCCCACGGGCTTTTCATCCGTGCCGCCACCGGGACCTGCGATGCCTGTGACAGATAGGCTGATCTGGGCATCGGAATTCATCAGCGCTCCTTCGGCCATCGCAATGGCGACCTCTTCACTGACGGCGCCATGGGTCTCAATCAGGTCTTCATCCACCCCCAGCATTTCAGATTTGGCGTCGTTGGAGTAGGTGACGAAGCCACGATCCAGGACTTCGCTCGATCCTGCGACGGAGGTTACGCATCCGGCAATCAATCCGCCTGTGCAGGATTCTGCTAGCGCGAGTTTGAGGTTCTGTTCCCGGCAGGTTTCAAACAGGTCTTCGACCATGACATAGAGGATTTCGGGATACATCTTATCCTCCCAGGCTCGGTAGATAGGGGGCGGCATAGATGCTGATCAGGTAATACACCCCAAGACCTGCTAATCCGGCCAAAACATCGTCCACCATGACGCCCATGGCCCCGCCGATTTTATGATCTGCCCAGGAAATGGGCCAGGGCTTGGTTACGTCGAAAAGTCTAAATAAAATAAAGCCTAAGGCGTAAGCTGTGGGGTCCAGTGGGGCCGCTAGTAGAACGATCCATTGGCCCGCGACCTCATCAATGACGATGGCGCCGGGATCGTGCGCCCCGGTCATGTCCATATAGACCTTTGATGCCCACAAACCGATGACAAATACGATCACAGAAGCAATGCCCAGTGCCCAGTAGCCACCAAATTGAACGATCCCCCAGGCAAAGGGCAGGGCGGCCAGTGACCCCCAGGTGCCAGGGGCTTTGGGGAGATAGCCGGAGCCAAACCATGTGGCAAGCAGAACGCCAGGATTGGAGAGACTCGGCCTTGAAATCGGAAATTTGATTGGTGGCATGGTTAAATTGAGACTCTTAAAGGTGATTTTGATCGATATTGAAGCTTACAGGGGTTCCTTTCAACCATTGAACCATTATTAGTTCTGGGTGTGAAATATGATTTGTTGACAACGTTAGGTAGAGACACTGAGTCTAAGGTGTTGAAACGATGCAACTATAGCTCTTGGATGTAAAATATGAGTTCATTAATCCTGTAGTTAACAAATGCTGAATTCGCTTGCTCCAAAGCGCTTAGACCTATAGTTTTTTTCCACGCTGTAAGACGATTGAGGTACACGCATACAATAACCGGCCGATGAGTGTTGGGAGCGCGTGAGGGGAAACGAAGTTCATGACCGCTGAGAAGCGTCACAAAGACACAAATAACGCTGGTGCGAAACGACCATCTGTCGTCAGTAAAATCCTCCATTGGGGGGATGAGCGTTTGCGTGTGTTTTTCCCATACAAACAGTTCGTCTACCGCACCCAAGGTCGTGTGAAATGCCTGAACCTGACGCCGCGTATCCAAGGTGGGATGGCAGGCGTCGTGATGATCATTGGCGGCTGGGTGGCCTTTACCTCTGGGTCCATGATGCTTCATGAAATGGAGTTGGCAGCCAAAGACGCACAAATTGCCGATGTCCGCGTTGCGTATCGTTCTTTGATGAGCGAAGTCGCGGATTATCAAAAGCGTTTTTCCGGTGTTGTGCACAACCTGGAACAAAACCACGCCATGATGTTGGAGCTGGCGGGGCAAAACAACAAGCTTCAAAAAGACCTTAAAACCCTAACAAAATCACGCAAAGCCCGGGCTGAAATTGAATCATCCCGTGCGGCTATGACGGCGCGTTTGGGGGATGTCGAAAGCCAGATGCAGTCTTTGGCACAGCGTAATTTCTCGCTCAAAGACGATATGACGACCATCGAAAGCGATTTGCAAGATGCGCTAAGCCAGCGCAATACAGCCCTGATGGAAAGCACGCAAATGCGGCGTGATATCAGAGTGTTGGAAAATAAACTTGTGAATTTGGAAGAGAAAGAAAATACCACGGTTGAACGCCTTACGGACCAAGCTGAAGTGTTTATTACCAATCTGGAGCAGCTGATTGAAATGGCTGGTTTGGATGTTGAAGACCTGATGGCTGGTGATGATGACTTGGTGGCAGGCCAAGGTGGTCCATTTATCGAACTGCAAGGTGACGGTCGTCCGGCCGGACGTCTGAAATCCAAACTACAAAATTTGGAAAATCGTCTGGCTTATTCCGACAGCTTGCAAACGGTGGTGAAGAAAATCCCGTTTGCGGTGCCGCTGCAAGGCTATTATCTAACTTCTAAGTTTGGCAAACGCCGCGATCCCAAGAACCGTAAATGGTCCATGCACTACGGTGTGGATTTTGGTTCATCGCCGCGTGCGGCTGTTTCTGTGACGGCGCCGGGTAAAGTGACGTATGCGGGCTGGAAAGGCAGTTTTGGCAAGTTGGTTGAGGTTGATCACGGCGCTGGAATCAAAACGCGCTATGGTCATCTCAGCAAAATTAACGTTAAAAAGGGACAAACCGTTAGTTTTGGGGATAAGATTGGTGTCATCGGTAATACCGGACGCAGTACGGGCAAGCATCTTCATTATGAAGTTCTGTTCCGTGACAAAGGCATCGATCCCATGAAGTTCATTAAGGCAGGTCGTTATGTTTTCAAAGAATAAGAGAAAGCCACAGCAGCAACCCCAACAGCGAGCCGTGCCGTCCATCATCAGCGCTGATTTAAAAATTGTTGGGGATTTGTCCAGTTCTGGTGAAATCCAAGTGGATGGCGAGATTCACGGCGATATTTCCACCAAGGTTCTTTTGGTCGGCGAAACGGCCAAAATTAAAGGTGAAATTCGCGCCGAAACGGTCCGAGTTCACGGTCATGTCGACGGCCAGATTAAGGCCACCAACGTCAACTTGGCAAAAACCGCCCAAGTGGTTGGCGATATTTTGCATGAAAACCTGTCGATCAAAGAAGGTGCATTCCTCGAAGGTCATATGACCCATATGAGTGAAAAGAAGAAAACTGAAGAAGCGCCTGTGAAAGCAGCCGACGTACAAGGCAAGCCTGGTGAAGACCGTGTGAACCTTGTTGTCAAAACGGGTGGTTCTCCGCCCCAAGCCAAGGGTGAAGTTAAGCCTCAAGCAAAACCTGCTAAGGCCAGCTAAGTATCTTCGCTGCAACCAAATAATTAACAAAAGCTCTCGCAGTGCGAGGGCTTTTTACATACGGGATCTGGGTTGTTTTTTGCGCTCGATATAGCCTTCTGAGTCGCCAAATTCCGAGAATTTGTAATAACTGTGGTGTTGTCCTTTGGTTTTGCGTGCATGCTTGATTGGGCACCAATATTCCTCGGTTCGTCCGGCGATTTGACGTGCATAAGCCAGTAATCCATTGGCATAGCCACAGTATGCACAGTTTAGTTTTTCAATTCCGTTGAGATACGACAAGTGATGGCGGTCAACGACAATGAAGTCACCACGAGGAACTTTCCGAATACCGTACACGGGAAAAATGATGAATTGAAACAAGCTGACGGCTATGTCGAGAAGTACCAATGGAATGAGTTGCATGTAAATGATTGGTGAAACCAGAATATTGACCAAGCCTGAGTTACGTAAAAAACGAAGGACACCAATGCGCAGGGTTTTGTGGTGATTGCGGACTGCCGTCTCGAATTTGATGCGTTTTTTTTCGATTGTGTAATGAAATTTGTGCTGCTGCTGGTTAATTTCGCTTTCGATTTCAGCTTCGAGTTTCTCGATCGCATCAAAAAGTGCCTTGGTTTTATCATTCATGGTTATAAGGCCCTATTTTGGGGTTGCCTCAAACAATATGTTTGAGGGGCTTGTCTTAATTGGTATGGCCTAGTGCTGAATTACGCGGTGTTAGGCCAATTAGGCCTGGAACACGCCATGGTTTTCCAGCACTCGTTAAACGTAATTCCGGGTTTCGGAATACGGGATCATTTTCACCCAATCATATTTTCTAAGTCACGAAAACTATGCCCAGAGTGAAACAATCTGCTTTTGCACGATTCACAGATTTTATTGAGGGCGGGTCGTTATGTCTGCTTTAGTAAATAACACACAATCAAACATCACACCTACCAGCTAGCGTCCTCGATGATGCCAGAGATGAGTGCTTTGATTTCTTCGACAACGTCTTCTGAGCCCGGTTTTCCTTTGGGAATTTTATACGTGATATGAACCTCGTTCGGTTGACCGGGCAGTGTATAGACGGCGATGGTGAAGGGGCAAAGCACAATATTTTCAGGATTGAGCCGCGCTAGTTTTTGCGAAAGGGCGGCGCTACAGAATTCATAAATTTCAGCTTGATCATAGACGTCGTTTTTATAACCGAAAGCCGGTGCTGTTCGGTGCAGCATATCACTGGCAGGAAGCACGTGAGCGATATTGATGCCCTTGCCGATTATGGCATCGCGGACAGAGGATGATGTTTCGGCGAACGTGCCTTCGACTTGTGTCGTCACGATTGAGGACTCGTCCGCCGTAGCAGCAGTGGGGGGCAGGAATAAAAGGCAGAACGCGAAAAAGTAATGTTTCAAGCGGGAGGATTTTAACAACGAGATAAGCATGAAACTTCCTTAATACAGTTGTTGATAATTGTGTTGTGCCTCAACGTGTTTCGATCATAGTCGATGATTTTGTCAGAAGAAAATTGCTTTTGACGGAAACATACCGTTTTGTATGTAATGGGGAGGAGCACCCGAATACAGTCTACTACTCTGGATGGCTGTCGAAATGTTGCCATTATCTATAAATCAATTTCATACTGACCATTTTGATTAGGGTTTGTTTGCAGCTACCCGAGGCTGTTTTTCGTTGTGTACGGTAGACACCTAAATTTTCCAACACCCGTTGCACGTAATTCCGGGTTTTGGAGTACGGGATCATTTCCACCCAGTTGATGACATCAGCACTTTCTTTTCCCTATTGCCATACGGTTTCAAAGGCAGGGGAAATACTCTGTGGTGGTGCGTCGCCGTTCCGCGATGCAATGAAGGGTTATGATGAAGCCAGTCCAAACTCTGCCTCCAGAAAGGAAATAATATCGCTAGATTCATATAACCATTTTACGTTTTGGGGGCCATTTTCAATGCGCAGACAGGGGACTTTATGTTTTCCACCTTCGATGGTCAGTTCTTCTTTGAACGCAACATTATTTTGGGCATCTCTCAATTCAATATTCAGGGCGTGCTTTTTGAGCTGCCGTCTGACTTTCACGCAAAATGGGCAAGCGTTGAACTGGTAGAGAGACATATTGGCTGTTATTGCATCAATTGCCTCTTGCTCTTGTTGCTCCCGAACGATGGGTTTGGGGCTGGTCAGGAAATTTACGGCAAGGATTAGTCTTCCTAATAACCATCGAACGAGCTTCATTTTTTATTCCAAATTTTGAAAGTGACAATTATCGGGCACCAATGTGGAGCGAGGGTGACTGCTGCACAATACCCTATGTCATGAAACTTTGAATCATTCAAGAAAAGGGTGAGCGAAAAACCTGCCGAAACCCGCTAAAGGTGGCTTAATTTTCAAAATTTCTATGTGATGTGCAGAGTCTAGGTATTTGCATTTGCACCAGAAAAGAGATCATTGAAGGCTGGTGGTTATGTCTACTGATGACCCGAAATGGTCATTTCTCCACCAGCACGGACAGTCAAGTCAGGATTACGTCTCGCCACTCGTCGGGATGATTAGTCTGGAAAGAGATTATTGACAGTTTCTTCTATTCGTAACAACGCATTGTTTCGGGTCTCAATGATCCGCCGTTCTGAGGCAGCCACAGCATCATTAATGGTTTGAGTAGAGTTGGCGACAATGTCTTTTACATTCTGAGATATTGTGTCGGTTAAATCACGAAGTTCTTGCGATGTCGCCTTGGCTTCTACAAGGATTTTATCCGCTTCTACTTTGGCATGTTGCCCAATCTCTTCCGGAGTACGTTCTTGTTCTTGTTCTTGTTGCAGCTTGGCCTTTGCTGTTTCAGCGCTCTCTATAACCTTGGTGGTAGTTGATTCTGCCAGCATATTAATTTCCTCAATAGCCTTAGTGGCGTTGCTCTTGAGTTGGTTGATGGCACGCTCGGCCTCGCCTTTGATGGCATCAATGGATTTTTGGGCATTTTCTTTAATTTCGTCGGAGGAAATGCGACTGATTTCGGCAATCATTCCATCGAGAAGATCTTCTTTCGGGGAATGGCTGTTCACCTCATGCTGAATTTTGAGTATCTCGGCTTCGGCCTTGGACATCAGCACCGCAGATGCCACTTCAGCATTTGTCATCATCTTAGCTGACGCAACCTGACTATCTGCTTGAATACGGGCATTGGCGATCTGATGAATTTCACCAATATTGGTGATGGCTGTTGCAATTTCGTGCTTGTAGAGGGCCGAAGCAATTTTGGCCGCAGTAATGCGGTCACGTTCGAATAACGCATCCAGTTCTTCAAGAGAGCGAGTATGCTTAAGGTATTCACTGGTCATGACCTGAAGCGTCTCCCCCTAACCCCTAGAAATATCTAGATTTTTTAAGCTTACGCTCTTCCACCAAAAACAACAAGGCCTATGCATGATATCCTTTGTCGTCATGGGCCAAATGTCCGCTTCTAGCCACTATTGGACCTTTCTGATTAGGGTTTCTTCGCAGCTACCTGAGGCTGTTTTAGTTATGCACGGTAGACACCTAAATTTTCCAACACCCGTTGAACGTAATTCCGGGTTTCTGAGTACGGGATATTTCTATTCAATCAATGATACTTGTATCTTCTTTGTATGGACCGCAAAGATGATTATTCATGAGTATTCCAGCTTATACGATGCCAAGTCTAGGATGCAGTTTCATTTGTTTTTGGCTTATTGAAAAATGACCCTTTTACTCAGACCCTAAGATTTCTGTAATAGCATCGAGAGTTGTATTAATGTCTATTGGTTTTGTTAAGTAGTTTGAAAACCCCGCATCCTCTCCATTTTCGATGTCGTGGGGCATTGCCGCAGCGCTAATCGCGATGACGGGAATTGAAAATGTTTCCGGTAACGTGCGGAGTTTGTGAAAGGCTTCAATACCGTTCATACCCGGCAGGTTGATGTCAGCGAGAATGAGATGGGGTTTTTCTTGTCTCGCTTTTTCTATTCCTTTTTCAGCCGTGGGTGATGAAATCAGTTCAAGGTGCGGTAAGTTGCGAAAGATCGCTTTCATGAGTGTTACGTTTTCGCGGTTATCTTCTATATATAGGACCTTGCGCTTTTGTGGTGGGTGAGCATTTGAATGTTTGTCAAAATCGAGACGCTTTTTCTCAGTACTTTTTGGGGCCAAATCATCTGGAGCGATGGGTAGCTCAAACCAAAAGACTGAACCGACACCCTCTTGCGTTTCGAAGCCCAGTCCTCCACCCATGGATTGGACCAATTCTTTGGTAATTGCCAATCCAATACCTGTCCCTTCAATTTGCCCAGAATAGTGGGAGAGCCGGTGAAAAGGTAAAAACAACTTGTCGACATGTTCATCAGAAATGCCTTCACCAGAATCCGTCACAGTAAAGCGGAGATAAAGATCACCTATTTGTTCTGTTTCTAGGATTATGGAACCGTTTTTTTCATTGTACTTTACGGCATTGGAAAGAAGGTTGAGTAACACCTGCCTAAAGCGTGTCGCGTCTGCGCGAATGAAAGGCATTTGGGGTTGCAAGTGTTCTAATGAAATGTTGATCTTGTTCTTCTCTCCCATTGCTTTGGCCATGAGAATGCAGCTTTCGACGATTTCATCGGGTTTGACGTTCTCAATGGACAGGGAAAGGTTACCGCTTTCGATTTTCGCCAGGTCTAAGACTTGATTGACCAGCTCCAACAAATGACGGCCACCAGACATAATATGGCTCAGCGCGTCTTGTTGGTAATCAAGTAAAGGATTTGCATTGTCGGCTTCTAGCAATTGCCCAAACCCCAAAATTGCATTTAGTGGAGTCCGTAATTCGTGGCTCATAGATGAAAGGAAGGAGGATTTTGCTTCATTAGCCTTTTCGGCTTCTTCCTTGGCCACCTTCAACTTATTTTCGGCCATGACCATCTGACTCACATCAGTTGAGGTTCCTCTGTAGCCCTGAAATACGTTGTTTTTGTCGAAAATTGGGACGCCACTGATGCTGAGATACATGCTTTTATTATCAGGGCCTTCGAACAAGAAGCGGAAATCCCGAAACGGATTGCGGGCTTCCAAATCCTGTAAATGGTGTTGCCATTTTGGTGTATTTAATTCGTTTTTAGCAGAAATTTCCACACGGGTTTTGCCAAGTGAAAATGCTGGATCGATCCCCGTTAATCTTTGGAAACCGGAAGAGAAGTAAGAAAACTTCAAATCACTGTCCATTTCCCAAACCCAATCTGATGAAGCGTCTGCAATTTGCCGATAACGCTCTTCATTCTTTCGAACTGCGTTTTTTGCCTGCTCCAATTCTGTGATATCGGTGCTGATGGAAATATAGCGCAGGGGCATATTTTGTTCCGGTAGTAGGGGAAGAATGGTCATCGACACCCAATACAAATTTCCATTTTTATTCCGGTTGCAAATTTTACCGTGCCATACTTTACCGCTGGTAATTGTTGTCCATAAATTATCAAAAAAGGAATCCGGATGTGTGCCAGAGTTAACAAGACTATGCTTTTGTCCCAGAAGTTCATTTCGATCATAACCTGAAAGCTTGCACAGTAAATCATTGGCGTACTGTATTTTGCCATCAGCATCAGTGATGCTGACGATGGCATGTTGATCCAGGGCAAATTTTTGAAATTCCAGTTCCCGCTTTGCTGTGGCACGGTCTGCAACAAGTTCTGACATGATTGACGAAAGACGTTCCATATCAGAATACTTGGGGCCTAGTTTCTGTTTTCCCTCAGACTCCAGCAAGGTATTGGCTGTTTCGCGCAATGACCGAATGCCCCGGGATTGGCGTTCAGCCTCTTTGCTTATTTTTGTGTTGGCCTCGGACAACTCCTTAGAACTGAGCTGAAGACTGCGTCCCCTTAATGCCAAGTCACGTTCAAATTGTTCGTATGATGCAGATATTCGATTAAATAAATGTGCAATGATTTCTGGACGCAAAAATAGATCGGCATCCGTTTGTGTTTTACCAGCTTCCAAATCCTCAACAGCACGACTAAGGGTTTCAAGATCTCTTAACCCTGTCACTTTTTTGAGCTGTCGAAAGAGAAGCCGATGCATCATTGCTCCTCATCTTCAAACAGAAATGCGATCGTCATTGTTTGGTTGTGTAGCTTGCAATCCAAGATGCCTTGCATGGGGCTAATTTCACCGTATGAGTAAAATCCAGACAACGTGACATTTTGGCCCAAATGCTTTGCAACGATTTCCACTTCATCTTCCACTTGGTCACCCATGACCAGCTTACGGCCAACGCAACTGACCAACAGTGCGAGCTTTTCTTCTGGGAGTGTACCGTTAATTTTGGAAGCAATAGCTGCTTTTTCTGCGCCAGCGACAAGTGCATCGGTTGTGGCATGCATTAATCGCAAATACCCATTTTCCCTAACCGTCCCGGCAAGGATCAAACTGCCTTCAGATTCATTAGTTCCAAGAATTGTGCGGATTAGTCCGGTGGGTTCGTGGTTTTTATTTAAAATTTCGAACGGAAACAACAAGCCGGATGCAGGCAAGTCTTTTGAAAAATCGCCTAAGTAGCGTTTATATATATCAAGTGCGTTTTCCCCATCCAGTTCATACAAGATATTGCCTTCAGTCCGCGTAACCTTTCGGGCAGGGCCAAAGGGTTCCCATCCGCCAAACGAACCGTGACCGAACCGAAGAGCATTGCCATACAAGCCAACGCCTACGACACCTGTTTCTGATATCGTATTGTTCGTTAACACTAATGTTCTTTGAAAAGCACCATCGTCACCAGCAAGGCCACCGGAAATAGGGACAGCTTTCCCGACAGAAGATACAATGCCGTCGATCAAAGAACTTCCGTTAACTTCAAGCCCCTTGCTAAATAACAGCACTCCCGACAAGTTCGGTGCCGACAATTGCTCGCCAATTGTTTTGCCTGCGTTAAATGAATCTGTAATCTCGGCTGCAGTTGCGGATGCTACCTGGATATTCGTTCGATCAAAATGCAAGGCTGTGACGACAGTGGTTTTGTCTTCAACTCCATCATTGGTAATTTCACCGGCTGTAGAACAACCGACAAGAAAGGATTCTGGGAAGTGATGACGTAATACGTTGTAAAAGTCAGGGGATGAAAAATGATCAAGGGTACCAAAAACCAGTACAAGCTGTGGATGAAGATCTGCAAGTTTGGAGAGTTTCCCCAGTTCACTCTTCGAGGTTTCAAAGATATGTGCTTGGGCAACCTTCATGTTGCATTCTCCTTTGCAATTGAATGCATCTAAGTAAGGGTGTGTCTTGGTGACATCTTTCTACTTATGTAATTGTTAAAAAAGTACAGCTGTATTTGAGTTTAGAAATTTCTTGTTAGGTTCTTTTACATGTAATTTGAATCGACGGCATTTCCATCATTTTCTCTATGTCTTTTTATTGATTTTGTGATGGGTCATTTCACAGCTACCCTCGGCTGTTTCAACTGCGCTCGGTAAACCCCCAAATTCTCCAATACCCTCTGAACATAGTTCCGAGTCTCGGAGTAGGGGATCATTTCCACCCAATCGATGATGTCGGTGTCATCTTTGCGTGGATCGCCAAAGGTGCGCACCCAGCGGTTGACCCGGTGCGGTCCGGCATTATAAGCCGCCAAGGCCATGGGGTAGGAGCCATCATAGTTTTTGACCATGTCAGCCAAATACATTTGTCCGATGACCAAGTTATAATTCGGGTCCTTTTGCAGTTTCGAGCGTGAATAAGGCATGCGGTTGGCTTTGGCGACTTTCTTGGCAGTGGCGGGCATCACTTGCATCAAGCCGCGCGCCCCGGCATGGCTTTTGGCGGTGGTGAAAAACTGACTTTCCTGACGGATCACCGCCAACACAAGTGGCGTTTCCACCTTGGCCCCGTTTTTGGGTGCGGGTGGGGTCAGCATGGGATAGCCCAAGCGTCCCAAAGCCATGCCCGCTTGTTCCGATTTTTTGGTAATGCGGATTGCTAGATCGGGACGGCCTAAGCTTTCGGCAAAGGCGGCAGATAAGCGTTTCCAACCAGGGGTATCGCCATCGGCAGCTAGGCTCGTCAAGAATGGGCGAAGGCGGTCACGTAGACCCATTTCGGCCAACAAATTTGCGGTGCGTTTGAGCACATGATTGTTGAAGGCCTGGGTTTCTGCCTGGGTTGGTACGGGCAGGGGAATATCGGCAACGACGCTTTGGCCCAAACGTGCCCGTGCCAACTGGCCATAATACGTGTTGGGATAAACGGCGGCGCGGTTGAGCCATTTTTTTCCATTTTCAGTTTGGCCTAAGGCCTGGGCGGCACGTCCAGACCAATAGGAACCACGTGCGACACTTACGGGGAAGCTTACGGCCCCAAGCATATTTTGGAAGTGTTGGTAGGCCCGCTTTGGATCTTTCAGGAAAGTTAGCGCGATCCAGCCTGACATCCATTCCGCATCAGAATATTCAGCAGCATCGTCGTGGGTCAAACCGTGGGCACTGGTGATGTCGTAGGCTTGTTTGGGTTTATCCTTTTGCAACAAGGTGCGTGCCAGGATGGTGCGTTCCTTCCACCACTTGTCAGGGCGCATAGGATCGCCCTGGGCGTCTCGCAACAGCTCTGCGGCACCTTCGGTGCGGCCTTTGCGCCTCCGCCAACGCAGACGCTCGTAAATGAGGCCTGGGTGGTCGATAAGCTCTGGTGCTGTCTTTTTGAGCTCTGCAATGGCTTTGTCGACATTGCCTTCTTCTTTCATCAGCCAAATACGGGCAATGGCAAGTTTGCGGGTTTTTTTGTCGACCTTCCACAGCTGACGCTGGGCTGGCCAATAGCGTTCTGACCAGATCAAGCGTTCCAAACGGTCAATATGGTCTTGCTTGGTGATGATTTTGCGGTGCTTGCGGTAGAAGTTCTTTTCCTGTCGCTTGGTGAAGTTACCTTCCACCCAGATTTTGCGCACTTCGGCATCAGCCACATCTTTAAGACCCAGCTTTTCTTGGGCCTGGGCTTTGCGCACTCGGCCCATGGTCGATATGGGGCCGCCATATTGGTCAAACCAGGCCATGATTTCTGCCGCACTCAGTTTTGATGGCATGGTTTCTTCGGCGCGTTTGAGCATGGCTTTGCGATCTGGCCAGCCTTCATAGCGTTCTACAAACGGTTTGATATCGTCATATTTTGCGGGTGTATTGTGTGCGGTGAGGTATTTCCACACGAGAACCCGAACCAAATCCTTATTTTTAATGCGCTGGGTGAGTTTCAAGGCATCCTTGAAGCGGTTGCGATCAATCGCCTTAAACACTGATTTGGCGTTTTTGATATCTGTTTTGGACAGTTGTTTTGCCATCACCGGTGTGGCCCAGATGCTGACAAACAACACAAGCGCACAGATCAGCCATGAAAGTGTGGCTGTGGCTGTGGCTGATTTGAAGCCAATGGGGTGCAGTTTGAGTTGGCGCATGGCGACGTGTATGTGCTGTCCGTTTGTGTCTTGTTTTGATGATTTTCAGAAAAGGTTACGCGCTCTCAGGCGTGGGCTCAAGATGCAGGGTTTCAGGTTCTAACATCTGGTGCTTGCCCATGCCCTTGTAAGACGCTAAGTTCCCCGCCTTGAATTCAGCCTTCACCCAGGAGACCTCAGATGTATCAGGGATCTTTCGTTGCCCTTTTGACGCCGTTCCAGGACGGAGCCGTCGATGAAAAAGCTTATCAGTCGTTTGTCGATTGGCAGGTTAAAGAGGGCACTAACGGTTTGGTTCCATGCGGAACTACCGGCGAATCGCCCACGCTGACCCATGCGGAACATCACCGCGTGACGGAGCTGTGCATCGAAGTGGCCGATGGCCGCGTCCCGGTGATGGCGGGTGCTGGCTCCAACTCAACCGCTGAAGCTGTCGAATTGGCTGTACATGCCGAAAAAGCTGGTGCGGATTCTGTCTTGGTGGTGACGCCGTATTACAACAAGCCCACCCAAGAAGGCATTTTTCAACATTTCAAAGCGGTGAATGATGCCATTGGTATTCCCATCATCGTCTACAATATTCCTGGTCGTTCCGTGATTGATATCTCCATGGACACCTTCAAACGTTTGGCAGAGCTACCCAACATTGCGGGTATGAAAGATGCGACGGGTGACGTGGCGCGTCCGGTGTCTTACGTCAAAGAACTGCCGGATGACTTTTGTTTGCTGTCTGGAGAAGATGCCACGGCCATTCCGCACTTGGCGGCTGGTGGTCATGGCTGCATTTCCGTGACCGGCAATATTGCGCCGAAACTGGTTGCTGAACAGCATGCTGCCTGGAATGCTGGTGATGTGGCGCGTGCTATGGAAATTCAACAAATGTTGATTTCGGTTCACAGCGCTATGTTTTGCGAAAGCAGCCCTGGTCCGGTCAAGCATGCGGCCAACCTGATGGGACTGTGCAGTGCTGAAGTGCGTTTGCCTTTGGTGGAAATTGCCGATAGCTCCAAAATCCAAGTTGAAGCCGCCATTCGTGGTTTAGGTCTGATCGACTAAGGTCGGTCCAGGGGACGGTGTGCTATGGCCAAAAAGAAGAAGAAAAAGGGCCCTGACGGCGACATCGTTGCCCAGAACCGCAAAGCACGTCACGACTACTTCATCGAAGATACACTTGAGGCCGGAATCCAGTTGATGGGGTCCGAAGTGAAGTCGTTGCGTCGTGGTTCGGCCAGTATTGGTGAAGCATATGCGGTTGAAAAAGGGGGGGAACTGTTTCTCACCAATGCCTATATTCCAGAATATGCTCCATCGGCGAAATACAACGGTCATACACCACGCCGGGAACGTAAGCTGTTGCTGCATCGGCGTGAAATTAACCGTTTAATGGGTAATATTCAGCGTGAAGGCTATACGGTTGTGCCGTTGAGTTTTTTCTTCAATCCCCGTGGCATCGCCAAGGTGGAGCTGGGATTGGCTAAAGGTAAGCACAAAGCCGACAAACGCCGGTCTTCAAAAGATCGGGATTGGAAACGCGATAAAGCTCGGTTGATGAGCCACAAGAGCCAATAAGTTTAAGGCGGGGACGTCAAACTTTGCGGAGGTTCGCATGGATGACGACCAAAATGATGATCCTTATGGCCTGACTGGTCGACAAGAGGGGTCAATCTTGGGCTCTTTTCGTACAAAGCTGACTCAAACCAAGGAAAAATGGGCCCGAGAAGGCCGTGGTATGAGTGGTGAAAACCTACAAGGATTGGCCAAATCTGAGCAAAGGCGTTTGCCGCCCGGCCAACACCTGACCAAAGATTTCCCGGTTTTAGATTTGGGCGTTCAACCGCCCATCATGCCTGATGAGTGGCGGTTGACCGTTTCAGGCTTGGTAGCTAATCCCATTGATTGGGGCTGGCAGGATTTTCAAGGCCAACCTCATGTTACATCTGTTTCCGATATCCACTGCGTCACCACGTGGTCGCGCTATGACAACACATGGGAAGGGGTGTCTGGAAAACACTTCCTAAGTGTGGTTCAACCCAAACCTGAAGCAAAGTTTATGATTTTCCACAGTCACGATGGATACACCACCAACGTGCCCGTCGCAGCTTTTAACAATGTGGATGTGATTTTGGCACATACCTGGAATGGGGAGCCGTTAAGCCGTGCCCATGGTGGTCCCATCCGCCCCATTATTCCCAGGCTCTATTTTTGGAAAAGCGCTAAGTGGGTTAAACACCTTACTTTTTTGGCCAAAGATGTGCCTGGATATTGGGAAGTACGTGGCTATCACAACGATGCAAATCCATGGAAAGAAGAACGCTATGATTGATGTATCGTGACGATTTAAAGCGCCAGAATATAAGCATTACAACATATGTTGTAGAGTTCTCTAACTTGTTTATAATTAATAGAAAATTATACAACTATCATTCTATAGCGTGAATGATTGTAACGGGAGTGTTTGTATTGGCTCGTATTCTCATTATTGATGATGATCAAGATATCTTGGATTTCACGACGTCGTGTCTTGAGAGTAGCCATACTGTGACCACAGCCATGAACGGTGAAGAGGGGATGGTCGCGTGCGAAAAAGGACACTTTGACCTGATTCTCACCGATATATTTATGCCGTATCGTGATGGCTTGGATATTATTCGTGAGGTCCGTACCCTATATCCAAGCATCAAAATTATTGCCATGACCAGCCATGTTGGTGAGGGCATGACAGATTATTTAAAAGCTGCAGAACTAATCGGCGCACACGCAAAACTAGAAAAGCCACTAACGCCTGAAATTGTGGTGGAATGTGTCGACGCTGTTTTAAATAATTAAAGTCAAATCTATGTAAATCCTCATTTTTTTGTGTGTTTTAGGACGGGTTTCACTTGCTCTGAGCGGTGTTGCGGCGTAAAACTGCTGCATCGCACAATATGACTATGTGCATCTGCACAATAATGCTGTGTGCACGGATTGACTTTATGTATGTGCATTTCAGCTAAACCGCTGATAAGGACCTCCCTACCTATGAGCAGCTCTGATAATAAACAACTTCTCCATCTCGTATTTGGTGGTCGTGTTAAGGACCCCCAAGGTGTTGAATTTGAAGATTTGAACAATGTCGATGTTGTCGGCATTTATCCCAACAATGCTGAAGCCCTGGACGCCTGGCGGGCTAAATCCCACGCCAACGTCGATGATGCGAACGTGAAGTACGTCTTGGTGCACTTGCACCGCATGTTGGAAGATCCAGAAAACGAAGAGTAAGTTTCTTCAGCGCAATTGAGTGCAAAATAACTCATCAAAGGCGCGGTGTGCTGGGGTGCTCATTGCGTCTTTGATTGTAATAGGGCGTTAAGAATCGTCTTCGGCGCTGTCTTTTTTGTTTTCGCCGAGCTTTTTGCCCGCGTGCTTCTTTTCAACCAAGGCCCGATTGGCATTGTTTTCCTGCTTTTCAGCCTTTGTGCGGCCAAATTTCACACGCTTTTCTTCAGCACGTTTTTCTTTATCGCTGCGCGCCTTCGCTTTGCGGAAACGGTTGAGGTTGACGATGTCGGCCATAATGTCCTTTAAGCTTCTGGCTCCGTATTCAGCAGATACTCTGTCGCTTCGCCATAATCGGTGAAGTGTGGGAATGCCGGGAAATCGTCTAGAACGTTTTGTGGGCTGCGGAAGAACGCCGCAACGTTGGCAGCTTGGATCATGCCCGTGTCATTGTAGCTGTCCCCCATGGCTGCTGTGACAAAATTAAGCTCTTTCAATGCCTTGACCGACTTGGTTTTGTGATCGGTGGTGCGCAGGCGGTAACCAGCAATGTGACCATCATCTGCGACGTCCAGATAGTGACAGAACAATGTTGGGCGGCCCAACTGCTCCATCAGCGGCTTGGCGAAACCGTAAAAGGTGTCAGAGAGGATGATCACCTGAGCGTGGGAACGCAGTTCGTCCAAAAAATCTTTGGCACCTTCCATAGGCCCCATGTCAGCGATGACATCTTGGATCAGGTCCATTTTGATACCGTGTTCATCCAGAACTTTGAGGCGATGGCGCATCAGTTCGTCATAATCTTTGATGTCACGGGTGGTGAGCTTTAGCTCCTCAATCCCGGTCTTTGCGGCGACCCCCAACCAAATTTCAGGGACCAGAACGCCTTCCATATCCAAACAAATAACGCGCATAATTTTCTCAATTTTCAGGAATCGGTTAACAGATTTCGGTATTACAGCTTCTGCATCCCTTTAAAGCAAGCTGCGAAACACATCGTGGAACATCTCTTCGGTCAAACGTCCGGTGTTGGTGTTGTAACGTGAACAGTGGTAGCTGTCGGTGAGTGTCAAGCCATTGCCCAAATCATGCTGTGCGCAATGACCGAACTTAAAGGCCGACAGTTTGTGTCCCAAGGTTTTCAGCACCGCATTGTGAGCCACTGTACCTAAGGCAATTAGGGACTTTAGGTTGGGCATTGCTTTGATTTCGGCCACAAGGTAGAGGTTGCAGGCTTTGATCTCTGCACCGTTGACCTTGTTTTCTGGAGGCACGCAACGCACCGCATTGGTGATGCGGCAATTGGTCAGTTCAAGACCATCATCAGCGTTGGCACCATATTCACCTTCACCCAGACCAAACTTTAACAATGTGGGGTAAAGCAAATCACCGGCATAGTCTCCGGTAAAGGGACGTCCCGACCAGTTGGCTCCTTTAAGACCTGGGGCGAGGCCGACAATCAACAACTCAGCCTCAAGCGATCCAAAGCTGGGCACTGGGGCGTTGTGGAAGTCAGGATATGCGGCTTGGTTGTTGGTGCGGTATTCCACCAACCGAGGACATCGCGTACAGGTGGGGGATGGCTCTAAGGACATGATGTTTTTCCGTCGGGAAGGGATCAACCCATCACTGTCATGTTGCGTGTTTCTTTCGCTAAATACAATGCTTTATCTGCATCAATGTACATGTGCTCACCATCTCTGATGGCAGAGCCTTTAAGGGTGGTTCCCCCGATGGATACGGTGAGGAATTCAGACACTTTGCTGGCGGCATGGGCGATTTCCAGCACCTTCACACAGTGGCGAATGTTATCCAGAAAGGCCCGGGCGTCATCGGGGCCAGTTGATGAGAACAATATGGCAAATTCTTCACCACCAATGCGGAAAGTAAAATCGTTTGGTCTGCGCATACATGACAAAATTGCTTTGCTGACTTGTGCCAATGCTGCATCACCTTGTGGGTGGCCATATAAATCATTGTAATTTTTAAAAAAATCAATATCGAGAATGGCCAGTGTCAAGTAAGAATCATTGCGTTTGGCCAATCGAATTTCATGGGCGAGAACATCTTCATACTGCCGACGATTGCCCAGGGTTGTGAGATTATCCGTGAGTGACATCTTTTTACTGGTCATATCCTGCAGCAAGCACGTATAGCCTTCGATGTCATAATCTTTATTTACATTGGGTACGACGGTGAGCTTAGCCCACTTCGTATAGCCAGACTGGGTGATGTATTTGATCTCATTTTGCCACTGGGTACCAGTCTTCAAAACACGCCATATTGAGTCTTCTAAGTCGACGTCATTGTATTCAGGTGCAATGAAAAAATGACTAGGTGTGTTGATGATTTCATCGGGCAAGTACTCTAAGAAACGACACAGGGCATTGCTGATGGAGGTGACATTGCCATGAATGTCCAGCTGCGCAATCATGATGTTTTGGTCAATCAGGTGTGAGCGTTTTTTGATTTCTTCAGCGGCAAACGCCTGACGACGAATAATATAAATGGCAATGGTAACAGACAATACACAGGCCAAGGTCGACAACACCGCTAAAACGATGATTCCTTGACGCTCATTATTGCGCGATTTATCTCTAAATTCTGTCGCTTTGTTAGCAGCAAAATCAACCAGTTCATGAGTTTGTGCGGACAGCAAATGTACGTGCCGCGCACCTTTGCCTTTGGTGATTTGAGCCGCAGCATCAGACTTACCCATGCGTTTCAGTGCGATCACTTCGGCGCGGATATCACGCCAAGAAATGAAGCTTTGATAGACCTTAAGGATTTGTTCTTTGTTGCCAAGGTAGCGTTCAAAAATGGTGTTGAAACTGTTGAATACATTTTTTTCATGCTGATTGACTTGGCCAATAGCCTTTTCCAGTTCAGCATTGTTTTGAGATAAGACGACATCTTTCATGTAGCGATGCATGGACACTAAGTTCATGTCAATGTCACGGGCTGCATTACTGACAGTAAATGGGTGCTTATATAGACGTTCTGTCTCAACCGTGAGTGATTTCACGGTAAGCACAGAAAATATGCCAATTGTCACCACCAAAAGGATAACCAGCGCAAAGCCGAGTGCCGTTCTATTGTATATGCTCAAGAGGTTGAAGCCGTTTTTTTATTAGTGTGCCCGTATTGGCTTCAATTTAACAAACAAGGTATCTGCTATCCAATGGTATTTGAGTTATGACGTATGTAAGGAAACTTTGATCATCTTAGATTA